>NZ_JBIWPF010000028.1:0-73155 GCF_044768125.1 Streptomyces sp. NPDC101166
GTACATCCAGTACACGGGCGATGCTCCGCCTTGCGATCCACCGCGCCGGACGCCGCGAGCTTCCCGGCAAACCTTTCCGGTCACGGCACTAGCGCGCTTCGGCGAAGCGCGCCAGGTGTCCGTCGTCGAGCCGCAGCCGGCGTGCGGCGAGCGCCTGCTCGATCTGCTCCGGCCGGCTGGCGCCGACGATGGGATCGATCCCCTGGCGCATCAGCCACGCGAGGACGACCTGGTTCCTCGTGGCCGAGAGCTCGTCGGCGACATCGCCCAGGACGGCGAGCACCCGGGTGGTTCCGGGGTGATCATAGGTCTGCGGAAGGGGCTTGTCCGCGCGTTCGTACGATCCCCACATCAGCGAGCTGTACGACCACACGGCGAGCCCCTCCGATCGTGCGTAGTCCAGGTCCTCGGCGGCGAGCATGCGATGACCGGCCTCCGCGAGCGGGGTGAGCGGGCGCGGCCGCACGAGCGAGTGGCGCAGTTGCAGTGCCGACCACGGCTCCACGTTCCGCCGCCGCGCCGACGACCGGGCGCGCTCGACGCGCCAGGCGGCATGGTTCGCCGCCCCGACCCGCACGGCCACCCCCTTGGCGACCAGCTCGCCGAAGGCGTCGACCGTCTCCTCCAGCGGCACGCCACGGTCCTCGGCGTGGGCCCACAGCAGGTCGACGTGATCGACTCCGAGGCGCTCCAGGCTCCCCTCGACACCGGCGTGGACCGCGCGGGCGGAGAGGCCCTCGGCGCTCTGCGGCCACGAGTGGGGGATGAGCGGGTTCTGCCGGACCTTCGTCGCGATCCGCACCCGTTCGCGCACGCCCGGGCGGGCTCGCAACCACGCGCCGATGACGCGCTCGCTGGCGCCGCCGACGCCACTGGGGTCGGCCCAGAAGGAGTAGCAGTTCGCGGTGTCCAGCCAGACACCGCCGCCGGCGACGAAGGAGTCGAGGACCGCGAAAGCCCGCTCGGGGGCGACACGCGTGCCGAAGTCCATCGTCCCCAGGACGACGTGAGGTTCGTCGGTGTTCATGCCGCCCATGCTCGTATCTGGAGCGCGCTCCAGGTCAAGAGCCCTGTTCCTCAGTCGTCCGGCAGCGCCAGTTCGGCCCAGATGACCTTGCCCTGCGGGGTGTACCGGGTTCCCCAGCGTTCGGTCAGCTGGGACACCAGGAACAGGCCCCGGCCGCCTTCGTCGGTCGTCGCGGCGTACCGCAGATGGGGCGAGGTGCTGCTCCCGTCGGACACCTCGCAGATCAGCGTGCGGTCGAAGACCAGCCTGACGTGGATCGGCTCGCAGCCGTAGCGGACGGCGTTGGTGACGAGCTCGCTCAGCACCAGCTCCATGCCGAAGCCCAGCTCGGACAGTCCCCACTCGTCGAGCCGGCCGGTGGCCGCGGCGCGCACCCCGGCCACGGCAGCCGGATCGGGCCGTACGTCCCACTCGGCGATCCGGTCCGGCGGCAGCGCATGCGTGCGGGCGATGAGCAGGGCCACGTCGTCCGTGGGACGCCCGGGCAGCAGCGATTCCAGCACGGCCTGACAGCTCTCCTCCGGCGGGCGCGCGGGGTGTCCCGCCAGGGCTTTGCGCAACAGCTCCATTCCCTCGTCGAGGTCGCGGGTGCGGTCCTCGATGAGACCGTCGGTGTACAGGACGAGCTGCGAGCCTTCGGCGATGTCCAGCTCGGCCGACTGGAAGGGCATGCCGCCCAGCCCCAGCGGCGGCCCGGACGGCAGGTCGGGGAAGGTGACGCTGCCGTCGGGACGGACCAGCGCGGGGGCCAGGTGTCCCGCGCGCGCCATGGTGCAGCGGCACGTCGCGGGGTCGTAGATCGCGTACAGGCAGGTGGCGCCCACGACGGCGGCCGGACTCTCCGTGCACGCCTCGTCCTGGTCGATACGCCCGACCAGATCGTCAAGATGGCTCAGCAGCTCATCGGGCGGCAGATCGAGCGTGGAGAAGTTGTGCACCGCGGTCCGCAGCCGCCCCATGGTCGCGGCGGCGTGCAGGCCGTGGCCGACCACGTCGCCGACGACCAGCGCCACCCGGCTGCCCGGCAGCGGGATCACGTCGAACCAGTCCCCGCTCACGCCCGACTGAGCCGGAAGGTACCGGTAGCCGACGTCGAGGGCGCTCTGCTCGGGCAGGCCGCGCGGCAGCAGACTGCGCTGGAGGGTGACCGCGAGAGCGTGCTCGCGCGTGTACCGGCGGGCGTTGTCGATGCTGACCGCCGCGCGCACCACCAGTTCCTCGGCGAGCGACAGCTCCTCCTGGTCGAAGGGGGCGTGCTCCTCGCAGCGCCAGAAGTTGACCATGCCCAGCACGACACCGCGGGCGCGGATCGGAGCCGAGATGAGCGAATGGATGCCGTATTCCAGGATCTGTTCGGTGCGCTCAGGGTCCTGCCGGTGCCAGCCCGTCGCGGTGGAGAGGTCGGTCACCAGTTCCGAGCGGCCGGTGCCGTAGCCGCGCGCCTGGGGCGTGGACGGCACGAAGTCGATCAACCGGCCCTTCTCGTAGAGCGGTTGGTCGTCGCGGATGCCGCAGACGGCGACGCGGCGCATGCCCTTCGCCGTGGCCGCCGGCTCCTCGCCGTGCAGCACGGCGTCGGCCAGGTCCACGGTGACGAAGTCGGCGAAGCGGGGGACGGCGATCCGGGCGAGTTCGTCGGCCGTGCGCACCACGTCCAGGGTGGTGCCGATGCCCAGTCCCGCGTCGTAGAGCAGCTTCAGCCGCTCACCCGTGATCTGGGCCCTGCCGGACACGGCCCGCAACTCCGTGGAGTCGCGCAGCGTCACCACGGTGCCCTTCGGGCCTCCGTCGCGGTCCGTGGGCCGCTGGTTGACCACCAGCAGCCGGGGACCGGCCAGGTGCACCTCGTCCGTGGCCTCGCGTCCGGAGCCGAGCAGCGACGCCATCTCCGGCTCGAGACCCGGCAGCTGGGAGACCTGCCGGCCCTCGGCGTCCGGGGGCAGCTCCAGAAGGCGCCTGGCCTCGTCGTTCGCCAGCAGCAGCCGCCCCTCGCCGGTGACGATGAGCACCCCTTCGCGCACCGAGTGCAGCACCGCGTCGTGGTGCTCGTACATGCGGGTCATCTCGTTCGGCGCGAGACTGTGGGTCTGCCGTCGCAGCCGCCGGCCCACCAGGACCGTCGCCGCGGTGGCCGCCCCCAGGGCGACCGCCCCGGCGGTGAGGATGATGGGTATCTGCCGGTCCACCAGACCGGTCACGTTCTTGACCTTCAGCCCGGCTGAGACAAGGGCCACCACCTGACCCCGGGCGTCCCGCACGGGCACCGTGGCCTGGACTTCCTTCCCCAGGGGGCCGCGCACGCTCTCCGTGTAGACCTTCCCGGCGAGCGACGGCTCGATCTCTCCCACGAACCGCTTGCCGATGCGGTCCGGCATGGGATGGGTGTAGCGGATCCCCTTCGTGTCCATGACCACGACGAAGTCGACGCCGGCGGACTTGCGACCGGCCTCGGTCAGCGGCTGCAGGACTTTCGCGGGATCGGGGCCGCGCAGGGCGGAGAGCAGGCCCGGGGAGTGGGCGAAGGTCTGTGCGACGGCCACGGAACGCCGTTCCGCCTCGGCGCTCGTGCCTCGCTGTGACTGCAGCACGAGAGCGAGGACGGCGAACGCCACGAGCAGCACCACCAGCGCCACCTGCAGGAGGAACATCTGCCCCGCGACGCTCAGGGCGTTCTTCCGCAGTCGCGACCACGGTGATACCGGTCTTACTCGGGCAAAGCGGTCGTCCATCGGTTCTTTCTAGCATTGCTCCCCCCGTGCCGTCACGGGTCGCCGGCCGAGCGGCCCCCGCCCACCGCAAGCGCAGCGCCTCCGCCGTCACACAGGCCACAACGGTCACGACAGTCAGGCCATGTCGAGAACCGGGACACCTGGCACGCAGCGTGACGCCTCACAGCCTCCGCGTGCGCAGCACGCCCGTCAGCATCGGCAGAGTGAACTCGCCGCGGCCGGTCTGCGGCACGCTTGCCAGGAAGCCGCGAATCCGGTCCAGCGTCGCCTCCCGTTCCCGCTCCGGCATGACCAGCATTCCCGCGCGCGTCGCCAGGGTCGCGACGAGGGAGTCAGCGGTGCGGCGCTGCCCATGCGGGAACTCGGCCTGCTCCGGCGCGCCGAACCGGGGGGCCGCGCCCGTCCGCGGACGGTGGGCGTTCGCCGTCTCCGCGCGCCAGCCGGCTGCCGTGTCCCGCGGGCCGACGGCCGCGCTCCCGCCGACCTGGGTGAGCCCGGCGACCCAGTCCACCCGGTCGTCCAGGACGTTCCACAGCCCGGCCAGAACGCCGCCGGGAGTCAGCACCCTGGCGATCTCGGGTCCCGCCACGGCCATGTCGAACCAGTGCATGGCGTTGCCGGCCAGGACCGCGTCGACGCAAGCGTCCGGCAGCGGTATCGCCTCGGCGCCGCCCGCCGACGCACGGACGGCCGGAAGTGAGCGGCGCAGCTCGCCGAGCATGGCCGGGTCGGGCTCGACCGCGACGACGTCGACGCCCAGCGCCACCAGCGTGGCGGTCAGCTTCCCCGTTCCGGCGCCGAGATCGAGCACACGCGGGCCGGGCGCGAGCGCGAGCGCCCAGTGCACCGCGGCCCGCGCGTAGTCCGGGCGGTGCTCGGCGTACTCGGCTGCCGCCGCGCCGAACGACGAGGCGTGCAAGGCTCGTTGGTCCCCCTCCACGCGGTCACCGTACCGGCGCTGCCGACGGTCCACCACACCGCCTCGTGCCCCCTCACCACGGGGTGTGCGAGCCGGTGCGAGGCCTTAGACATGTGCGGCACGGGTAGTCGGGCGGCGTGGACGATCGTGAGTTGCAGCGGCCCGAGGCCCAGGACCTGCTGTCAGGGCTGAGCGTGGACGACCGCCGACCGGAGCAGCCCGTGCTCCTGGACTCCTCCGGGGCGTCGATCCGTACATGGCAGGAGAACTATCCCTATGACCACAAGATCGGGCGGGTCGAGTACGAGAGGACCAAGCGGTTCCTCCAGATCGAGCTGCTCAAGCTGCAGAGCTGGGTGAAGGACACCGGCGCCCGGCTGGTGGTGATCTGCGAGGGCCGGGACGCGGCCGGAAAGGGCGGCACCATCCAGCGGTTCACCGAGCGGCTCAACCCCCGTGGGGCGCGGATCGTCGCCCTGGACAAGCCGACCGAGCGGGAGACGGGACAGTGGTACTTCCAGCGGTACGTCGCCCATCTGCCGGCTCCCGGTGAGATCGTCTTCTTCGACCGGTCCTGGTACAACCGCGCCGGCGTCGAGAAGGTGATGGGCTTCTGCACCGAGGAGCAGTACGACCTGTTCCTGCGGCAGTGCCCGTCCTTCGAGGCGATGCTCGTGGAGGACGGGATCCTGTTGGTCAAGTTCTGGTTCTCCGTCTCCCGGGCCGAACAGCGGACCCGCTTCGCCATCCGCCAGGTCGACCCCGTGCGTCAGTGGAAGCTCTCGCCCACCGATCTTGCCTCCCTGGACCTGTGGGACGCGTACACCGCCGCCAAGGTCGCGATGTTCCGCGCGACCGACACCGAGCGCGCGCCGTGGACGGTGGTCAAGAGCAACGACAAGCGCCGGGGCCGCCTGGAGGCGATGCGCAGCCTTCTGTGGCGCATCGACTACGACGGCAAGGACGAAGACGCCGTCGGCCGCCCCGACCCCCTCATCGTCGGCAACGCCGACACCCTCCTGGAGGCGGGCGAGGAACCCACCGACCTCTCTCCCACCCCCTTGGCCGGCCCGCCTCTCGGCCCCGGTCTGCACCCCCGCTCACCAGCACACGCACCGGAGCGGCGCCCCGACGACGAGACCGGCTGACGACGCCGACGAGTCGGCGGAAGGAGCCCGGCCGGCCTCCTTCCGCCGGTCCGCCGTCTCACCCGACGCAGCCGCCGACGGAGCCGGCCGGGGCGCAGTTGTCGGGGATGTTGCCGTTGACGGGCGTCCCCTGCAGCGTGACCGTGCCGCCGGCCCGGAAGACGCCGCCCCCCACGCCGTCCGCCTGGTTGCCGGTGATCCGCCCTGCGAAGAGCTGGGACGTGCCGGCCTGGTTGTAGAGGCCGCCGCCGTCGACGTGGGCGGTGTTGCCGACCAGCGACGCGGCGATCAGACGCACGGTGCTGCCGAGGTTGGCGACGCCCCCTCCGTACGAGGCGGCCGTGTTGCCGCTGATCCGACCGCCGTTGACGGTCAGCGGGCCGATGGCGGTGAAGACGCCGCCGCCTTCGAAGGCGCCGGCCGTGTTGCCGCGGACGAAGGCCGAGTTGAGCACCGTCGTCCCGTTGGAGGCCACTCCGCCGCCGGTGGCGGTCGCGGTGTTGGCGTCGACGGCGCCGCCGTTGACGGTCAGCCTGCCGGAGGTGTCGACGTGGACGCCGCCGCCGTCGGAGGCGGTGTTCCCGGTCACGGTGCTGTCGGCGAGGTACGCGGCGCCGCCGGACGCCACTTCGATCCCTCCGCCCGCCACGGACGCCGCGTTGCCGGTGACGCGGCCGGCGTTCAACCGGAGGACTCCCTGAGTGAGGACGCCCCCGCCGTCGCCGGTGGGGGCGGAGGCGGCGCTGCCGTTGGACAAGGTGACCCCGTTGAGTGTGAGGGTTCCCTGCGGGGCGACCTCCGCGATGCGGAACGCGGTCGCCGCGGCCCGCGTGATGGTGGCGGAGCCGAGCGCCGTGAGGGTCAGGTTCCCGGTGATCACGGGGAGACCGTCGGCTCCGTTGGGACCGGCGGCGACGGCGGGAGCGAGGAGCCGGTACTCGCAGCCCGGTGCGAGGAGCAGTATCCCGGAGCCACGGGAGTTGACGCTGTCGATCTGTCTGATCAGCTCGCCGACGTCACCGCACGGCACCACCGCGGCATGTGCCCGCGGGCTCGCTGCGGCGGCCGTCGGGGCGATGCCCGCGAGGGACGTGCTCAGAGTCGCGGCCAGGAGCAGGGCAGGCGTCTTCTTCACGGTCAGCACCGGTTCTCCCTCGGTTCGGCTGTGGGACGGCAATCTCCTGAGCCGGATGAGTGGCGGGAACTGCCGCCCCGACAGTCCAACCTGACCGTGGGCGGCCCGCCATCCGGTGAAACCAGACGGGTTAGGGCGTACGCCCGTCCGGCGTCGGCGGACATCCGAGCCCGGGGTACGGCGCCGGCCGGACACCCGCGCCCGGTGCGACGCCGGTTCTCCCTGCCCATCGTGGGAACCATCCCAGCCCGTCTCACGTGCAGGGACATGAGGGCCTGTGATGCGGGATCGCGGGCGGACGAGGGAGAACGGTGCCCAATCACCACGACGTCGAGGAGTTCGCGGCGCTGCTGCGCCGGCTGAAGGACCGCACGGACCGGAGCTACGGCTCCCTGGCCCGCCGCCTCAACATGAACACCTCCACCCTGCACCGGTACTGTGCGGGCGAGGCGGTGCCGCAGGACTTCGCGCCCGTGGAACGGCTCGCGGCCTTCTGCGCGGCGACACCGCAGGAGCGGCTCGAACTGCACCGCCTGTGGCTGTCGGCGGTGGCGGCTCGCCAGCGAGCCCGTACGGGCGATTCACCGCAACCGCAGCCGGAGGGGGAGCCGCAGCCGGCCCCCGCGCCGGAAGTGGACGCGCACGACCCAGACCCCGTCGACGAGACCGTCCCTACCGAGCAGTCCGGGAGCGGTCCGGCCCCGCACGAGGACGCCCCCGCCCCCGCCCCCCGCCCCTGGTATCGCAGCCGACGCGCCCTGGCGTCCACCGCCGTCACCTGTGCGCTGCTCGCCGCTGCCGGCGGCGTGTCCGCACTGGCGGACCACGGCTCCTCCGCGGCGGACGCGTCTCCCTCGACGGGCCCGAGGACGATCGCCGGCGCACCCCACCGCACTGCTGGACCGTCCGCAGTCTCCCCCTCCCCGTCCAGCAGCCCCGTGTCGCGGGGCGCCCGGCAGAAAGCCCCCACCGCGTCCGTCTCCGGCGGCACCCCCTCGTCGGCCGAGGAACCCGCCGGGCAGCCGACCACCGCCCTGCCCCTCACCTGGAGTGTCGACTCGCTCGTCTGGGACAAGGGCTGCGACCACGACTACGTCATAGGCAAGCCGCCCGCGCAGGTGCCTCCGCCGCCGATGCAGCAGGACGCCGGGGTGTGGGCGGCGACGCAGAGCGCGGTGCACGGGCGGCAGACGAAGGTGCAGATCTCGGTGCAGGGACGGTCGTCCGCGGCCGTGGTCCTGCACGCGCTCCGCGTCCGCGTCGTCAGCCGAGGCACCCCGGTCACCGGGAACGCGTACTCCATGAGCCAGGGCTGCGGCAGCGAGATCACGCCACGCCGCTTCACCGTGAACCTCGACGCCGATCGCCCCGTCGCCCGTCCCGAGGACGGCGCCGACAGGGACGTGACCGTCCCGGCCGTGCGTTTCCCGTACCGCGTCTCCGCCGAGGACCCGGAGGTGCTGCTCGTCGACGGGACGACACAGGCCTACGACGCCCGCTGGTACCTCGAACTCGACTGGTCCTCCCAGGGCCGCACCGGCACGATCCGCATCGACGACCACGGCCGCCCGTTCCACACCACCAGCATCAAGGGAATGCCGCACTACTGGTACGGCACGAACGACGCCGACGAGCGAGCCTGGGTCCCCGCCGACAGCCAGTGACCTCCGGGCCGACACCACGTCCGCTGTTCGGCATCCGGTGCACGCTCACGACGCCCACTGCTCGCAGTACTCGATGTGGATCTCGCGCGCGTTGCCGAGGACGCCGTCGTTGGAGTGCAGCTCGGTGCAGAAGTGCCGGGAACCGGGATGGGCTTCAGCATGGCCCGGGCCCTTGAGGGCGATGTCGAGGAAGCGGCCGGCGGACGTTGCGGCGCGCGACGGGCGCGGGTGGGCCTGGGCGGTGAGGGGCGCGGCCCGTTGCCGAGCGAGGACACGGTAACGGCCGTCTGACACGAACAGCACGTCAATTCCGCTCAGCGGCAAGCCTGTTGGGCAGGCCCCGCCTCCACCCCCTTCGGCGAGGCCGCGCGCTCAGACCGCGGGGCGGCTCAGTCGGTGATGACGGCGTCCCGGCGGATCCACTCGGAGCCGTGGGCCGCCTTGCACAGGAAGTCGGCGACGTCCGCCCGGCTGACCTTCGGGACGCCCTTCATCGCGAGACGCTCGCCGACCCGGTACGCGCCTCTGGCCGGCCCCTTGGTCAGCACGGTCGGATAGACGAGCGTCCAGTCCAGGCCGCTGGAGCGGATCGCCTCCTCGGCGAGCGCCTTGTTCGCGTAGATGCCGCGCAGAAGGGTGCTGTACATGACCTTCTGCACGGGGCTCGCCGAGCGGTAGGTGTCCCCCACACCGAACGAGGACAGCCACACCAGGCGCGACACGCCCTCCGCCTCGGCCGCACCGACCACGGCCGCCGCGGCCCGGGTGAACAGGTCGTCGGCGCGCAGGGACGTACCCCTGCCGAGGGCCGAGACGACGGCGTCCTGCCCCCTCGTCGCCGCCACGACATCGGCGTACGAGGTCGCGTCTCCGGCGACCACCCGGACCCGGTCCGCGACGTCGTCCAGCGCCTCCGGCCGGCGGGCCAGGACGGTGACCGCGTCACCGCCCTCGACGGCCAGATCGACGACATGGCGGCCGGTGGGGCCGGTCGCCCCGAGGATCAAGAGCTTCATGGAATGTGCGTCCTTCGTCCGGGAGACAGGGGCGAGCGGGCGTCCACGCGAGGGGAGCCCGCGCCCAGGATGGCCGGGGCCCGGGGGGATGAGCCAGGCGGCCGCGGGATTGAGACCTGCCCGCAGGGGCACGCGGACCTCGAAATGCCAGGCGTTTCGCTGCTTCGGGCGGCGGCGGGGGAGAGGTGAGTGCGGATGGAGCAGTGGTCGTCCACGACGACGCCGAAGCAATCGTCGAGGCCCGAGGACCACTGCGGTGCCCCGACACCACCGTTGCGGCCCCGCGGCTACGACCCGGCGGACTACGCCGCCTGCGTGGTGCGCAGCGCCGAGGAAGCCGCAGTGACGCCCCTGCTCGTGATGACCGTGCTCCACAACGAGGCCTACAAGCCCCACCACCCGCTGCTGGAGCGGCTGTGGCAGTGGTGGAAGCCCGAGGCGTCCTTCGGGGTGGCCAACATGCACCGGGCGACGTTCGAGCAGGTCCGGCGAATCCACGGCCTGTCGGAGCAGTGGCAGGACCTTCGCGACGATCCCGCTCTCGCCGTCCGCGCGGCGGCCCTGCACCTGGGGGACCTCGACCGGAGCCTCCCGGAGCGGCACGTACGCCGTTACACCCGCGACGAGCTCCTCGCCCTGGGCTACAACACGGGCGAGCGCAACATGCGGGCCTTCGCCCGGGGCATCCCGCCGGGCCCCATGGCGCAGGCGTACCTGCGCCGCTTCCGCACGAACCGGAGCCGGTCCGCCGACGCTCTCGCACATCGCGGCACGCCCGGCGACGCCGCGGCCGCCGGCTGATCCACGCGGCGGCGGACGGCTCGGCGTTCCGGGAACGTCACCGGCCAGGGAGGCTTGCGTTGGAGCGCGCTCCAACACATAGCGTCGAGGACATCGCGGCGCGATGCCTCTCACGGGATGCCGGACGGTGGGATCCGTCGCTAGATGGATGTGGGGCTTCGCGGCGTCCACACGACGTACGAGTACGAGCATGCAGGGAAAGGCTGGGACACATGCAGGAGCGCAGTCTGCGGGATCTCCGGGTATCGGCCATCGGCCTGGGGTGCATGGGCATGTCCGCCTTCTACGGATCCGCCGACGAGAAGGAGGGGATCGCGACCATCCGCCATGCCCTCGACCTCGGTGTGAACTTTCTCGACACCGCGCAGATGTACGGGCCGCTCACCAACGAGTCGCTCGTCGGCGAGGCGATCCGGGGGCACCGCGACGAGTTCGTGATCGCGACGAAGTTCAACTACCGGATGGACGACGCCGTACCCGGCGACATCAGCACGGTCGGCCCGCAGGACGGCTCGGCCGAGCATGTCCGCAGCTCGGTCCACGGCTCCCTCGAACGGCTGGGCACCGACCACATCGACCTGTACTACCAGCACCGGGTCGACCCGAACGTGCCCATCGAGGAGACCGTAGGCGCGCTGGCCGAGCTGGTCGCCGAGGGCAAGGTGCGCCACATCGGTCTGAGCGAGGCGAGCGCGCAGACCATCAGGCGCGCCCACGCGGTGCACCCGATCACCGCGGTGCAGAGCGAGTACTCGCTCTGGTCGCGGGACGTGGAGGCCGAGGTGCTGCCGGCCTGCCGCGAGTTGGGCATCGGCTTCGTGCCGTACTCGCCGCTCGGCCGTGGCTTCCTCGCGGGCCGCTTCACCTCGCCGGACGAGCTCGACGCGAACGACTGGCGCCGTGAGAACCCGCGTTTCAAGGAAGCCAACCTGGAGGCGAACCAGCGGCTGGCGGCCAAGGTGAAGGAGATCGCCGCCGAGAAGGACGTGACGCCGGCCCAGCTGGCCATCGCCTGGGTGCTGGCCCGGGGCGAGAACTTGGTGCCCATCCCGGGCACCAAGCGCCGCACCTACCTGGAGCAGAACGCCGCCGCCGTCGACATCACACTGACCGGCGACGACCTGGCCCGCATCGAAGCGGAGCTGCCCGAGGCCGCGGGGGAGCGGTACGACGAGGCGGGGATGCGATCCCTCGACCGGTAGCACCGCGCCCGGTGGCGACGGCGAGCTACGCCTCGCGCTCGGCGCGGGGTGCGCCGTACCAGCGCCACTTGCTCGGACGCGGCCGGCCGGGGAGCTCGGCACGACCGGTGGCCCACAGGAGGGTGGGCCACCGGTCGGTGTCGGTCGGGGCGTCGGGGAAGAGCCTCGCCAGCACGCGGTCGCACAGGTCGGCGGGCGGCGTCCACCGCAGGTTCAGGCCCTCCGCCACGTCGTGGACGTGCACCAGCGTCTCGACGACGCCCATCGCGGCGAACCCCTCGGGGTCGGCCGCGCCGAAGACATGGTGCGCCCGGACCGTGGGCGCAGTGGTGCGGACGATCGCGGTCAGCAAAGCACCACTGGCGTCCAGGACTTGGAGCAGACCGGCCGGCCCTGCCTCCCGGTCGGCGAAGACCGCGTTCGCCGGGCCGCCAGGCCTCTTCTGGCTCCAGGCGAAGGGGACGTCGGTGTCCGACGGCGGCCTGGCCGGGCCCAGTTGGACGGCGTAGGAGAACAGATCGTCGGCGAGGTGCTCGACCGTCTCCCAGCAGTCCCACTCCAGGGAACCCGCCTTGGCGCTCCAGTCCAGAGCGTCGGCCCCGCGCAGAGCGGCGAGTGCCAGGCGGACGGCGTGCTCGACATCGTCCGCGGTGACCGGGCCGCTCGATGATTCCTGTGCTGCAACCATGGCGGGACCGTATCAACGATCATGCGCCAGCAGGGGAGTTGTTTTCCTTCGAGCTGACCGGCCTCTCGCCCCCGGCGGGGAGCACGCGGAGCGCGTGAGGCGTCCCCGACCACGAGCATGAGCGCCCTCTGTGCCCCGTGTTCGCCCTATCGTGGCGTTTGACCTGATTTCCCGCCCGATGCCCGATCGATGTCACCAGGATGGTCGTCGAGAGCTCCGCTTCCCCGGAGCCCACGGCACGAGAGGACATTCATATGCGAGGCAAGCAGGCGATCGGCGCGGGCGTTCTGGCCCTGGCCCTGGTGTCGGGAGCGGGCTGGGCCGCTCAGGCCGGCGACGGACAGGCCGGCGACACCAGCCGGGCGGCGGCCGCCGCGGCGCCGGCGCGGGCCGCCTCCGTGGCCGGCTACCAGATCGTCAAGCTCCCCAACGCCGACGTCCCCAACTTCCAGCGTCGGACCGTCTACTGCCCGGCGGGCAAGGTGGTCGTCGGCGGTGGCGCCGAAGCGCAGGGCAACGGCGCGATCCTGGTCGGCAGCTTCCCGACCGACGACGGACGCGGCTGGATCGGGCTGGGCCGACAGGACGGCTACTCCACCGTCGGCATCAGCGTGTACGCGATCTGCGCCAGCGTCTGACCGCTGAATCCTGACGCAGGGGTGGCTTCCGCCGGCGGAATCCACCCCTGCGTCAGCGCGTTCCGGCAGCGGCTTACGGAACTCCCAGTTCGAAGAGCGCGTATCCCGCATACGAGCCGGACGCCACCGCCGTGATGCTCAGCAGTGTCATCAGGGTGGGCAGCCCCAGGGCGCGGGACTTGAGGGCCAGCGGGATGAAGAGAGGGAAGGCGGGGAGCAGGTAGCGCGAGACGTTGCCGAATATCTGCTGGCTGCCGAGCGCGAGGACGAAGGTGAGGAGCGTGTAGACGACCAGGAAGGCCGGGGGGCGCAGACGGATCAGCAGGGGGAGGAGAAGTACGGCCAGCAGGACGACCAGCACCCCGATGATGTCCTCGAAAGGGGCCGCGAAGACATAGTCGTGGCGGCCCACCGCGACGGAACTCACCACGTCGAGGGTGTGCGCTCCATAGTCGAAGGTGTGCCCCCACGCCCCGGTCTGGAGGATGAAGTAGCCGCGGAGGTCGCCCATGCGGTTGCCGACCCACAGCAGGTAGCCGACGAGGCCGAGCGGTGCGATCAGTATCGCGGTCCACAGGCGGGCGAAGTCCTTGCGGCGACGGTGCAACGCCACCAGCCCGGCGACGGTGAGAGCGGCGATGAGCGCGACGGCGGTGGGGCGGTTGAGGCCGGCGCTGAAGGCGAGGACGCCCGCCGTCAGCCAGCGGTCGCTCATGACGGCGTGGCAGGTCCACACGGCGAGGGCGACGTACAGCGACTCCGAGTAGCCCGACCACTCCGCGCCCGAGCCGGGCCACACCGCCCACAGTCCGGCGGCGGCCAGCCCGGCCCGTTCGCCGCCGAACCGTGCGGTGACCGTGTGGATCCCGACGGCGGCCACGAAGGAGGCGACGACCGAGACCAGCATGCCGGCGCCGTACAGACCGAGACCCGTGCCCTCGGAGACCACCCGCATCACTGCCGGGTACAACGGGAAGAACGCCGCCGAGTTGCCTTCGAGCGTGATCAGTCCCTCGGCATCGGGCACCGGCACGAGGGCGGGGTCGTACCCGTGTGCGGCGATCTGCTGGTACCACCAGCCGTCCCAGCTCGCCAGCACGTCCCAGGCGTGGGCCCCGCCGCCGAAACGCGGGTGTTTCTCCCGGAAGTCCCCGGCTGAGTCCAGCAGGTACATGAAGACCGAGAAGCCGATGAGTTTGAGCACGCCGTACACGGCGAGCACCGGACCGTAGCGCACGACCGCGCGGCGCAGCCCCGGAAGCGGGCCGTCGTCCGGTGCCTCGCCCGGGGCGGGCGAGGCACCGGGGCTCCCGGTGCCGACTCCTTGCGTCATGGTGTCGCTCATGCGGCAGCGGCCCCCCGCCCACGACGGCGGACCGGGAACACCCAGGCACGGAAGAGCAGGAACCGCAGCAGTGTCGCGGCAAGGCCGGCGGCGACGAGCACCGCGATCTCCGTGGCGCGCGCGGGACTTGGCGCCACCTGGTGCAGCACGCCGAGGCATCCGCTGGTCAGGGCCAGGCCCACCACGAAGATCAGCAACCCCTTGGCCTGGTGGCCGACCGCGCCGGCGCGCCCGCGCAGGGCGAAGGTGAACCGCCGGTTCGCGGCCGTGTTGGCGACCGCGCACACCAGCAGGGCCAGCGCGTTGGCGGCCTGCGGCGTCGTCGTCGCGCACAACGCCGCGTACAGCGACACATGTCCGACGGTGCTCACCGCGCCGACCACGCCGAAGCGCAGCAGCTGGCCGCTCAGACCGCCGTCCGCCGCGTCGGGCGCGTCCCTGCGCAGCCCGGCTGTGGGGAGCGAGCCACGGGCCAGTCCCCGTCCGATCCGGGCGATGCCGCGCAGATCGGCCAGGGCCGTCGCGAGGACGTCGACCCTGCTGTCGGGGTCGTCCACCCAGTCCACCGGCACCTCGTGGATGCGCAGCCCCGCCCGCTCCGCTATCACCAGCAGTTCGGTGTCGAAGAACCACTGCGAGTCCTTCACCAGGGGCAGCAGCCGCTCGGCGACGTCACGCCGGACGGCTTTGAAACCGCACTGCGCGTCCGAGAAGCCCACGCCCAGGGTCGACCGCAGCAGGATGTTGTAGCAGCGGGAGATGACCTCTCTCTTTGCGCCGCGGACCACCCGGGAGCCGGGGACCAGGCGGGTGCCGACGGCGATGTCGGAGTGGCCGGAGATCAGCGGCGCGACCAGCGGGAGCAGCGCCGTCAGCTCGGTCGACAGGTCCACGTCGACGTACGCGAGCACCGGCGCCCCCGAGCGCGACCACGCCGTGTGCAGCGCCCCGCCCCGCCCCTTCTCCGGCAGTCGCAGCCACTGTGTCTCGGGCAGCTCGGCGGTCAGCCGGGCCGCGATGAGTGGAGTGTCGTCGGTGCTGGCGTTGTCCGCGATGGTGATGCGGAAGGGGTAAGGGAACGTGTCACACAGGTGGCTGTGCAGCCGTCGCACGCTCCGCTCCAGGCACGCCTGCTCGTTGTACACCGGGACGACCACGTCGAGGACGGGCTGCCCGTGGTGTGCGGGCACAGGTGCGCGCAGCGGAAGCTGATTCACGAGGGTTGTCATGCGATTTCCGTTTCGGTGATCTGTCCCAGGGCATGCCGGGGCCGCCCGTGGCGGTGCCGGGCCGGACAGGGCCCGGTGCGGTCGGCGGGCAGGAGTCAGGAGGTGCCGGTCAGCGGTCGCCGGAGCCCGGAGAGGCGATCGCCGACGTGGGCGGGGGGCTCGTCGACGTATCCGTGGGCGACGGCGGCGTGGTCGCGAGCGACGTCGCGTCCGGGCCATGAGTGGCCGGGTCTCCGCCCGGCGCGGACGTGTGGGACGCGGAAGCGGGCCCCCCGGCGGTGGCGCTCTCGTCGGGAAGGGACGATGAGGACTCGCTCGGGGACGCGTCCGGGGTACGTGTCGGAGTCCCGCTCGGCGAGACGGGGCTCGACACGGGCCGCGGCTGCGGAGCCTGCGGCCGGTTCTCGGCAGGGTCGTCGCGAGGCAGCAGCAGGAAGCCGAGGCCGAGGCCGGCGACGACAAGCGCGCAACCGACGGTCCGCTGGGCCACGCGGGTGCGGCGCCGGGCCCGAACTCCGGACCGGAGGCGATCACGGTGCCGGGGCTCGAACGGGACGTACTCCTGGGAGTCGCGCATCAACTGCGCCAACTCCCGTTCGAAGTGATCCATGACCTCCCTCTCACTCCACCGACTCGACGGCCTCGGCCAGGATCCGACGTAGTCGCGCCACACCACGCGACGCATGGGACCGAGCCGTGCCGACGGGGCACCCCAGCACTTGGGCGACCTGCTTCTCGGACAGGTCCTGGTAGTAGCGCAGGACCACCACGGCCCGCTGTTTCGGAGGCAGTTGGGCCAGGGCGTCCTCCAGTCGCGAGCGTTCGGCGACGGTGGCGGACGCGTCGCCCGCCTCGGCCCGGTCGGGCAGGTGCTCGACCGGTTGCTCACCCCACCACCGCCGGCGGGCCGAACGGGCCGCCGCTCGTGCCAGAACCTTGCGCACGTACGCCTCCGGCGCCTCCTCGGCGATCCGGGGCCACACGAACCAGAGCTTGACCAAGGCCTCCTGAAGGAGGTCCTCGGCACGGTGCCGATCGCCTCCCACGAAGAGCAGGGCGAGGTGAAACAGCGCCGACCAGCGGGCAGCCACGAACCCGTCGAACCCCTCCGCTCGGCTCTGCCCCATTCGCACCGTCCCCGTTCCAGCGAGCTCTTCACACTTGAATGAAGACGGTGGCCCCCTCGCCGCGATGCACCTCGCCTTGGTGATCTGGATCACCCGGCACGCGATGCGGGCTCCACGCACCGCGGCGGCGCGCGCTCGACGCGACGCCGCCCTCCCACCGGCTCTCGCGCGGTGGAAGGGCGGCGGGGCGGGTCAGCGGACGGAGGTGGTCCGGTGCTCCTTCAGCGAACCGCAGTTGGACTGGGTCACCGTCACATGGGTGTTGGCGATGGCGCCGCCCCAGTCGACGCAGTGGCCCTTGCCGATGGCGTAGGCGGGACCCGCGTACGAGGTGAACTGACCGTAGTCCTCGTCGGTCTCGAGGGTCGCGTCGATGAAGATCCACGCGGACATGTACACGGCGGCACCGGGGGTGTTGCGAATGGTGACGACGCAGTTCTTGCCGTTGGCCGCGTTGTAGGTGAGGTAGACGGTGCCCAGCGAGCCGACGGGAGCGGAGTTGACGGTCTTGTAACCGCTCCCGCACACCTTCTGCGGGGTGGTGCCGGGTGCGGCGGAAGCCGGCGCCGCCAGGGCGGTGGTCGCCCCGAGAGACAGAGCGGCAAGTGCCGCTGCGCCCAGCATGGAGTGAGTGAAGCGCATATTTCCCCCTTGTGGCTTAGGAGTTGGTTGCTCCTGTCCTTGTGTGACAGGCGGGGCCTTCCGATGGTTGCGCCGGAATCACCGGTATTTTTCGCGGCGGACGCGCGCGGCCGGCACGTAGGTCATCATGACCCTCCACACTCACAGCCGCCCTGCACCTCATCACCCGATGCCAGGAGTACGCATGCACGCCCGCGCAGTCGCCGTCACCGCGCTCTTGGGGACCGCCCTCACGCTGTCCCTTCCCGCCTTCGACGCCCAGGCGGCCGCCCGGGGCGTATCCACACCCGCCCGCACCCTGCCCGCGATCATCGCCCACCGAGGCGCCTCCGCCCAGGCCCCGGAGAACACCCTCGCCGCCATCGACAAGGCGGCCTCACTGGGCGTCACGTGGGTGGAGAACGACGTGCAGCGCACCAAGGACGGCGCCCTCGTGGTGATCCACGACGGCACGCTGAGCCGTACGACCAACGTCGAGCAGGTCTTCCCCAAGCGCGCCCCTTGGAACGTGAAGGACTTCACCGCCGCGGAGATCGCCCGTCTCGACGCGGGCAGTTGGTTCGGCCGCGCCTACACGGGCGCACGCGTGCCGACGTTGAAGCAGTACCTGAACCGCGTCGAGCACAACCACCAGAAGCTGCTCCTGGAGATCAAGAACCCCGAGCAGTACCCGGGGATCGAGCGGCAGACCCTCACGGTGCTGGGCGCCGAGGGCTGGCTCGACGCGCGGCATCTGGCCGACCGGCTGATCGTGCAGAACTTCAGCGCGGACAGCCTGCGCGTCGTCCACGACCTGAAACCGGCGGTCCGGACCGGGCTGCTCGGCACCCCGCCGGTCGAGGACCTGCCTGACTACGCACGGTTCACCGATCTGATCAACCCCTCGTACGGCTCGGTGTCGCACGGCTACGTCTCGGCGGTGCACAGCGTCACCGGACCGCACGGCAAGCCGATGGAGGTCTACGTCTGGACCGTCGACGACGCGGCCGTGGCGCGGACGATGCGCGCGTACGGGGTCAACGGCATCATCACCAACAAGCCCGACGTGGTGCGGCGGGCGCTGTACTGGTACTGAGCCCGCCGGCGCGGCCTGTGAGGTCAGGCGGTGCGGCAGAGCTCCGCCGGGGCCGGCGGTGCCGCGTCTCGGACCGCCACGGTGCGGACGGCAGGGCGGACGCGTGCGGCCGCCGCGGCCTGCGGCCGACGGCGCGCGAAGACGACGAGACGCAGGACGACGAACCGTGCGCCGCCGGCGAGCGCGGAGGCGGAGAGATAGACGATCTGATCGAGCATCACGTCGGGCGTCTCGACCACCTGCCGCAGGACCAGCATCGCCAGACAGGTCACCGCGTACGCGGCCGCGGCGGACCCGGCCGACTGCACATGCTGCCGCCAGGTCGCGCGCCTGCCCCCGCCGAAGGTGAAGCGGGCGTGCAGCTCGGTCGCGAGGAGCGTGGACGCCACCGTCACCAGAGCGTTGGCCACGGCCCAGGGAAGCCGTGCGGAGAGGGCCGCCACGGCGAAGCTGGACGCGAGCCCCACTCCGCCGCCGCACAGCACGAACCGGGCGAAGGCGCCCGACGCCGTGGGCTCTGCCCGCCGCCGACTCCGCGTTGTTCCCATGTCCCCGACCCCCTCGACCGCCATCATGCTTTCCATTGGCGGAAACGCTACGTTGCGTTCATGAAATGGGCAACGCAATTGTTGCTAAGGATCGAAGTCATCCCAGCTGGGAGCTATGAAATCGTTGCAATGGACTCAGTTCTAACGCAACAAGTGCACCTTGTTTGTTGCAACCTGGAGCAGACGCCTCTGACGGTCCCGGGCGGTCTCGGTGCCGCCGGTGCGGTTCATGCCGGGGTTCCCGTCAAGGTCTGAGCGAGGTGGTCGCCGAGGTGGGGCAGCCAGTCGGGCCGCGCGTTGCCGAGAAGGTGGTCTCCGTGCGGGACGGACAGGTGACTGCCGTGCGGTGCCAGACGGGCCAGGGGCTCCCCGTTCGTCACGCCGGGGATGACGTCCTGGTCGCCGTCCACGACCAGCAGCGGGGCCGTGATGCGGGGGCCAGGGCGGCGAGGTCCACCTGGCGTACGAACTCGTGGGCGGCGTCGGCGCCCCCGGTGCGCGCGGCCATGATGTCCCGTACGGGCGAAGGCAGTTGCTCCCAGTCGAGGCGGAAGGGGCCGCTGACGGTGGCGAGAGCCGCCACGCGCGGCTCCAGCGCCGCGGCCCGGGCCGCGAAGCAGCCGCCCAGGCTCAGGCCGACGAGCCCGTGACCTCGTCGCGGACAGCGCCGGCGCGCGGCAAGACCGGCGGAGGCGCCGGTCGCACCTCTTCCGCGCCGCCGCCGTGCGGCGCCGGCTCGGGGGCGTGGTCGTCCGGCTCGGCCGCCCGGTCAGCGGCCCGCGCCGGACGGACCGGCTCGAACGCGGTGGCGAGCCGGCCGATCAGAGTCGCCGCGCAGGGGTGCGGGTCGCGGCGTGGCGTGATCGTGTAGATGCCACGGGTCGGGGGATCCACGAGGCCCACTGTGGTGACGTCGGGGCGCAGCGCGCACACCAGCACTCCAGGGATCAGCGCGATGGCGTGTCCGGTGGCGACCAGGGCCAGCTTGCCGAGCAGATCGGCCGCGGCGAGGTCGATGCGGGCGCTGACTCCGGCGCGGGCGGCGTGCTGGCGCAGCAGCGCTGCCGAGCCGTCGTTGTCCTCGGCCCAGGTCTGGTCGGCCAGCGCCCGCATGTGCACCGGGCCTCGCCCGGCCTGGGGATGGCCGACGGGCAGGACGACGACCATCTCGTCCAGACCGAGGTAACGCCGGTCGACGCGCGGGTCGTGGGACAGGCCCGGCGGTGCGTCGGTGACGACGGCGATGTCGAGATCACCGGCGACCACGCGGTGGTGCAGCTGCCCGCTCAGACCGGGCAGCAGGGTCCACCGCAGGGATTGCGCGCACTCCAGAAGGCCCCGGATGGCTTCGGGAACGATGCCCGCGGCCAGGGAAGGCGTCGCCCCGACCGCCAGCGGCCGGTCGAACGCCCCGTCACGGGCGTCCCGCGCGGCGCGAACGGCGCGATCGGCCTCGTTGAGCGTGGTCACGGCATGGCGCCGGAACACCTCGCCGGCAGGCGTCGGACGGACACCGCGCGCATGGCGCTCCATCAGGGGCACGCCGAGCTGCCGCTCCAGCCCCGCGATCTGCCGGGAGACCGCCGACTGGGTGTGATGGAGCTCGGCGGCGGTCGCGGACAGCGATCCGAGCCGGCACGCCGTCACGAAGGTTCGCCACACGGTCAGTTCCACCTGGTCAGTATCTCCTGCCGGTATGCGAGCTGCGCAGGGCTGCCCTGCGAAGCCTGCGCTTGTCGCAGCCGTCGCCGTCCACCACCGTGAGGTGCATGACCACACCGCACACCGTCGCCGTCCTCGGCTTGGGGCGCATGGGCGCCGCGATCGCGAGACGGCTGACGGCCCAGGACCTGGACGTCGTCGGCTGGACGCGCTCAGGACGCGCGCCCGGCGACGTCAGGACGACCGACGCTCTCGAGGAGGCCGTGGCGAAGGCCGATCTCGTACTCCTGGCGCTGTTCGACGGCCCGGCCTGCCGACAGGTCCTCGACGACGTCCACGCCTCGCTGCGGGCGGACACCATCGTGGTGAACACCAGCACCGTCGCCCCCGCCGAGGCGGCGGAGCTGGCGCGAAGGCTCGGCGCCTCCTACGTCCACGTGCCCGTGCTCGGATCGGTGCCCGCTGCCGCCGCCGGAACCCTGCGGATACTCGCCGCCGCGGACCGAGAGGCGTTCGACCGCGCCCGACCGGTTCTGGAGGCGCTGGGCACGGTGCGGCGGGTCGAGGACGCCTCCACGGCTGCCGCGCTCAAGCTGATCGCCAACAACAGCCTCGCCGGCGCCGTCCTCGCACTGCGCGACTCACTGAGGCAGGCCGACGCCCTCGGCCTGCCCCGCGCCCAGGTGCTGGACATCCTCGAACTCGGTCAGCTCGGCGGACTCGTCGCACGCAAGCGTCCCTTCCTCGCCGGCCAAGCGGCCACCCCGACAGTCCACTTCACCATCGGCGCGCTGGCCAAGGACATGGCTCTGCTGGCCGCCGCATCCCACACCCCTCTGCGCAGCGCGGCCGGCCTGGCCGACCCCCTCGCCGACCCCGAAGCCGACATCGCCGTCGCCGCCACGGTCCCCGCTGCCGAAGACACCGTGCTCGAACCCCTTCGCGCCTACATCCGCGGACACGCCACCGGCGACCCCGCCCACTTCCGCGACGCCTTCCTGCCCACCGCCCACATCGAGGGAATCCGGGACGGCGCCTTCGTCTCATGGCCTCTGGACGACTACTGCGCCCTCTTCGAGGGGCGGCCCGCCCCGGACGAACCGGCTCGCTCCCGCCGGATCGACGCCGTCGACGTCCACGGCACCGTCGCGACCGCCACCATGACGCTCACACACGGCCCGGACACGTTCACCGACGTGTTCCTGCTGGCCCGAGCCGACGGCGGCTGGCGCATCGCCAACAAGGTGTATCACCGCCATCCCTGATTTCACGTCGGGTGAGCGCCGGTGATGAACAGGCGAACACCGGTGGAGAAACGGAAACCCGTTCCCGCAGAAGAGGTGAAGAAACACGCCGATTGCTCTGTGTGTTCATGCATTCGCCGGGCATCCGGAGCAACGGAGGTTGATAACTATGGTTCCCCTGCTTCTCGTTCTTCTGCTGGCCCTGGTCCTCTTCGGCGCGGGATTCGCGCTGAAGGCACTGTGGTGGGTCGCCGTCATCGTGCTGGCCGTCTGGCTGCTCGGCTTCGTCATGCGCAGTGCGGACACCGGCGGCCGCCGGGGCCGCTGGTACCGCTGGTGACCCACCCGACAACAGTCAGCCTGTGGGCCCCGGAGGACATCCGGGGCCCACAGGCCTGTTCCGCATCAGGACAACTCACCGGACAAACGGTGTAACCACCACCCTCCCGGGCACCAGACCACGTAGCTGGGGCCCGGTGCAGCAGCGGAACCTGCGCCTCCAACCACCGGACCCCAGCCCACCCGCCGGAGCGCCGAGGACGCGGCGCCGCTGGAGGCGAGGTCTCACCGGACGCGGGGGAGCGGAGTGGCCTGGGGCAGCGGGGTCACGAGGTGAGGCGGTGGACGGTGATGGGCACGGTGGTGCGGTTTCCGGTCGCGTCGATGCCGAACCGCCCGGTGGCGGCGGGGACGGCGCCGCCGGTGAGGGCGTAGAGGTGGTTGCGGACGTCGAAGTGGTTGGGGTGGGGAGTGGTGTCGTCGGTGGCGTTGCGGACCGCGGTGACAGCGGTGAGGACGGCGTCGTGGGCGAGGACGGGCCAGTAGCCTCGGGTGGCGTGGTCGGCGGGGAACCTCTGCCCATGGTGGTCGCCGGCGAAAGCCTGGAGGAACTTGTCGTACAGATCGTGGTCGCTGTTGCCGGAGCCGCGCAGCGCCGCGGCGGAGGGCAGCGAGGCGTACAGGACGGTGATGGGCGCCTCGCCCTGCTGGTTCAGACCGGTGAGGGTCCCGGGGTCCAGGGCGGCGGTGTCGGACCCGGCGACGACGGTGATGGGCAGGCGATGGCAGCTGCGGCGGCTGAGGGCCTTCAAGAAGTCGGGCAGGTACTTCTCACGGGCCGCGAAGTAGACCGTGTCCACGGGGCGTTGAGTGTTGCAGATGTTCTGGCCGATGGCGTCCAGGATCGAGTCGGCTCCGCCACGGGGGTCGAAGAAGAAGTCCGCGTTGGGGTCGAGGTGCTTCTTCAACCCGCTGACGGTCCGGAAGTCCCGGTAGAGGGACTCCGTGTAGAAGTCGGTGGTCCCGTTCGGGGTGACACTGGTGCGCACCAGTGCCGCGGTACGGGTGTCGCCGTCCAGTTCCTTGCCGAGCGCCTTGAGCTGAGTCGCGTTGGTCAGGGTGACGCGGACCAGCCCGTTGATGGGCTCAGGTGCGGCCGCGCCGGCGTCGATGGCGCCGGTGGTGTCGAAGCCGTCGGCGGTGATCACGTCGGCGACCATGGGGATGTCCTTGGCGCTCAGCGCACGGGCGGCGTCGACGGACTCCTGCTGGCTCAATCCCATGCCGGCGACGGCGACCAGGTTCTTCACCCCGCTCAGCGCGTCGACGGTGCTCTTCCAGCGCAGCTCGCCGCTGCCCATGTTGGCCAGCACCAAGCGGATCTTCAACGGGCTGTCGCTGGCGTTGGCCCGTTCGACGGCCGTGTACGCTCCCTCGACCTCCCCGACGAATTGGTCGAGCGTGAGGTCCTTGGCCTTGCCCATGGAGGTCAGCGGCGCCAGAAAGGCGAGGGTGACGTATCGGTCGCCGCGCGTCGCCCGGGAGTTCTCCGCTGCGACGGCCGTCAGCACCGGCCGCAGAGCGGAGCCGAACACGCCGGGACCGTCGCCGCCGTCGGTCACCCCTGTGCACTCCCCGTCGGCGCCCGTCGTCAGCGCCTCGTTCGTCGTCCCGCAGTGCGCCGCACGGAACTCCTCTCCTTCCCGCTGCTGTACGTCGTGGTGGTGCAGCCGGTACCAGACGCCCCCGCCGACGCCCGCCGCCAGCGCAAGAGCCACGCAGACCGCCACGGCGCCCCGATGCCGCGCCAGCCGGGCCCGGCGCGCTTTCCACCACCCGTCGGCGTCCTTCGCCGGGGCAGGCGCGGACGGGGTGGACACGGACGGCGCCGGCGGGGCGTCGGGAACGGTGGGCGGGTGCGCCGACGGCGTGTCAGGGCCGGTCCGGCTCTGTGCCGGCACGGTGTCGGCGGCGGCGAGGTCAGCTGCCGTCCGGGTGTCCGCGGCTGGAGGCGACGGAGGCCGGACGGGCGCCTCGACCGGGGGAGCCGGATCGCTGCCGCCGGGGCCCGGGGCCGTCACGGCGGGATCCCGCCGGGTCTCCTGCGGCCCGCCGGGCATCTGATCCTCCGCCATCACACACCCCCCGCCGCGTACAGGGACTGTGTCGGAGACTCCGGCAGCCCTCTCCTGACACGAGCGCTGTATAGGTTCAGCATGAAAGAATTCCTGTCTTCCTGGGCGCGGTGCTGAGAAGACCGCCTGAGAGCCTCGTGTCCGATCGCCGGCCGAAGGGCGAATCGGACGGTGGCTCAACCGAATCAGGATTCCGCCTCACGATCACCGGCTGACGGGTAGTGCGATTTATTTCCGAACTCTCCGAACCGTGCCGCATCGTGATCGTCGCCTTATCCGCAAGATGCAAGGACGGAGCCACCGATGGACACCACCGAGACGGACCACGCGGCACGCGTATCCGCCCACGCAGCCGTGGGAGCACGGCTGTCCCTCTTCAGCGACCGTCGGCTGGAGACCGCCGTGTCCGCCGCGCCGAGCCTCGGCTGCGGCATCGGCGGACGATCGGCGCAGATGGAAGTCGAGGGAAGCCGCGTCTTCGTCAAGCGGGTCCCGCTGACGGACGTCGAGTTGCGGCCGGAGCACGTGCGGTCGACGGCGAACCTGTTCGGGCTGCCCCTCTGCTACCAGTACGGAGTCGGGTCGGCCGGCTTCGGCGCCTGGCGTGAACTGGCCGCGCACATCATGACGACAAGCTGGGCACTGAGGAACGAGTACGCCGGTTTCCCCTTGCTCCACCACTGGCGTGTCCTGCCCGACAGCCCTCCTGCCGGCTTCTTGGACGACCTCGGCGGCGTCGAGGGGGCCGTAGCGCACTGGGAGGGTTCGCCGGCCATTCGCCGTCGACTGGAGGCCATCGAAAGATCCTCCTTCAGCCTGGTGCTCTTCCTGGAGCATGTGCCGCAGACCCTCGCCGAGTGGCTCGCAGGCACCCGTGACGCGTCCCCGCCGGGCCGCGGAGGCGAGTCACCGTATCGATGGGTCGAGCATGAGCTGCTGCGGGGGACGGAGTTCATGAGTGCGCGCGGACTGGTCCACTTCGACGCGCACTTCGCCAACCTGCTCACGGACGGCCGACGGGTGTACTTCGCGGACTTCGGGCTCGCGTCGAGCCGTGAATTCGAACTCTCCCCCGAGGAACGCGACTTCCTCACCGATCACCTCGTGTACGACCGCTCCTACGCACCGAGCCACCTGCTGCGCCACCATCTCCCACAGGACATGCGCGGCGGCGCCGAACACGCAACCTTCCTGCGCCGGTGGGTGGGCGGCCACCGACCCGCCCATGTGCCGTCCGACATCGCCGCGATCATCGACCGTCACGCCCAGCACGCGATCGTCCTGGACGACTTCCACCATCGGCTGCTGACCCGGAGCAAGCACACCCCGTTCCCCACAGCAGAAGTACGTCGGGCCGTTACGGCAGTGACAGCCGACAGCGTCGGCCCGTCGTAGTCTCGGCGCTCCGGCCCGCGGCTCGAACAAGGTGAGGGACGGGTCTGGTTCGACAATGCACGCGACGCAACGTCAAACCGACGGGACCGGCCACAGCCGTACCGTCCTGTCCGTTCCCGTCGTCCTGAGCAAGCCTCCGTTCGGTGCGAAGCTCACGCCGGTGACCGGCCCGTGATGGCCGGTGAGCGGCTCGCCCAGCGGCCGGCCGGCCACCGGTGACCAGTACCGCACGGTCGCGTCGTCACCGGCGCTCGCCACCAGCTGCCCGTCCGGTGAGAAAGCGACGGATGTGACGGGCCCGGTGTGACCGGTCAGCGGTCGCCCGGCCGGGGAGGCGGCGACCGGATCCCAGAGCCGTACGGTCCCGTCCGCGCCGCCGCTCGCGATGCGGCGCCCGTCCGGCGAGAACGCGATCGCGCGCACGGGGCCCTCGTGGCCGCTGAGCGGCCCGGCGGTCGGCGTCCCCACGGTCAAGTCCCACAACCTGACGGTTCCGTCGAGGCCGGCGGTCGCCAGGAGTCCGTCAGCGGGCGAGAACGCGAGCGCGTCGACCCCGCCGGTGAGGCCGCCGAAACCCTCGTGCAAACGGTAGCCGCTGAACCGGCCCACCCGCGTACCCGGCGGCGGGGGCCTGCCGGTGACCTCGTCCCGGAGAAAGCGCACACGCCGGCTCGGGGACCCGGGAGTGGTCCCGTCGCGGTCCGGCTTCCACAACTCGACCGTTCTGCCTCCGAGGCCCGCGATCGCCAGCAGCCCGTCGCTGCGCGGCGCGAAGGCCACCGCACGCACATCGGTGATCCCGGATCCGAGGCGTTCCGGCTGGGCGGACCGGCCCGCAGCCGGCTTCCAGAGCCAGACGCTCCCGTCCTGGCAGGCCGTGGCCAGGAGACCGCAGCCGGCATGGAAGTCCAAGGCCAGGACCGGCCGGTCGTGATGAAGGGTACGCACCGGCGACCGGCTCGCCGCCGGCTCCCAGAACCGCAGGGTGCCTTCCGAGCCCACGCTCGCGATCAGGGCTCCGTCGGGCGACAGGGCGATCCCGTCCACCTTCCCGGTGCGGTCGCCGAGGACCAGACCGGTGAGGGGCCAGTGGTCCGACGGCTGCTGCGGAGGCGTGAGAGCCAGTGCCGGTCCGTCCTGTAACCGCACGACCTCCTCGATGGCTCGTCCCAGGAACTTCCGGCGTTCGCCTTCCACTCGCGCCTGTTCGGCGAGGTGCTCGCTCCGACGGAGGAACTCCTGCCGCTCCTGTTCCATGTGCCTCAGGTTGTCGGTGAGTTCGGCGATCCGTCCGGTGAGCGCATTCCGGTCGGTGTCATGGGCTTTCAACTGCTCGTCCAGGCGCTGCCGCGTCCCTTCGTGCGCGGCTCCGAGCTCCTCCTCCATGCGGAAGACCTGATACTCGGCCGGCGCTTTGAGACGGACGGACTCGAAGTACAACCGCCGCGTCTCCGCCCGGACGGCCTCGGTCACAGGGCGGCCCGTCCGGTCCTCCATCGCGGCGAAGAGCTTGTCCAGGAAGTACGCCTTCGGCTGCCGCCCGCCGGAGAGAAAGCGCGAGATGGTCCCCCTGCTGTAACCGACTGCCTCCGCGAACGCCCGCAGGGAGGACCAACCGCTCTCCTCGTACAGCTCCCGCAGACGCAGGACGAAGGCCAGAACCGGTTCGCTCACATCTTCTTTGACCGGTCCCAGTTGCGGTCGCCTGCCCCCACCACCGCTCATGGCTCCTCCGGATGCGTTGCGCAAGAGGCAATGATCGCACCGGAGATGACTTCTGGTGGTGCGACTTCCGGCAAGGGGAGCGGGTGTTTCACGCTCAGGGCATCGACTTCCGTCCGGAGCGGCCGGCCCCGGCCACCGCAGGCGTTGCTGAGAGGACCTCCCTTCCCATGCACACTCTCCTCATCACCGTGGCCGCCCTGTTCAAGGGGCGGCAACGCCCACTCGTGATCGCTCTGTGTCTGCTGCCTCTGCTGGTGGTGACGGCGTGCTGCGTCCCCGCCCTCCTCGTGCTGCCGTTCTGGCCCGCCGGTCACACCAGGGCCACCGCATTGGTCCGGCATCTGCGGGAATGGTCCCTGGCTCTGCACGGGACCGACGGTCCTGCGCCCGGTCGGTGACGCGTCGGACCGGCGATGGCGGCGAGGTGCGTGCCGGGGCGTACGGAGAGCCCGTTCAAGTGGTGGATGATCGTTCCGGTGGAGACGGCGGCGACCTTGTGCTCGGCGCCGTCGACCGGGTCGATGATGCGGCCGACGGCCTGTCCCTCGGTCACCTCGTCACCGGTGACGGCATTGGTGGCGCGGACGAACGTCGCCACGTAGCCGGACGGGGACCAGCTCCAGCGCCAGGCCGCCCATGCCTGTTTCGAGGTGCAGCTCAGGCTGAGCGACCGGTCGCGATGGTGTGCTCCGCGCCGCGCGGCGGAGCCGGCATGGGCGACGGGTGGCCGGGCATCCGAGGCGAAGGGGATGGGCTGACCGCGCTTTCGGTGCCGCCCGTCGACGTCAACAGCCTCTTGGGGGTGAGAAGGTGAAGGGCTTCCGCAGCTTCATCCTGCGCGGCAACGTGGTCGACCTGGCCGTCGGCATCGTCATCGGGGCAGCGTTCACCGCAGTGGTGAACGGCTTCGTCCGCGCCTTCCTGACACCGATCGTCGGGCTGGCCACCGGCGCCACCGGCGACATGAGCCGTAAGACCTTCACCCTGGGCGCCACCGAGTTTCCCTACGGCGCCTTCATCAACGCGGCGATCAGCTTCCTCCTCCTCGCCGGCGCCCTGTACTTCCTGGTCGTGCTCCCGATCAACAAGCTCCACGAACGCCTCGCCCCGCACCACGACGTCCAGGCCCCCAAACGGGACTGCCCCGAGTGCCTCAGCCCCGTACCCGCCCAAGCCCGACGCTGCGCCTCCTGCACCGTCTCCCTGCCCGCCGTACCCGCTCAGGCCGGGGAGACAACCCAGCGCGCCGGGTGACCCGACCCGCATGGGCCGCCCTGGGGTGCCGGGCCTCTCGCGGGCACGTCCGTGGTGACCGTGGTCACCGACGGCGTCCGACGCCGAACCGGCTGAGTGGCTTCACGGTCGGCGCTACGGCGGCGGCGCTCGCCGACGAGACCTGACGTCGCTTACATCGAGCAGCAGGGCTCCCCTGCCCGGCCCCGGCGGCTGGGCCGTCTCTTTCGGGTCCTGCGCCGCCAGCCGGTTGGTTCCATGGTCGGACTCCGTGCTGATCAGGGTGAGCCGCGCTCACGGCGGCCGCCACGGCCGCCGGTCACCAGTCCTTCTCGGCGGTGGTCTTCGCCGGACCCAGGACCTCCACGTGACCGTGATCGCCGTAGAGGGAACGCCGCCAGCGCGCGAAGACCTCGGCGGTGCGGTCCGCCTGCTTCTGTTCTCCCACTCCGTAGTCGACGCGGACCACGGCCACGCTGCGGGCGCTGCCCGAGGGCACGCGGACGTGCACGCTCGTCACGTGGGCGGCGACCGCGGCGTCCGCCTTCGAGGCACCGGACGTGAGGTACGCCCGGAACTCGCGCAGCATCGGGTACCAGCGGTGGGGGCCACTCGTCGGCACTCCCACGCCGTCTTCCGTGGTGTCGCCCTCGGGAGGATCGTCGGCATCCCGATCGGTGGTGGTGTCGGGAAAGGTGCCTTGGTCGTCGCTGGTGGTGTCGGGGAGGATGCCCTGGTCGTCGCTGGTGGTGTCGGGGAGGGTCCCCTGATCGTCGCTCGTGGTGTCGGGGAGGGTCCCCTGATCGTCGCTCGTGGTGTCGGGCAGTTCTTCCTGACCGTCGTCGCTCGTCCCGTCCGCCGCGGACGCTCCGGATCCCCCGCTGGCCGCCGCGGCTCCCGGGCCGGCCGTGGCCGCCGTGTGCGTCCCCGGGCGTTCCGTCCCGCAGGCTGTCAGCGGCAGACAGCAGCAGGCGAGCAGCGCCGCCACGGGCGCGTACCGAGTCATGATCGTCATGTGACGTCCCCCTTTCAGCCTGTCAGAGAGGTACGCGCGCCCCCGGGTTCCCCCGGCCTGTCAGGCGGGCAGCCGCAGTCGAGGACGCCTGCGTGGTGAAAGGGCTATGACTGCCGCGGAGAGCGGCAGCGGTCACTCGTTCTCCGTCGTGATCGTGTACGCCTCGTGGCGCACGTCAGCGTCGGTGTGGCCGCGCAGCAGACGCAGCAGTGCACGCCACTGTTCGGGCCAGCCGAGCGCGGGGCCCGTGCCCTGCACGATGCCGACCGCCAACAGGCCCTTCGCGGCGCTCCCGTCGCGGGCGAACAGATCCGCCGCGGCCAGCAGGGCCTCGGTGTGCCGGGACAGGGCGCGATGCGCCGCCGACGTCCGCAACCGGCCGGTCGTGTGCGTCGCGACGGTCACTCCCGCGCCCTCGAGCGCGTCCGCGAGGTCCCGCAGCCGTGCGAGCAGTTCGTCGGGGTCCACGGCCTGATCGGCCAACTTGCCCAACAGATAGGCTCGTTCCAGAGCCAGGAGGGGCTCCGGCGCCAGCTGTCGCGCGACCGCTTCCAGCAACTCGGTCCGCACTCCGGCGTCATAGCCGAACGACGTCAGGTCCCGCAGCCGCTGCAGCGCCGGCAGGTCCCGGCCGTCCAGTGCGTCGCAGCCGCCCTGCGCCGTGTGCATCGCGGCCATCAGCTCGGCCACCGCCGTGTGGTATACGCCGCCCGGCGCGGCGCCTCCCACGGGGTGCGCGAGATCGGACGCGGCCAGATCTCGCAGTACCCACCCCGCGCACTGCCAGTGGGTACGCTCGCCGAGGTCGCAGACCGTACGGGAGATCCGGACGGCCAGGTCGGCCGAGTAGCGGCACCACACCCCCATGGCGCGCAGCAGGGCGTAGCCGCCCCATGAGCCCTCCGTGAGCGCGAGGCACGGGTCGTACGCCGCGACGATCACGTCGGCATAGGCGCGACGGTGCGTCTGTGCCAACTGCCAGGGGGTGACGCCCAGAAGAGCCATGTGCACGGGGAGGGCGTCGTCGCGTGCGACGTCGTCGAGCAGCCGCCAGGCGTCCGGCTCGCCGAGCAGCGGCGGCAGCCCGCGGACGACGGCAGCCCGCACGTCCGGGTGGCGGTCGGGGGCGCGGAAGGCGTCCGACAGCAGGGACACGGCCCGCCGGGGCGGCAGGAAGCGCGCGGCCAGCCGTACGGCCTCCTTGCGGGAGGTCACCTTGGCGGGTCGTTCTCCGGTGAGCAATGCACCCAGCGCGACGCCGAGTTCGGACGGGGCGGTGAAGCGGGCGGCACGGGATGCCGCGTACACGGCGACTCGGGCGCGGTCGCTGCCGGCGTGCTCCAGCAGCACCGGCAGGGTGTCGTGCGGCCGGTCGGTCAGGGGCAGCGCGGCGAGCGCCGCCTCGGCGACGACCACTTCCGGGTCGTCGGTGTGCGCGAGCGCCAGCGCCTGCCCGAAGCCGGGCACCGGGGCAGCCGCCCGGATCAGGGCGGCCCGCTCGTCGATAGAGAGGGAACCGTCCGTGATCGCCTCCGCGGCCAGCCGGACCGCCGCCTCCTGCTGGCGGGGCAGCCAGCGGTCGCCGTCGGCGAGGTCCGGCAGCGGGCGCCGGGCCCCCTTCACCAGGAAGCGGCCGTGGGGCGGGAGCGCGTCGAGCAGCGCGTCCAGGAGGTCCGTCCGCCGTCGGCTCAGCACCCGCAGCACCGGGGGGAGGACGACCGATGACGGTTCGAGCTCGACGATTTCGGCGGCCCGCTCGTCTCGGGTGGCCGGCGCGGCCAGCCACAGCCGGGCCGCCTCCCTGAACGTCTCGTCGTCACCGCGTTCGAGGGCCGCGGCCAACCGCTCCTGCAGTTCGGGCAGCCGTGGGGCGCGTGGTCCCAGCGCTGCGGCCAAGCCCAGCAGCAACCGGAAGTCGGCGCGGGCGGCCCCGGCGTCGAGCCGGGGACGCAGGGCCCGGAGGATCTGGTGTTCCTGGCCCCGCCGCAGGTCGCGGTGGAGCGGGCCGAAGTCGGGCACGCCGACCCGGCTCACGATGCGCTCCAGGGTGCGCAACGCCCACTCCCGCAGGTGCGGCGCCTCGTCCGCGGCGTGTTCGACGAGAACCCGCACGGAGAGGGTGCGCAGCGCCGTCAGGGTGTCGGCCGAAGCGTCCCGTGCCTCCAGCGCGTCCGCCGCGATCGCGTCCAGCGACGGGGCGTCGTCGGGGCCGAGGAGCCGCGGGTGCGTCTCGGCCAGTGCGCGCAGCGCCGCGGCGCGTACCGGATCGCGCTCGTTGCGCAGACGGCGGCCCGCCGCGGTGAGCAGCTCGGTCATCGCCTCCCGGCCGCCGTCCCGTGCGGCGCACGCGACGAACAACGGCCAGGCGATGGCCCGGTCGTCGGCGTGGGACCGTCCGATCCCGGCGAGGAGCGCGGGACGCGCCTCGTCGAGAGGGCCGTGGGCGAGGGTGTCCAGGTCGTCCCACCAGTGGTCGCTGCCGTCGAACTCGGCCACCGCCCGGCGCACCTCCGCCCAGCGGCGCTCGCGCGGCATCAGGCCGAGGACGCTCAACGCCGGGTTCCCGCGCGTTCCCTGGACGGTGACCGCGTCCACGAGCGCGGGGCGCAGGCCGGGGGCGACGGCCTTCACCAGCGCGGTGAAATGGCCGCCGCGGTGCACCCAGTGGCGGCCCAGGGCGGTCAGCGAGGCGAGGTCGGCCCGCGCGAGCCGGCGCAGCACTGCGGACGGCGGTATCGGCTCGTGGCGCTGTTCCTGGCGGTCGGGGGACGTGATCCAGCGGATCAGGCGTGCGGGGTCGGCGGCGGCCACGGGGCCGAGTCGGTTGTTCAGCGCCGGCGGCGGACTGCCGGGGCCGTGCCGCTCCATCAGGGTCAGCACCCGCTCGGGACGCAGCGGCGCCAGTGCCGCGACCGTGGTGGCGTTCAGGCGCCACCAGTCGTCGCGCTGCTGTGCGCCGGCCCGGTCGGCCAGGGTCTGCTCGGCGTGGTCCAGAACCGGGTCGGGATGGCGGCACGCGAGCCGTGTCCAGCCCTCGACGGCGTGTGCCAGACCCGGCAACTCCCGTGTGACGAAGGGGGCTGAGCAGGCGGGGAGCAGCCGTGCGGCCTCGGCGTCGCCCCACTGCGCGCGCAGTCGCGCCACCATCCGCTCGGCGAGCGCGCTGCGGCCTCCCGCGGCGAGCAGACGAGCCAGTCGCTGCCTCAGCACGGCCGGTGCGTCGTCGTACGCCGCCTCCAGCGCACTGTCCGGCACGGGCAGGTCCCGTGCGGCGCGGCGCGCGTACCCGGCGACGACGGGGTCCGCGTCGGCCAGCCGCTCGGCGAGGTACCGCGCGTCCTGTCCGACGAGCGCCGCCAACGCCGCGAGCCGCCGCTCGTACGGTCCCCGCCCGTCCAGCTCGGCCAGCAGCGGGGCGAGCGTCCCGTCGTCCGCGAGTTCGCGCGCTGTGCGCGCCGTCAGGGACAGACGCGCGGGGAACGGCAGCGGCTCGAGAGCGGAGAGCAGTCGCTCCGCGGGGGTCGGCATGCGCCGATTCTGCCGGGCGGGATTCCTCAGCGCGATCGAATAAGCGCTGACGGGCGCCGGGTGCAGGGGAGTTTACGGGACAGCCCTTAGCTGTCCCTGGATGAGTTCCTGGGCAGTGCAGAGGCAGAGAAGAAGAAGCCGCGGGAGCGCTGTTCGGTTCTGAACTGCGCGCGGATGCGGAGTAGCTCCGGTGGACCGGACTTTCCTCTACCGGCACTGTGACCTGCGGAGCGAAGTCCACATCGCGGAGCGGGCCCCCGCCGCAGATGCGGTCGGTGGGGCCGGGGTCTCACGGGCCTCGCTGATGGCCGACCTGGCTGCGGCGAACGAGCGCAATTGCCCGGCTGGCCGGTCGCATCACCTTGCTGGAGGGCCGACTGTCGCAGCTCATTGGCGAGCAGGTCTTCGCTGAGGCTGGACTCGGTGCCCCCGAGAGTACGGAGAAACTGCAGCAGCGGATCGTCCAGCTCGAACAGGACAATGCCGATGCGAAGCTGAAGCTGGACGAAGCTCTGGAGGACCTGGAGGCCTCGCGGGCAGCCAACCGCGAGTTGACCCGGGCGTTGAATCAGCCGGGTTGCGCGTGACCAGACCGCGACTGTCCCAGCGGCGTGAAGGGCGATCGCTTCGCGTGGACGACGCCCTGGCCCCCTACGGGGGTAGGGGGCCGGTTTGGCACTGTGGTGTGACGCGGTGGATGGAGCCTTGGTTCTAACTTTCTGGTCGTCGGCAGCGAGTCGGCCGGACAGTGAAGGAAAAGGCAATGCCATTCAGGGCTTCGCAACGCATCGGCAAGGCTTCCGAGCCCGGTTCAGCGTTCATTCGTCCGGGATTCGCGCGGCGGGTCGGGTACGCGGCAGTGCTGCTTCCGGCCTCGGTCGCTACGGTCGGTGCGGTTGCGGTCGGGCGTTCGGACAGGGCGTGTATGTGGTGGGCCCGGGCCGGTGAGCAGGGCTTGGCAACGCAGACGCCGAGTGGGCGACCTGGCGCGGCGCGTCTGCTGGCACATGCCATGTTGTGCGTGCCGCTCGGGCTGCTGGCGCTGATCCCCGTGGGCGTCGAGATCTTGTTCGTTTTTCGCGGGGTCCTCTACCCGCTGGTCGACCGGGGCCCTTACAACCACTCCTGGGGTGGTCCGAGCGTCGGTGGGGCCTGGCTGGCGCACTTCGGCGTCGGCGTGCCGTTAGCGGTTGCCGGGGTGGGCGCCCTGTGGCTGTTGGGTCGCCTGCACTCCCGCCTGGCGGGCTGGATGTGGGGCCGCAAGGTCGGGCTCGGACCCTTCATCACCACGGCGGCGGCCTCCGTCGGCGGGGTCGCGTTGGTCATCGCCTGGATTCACCAGTTGTGAGGCCGGACATATCATGTCCCTCGATGAAGATCCACATTCCTGACCTCCGGCGCCGGTCCCTGCTGGCCTTCTGCCGGCAGGCAGTGTGGGACGACCTGGCCCGGCCGTCGGTGTCTGTCCCGGGCGGCCGGCGGGGACTTCGAATGCTGTGGATCCTGGCCGTTGGGGTCTGCTTCATCGGAGCTTTGGACCTGGAGCAGCATTACAACCTCGGCTACGGCCCGGCGATGGCATTGACCGTCGCCCGGGCCGCCCCGGTCGTCCTCGCGCCCAGTCGGCCCCGGACCGCCTGGTGGACGGAGCTGACGGCGGCGGTTGCGACGGCAGCGCTGAGCCGACCCCACTCCAGTTCCGAACCGTGGCCATGGGCCGTGACCTCGCTGCTGACCGTTGCCGTCGTGCTCGCCGTGGTCGGCTTGCGGACATCGCGTCGCGCCACGTTCGCGATGTGGCTTGAGGTGCTGGCTGCCGGGGCACTGTTCATCGCGCTGGTCCCGACCCACGACGGGTGGATCGCACTGCTCCCGATGAGCGTGTTCCTCGCGGTTGCGGCGGTCACAGCTGATGCCGTTCGCGGCCGTGGCGAGGCCGAGGCCCGGCTCGCCACCGCCGAGCAGATCAGTGTCGCCGAGCAGGCGCGGGCGACACTCCTGGCAGAGCGCGCACGCATCGCCAGGGAACTGCACGACGTTGTCGCGCACCACATGTCGGTGATCACCGTCCAGGCCGACAGCGCGCCGTACCGGATACCCGATGTCCCCGCGGCCGCCACCGAGGAGTTCGCGGCCATCGCCACCCAGGCGCGACGGTCCCTGGCTGAGATGCGACGTCTGCTTCACGTGTTGCGCAGCGAGGAGTCACCCGACGGTGAGCACACCCCGCAGCCCGGTCTGCCCGATCTCCCCACTCTCATCGAGACGACCGCCCGCGCGGGCATCGACACCCGTCTGGTCGTGGCTGATGATGTGCCGACCGGTGCTGAACTCCCTGCCGTCGTAGGGCTGTCCGCCTACCGCCTGGTCCAGGAAGCGTTGAGCAACGTAGTGCGCCATGCTCCAGGCGCCCGCGCGCACGTCAGCGTCGACTACGTCGACGGCGCTGTACGGATCGGCGTGGTCAACTCCGGCGCGACCGGAGCCCAGCACCCCGTGGAGACCCGGGCGGGCGGACACGGCCTGGTCGGGATGCGGGAACGCGTCGCCATGCTCGACGGCGAGCTGACCGCCCAGGCTCTTCCCGACGGCGGCTTCCACGTCACCGCCGTCCTTCCCCTGTCGGGAACACCATGACCATCAAGGTTCTCGTTGTAGACGACCAGGCCATGATTCGCGCGGGCTTCGCCGCATTGCTGAACGCCCAGCCCGACATCGAGGTGGTTGCCGAGGCAGCCAACGGTCAGGCGGGCGTCGAGTTCGCCCATCGCTCACGACCCGACGTCGTGCTCATGGATGTGCGCATGCCGGTCCTGGGCGGCCTGGAGGCAACCCGGCACCTGATGAACCCGACACGCGGCGTGGAGCACCGGCCTCGGGTGCTGATGCTCACGACCTTCGATATCGACGACTACGTCTACGAGGCGCTGGCCGCCGGGGCCAGCGGCTTCTTGCTCAAGGATGCCCCGCCCGGCGATCTGATCGCAGCGGTGCGGGTCGTCGCGGCCGGCGACGCGCTCCTCGCGCCGTCGGTCACCCGGCGGTTGATCGAAGGCTTCGTCCGCTGCCGCCCGCGCGCGCTCCCGGCCTCGACCCGGCTCAACGGGCTGACTCCGCGGGAGACCGAGGTCCTCGTCCTGGTCGCCCGCGGTCGATCGAACACCGAGATCGCGGCAGACCTGTTCCTGGCTGAGCAGACCGTCAAGACGCACGTCAGCCGAATCTTCGAAAAACTCTCGCTGCGAGACCGAGCCCAGGCCGTCGTTTTCGCCTACGAAAGCGGCCTGATCAAGCCCGGCGAGGCTGACTGAGCCCGGATCGCACCGGCTTGATTCCCGAGTGATCCTTTCGCTCCTTCGCGGTGGGATTCGCGCCGGTGACCAGGCGAGCACCTGCTCGACGGTGCCGGCGGTGACGCCGGGCAGCTGGTCACGCCCGCCCGAAACTCGGATGCACGGCCCGCACACCCGCCCGTAGGCTGCGCCCACGACAAGGGCGAGACGCCGTACAGAGCGTCAGCGGATCGGAGACGCACGGGGTATGACCAGTCAGCTGTTCGCGATCTGCTTCAACGCCACCAGGCCCTCGGACCTGGCGCGGTTCTGGTCCGGAGTCCTCGGTTGGGAGTTGGCCGACGGCCCGGACGACGACATCGCGATCCTGCCCCCCGATCCCGCCGGATTCCGCGTCCTCTTCCTGCCGAGCCAGGAACCGAAGACGGGACAGAACCGGGCGCACTTCGACCTCACGAGCACCTCCCCGGAGGACCAGCGGCGGACGGTTGCCAGGGCTCTGGAACTGGGCGGGAAGCACATCGACGTGGGCCAACTCCCGGAAGAGGGACACGTGGTGCTCGCCGACCCGGACGGCAACGAGTTCTGCGTCATCGAGGCGGGCAACAACTTCCTCGCCGACACCGGCACCATCGGAGCGCTGGCCTGCGACGGTACGCAGGAGGTCGGATACTTCTGGAGCGAGGCGCTGCGGTGGCCGCTGGTCTGGGACCAGGACCAGGAGACAGCGATCCAATCGCCGAACGGCGGTACGAAGATCACATGGGGCGGTCCCCCTGTAGCGCCCAAGTCGGGCACGAACAGGCTGCACTTCGAGCTGGCGCTCCCCGCCGGTGCCGACGGGGAGGCCGAGATCGACCGCCTGATCTCGCTCGGAGCGAAGCGCACCGACATCGGCGAGGCCGGCGAGGGCCGTCTGCAGCTCCTCGACCCCGACGGCAACGAGTTCTCCGTCCGCATCCCCCGATAGCGGCCCTCGCCGGGCTCGCACATCCGTTTGGTCGCAGGTGGCCGGGTAACTAGCACCTGCAAGCCTGCGCCGCGGCGAAAAACTGCGCCGCGGCGCCGAGCGGACACGGATGACAGGGGGCCGGGCGATGACCGTGGCGAGACAGCAGGGCGGCGGGGGCGGTTCCAGCGGCCTGTACGACGTTCTGGAACTCATACTCGACCGTGGGCTGGTGATCGACGCGTACGTGCGGGTCTCCCTCATCGGCATCGAGATACTCAAGATCGATGTACGGATCGTGGTCGCCAGCGTCGACACCTACCTTCGCTTCGCCGAAGCGTGCAACCGCCTCGACCTGGAGGCGGGACCGCGCAAGCCCGCCGGGCTCACGGACCTCACGGGCCGACTCACCGAGTCCGGTGCCCACGGCAAGGTCAAGGGAGCCCTGTCCGGCGCCGCCGAGGCGATCTCCGACGCCTTCCACCAGGCTCGCGACGAAAGCCGGGAACGCTGAGCCGGATCGCGTCCGGGCGGCCCCTGTGGAGGCGAGCCGGCTCCACAGGGACCGCCTGATGAACACGGACGTGACGGGTACCGGCCGGGCGGCCCGACCGTCGTGCGCCCGCTCTCGCCGCGTTCGGCCCCTTCAGCGGCGGGCGGGTCCGCGGGCGCTCGACTCCTCGCCGTGCTCGCTCAGGAGTTGACGATGCGACGCACGTTGTCGACCGAGCCGCAGCCGGACTTCAGCTGACGCTCGCGCTCCTCCCAGAACGCCGCTCCCAGCTCCTCCCGCCGCCCCATCGCCACGTTCTCCCGCGCACCGTTGAGGATGGTGCGCTCCTCCTCGTCGGCATGATGGGTGACGGCCTCCACCAGCTCCTCGAGTTTGGAGTCCCACTCCTCGGAGCCGACCTCCTCCACCTCCAGGAGCTCCAGGAGGGCCTTGTTGCCCTCGTCGTGCTCGTGCTCGCCGTGCTCGACCTCTTCGTCGTCGATGTTCTTGTACCGCTTGAGGGCCGGATAGACCTCGGCCTCTTCCGCCACCGCGTGGGCGATCAGCAGGTCCGCGAACTCCTGAAGGGCCGAGGCCCGGTCGGCTTCGACACTGCGCATCAGGCGGAACAGGTCCTCGATGCGCCGGTGGTCCTGAAGGATGAGTTCGATGACGTCCTGAGTCTCGGCCATGGCAGGGCACCACTTTCGTACGAACGGTTGAAGTCACTACCGCGTACCCTGACCTCCGGCATTGATGGCTTCCCCGACCTGCGGTCGACAAGCCCCTTCGGCCTCGCCGAAGTATCCACGAGCGCCGCCCCGACCGGCCGGCACCGCCGATGACCGGTGCCGCCGCGATCGGGGCGGTCGTACGTCCGCCGGCCTGACGGCCCGGCCTCACTTCAGGTGCCGGTCCAGGAACCGGCACCCGTCCTCCAGCTCGAACCACGGCGTGCCGGTGTGCCCGCCCGGATTGGCATGCAACGTCTTCTCCTTGCTGCCGAAGGAGTCGAACAGGTCCAGCGCCCGTTGCCGGGGGTTGCCCTCGTCGTCCCACTGCAGCAGGAACAGCAGCGGAATGGTGACCCGCCGGGCCTCCTCACGCTGGGCACGCGGTACGTACCCCCCGGCGAAGAAGCCCGCGGCCGCGATGCGCGGCTCGACCACCGCCAGCCTGATGCCGAGGGCGGCCCACCCTCCGGAGTACCCCACCGGGCCGTCGATCTCGGGCAGCTCGAGAAGGGCGTCCAGAGTGGTCCGCCACTCCGGGACCGCGTTCTCGACCAGCGGGCCGATGAAGGACTCGAAGATCTCGTCGACCGGCTCACCGGCCTGCATCGCCCGCCGCAGGTCGGCGCGGGCCCGCTCGTCGGCGGCGGAACGGGGACGGTCGCCGCACCCGGCGGCGTCGATGGTGGCCACCGCGTAGCCGCGCGCCGCCGTGTACCGGGCTCGGGCCACCAGCCTCGCATCCGCCTTGGGCAGGCCGTTGTTGTGGGCCATCAGGACCAGCGGGGCCGGTGCGGATCCGGGCGTCCACAGGGTGCCGGGGATCTCGCCGAGGGTGAACTCGCGCTCGAAGACGCCGTCGTCGAGACGCTGCTCAGAAGTGAATCGCATGGTCGTACCTTTCGGGAGTGCTCTTGAACGGCGCTCCCGGACGACCTATCGCCCGACCGTGACCCCGGAGGGAAGCACCCATGTCGATACTGCGTTCACGGGTACCACCTCCTCGTTGCTCTCGCACGGCCTACGGAAAGCTAGCAGTGGCCGCCGCAGTTCGCCAACAGCCTTTTTCGCGTCGGCCCCGACCGGACGAACACGGAGCCACTGCGCCGCGAGCGTCAGTGGCTGCTCGTGGTGGTGATGTCGGCGATGTGGTTGTACCGCTCCAGCAGGACGAACAGCTTGGTCTTCTGCGTCGTCGTCCCGCTGCCGTAGGTCAGGGTGACGACGACTTCATGGGCGTGACCCACGGCGCCGTTGTCGGTCACCGTCCACCGGGCCGGGACGTTCTGGGCGCGCAGCACGCCGTCCAGACCGTTCTTCGTCTCCCAGACGGCCAGCCGCTTGGCGAAGTCCGGCGTCAGGTAGTGCTTGCGGAGCGCCGTGGCCAGCGTGGGGTCCGGGTCGGTGTAGTCGCCCTTCGCGTCGATGTACGCGCCGTAGAAGTCGGCGACCCGGGTCACCGCCTGGCCGGTGGTGCCGCTGACCGACTGGGGCGCGGCGGTGGACGCCTTCGCGGCGGCGGGGACGGACACAGGGACGGTCGCGTGGGCCGACACCTGTGTCGACACGCCGAGCGCGACGGCCAGGACCAGCCCGGCGGCGACGGCCGCGCGGCGACCCGGACGGCGGCGAACGGGGGAGGTGGGGTTCATGTGGTCTTCCTTCTCTGATCTGTCGTGTGTGCTCTGGGCCCACTCGGGCAGGCGGGTGCATCGCTGCACAGGCACGGGCGGGTGTCGTCGCGGTCTGCTGCCGAGGCGGTCGTTCTCGCCTCGGCCGGCCGGACACCCAGAGCTTCGAGGACGGCAGAGGCCCCGCACAACACCGGCCGCCCCCTCTCCCACGGTGGAACCGTCCCACCCCGATCGACCTGCGGAAACGAGGGTCCCTGGGATGCCCTGGGACACGTCTCGGGGACGGCGGAGGCGGCGTCCCCGAGACGGAGTGCGGGAGGTGGCACCGAACTGAAGGCACGCCCCGTCGCGGACGGGCCCCAGGCGCACCATGGTCAGACTGCTCGACGAGGCGGTGAGGGTGGCTGCAGGACGGCGTCGGCTCGGCTGATGATCTGACGGAGTTCGCGGGCGCTTCGGCGGGGGAGGGCCTGCATCACGGTGTCGAGGAGGGCGCGGGCTTGGAGGGGATCACCGCAGCAGTCGTCATGCGCGTCGCCCCACTCGTAGTCGTGCCACAGCTGACGTTCGGGGCGGTGGACGTAGTCCTTCCACCGGCGCACGGCTGCGCTGACGTGTCCTGACTGCAGGTAGTTGCGGGTGTGCTCGAGGCGGGAGATGTCACGTAGCGCGCGTGCGGACAGACCGTCGATCGCTGGCTCCGCGCCTCTTGTCCGGCGGCTGCGGAAGCTGCCGGCCCGGATGCGCCCCGGCCGTCTACGAGGCATGGACCTTTCGGTTCGTAGTCATGCCGGCATGCTCCCACGGTCTCGGACGATGCCGCGATCGGATTTTCCCTCACCTGCCTCTGCGAACCCACCCTCTGGGCCGGCGGCGCGCAGACCGTCCGTGACCCCGGGCCCGTGACCCAAGCGCCGCGGACGGCGACCGACAACGGGCATGCGTACAGCCGGCCGGTTGCGTTCCGCATAGGTCCGCCTTGCCCTGCCCATGTCAGGTACTCAGGAAGGCAGTTGGACCGTCGCATGATCGGATGGCGGGTCCTGGTCGGTACCGGACGCGGTGTTCTTCCTGGCCCGCATGTCGGTGACGGCGTACGGCAGAGCGGGAAGGAGAAGTACCGGAGCCGCCCACAGCGGCACGGTGAACAACGTGCCGTCGCCGCCCAGCCATCGGGTGAGCAGTGCTGCGGGTAAGCCGACGACGAGGGCGACCGCGAGGCTGCGGCCGATTCCCAGACTGCCGCGCCTCAGTTCCCAGACGATCGTGACCGCTGCGGCGACGGTCCAAAAGGTGATGTCGTCGACGCTCACGGCCCGGTGAGTGGTCCATCGGAGAAGGCATGTGGCCAGTAGCAACCAGCCGATCATGAAGCAGAGCATCGCCGCCGTGCGCAGCAGCCGGCGGGCGAACGGGGCGCGGGCCCGCGCCCACGAGGCGGCGAATTCGGTGACGTCGTTGCCGACGACGTCTTGAGGTGTGCGGCCTGCGGCGACCGCGTCCTCCAGATGGGCGGAGAGCTCGTCGAGCATCTCCCGGACGGACCTGTCGTCGACGCCCCGGTACTCCCAGTTGCTGCGACAGACGGCGAGTATCTGTTGTTGTGTCATGGTGTGCTGATGGCTCATGGCGCGCTTTCCCCCGTGTTTTCGGTCGCGGTCAGGATCCGCCCGACACGCTGACTGAAGGTGTGCCAAACAGCCCGGCCACTCACCAGTTCGGCATGTCCCGTGTCGGTCAGGCGGTAGTACTTGCGCGGGGCGCCGCCGCTGGCCGACGGGGCACGGTACGAGGAGACGAGCCCCTCCCGCTCCAGCCGCGCGAGCAACGGATAGATACTGCCTTCGCTCACGAGGTCGAGCCCGCTGTCGGCGAGTGCGTCCACGAACTCGAAGCCGTACCGCGGCCGTTCGGAGATCAGCGACAGCAGGCACAGATCGAGCACTCCGCGCAGCAGTTGACTGCGACGCTGGTCACCAGCGGGGGGCGGCCCCTTTGTCATGCGGTGCAAGATAGTCAGCAACTACCGTGCGCCGCAAGATACTTGCAGCGCATGGCCATGAGTGGAGCGACAGCTCCCCTTACGAGGATCCGGTCAGGCCAGGACGACGCGGCGTCGTCGGGTGTGTCCACCGTCCGGAGCTCGTGGTCTCAGTACGGCTACCGCTGCCGCGCAGCTGAGCCTCGGAACCGGCAGGCGGGCTGGATCAGCCGATCGCGTATGTCACCGGGCGGCCCGCCCTGTATCGGTGGGTTCGTCCGCGTCATCCTGCGCGTCGTGCCGGGTCGCGCCCGGCGTGTCCTCGTCACCAGTGGTGGGAAAGATCAGCTTGACGATGAGATGGACCGCTGCCAAGGCTGCCAGCATCAGGGCCCGGTACAGCCACTTCTTGCCGTCCTCCCAGTCACGGGGAGGGCCGTAGAACAGGTACACCATGAAAGCGATGTCGGCCGGCAAGGCGATCCAGCCGAGCGTACGACGTAAACCAGAACTCATACGTTCATGATCACCTGAGCTGCTCCGGCTCCGCAACTTCCGCCTCGGGGAACATCGGTACGGCGGTCGGCGCTGAGAACGATCATGGTGGAGGCTGCGGGTGGCCAGGGGTTACTTGTCTTCGAGGTGCCCCAGCGGGTGGCTGCCTGTGAGGACGGTCTGGGCGTGGTTCCAGTCGGTGTGGTCGATTCCGGTGACGTGTCGCAGGTAGGCGAGGGTGACCTGCTGGACGAGGGCGAGACGGTCGGGGTTCTCGTCGGTGGTCTCGGCTGCTTGGTGGCCGGAGATGCCGCCGAGGAAGTGCTCGCCGCCGCGGACGGTCAAGAGGCTCTTGTCGCCGCGGCTGAGGGTGTAGGGGTCGGTCGTCCAGGCCGGGCCTCGGGTGGTGAGCGGGAGGTCGTCCTTGTCTCCGGCGACGACGAGGCCAGGGGCGGTGATGTGGGAGAAGTCCTGGTCGCGCAGCCAGGGAAGGTTGTCGTGGGCGAAGGGCGTCAGTTCACCGCCCCCTCTACCGGCGGTGGCCAGCTGGATGCTGGCCATGACCCGAGCATCGGACAGGTCCTCGGCGGCGCCGGTCTGCGGGTCTGTCACGCGCAGGCCCACCAGGATGCCGGCGGTCTGGCCGCCGAAGGAGTGCCCGGCGGCGACGATGCGACTGTGGTCGATGCGGCCTTCCAGTCCCGGCACGCTCGCCTCCAGGGTGGCGAGTTCATCGAGGACGCGCCGCATCTCCTGTACGCGGTGGCGCCACATCCGGGGCCGGCGGGGATCGTCGGCGGGTAGGGCGAGCCGTTTGGAGTCCAGGTGGGTGGCCTGGACGACGACGAAGCCGCCGGCGGCCCAGTGATCGACCAGCGGGGCGTAGCCGTCCAGGTTCGAGCCGAAGCCATGGGCGAAGAGCACAACGGGCAGGCTCATGCCGGTAGTGGGGGCGGTGACGCGGACGTGCAGGTCCTCGCCGCGCTGCGGTGCGCTCACCGCGAGCGGCTTGACGGATACCGTCGCGGTGGGGGCAGGGCCGGTGAGGCCGGTGGTGTGGTGGGTGATCATGCGTGTGTCAGCCTTTCAGGCCGTTCGTCAGTTCAATGGGCCCCGACTGGGGATCTGGCAGAGCTTTTCTCCCGCTGGTGGGCGCATGATCTACCGTAAAAGTTGACGTTGACGTGAAGGGCAAGTGTGCGTGGCACATGGCACATGAAGGAGATGGGGCGGGAATGCGGATCGGTGAACTCGCGCGCCGCACGGGTGTCAGCACCCGAGCCCTGCGCTACTACGAGGAACAGAACCTGCTCACCGCCGAGCGCAGTGGCAGCGGCCAGCGCCACTACGCGGAAGACGCCGTCGACCGGATCCGCCTCATCCGCCAGCTGTACGCCGCCGGACTGAGCAGCAAGGCCATCGCCGAGCTGACGCCCTGCGTCATCGACGGCAAGGCCACCCCCGAGCTCCTCCAGCGCCTGGCCGCGGAACGCGACCACCTCGACCGGCGCATCGCAGACCTTGTCCAGGCGCGGGACAAACTGGACTCAGTCATCAGCGGCGCCTCGTCCAACATGCGCACCGGCGCTCCCTGCTCACGGGGCGCCGAAGCATAAAAGGATCGTTGACGACAGGCAGTCAGTGCGTCCAATGAACCCGTGCGAGCCGGGCGTTCGAGGCGGCGCGACAGCAGTCGACCGCCCTCTTTGAGGAGGACCCGGGCATCTCCAGCCGCCGGCACGCCCTCCAGTGCGACCTCCAGGCGGGCTGACCTACGACGGACTGCGCGTCACCGCAGTCCCGGCCCTGCACCGTCAGCTCCTCGCCCGCTGCCGGCCGCTCGACAGCGGCCAAGGCGTCCCGGCTGTTCCGGCCCAGCGCAAGGCCGGCCGCGAGTACGAGAACCGCGTCAGCGCGCTCGCGCCGATCGGACCGTGACCGATCTCAGCGCCAACCGCTGTACAGGACACCGGCCCGGCCCCGGCCGGCCACGCCGCCGAGCTGGATTCTCGGTCGCAAGAAGCCGGCAGCCCGCCAATACCCATGTTGCACAGGTTTGCTGACGTTCCATCAGGCTACTTGACCGGTCGTCGGCCGGGACGGCCCCGGCCGGGAGAGGAGTTCCGATCATGAACCGGATACGTCGCCGGTCGGCCACGGTCCTGGCGTGTGCGACGGCGATGGCCGTCCTGCCCTCGGTCAGCGCGGCGGCGGCGCCCGCTCAGGCCCTGCCATGTGTGCAGAAGGTGGCCGTCGTCAACAACGCGGGCTTCGTCCTGTCCTGGGCCCCCGCCACCCGCGACGGCGAGCATCTGGCCCCGACCGACGACTACCCGATCAACCAGACGAGGACCGTCGACCTGTCCGCCACGTCATTACCGCAGGGGACCGACGTCCGTCCCTACGTCGAGGCGGTGGCCGGCGTCAGCGAGTTCGGCACGTCCTACGTGTCCTACTGCGACAACGGCCAGACGGCCACGTACACCGTCACGGGCACCACGTTCGACTACTCGGTCACCCTGCTGACCTGACCGTCGCCCGCGAAGGCCGACCGCACCTCCGCGCAGGGCGGTTTCGTCCGGGCCGCCGGGCGAACCGGACGAAACCGCCCTGCACGTCAGCGAGCAGCAGGCCCGGCAGGCAGGCGGCACCGCTCCGAGCGCCTCTCAGTGGATGATCACGTTGTTGGTGATGTTCCCGGTGGTGAAACTGAACAGACCGCCGCAGGTGAGCAGGCAAAGGCCGGGAAACCCGGGGGTCGGGGGAGCGGGGGCGGCCGCCACCTGCACGGTGGTCGTGCCGTTGGACGCGTCACAGGCACCGTTGCCGTTGTACACGGCAGTGATGGTGTGCGAACCGGCCGAGCTGAACGACATGGTGTAGTTCGCCTGCCCGTCGATCCCGACAGGAACGGTGTCCAGCAGGTCACCGCCGTCGAAGAAGGACATGCCCAGACCGCCGCTCGGGTCGGATGCGCAGGTGACGCCGGCGGCCAGTTGGACCGGACTGCCGACGGTGGTGGACGCCGGCGCGGCGATGACGCTGGTCGAGGAAGGGGCGGCGGCGGCCGAAGTGGCCGTGGCCAGGACGACCGCGAGTGCCGATGAGGTGACGGCCCATCCGACAGAAGTACGCCTGCGTCTCACGAAGTGCTCCTATGGGTTCGGTTGATCTGCCGTGTCGACGCCCTCACGCTAGTCACGGTCGACGAATCTGCGGTGAAGGCGTTCGCCGGGTGAGCCACTCGGACCAGTCGGAAGAAACGATCGTGTGACAGGTCGGGTAGCGCAGTTGCAAGGACGGATCGCTCACGGGCACTCAGGTCCTCGCCACACACACCCGCACAGGCGACCGAAAGGCCGAGTGGCCCCGCCCCGGTGATGCCGGCCCATTCGTTCTCCAACCCCGAGAGGTACCGCGGTGAGCGGGCATGGGGCACGATGCCGTCATGACGATGCCGCCAGGGATTCGCCCCTACCGCCCGGAGGACCGGCCGGCCCTCGACGACATCTGCATCCGTACGGCCCACGGGGGCCAGGACAGCCGTCCTCATTACGAGGACCCCGGCATCTTCCCGGCCACGTTCGCCGCTCCCTACGTCCACCTGGAGCCGGAGTCGGCCTTCGTGTTGGACGACGGGCACGGCCTGGCCGTCGGCTACATACTCGGCACCGCCGACACGCCACGCTTCGCCGAGACCTTCCGCACCACATGGCTGCCCCTGGTCACCGCCCGGTACCCGGAACCGCCGACACCGACGCGCACCCCGGACGAGGCGATCGCCCACCTGCTGCACACTCCCGAGCGGATGGTCCTCCCCGAAGTGGCCGACCATCCCGCGCATCTGCACATCGACCTGCTGCCGGAATGGCAGGGCCTCGGACACGGACGCCGACTGATGAGGACGTTCTTGCAGGCCCTCCAGGACAGGGGGGTGCCGGCCGTTCATCTCTCCATGGCGACCGCCAACACCCGAGCGAGAGCCTTCTACGACCGCGTGGGCTTCCACGAGATCGACGTGCCCGGCGACGGGTCGGTCACCTACCTCGGGCGCACCACGAAGGAACTGGACCGGTTGTGACCGGTGGAGCGCGCTCCCGCGCCTGACCACGGTCCTGCAAGATGGTTTCGAGGGGTAGTCCGGCATCTCACGGGTACTTGCGTCCGGCGTGCCTCGGCAGACGGGCACCCGCGACAATGGTGCTTCGAAGCATGAGGAGATGGAATGCGGCTCCGCGAGTCGGCGATGGCGTTGGCCTCCCGGTGTTCGGCCGAGATACTGGCCGGCCGCTACCGGCTGGACACCCGCATCGGTTCGGGTGGCGCGGCGGATGTGTACCGTGGTTTCGACCTGCGTCTCAGGCGTGCTGTGGCGGTGAAGGTCTTCCGGCCCGGCACCGGCGTCGAAGCGGAGGAAGGCTTCTCGAGCGAGGCCGTCATCCTCGCGCGGTTGCAGCACCCCGGGCTGGTCACCGCCTACGACGCCGGACGGCACGACGACCGCGCTTACCTGGTCATGCAACTGGTCGAAGGCTCCACGCTGAAAACCCGTATCGCCGAAGGCGCTCTGTCGCCTCGGGAGACCGCGGAACTCGGCGCCGATCTGGCCCGGGCCCTGGCCCACGCCCATGCGGAGGGCGTCGTCCACCGTGACGTCAAGCCGTCCAACATCCTTCTCGGCGCATCGAACCGCCCCTACTTGACCGACTTCGGTATCTCCCGGCTGGTCGACGCCACCACCCGCACGGTCACCGGCACGATCGTCGGCACCGCCGCCTACCTCTCTCCGGAACAGGTGCTGGGCGAGCCCGTCGGTCGGTCTGCCGACGTCTACGCCCTCGGGCTCGTGCTTCTCGAATGCCTGACGGGCAGGCTCGAGTACGACGGCGGGCCTCTGGAGGCGGCCATCGCGCGGCTCCACCGCCCACCCGTACTGCCCAGCGCTCTGCCGAACGAGCTCGCCGTGCTGCTGGGGGACATGACGGCCAGGAACGAGGGGACCCGTCCCTCGGCGCTCGAATGCGCGCGCACACTGGCCGCCGTGGCGGACACGGCGGCTCTTTCCGCACCCGCGGCGCCCACCACGCCCACGGTCGACGACACAGCCGCCGTGCGCGGTGGGCAACCGACGCACGATGACGCCACGCACCTGACCGCACGTCCCGCTCCCGTCCGAGCCGCTCCTGCACGGAGCCGGGTTCTGGCAGCCGGCGGAACCCTCGCGCTCGTCACCGCCATGGCCGCCGCCCTCGCCGTCACCGACGTCTTCCCGGACCAGCGAAGCGACGAGCACCCCTCACGGGCCGTCAGCAGCCCTGCCGAGAACGCCGCCCCCGACGGCAGCGCCGCAGCAAGGAACGACGCCGCAGCAGTCGAGGCTCCGCCGGCCTCGTCCGCGCCCAGCGAGGCCTCCGACCAGCCACTTCGTGACGCCACCCCGGTACGCGAAGACCGTCCCGCCTCCGGCAGCGCGGGCCGCAGCCCGGTACCCCACGGCGCGTCCGACAGCGGAGCACGGACCGGGACGAAGGCGGCGCCACCCGGCAAACGCTCCGGCAAGTCGCACAAGGCCGGGAAAGCCCAGAAGGCGGAACTGAAGTCCGACGACAAGAAGCAGAACAAGTCGACCGAGTGAACACGCCGCCGTCGGCAGTGCCCCGCGCGGCGTGCGCCGGTCAGCGGGAAACGGCGGCCGCTCACGGAGTGCCGGGGCTCCCGGCGCACAGTGCGTGGTCGATCAGGGCGCTGGCCGCGTCCTCCTGCTCCTTGATGTGGCCCAGGGTGTCGCCGCGGGCCTCGGACATCGAGACCACGGCGCTACGCCTGCCGTCGTCGGTGACGCCGTTGAGGGTGATGTAGCCGCCGTCCCCACCCTCATGGCTCCAGTAGGTTCCCCCGCACGACTTCAAGGGCCGTTCGACGAGGCCCAGTCCGTACCGGCCCCCGGGCCACAGCTCCTGGACGTCCTTGCTCACGGCGACGGTCTGCTTCATTTTGGCCAACTGCTGTGCGGGCAGCAGGCGGCCGCCGAGCAGCGCGCGGAAGAGGCGGTTCTCGTCCCGGGTGGTGGTGACCCACGACAGGTTCTCGTGGTCCACCGGTATCTGGTCGGTGACGTCCACCCGGGAACCGGGGCCGAAGAACTGGTAGGCCCGGGCGTGGGGCCGGGGCAAGGTGGGGGAGACGCCCATCCACCGGGTCTGGTCGAGGCCCAGCGGGCGCAGGATGCGGTCTTCGATCTCCCGGTGGGCGGGTCGACCGGTGGCCTTCTGGATGATCATGTCGAGCAGGATGTAGCCGGTGTTCGAGTACGCCCAGCCCTTGCCGGGGTCGAAACCCTCCGGCGCGTGGGCCATGGCCCGGGCGACGAGCCGCTCCGGGCTGTGCACGTCGTGGCGCTGCTCGTAGTACTCGTCCGGTGTGGTGTATCCGGGCATGTCGTCGCGGATTCCACCGGTGTGCTGGAGCAGGTGGCGGACATTGATCAGGCTGCCGTCGTTGCCGTTGCCCTGCACCACTCCCGGCAGCCAGTGGTCGACCGTGTCGTGCAGGGAGAGCCGGCCCTCGGCCTCCAGTTGGAGGACCACGGTGGCGACCAGCGTCTTCGACGTGCTGGCCATGCGGAAGTAGCCGCGGTGGGACACCGGGCGGCCGGTGTTCAGATCGGCGGTGCCGCTGGTGGCGACCGTCTGCCTGCCGTCAGGCGCGATCGCGCGGGCCTGCACACCGCTGACACCGAGTGCGTGGATCGCCTCGGTGTCCCGGTGTAACCGCTCCGCAGGGGAGGGACCGGCGGGCTGGGCGACGGCGGGGGCCACCTCGGCGGCGAGGAGCGTGGCGACACCGAGCGCCAGTGCCAGGTGCTTTCGCAGAGTCGAAGTCATGGCTCGACGCTAGGTTCGCCCTCGGGCGGGGCGCGATCCGGCGCACCCCCAGACCGAAGGGGGGCCACCCCCCTTGTGGGCCGTGGCCGGTCCGGCGTCGACCGCGTGAAGTCAGCCCTGGTGGTGAAGGCCCGACGGCGGCGACGGCATGGACCGGAAGGCACAGCACGGGACCTGGCGGAGCATCAACCGCTGCATCACGGGCACTCCCCAGCCATCACCGTTCATCGCGTTGAGGAGAGCCATGGCACCGAAGACCGGATCCGACCAGGGCAACCGGTTCTGCAAGGCGTGCGGCACGCCGGCCGAAGACGGGAAGCTGTGCGGCCACTGCGGCACAATTCTGGACTTCCCCGACGACGCCGGCCTGATCGAAGATCAAGGTGCAGCAGTGCGACGTGATTTCGAGGAAGACACCGAGCGGTAGGAGCACGGGTGATCGGCGCGACGGGAAGAACTTGATCCGCTTAAGCGCGCACACCGGGGTACACGGGCCGACATGGCATCCAAGACTGATCGCGTCAAGTCCCTGCGGGCCGTGCGACAACTGCGCCAGGTTCGCGTCTTCTACGTGGTGGGCGTCCTCGTGTGGGCCGCATCGACAGCTTGGACGGGCTGGCAGTCTCCCGGCAGCCGGCAGATGTGGGTGTCCGTCCTCCTCCTGGCCATCTTCACCGGTCTCCTGCTCACGGCCTCCCTGTGGCTGCAGCGTCTTCGGGCCGCAGGCTCAGCCGGCCGCCCTGCGCACCACGCCGCCTCACGAAGGGCGACTGCACCCCGCCACGTGCACGCCTGACTCACCGCGGGGTCCGCGGTCGTACCGGCCGAAGCCCGCGCTCTGATCGTCGGCGACCAGCGCGCTCGTCGGCCCTGCAGGCTGGAGCACCTGCAGGGCCTGTGCCTGACGGCCGGTGATCAGACGTCGCTCGTGGACCTGCGTCGGCGCGCGGCGACGACCAGTCCGGTGCCGAGCGCGACGGTGGCGGCACTGGTCAGCGCCATCGGCGTCATCGCCGAAGAGGAACCCGTCGCGGCGAGGCTGCCATGGGAGCCGGCACCAGTGGCCGTCGTCGTGGTCACCTGCTGGGACGCGCCACCCTGCGCCGAGAGGCCGGAACCCTTGCCGGGCTTCGCCGCTCCGGGCCGCTCGTCGTCGTTCTGGCCGGGATCGCCGGGCTTGGCGTCGTCGACCGGGTCGGTCTTGTCGCCCGAGGGCGTGAGCTTGAATTCGTAGCGCTTCATCGGGCCCAGCACGCACGGGTTGTACGCGTCGGAGGCGTCACCGGCGAGGAGGGCGAAGGCGTCGGCGTTCTCGGCGGCGGGGTCGACCGTCATGCGCAGCTTCACTTCGCTGTGCTCGCCCGGCTTCATGGCGTCGATGCGGGCGATGTGCTGCGGTTCCTCACCGTTCAGCGTCTGCCAGACGGGGCCGTTGGACCATTCGACCTTGAGAAGGTCCTTCGTGCCGCGATCTTCCCCGGCCTTGTGGAAGAAGACCAGGTTGTCGACGGTCAGTGTGCGCCGGGTGCCGTTGGTGACGCGCAAGGTGAAGTCGACGGTGGTTCCTGCGGCGACCTCGGTCGGCAGCCCCACCGCGAGAGAGGTCAGCCCGTCCTCCCGAACGCACTGCTTGGCGGTGGCGAGCGCCTTGTCGGCGGCCTCCTTGGCGGCTCGGGCCGTCTCCAGGGCCTGCTGGACCTGGTGGTACTTACGGGCGGCCGCCACCCGGGCGTCGTCGAGTGCGGTCTGAGCCTGCGCGGCCGCCGCGTCGGCCACCTGCTGGGCCGCGATCGCCTTCGCCAGGTCGCCTTCCGCAGCCTCGAGGACCTGCTGCGCCTCGGCCTTCTCGGTGTCGCTCTGGGCCGCTTCGAGCTTGGCCTCGGCGTCCGTGACGGCCTTCTCGGCCGCGTCCTTCACGGCGGCCGCTTCCTTGGCCGTCTTGTTCGCCGCGGTGACCGCCGCCCTGAGCGGGTGTGTGTCGGAGTCCAGGGCCTTGAGGGTGGCCTCCAGCTCCTTACGCCCTTCCTTCTCCGCCGTGACGGCCGCGTCGTAGGTCTTCTGGGCGTCGGTGGCCGCCTGCGTCAACTCCGCGTACGTCGGCTGGTTCTGCGTCGGTCCCGCGGACGTCCCGGCGGCGAAGGCCGGAGCGGCGGTGAGCAGCGCGATGGGGGTGGCCACCGTGACGGTGGCGGCCACGGCGAGGCAACGGCGGAACTTCACAGGGGTCCTCTCACGACCGGGGGGCGGTCACCGGTCGGCACACTTCGGCAGCCAAGAACCCGTCGATCTTATAGTCCCGACAGAGATCATGATGATCTATTTTTCGGACGTACCGCTCCAACGCACTTACGCCAGCGGCAAGTTGCGGCGGGGGTGTGACCCCCCGTGTGCCCCCGGGCCGAGGTGACCACTCCTCGGTTGTGTACGCCCGTACGCAACGATGTGTACACTCGTACACATGGGATACGGACTGCTGGCCGCGGCCATCGCGGCGGAGGTGGCCGGGACCACGGCCATGAAGTTCAGCGAGGGGTTCAGCAAGCTGTGGCCGTCGCTCGGCACGGTGGCCGCTTATCTGATCGCCTTCGCATTGCTCGCGCAGACCTTGAAGGTGATGCAGGTCGGCACCGCGTACGCGATCTGGGCCGGAGCCGGCACCGCGGTGGTCGCCGCGATCGGGATCCTCTTCCTCGGCGAGACGGCCGGGCCCGCCAAACTCGCCGGGATCCTCTGCGTGATCCTCGGCGTCGTGCTGCTCAATCTCGGAGGAGCGCACTGATGGGGGCGCCACGGCGGTACGACCCCGAGCGGCGCCAGCGCATCATCGACGCCGCGATCCGGGTGGTGGGGCGCTCCGGCATCTCCGGTCTCAGCCATCGCACCGCCGCGGCCGAGGCCGACGTGCCGCTCGGCTCCACCACGTACCACTTCAAGAGCCTGGACGACCTGCTGGTGGCCGCCCTTCGCCAGGCCAGCGAAGGCTTCGCCAAGGTGGTGCGCGAACACGGCGGCGCCCTCGCCGACCCCGGCGGCGACCTCGCCGCCGAGCTGGCCCGGCTGACCGGCCAGTGGCTGGGCGGCGACCGCGCCGGCGTGGAGCTGGAGTACGAGCTCTATCTCGCCGCGCTGCGCCGCCCCGGGCTGCGCGCCGTCGCCGCCGAATGGTGTGAGGAGGTCGCAGAGTTGCTCTCCCGGCGCACCGACCCGCGCACCGGGCGGGCCCTGGTGGCTCTGCTCGACGGCATCTGTCTGCAAGTACTGCTGACGGGAGGGGAGTACGACGAGGAGTACGCGAGGGATGCGTTCACGCGGGTCATCGGGGTGAGCGGCCAAGCGCGGCATCGGTGAGTCCGAAGCCTGGACGTGCAGTGCTCTGCACGGTCGTCACCCGCCACGGCAAGCGCGGCCACGCCGTCCCGGGCACCGCCGCGGCGACGGTCTCCTCCGTCCGGCGGCGAACGTGGCCGCCCGGACGGTCCAAGGGCCTGTCTGACAAATCCCCGCCTGCTCTGCGGGCGGACGACGGGGATTTGTCAGACAGGCCCTAGACCCGGTCCTGGGCGAGCTCCGGCCTCTGGGCGGGGGTGTCGGTCGAGGCCGGGGCGTCCTTCCCGGTGTTCTCCGGTGCGTCCTTCCCGGTGTCCTCCGGTGCGCCGAACCAGGCCACCGCCACCGCGCCCGAGACCGCCAGGACGAAGCCGATCACCGCCAGCCAGGCGAAGCCGGGGCGGGAGGCGTCCCCCAGCCACCAGACGCCGATCATGCCGGGCAGCACGGTCTCGCCGACCACCAGCGCCGCCGTGGCCCCGTTCACCGACCCGAGCTGCAGCGCGACGGTGTGCAGGTACATGCCGCCCATTCCGGCGACGAGGACGGCGTACAGGGCCGGGTCGGCGAGCAGCGCGCCCAGGTCGAACGGATCGATTCCGTTCAGCACCCGCACGCCCACGCCGAGCGCGCCGAAGCCGAGACCGGAGAGCAGTCCGGCAAGGATCGCGGCCCGGGCTCCGAGCAGCCGGACCAGGACCGTGCCGCCCGCCATCAGCAGCAGTGAGATCGCGAGGAGCCACCAGTGGGTCGTGATCGGCGTGTGCCCGCTGCCCTCAGGACCCGCCGCGCTCGCGAGCAGCACCAGCGCCGAGCAGACGACTGCGATCGAGGTCCACTCCGACCGGGTCAGCCGGATGTCGAGCAGTTTGACGCTCAGGACGGCCGTGATGATGAGGTTGGCACTGATGACCGTCTGGGAGAGGAACAGCGGCAGCAGACGGGCGGCGAGCGCGCCTAGCCCGAAGCCGATGAAGTCCAGGACCGTGCCGACGACGAACTCCCAGGTCATCGCGGCCTGGGCGGTGGAGGAGAGGCTGGGGCCGCCATGCGCGGTGACCTGTCCGGCGGTGTGTCCGGCGGCCGCCCCGCGGCGGGCGGACTTGCGGGAGCCGACGGCCTGCAGGACGGAGCCCGTGCCGTAACAAATCGAGGCCGCGACGGCGGTCAGGAGTCCTATGAGCACCGAGCACTCCGTTCGAGGGGGTGGTTCCTGGCTGTTCTCCCTGCCAGACGCGGGATCGGCCGCCCGCGTTGCACGGACCGGGCCTTGATCGAGAGGGACGTGACGAAGGCTGCGGCGTCCCGCGGAGGACGCGGCGTGACGGTCGAGCGGAAACGCCCGCTGCGCGTGTTCCCCGTGCATGCGTACGGCGTTGCCCGGTCACGGAGGTTGACCGCGTGACGTCGCAGCGGTGGGTACCTCGACCGGAGCCGGTCGCGTCAGGTCCACGGAGCCCGCACCGAAGTCGGCGTGCTCGCCCGAGGCGGGTGGCCCGGCGAGGACGACGAGCCCCGCCGACCCGGACCAGCCCGTCGCCGGCGGAGGCGCGAGCGTCGATCACCGTGCGGGGCCGGTCGAGGTGCGGACGGCTGGTGCAGTCCAGGCCTTGCCCGGGTCCGGACGTACCGGTCCAGCCGGGTGCCGTCATGGGCGTCGACGGCGGCTCCGCATGTGCCCCGGCTGGAAGCGGCTCAGGGCGTAGGGATGAACGCCCGACGGCGCCGACTACGACGACGCTCCGCACGTGGCCAGCGCGGTTCGCGCCAGCCCGCGCAGCCAGGCGTGGGCCTGGTCGGTGTCGTAGCGCTGATGCCACGACAGGTATATCGGCGCCGACGGTAGTTCGAGGGGGAGGGGGAGCACGACCAGGCCGAGGTCGGCGACCGCTGACCGCGTGGTGGCTTCGGGGGCGGAGATCAGGAGATCGGAGCCGCGCGCGAACTCCAGCGCGGCCGCTTCCGTGGGCGCGGTCGCCACCACACGGCGGGTGAGGCCGAGCCGCGCGAGAGCGTCGTCGAGAGCATTGCTGAGGTTTCCCCGTCGCGAGACGGTGACGTGCTCAGCGGCGGCGTACCGCTGTGCGGTGACGGTCCTGACGCGGGTGAGGGGGTGCCCCCGCCGCACGACGACGACGAGGGGCGTCTCGCCCACGTTCTCGGCACGGATGTCCGGTGCGCTCGGCCGGTTGGCGTTCGCCTCCAGGTCGACCTCCCCGCGCCGCAACTCGGGGGTGTCGATGTTCGATTCCGCGACGAAGCGCAGTCGCACGCCCGGCGCCTGTCCTCGCACGGCCGAGAGCAGTGCGGGGCCGCTCAAGGCGACCAGGGAATCGTGCCAGCGCAGTGTGAAGGTGCGCTCCAGCGTCGCCAGATCGAGCTCACGGCTCGGCGCCAGCACCCCCTGGACCTGGTGCAGCAGCTCGTGCACCTGTTCCCGGACGGCGATCGCATACGGCGTCGGGGTCATCGTGCGGCCTGTGCGCACCAGGATCTGATCCCCCGTCGTGCGCCGGATCCGGCCCAGACTCCGGCTCATCGCGGGGGCGGTGACGTGCAGTCGCGCGGCCGCCCCGGCCACGCTTCCCTCCTCCAGCAGCGCGTCGAGCGCGGCGAGCAGGTTCAAATCCAATTGCATGTGAGTAATCCTAGGCGTGCTTCACATGCATTTGAAGTTAATCAAAGGGCCGCATACCTTCGGGACGAGCCGCAAGACGGAACGCACAGCTCGACCCGACCCGCCTCATCCCCCCCTCGCACGGGAGTCCCGCCATGTCCGAAACGCTCCAGACCACTGACGTCACCGCCTCCGACGCCGACCTGCTCGGCCAGACCGTGAGCGCCGTGCGCGCGGCCGGGACAGCGCTGCGCGAGCGCTTCGGCGAGGTGGTCCCCCACCGGACCCGCGAAGAGCTGATGCGCGCACTCGCCGCCAACGACGACGCCGCCCTCGACATCCTGCGCCCCCGTCTCACGCGCCTGCGCCCGAACGCCGGATGGGTGGAGGACGAGCTGGACGGCGGGGCGCTGCCGCCCGGCGAATGGTGGGTCGTGGATCCGGCCGAAGGCAACGTCAACCACCTGCACGGCCTGCCGGAATGGGCGGTGACCGCCACCCTCGTACGTGAGAACCAGCCGGTGCTCACCGCGGTCCACCTGCCGTTGACCGGCGAGACCTACACCGCGCTCACCGGCGCGGGCGCCCACCTCGACGGCCGACCGCTGCACGTCTCCCGGACCGCGGACCTCGGCCTGAGCATCGTGGCCACCAGTCAGGCCCGGCCGGACGAGGACGAGAAGGTCGTGCGGCGCGTCGGCTCCTCGATCACCGCGATGCTCTTCGAGGCACTCGTCGTCCGCACCGCCGTGCCCGCGACCTTGCACCTGTTGAACGTGGCCGCCGGCCGGATCGACGCCTTCTGGCAGTTCGCCGGCGCCCGCGCGGACCTGCTGCCCGGGGCGCTGCTCGTCACCGAGGCCGGCGGACGGATCTCCGACGCCGAGGGCCGCCCCTGGACCCCGCAGAGCGAAAGCCTCCTGGCCGCCGCACCCGGCGTCCACGCCGAGGCCGTCGCCACGATCTCACGCTGACCGCGCACCACTACCTGCACGCACGGAAGGACCAGATCACCATGACCACGATCGCAGTTCTCGGAAACGGCCGCGTCGGCGGCAATCTGGCCACAGCCCTCACGCGGGCCGGGCATGAGGTGACCGTGGCGGACCGCGCGCCGGGTGCCGCCGCCGACGCTGCCCGGACGGCCCGGATCGTCATCAACGCCACCCCGGGAGCCGGCTCGCTGGACCGCCTCGTCGCCCTGCGCGAGGAACTGCGCGACACGATCCTCGTCGACGTCTCCAACGCCACCGTCGACGGACCGGACGGACTGCCTGCCCACCTGATCCACCCCGGCTCGAGCCTCGCCGAGCAACTCCAGGCGGCGCTCCCCGAAACGCGCGTCGTCAAGACACTCAACACCATGCTCTTCCCGGTGATGACCGCGCCGGCCATGCTCAGCCGGGCGCCCGACGCCTTCCTCTCCGGCGACGACCCGCAGGCCAAGCAGACCGTCCGTGAACTGCTCGTCGACCTCGGCTGGCGCAAGGAGTGGATCACTGATCTCGGCGGGATCCAGACCGCCCGCGCAACGGAGGCCGCGATCCTGTTCGTGCCGCACGTGATCCGGTCCAGCGGATTCGCGCCCTTCGCGATCTCGATCGCCCGCTGATCCGCACACCGGTGCACCGCCGCCGGGGTGGGTGTCCAGGAAGTGTCGTCACGACCCCGCGCACCCTCTGCGGCCTCGACGAGATTGTGTGCTTGCTCGACCACAACGGCGAACGCGGCCACCTCCCTACCTGAGCTCCCCATCCCGACGGCGCTTGAAGTACGCGACGGTCAGTACGGCCAGGAGCGGCCCCCACAGGAGCAGCGGCGCATAGCAGATGGAGAACAAGAGGTCGTCGGGAGAATCGCCGGGAGCCGCGTCGCCTCGGATCGTCTTGCCCGTGGTCTGGGCGACGAGGGGCAGGCAGCAGACGAACGTGACGAGAGCGGCTCCCGTCGCGGAGGGGACGACCGCCGCCATGGTCGGGATCCGGCGCCCGCGTAAGAGCGGGATCCAGCGACCCGCGTCTCGGGGCAGGCCATGACCCCGGCATTGTCGATCACGATGTCGACCTCGCGACCCGAGGCCAGGAACCGCTCGGCGAAACAGCGGACGCTGTCGAGGTCGGACAGGTCGAGGTCGTCGGTCTCGACGCCCTCGACCGCCTGCTGCGCGGCCGCCCGCCGCCGGGCCGGGACCACGACGCGGGCTCCGGCGCCCGCCAGGGCGCGGGTCGTCTCCGGACCGATTCCCGAGTAGCCACCGGTGACGATCGCGGTGCTGCCGGACAGGTCGATCCCGCTCAGGACGTCGTCCGCGGTGCTCCGGACGCCGAAGCCCGATCCGATCTTGTGCTGAGGTGTCGTCATGGCGGAGACGCTAGGTGTTGGACCGCGCTCCAAGGCAAGGGCCGGTGACGGCGAACGTCCGGGTCCAGCGCTGCCCGGGGGACGAGGAGGCCGAGCCCAAGGGCCACGTCCTCCCCGCTCTGAGGATCCTCACGGGCGCGGTCGACCGATCGGAGACGCACCCGGTCCCGGTGATCCGCCCGGAGGAACGCGACAGCGGCCCGTGGCCCTCGGTCAGCAAGGACATGGATGGCGAGCCCCGCGGGGCGCACCCCGACGTCACCCTCACCCGCGTTCCCCACATCAACCTGTCCTCGACGAGGTCAGGAACCCTTCGTGAACGCGGGGGCGTGGTCGGCGGCCCACTGGCGAAATGTTCGCGGCGCCCTCCCGAGGATGTCGGCCACGGCAGTGGTGGTGTACGCGGGCTGCCCTACGGCCGCGCGCCATGCGGCGAGCAGCATCTCGACGGCCGAGCCGGGCGCCGTGCCCTCCGACAGGCTTCGGAACTCGTCCGGCGTCATCTCCTCGAACGCGATCCGGCGCTTCAGAGCGTCGCCGATGACGTTCACCTGTGCGGCTTGGGTGAGCGATTGGGGACCGGTGAGGACGTAGTCGCCTCCGGCGTGTCCGTCCTGATGGAGCGTCCGTGCCGCGACGGCTGCGACGTCGCGGTCGTCGACCGGTGCCGTCTCGGCGGCGCCGTGAGGCCACCGGACGACCTCGCCGGCCCGGATCGCGGGCGCCCACCAGGCCAGCGAGTTCGACGCGAACATCCCCGGCCGGATGATCGTGGACTCGAGTCCGGTGGCCGCCATGAGCCGCTCGATGTCGGCGTGCAGCGCTGCCATGGGATTGGGCTGCTGGAAGAAGGGATGCGGCGTCCGGTGCGGGGAGGAGAGGAAGACGACACGCCGCACGTGGGCTGCCAGCCGCTCGACGACCGCCGCGGCGGTCCCAGGCGGGGCGGTCCAGACGAGGAAGACGGCGCCGACGCCATGCAGTGCGGGGTCGAGCGTCTCGGGCACGGTGAGGTCGCCGGTGAAGACCTCGACCCTGCCCGGCAGCGTCGCCGCCGCCTCGGAGCGACGGGTGAGGGCGCGGACCGGCACGCCCGCGTCGAGGAGTTGGTCGATGACGACGCGGCCGACACGGCCCGTCGCACCGGTCACGAGCACGGGAGGAACGCCTGTCTGACTCATGTCGGCCATGAAAGCGTTACTCGGTTAAAAAAGCAACTCGGTCAAGAATGTTACGGTGGTCAGATGAGCGAGCCGACGGGACTGCGTGCCCGCAAGAAGGAGCGGACGCGCGACGCCATCGGTGACGCGGCCGTCTCGCTGTTCCTCGAGCGCGGCTTCGACCGCGTCTCGGTCAACGACGTCGCCGCAGCGGCCGAGGTCTCCAAGCCGACCCTCTTCCGGTACTTCCCCACCAAGGAAGACCTGGTGCTGCACCGGTTCGCGGACCACCAGGGCGAGGCGGCACGCGTCGTACGCGACCGCAGGCCCGGCAGCGAACCGGTGACGGCGCTGCACCAGCACTTCCGTGCCGGCCTCGATCGGTACGACCCCGTCACCGGCCTCAACGACCACCCCGAGGTGGTGGCGTTCCATCGGCTGGTGTTCGACACGCCGAGCCTGGCCGGACGACTCACGCGGTACCAGCTCGAGGACGAGGAGGCGCTGGCGGACGTCCTCGGCGAAGGCATCCGGGCACGTCTGCTGGCCGCCCAGGTACTCGCTGTCCAACGGGTGCTCGCCCGGACCAACTGGCAAAAGATCGCCGACGGCCGACCCGCGCACGACGTGCACCCCGAGGCGGTGGCCGACGCCGACCAGGCGTTCCGCCAACTGCGGAGGTGAGCCGCTGCCGGTGGTCTCCCGCACCCCGCCTACCGCTCGGCCGCTGGGGTTCCCGGGCGAGGATCGATCGGCGTGAGCACTCCGAGGCGGTCCTCGACCTCCTGGGCCGCGTCCAGGCACAGATCCTCCCGGAACGCGCGCCCGACGATCTGCACGCCGCACGGCAGGCCGTCTGCCACTCCGGTCGGCACGGCGACCCCGGGCACACCCGCGAGGCTGGTCACGGTGCACAGGCGCATGCCGGAGCGGACGCGTTCCCGTCCTGCCTGGTCACGTGACTCCAGCCCCGGCTCGACGGCGGGCTCTGTGAACACCGGCCCGAGCAGCAGCGGGTACTCGTCGAGGAACTCCGCCCAGGAGCGGCGGATGCCCAGCCAGACGCCCATCAGCTGCATGAACTCCGCCGCGGTGGCGGGCGGCGTCTTTTCCATCGTCATCGCGATGTAGCGATCTCCGCCCTCGCCGAGCAGCGTCCGCACCGCCGGCCAGGTCGGGGCGAACTCGGTCACGACGATCCGGTGGTACGCCTCGAGCGCCTCGTCCAACCGCGGAACGTCCTCCACCTCCCGGACGTCGTACCCGGCGTCCCGCAGTGCGTCGGCAGCGGCCGCGACAGCTCCGCAGACCGTCGGATGGACGCCGTGGCCGCCGGGATCGGCGACGACCGCGACCTTCACCGGTCCCGGCAGCGGCTCACCGCGCACGGGCACCGGCACGGCCCGCGGGTCCCTCGGGTCGGTCCCGGCCAGCGCCTCGTACGCCAGCCGCAGGTCGGCGACCCTGCGGGCCAGGGGCCCGTCGGTGACCAGCGTCTGTGAGGCCGGTCCTGGGTCGTCCGAGCCGAGAATGCGGTGGTCGGCGGGGAACCGCCCGGCGGTGGGCTTAAGTCCCGCCACGCCGCAGAACGAGGCCGGGATCCGTACCGATCCGCCGGAGTCGTTGCCGAGCCCGAGCGCGGCCATGCCGGTGGCGACGGCCACTCCGTCGCCGCCGCTGGAGCCTCCGGGAGTCCGGCTCCGGTCCCACGGGTTGACGGTGTCGCCGAACAGTTCGCTCCTGGTGTGCATGCCCGCCAGGACCAGGGTGGGTATGTTGCTGTGCCCGATCGGTATGGCTCCGGCAGCACGCAGCCGGCCCACCGGGGGCGCGTCGGCGGTCGCCACCAGATCGCGGAAGCGCGCCACTCCCATCGTGGTCGGCACACCTTCGACGGCGGTGGTCTCCTTCACCGTGAACGGCACCCCCGCCAGAGGTCCCAGCTCTTCGCCTACGGCCCGGCGTGCATCCGTCCGCGACGCTGCTTCACGGGCGTGCTCAGCCATCAGCTGAGTGACCGCGTTGACTCGCGGGTTGACGTCGGCGATGCGGTCCAGATGACTGTCGACCAGTTCGACAGCCGATACGTCTCCGTTCCGGACTGCCTCTGCCTGGGCTGCGGCAGGCATCTTCCACAGGGCGTCCCGCACGATTCTTGTCCTCCCCGTCCATGTGTCCAAGTGCTCGCGTCGGAACCATAACCCAGAACCGATACGATCGTATCGAAAAAAGGAGGGGCCCGAACATGCCCAAGCAGGTGGACTACGAGAGTCGACGCCGACGGATCGCCGAGGCCGTCTGCCTCCTCGCCGACGAACACGGACCGGAGGGGGTGACCATGCGCGACGTCGCCACCCGTGCGGAGGTCTCCCTGGGCGCCGTTCAGCGGTGCTTCCGCAACAAGGAGGAGATGCTCCTGTTCGCCGTCGACCACGTCGGCGAGCGCATCACCGAACGCGTACGGGCCCGCCTGGCCAGCAGCCCGGCCCAGTCGGCTGCTTCCGCCCTGGGGCACGCGGTCACCGAGATCGCCCTGCTCCGCAGGCAGCACCGAGCCGAGGCGCGGGTATGGCTCGCGTTCGTCGCCCAGGCTGCCGTCAGCGAGCCGCTCGCCGCCCAACTCAGAATCAGTTACGAGGCTCTCCATGACCTCCTCTGCCGCCTCGTCACGGAGGCCGGCGACGACGCTGCCGCGCTCGATCCCCAGGGCGAGGCGAGGGCCCTGCTCGCCCTCGCGGACGGCCTGACCAGCCATGTGCTCGTAGGGCACTTGACCGCCGAGGAGGCCGAGGACGCCCTGCACGCGCATCTGGTCCGCCTGTGGGAACGCCTCGACGCCGGCGGTCCCGGAAAGGTCGACTGAAATGGTGTCGCTCTGTCGAAGAGTGGCGATGGACGGCCAATTCTGCCTTCTCGGGAGCGAAGGTGGGCCGGATGTGATCGTGATGGTAAATGGTTCAGCACGACTCTTCGGCAACGGTTGCGCCCCTGTCTGGCATGTCGTCACACTGATGGAAAGCTTTGATCTTCGAGGGGGGAAATGGGGATGGGGCGTAAATTCCTATCCGGATTGATGGCGGCGGGAATTGTCTCCGCAAGCAGCCTCTTGGTGGCGGCGCCCGCCCACGCGACGCCGTCCCCGAGTTGCTGGGCGGGAATCACGACGACCACCGGCATCGGAAGTTGTCAGGGTGCCACGTATGGCGGCAGTTACTATCAGGTTCGTGTGGAATGCCGCGAGTTCATCGGGATCGGCTTCATGCGGACTTCCAGAACCAGTCAGGTGAGCTACGCTTCACCCAACCAGCCGGGAATCGTGGTGCAAACCGCCCCGTGCCCGCCGGGTTTCAAACCGTCGAACGCGTGGATGGTCAGCTGGTGATCCTGGAAGGGGCCGAACCCGTAGAAGTTCGGCCCCCCTCCACGGGCCTGGGCGTGATCGGCTGATAGCCGTCCTGGGCACATCTTCGACGACGGTGCGTGTGTCAGCCCCGGCAAGCTCAAGGGCAACAAGGGGAGTCAGAACTACGCCGCGCCCGCCGCAGCGAGGCCTGGTCCGCCGCCCGTACCGCCGGTGCGGCCCCAGACCGAAACCGATAGCCGCGCTGCCTGCACCGCACCGCACGCTGATCGACGCCGACCCGAAGCCCTTCAAGGGCCCGGCCGCAGGCCGTGGAAGGCGAGGATCAGCACGACCGGAGGGCCGGGCATGGACTGTCCGGCAGCCGGTTGTGATGTCCCCGCCGACCGGTGGGTCTCACCCCGCCGTGTGACCGGTGCCGCCGCCCGCGGAGCAGTCAGGGCTCCCGAGGGCTTTAGGGTCGAGGCGGTATGTGCCGGATGGCGTTGGTCAAGGTGAGGCGGGGCGCGCGTGATACGTGTGGTGGTGGTGGACGACGAGGCACTGGTGCGCTCGGGCTTCGAACTCATTCTGGGCGCGTCCGAGGACATGGAGGTCGTCGCGACCGCGCGTGGCGGCGACGCGGTGGAGACCGTCCGCCGGGAGCGGCCGGACGTGGTGCTGCTGGACATCCGGATGCCGGACGTCGACGGGCTCACCGTCCTGCGTGAGCTGCGCGCGATGCCGTGTCCGCCGGTGGTGGCGATGCTGACGACGTTCGACGCCGACGAGTACATCCTGACCGCGCTGAACGGCGGCGCGGCCGGTTTCCTGCTCAAGGACACCGAACCGGAGCAACTCCCTCATCTGGTGCGCACCCTGGCCGCGGGCGGCGTGGTGCTGTCCCCCAAGGCGTCGAGGACCCTGCTGCACAGTCACCCCGGCCTCTCCGGGGCCGTCGACGAGGAGGCGGCCCGCGTCCGCCTCCTCACCGCCCGGGAGCGCGATGTCCTCGTCCTGGTGGCGGAGGGGTTGTCGAACGCCGACATCGGGGCGCGCGTCCACCTGGGCGCCGGCACGGTCAAGGACCATGTCAGCGCGATCCTGGCGAAGCTTCGGGTGACGAGCCGGGTGCAGGCCGCGCTGCTGGCGCAGCGGTCCGGACTGCTCGACGAGCGCCCGCGGTGGCAGGCCGGCCGATGAACGGCGCCCGCGCGCTGTGGAAGCGCGTGCCCCCGCCGGTCGTCGACCTCGTCCTGGTGATCGCAGCGGCCGTGGACGTGCGGTTGAACTTGTTGGACGACACGCGCCTCGGCGTCGCGCTGGCCATGGTCGGACTCGCCGCGTTGACCTTCCGGCGCCGGTTCCCGCTCGGCGTCTTCCTGCTCACCCTGCCCATCTCGCTGACGCAGCCCGTCGCCGTCGCTCCGCTCGCGGCGCTGTTCACGCTGGCCGAACGCTCCCGCGACCGCCGGCTCCTCGCGGTGTGCGTCGTCCTGACCGCCGTCGCGAACAGCACTCCGTGGCCCCTGGTCGGCCTCACCGAGGCCGGCCGGACCATGACGCTGGTCACCCTGGTGTACAGCTTGGCGACCGCCGCCGCACCGGTTCTCATCGCACAACTCCTCCAGGCACAGAAGGACTTGGCGCTGCGGCTGGTCGAGATCGAGGAGGCCAGGGAGCACGAACGGGCTCTGCACGCCCAGGCCGTGCTCGCCCGCGAACGCGCCCAACTGGCACGCGAGATGCACGACGTGGTCTCCCACCAGGTCAGTCTGATCGCCGTGCGGGCCGGTGCCCTTCAGGTCGCCGCCAAGGACGAGGACGCCAAGGAGGCCGCCCGCACGATCCGTTCGCTGAGCGTGACCACGCTCGACGAACTGCGCACCATGGTCACGCTGCTGCGCGCCTCCGGCGGCCGAGCGACAGAGCTGACCCCGCAGCCCACTCTGGCCGACCTGCACACCCTGGTGGGATCAAGCGGCACGCACGCGCGACTGACGGGTGAGCTTCCGTCCGCCGTGGGCACTCCTGCCCAACGGGCCCTCTACCGCACGGTCCAGGAGGCGTTGACCAACGTCCGCAAGCACGCCCCGGGCGCCACGGCCCGCGTCGAGCTGTGGCAGGACGGCGACGACATCGGGGTGACCGTCACCAACACCGCGCCCACCCGCCCCTCCCTGCCCCTGCCGGGTTCGCGGCAGGGCCTGGTCGGTCTGCGGGAGCGGGCCGAGATCCTGCACGGCACACTGGAGGCAGGACGGACCGCGGAGGGCGGCTACCGGGTGCGCCTGAGGGTCCCCCTCAGCGTGGACTGACCGACCCTCACGCCTGGCCGGCGCCCAGGACCGAGCTCCGTCCGGCCTGCACGCTCGTCCCGCTTCACCGCACGGAGTCCCGCAGCCGGCTGAGCGCCAACCGCGCGTACAGCCCGTCCCGTTCCACCAGTTCCTCATGGGTGCCCACCGCCCGGACCCGGCCGGCGTCCATGACGACGATCCGGTCGGCGCCCGTCACCGTCGAGAGGCGATGGGCCACCACCAGCACGGTGGTCTTTCGGGCCACCTCCGAGACGACGTCCCGCAGCGCGAGCTCGTTGACGGCGTCGAGTTGCGAGGTCGCCTCGTCCAGCAACAGCAACCGGGGCCGCCGCAGCAGGGCGCGGGCGACGGCGACGCGCTGCCGCTCGCCGCCCGACAGTTTCGAGCCGCGGTGTCCGACGGGGGTGTCCAGGCCGTGGGGCAGACGTTCGACGAGGGCGTCGAGCCTCGTGCGGGCCAGGACGTCGCGGATGTCGTCGTCCGTCGCGCCGGGCGCGGCGAAGACCAGGTTCTCCCGCAGCGTGCCGGCCAGGACCGGAGCGTCCTGCTCCACGTACCCGATGGCCGACCGCAGCTCGGTCAGGGGCCAGTCCCGCACGTCCTTGCCGTCGACCAGGACCCGGCCGCCGGTGGCCTCGTGGAACCGCTCGATGAGCGCGAAGACCGTCGACTTGCCCGCACCGGAGGGCCCGACGAAGGCCGTCGTCCCGGTGCCCGGCACCTCGAAACTCACCTGCTGATGGACGTACGGCAGACCGGGACCGTAGCGGAAGGACACGTCCTCGAAGCGGACCGACGCCGGCTCCGAGACCGACGCCCCCTGCCTGGGCAGGCCGCTGTGCTGTCCGGCGGCCGGCTCGGTCGTCAGCTGTTCCACGTGCGCGATCCGGGAGAGCGCGGCCGCCCCCTCCTGGTACTGGGAGACGGCGTCGACCAGCCTGGACACCGGCTCGATCAGATAGAAGAGGTACAGCAGGAAGGCGATGAGGGTGGAGACGGGGATCTCCCCGGACGCCACGCGAGCCCCGCCGACCGCGAGCACCGCCAAGAAGGCCAGCTGCACGGCGAGTTCGTCGGCCGAGCCCGCCACGGCCTCCCACTTGGCGCTCTTCACGCCGTGCCGCCACGCCCGACGCGCCGCCGCCTCCACCCGGGCGGCCTCCCACTCCTCGGCACCGGACGCCTTCACCGTGCGAAACGCCCCGCAGGCCCGCTCCAACGCGATGGAGATCTCCCCGACCGCCTCCTGCGACCGCTGGGTGGCGCGGGCGATCCTCGGCATCACGAGCGCGACGGCCCCGCCGACCAGCACGACCACACCGAGCGTCACACCCAGCAGCACGAGGTCGAGGAACGCCATCATCACGACCGCCGCGACGAACGCCACCGAGCCCGTGGCCGCGGAGACGACCGCCTGCGTGCTGACCGCCCGCAGCAGCGTGGTGTCCGAGGTGACCCGGGACATCAGATCACCCGGCGGGATCCGCTCCCATTCCGCGAGCCGCAGCCGCAACAGCCGCCCCACGAGGGTGCGTCGGGCGGCCAGGGCCACTGACTCCGCCGTCCGCTCCAGCACATACGCGCCGAACGCCTCGACCGCCGTGCCCAGCACCACCAGGACGGTGAGCGCGATCAGGATCCCGGCGATGGCGTCACCTGTCGCGAGCCGGTCCACCAGCGCCTTCGTGGCCAACGGCTGCAGCAGCCCCCCGGCGGCCCCGACCAGGGCACACAGCAGACCGAGGGCGACCGCCCACCGGTGCGGCCGTACATACGAGTACAGCGCCCTGACCGTCTCCCGGGCGGACAGGGAAGTCTCATCCGTCGTCGGGGCGGATGTGGTGTTCACGAAGTCCCTTTCTTCTGCGGTGTCGCGGCGTCACGACCCGGCACTCGGGCAGAAACGCCGAGGACGTCCCCGGGCTCCTTGCGTCGGCGCGGTGTGTCGTGCCTCCAGCCTGGAAGCCCCGGTCTCCCGGCGCCCATCCGGCGACTGTCGGGTCCACCCCCGTCGAGTGGTTGACGAAGACCACCCTCCGGTCGCACCCGACCGGCCGGTCCAAACCGAACTCCGCCGGTCGGCGGGGCGTTACCCGCCGCTCGGCGGGGAGGTCACCGAAGTCCGCCGGGTGGTCCGCCCCCTGACGACCGGCGAGATTCCTCGCATGGAAAAGTTGCAGCCGCCGCAGGAGACGTCAGTTCCGCAGGAGAACTCGCCTCCGCAGCCCCGAACTCCGTCCGAGTCCGCCTCGCCCCGTCCCTCGACGGGACGCCTCGTCGGGGTGGATCTGGCCCGCGCGCTGGCGGTGTTCGGCATGTACGTCGTGCACATCGGCCCCCCGCTGTCCGCCACGACCGGCGTCGCCAGTTGGGTCCGCTACCTGGCGGACGGTCACTCGTCGGTCCTGTTCGCCACCCTCGCCGGGTTCTCGCTGATGCTGCTCGCCGGCCGCCTCGAACCCAAGACCGGCCTGGCCGGCCGGCAGGCGAAGGCCCGCATCGCGATCCGCGCGGTGGTCCTGCTGGCGCTGGGCACCGCGATGGCCATGGAGTACGGGGGAGTGATCATCCTCGGCTTCTACGGGGTCTACTTCCTGCTGGCCCTGCCCCTGGTGCGACTGCGCGCCAGGACACTCGCGATCACCGCGGCCGCGCTCGCCCTCGTCGCACCGCAGCTCGCCTTCGCCCTCAACTCGCTGGTCACCGACCCGATCCGACAGAGCGTCAACGCCTACGACCCGCTCCACCGGCTCAGCGACGTGGGAGTGCTCGATCTGCTGCTCAGCGGCTTCTACCCGGCGCTCACATGGATGCCGTTCGTCATCGCGGGCATGGCACTGGGCCGCCTCGACCTGTCCTCCGGCACCGTCCAGCGGCGCCTGGCCGCGCTCGGCGCCGGCCTCACCGTGACCGCATACGGCATGTCCTTGCTGCTCGCCGGCAAGGACGCGCTCAGGAGCCTCGCCGAAGACGGGCCGTCGTCCGGCGGCTCCGGGGCGATGCCCCTCGACAGCGGGTCGCTACCCATGGACGGCGAGGCGTTCCCCGACATGCCGGCGTCGTCGCTCCTTGCGGCCGGGCCGCACAGCGGCACCACGTTCGACATCATCGGCAGCGTCGGAGTCGCGATCCTCGTCATCGTGGGCGCGACCGCGGCGATGGACCACCTGCCGCGACTGCGCCGCCTGGCCAAACCCGTCATCGCCGTGGGCACCATGTCCCTGACCGCCTACGTCGGCCACTTCCTCGCACAGTCCGCGCTCTCCGTCCCCGCCGGGACCAGCACCCAGCGATCATGGGTGCCGCTGCTCATGTTCATCCTCGGAGCCACCCTGTTCGCCGCGGTCTGGTCCCGCTTCTTCCGCCGAGGCCCCCTGGAGTATCTCCTCAACGCCGCGACCAGGCCGGCGAAGCACATCCGTCCCTCTCACCGGTGATGTGAAGCGAGCATCCACCCAGCACGTCGACCGTCCACGGACAGCGCTCAGGGACGCCGGAACCTGACAAATGTCATCTCTTCTTGTGATCAAGATCGTTCCGAGGGTGGACGGTCGGCGGATGTGGCCCGCCGAGGATGGAGGCATCCGTCCTGCACACCTCATGAAACGGGATCGCCGATGCCCAACGCCCACCCCAGCTCCTCCACCGACCGCCGGAGAGTACGCCTGGCCGCCGTCGCCTCGGCGGCCCTGCTGTCACTCGCGGTCGGCCCCCTTCCGGCCCAGGCCGCCGCTCCGCCGCCGGCCTCCGCCACCGCATCCGCCGCCTCCGCCACGCTCAACCTGGATCGCAAGGCGTTAAGCGCCTCGCTCGAGGCGTTGCACCAGGCGGGGATGTACGGAGCCTTCTCGTCGGTGAGGGACGGGTCCGAGCGGTGGCGGGGGGCGGCGGGCGTCGCCGACATCGACACCGGACGACCCGTCCGCCCCGACTTCGAACACCGGATCGGCAGCATCACCAAGACCTTCACCTCGGTGGCCGTCCTCCAGCAGGTGGCCAAGGGCCGGATCGACCTGGACGCACCGATCGGCGACTACCTCCCGGAACTGGTGCCGGGCGAGCGCGGCCGGAACGTGACAGTGCGGATGCTGCTCAACCACACGAGCGGCATCGCCGACTACATACTGCCCGTCTTCCCCAAGCTGATCGAGAACCCGGGACAGGCCTTGGACGAGGGCAGGTTCCGCAAGCTGGCTCCGGAGGAACTGGTCCGCCTCGGCCTGGCGGCCGAGCCTCGGGCGGCTCGCGGCACGCACTCCTACTCGAACACCAACTACATCATCGCCGGGCTGCTGCTGAAGAAGGTCACGGGCCAGGACCCGGAGTCCTACATCACCAGGAACGTCATCCGCAAAGCCGGACTGCGGCACACCTACTTCCCGCGCTCCGCCCGTATCTCAGGGCCTCACGCCAAGATGTACGAGTCGTTCTACGGCGCCATCGAACCGGCGCGTGACTACAGCGTCTACGACATGTCCTGGGCCTGGACGGCCGGTGCGATGGTCTCCACGACGAACGACCTCAACGACTTCTACCGCCTGCTCCTGGGCGGGAAGCTGCTCGGGGCGGCGGAGCTGCGGGAGATGAAGACGACGGTTCCCGCATACGAGCCGGAGCCGGGACAGGAATTGGTGATGCGGTACGGCCTTGGCCTGTACACCCTCAAGATGCCCAGCGGCGGCTGGTACTGGGGCCACGACGGTGGCGTCTTCGGAGCGGGGGCCTGGGCGATGTCCACGGAGGACGGACGCCGGCAGGTCGCGATCGGCTACAACCTGATGAAGTACGAACGCTTCGGCGACGACGGGCAACCGCTGCCGAACCCGATCGGTGAGGCGCTGTTCCGCTACATGGACGGAGCGCTGAGCGGTGCCCCGGCCGAGCGGGCCCCTGATGCGAAGCTGGTGCCTCAGCGCCTGCTCGCCATGGAGCAGCCGCGCAGGTGAGGAGCGTACTCGATCAGTGAACGTGGGCTGCGTCGGGCGGAGTTCGAGGTCGTCGGGCAGGACGGGGGCGAAGGTCCCCTTCGAGATGCCGGGAACGGCAGTGCCCGGGCCTCGACGCTCCACCGGCGCGCCTGCACGCCGAACCGGAGCCCGTGGGGCGCCAGATGACGCGGTGAGGTTCCGCGGAGCCACTGCGGACCATGCCCGGTCAACGCGGTCGCCGCACTGCGCTGCCACGAGCGCGTCGCGGACACCTTCACGCTATAGGCCGCGGGCCCGTGACCGGAATCGACCTCGTCAACGGGGCAGTCGGGGCCGTCTTCGGCATCGTCTTCGCCATACTCTTCCAACAGCCGCTTCAGAACGCCTGGTTCAGGAACCAACGCCGCTCCGCCACCGCCGTGCGCAGTCTGACGTACCGTTCGGACGGTGGCCCGCTCACCACGTGGTCGACCTTCTCGATACTTCTCCGCCATCGCCTTGACCTCGGCGTTCTCCAGGATCACCCCGTGCGCGATCGGCGAGTACGCCTCGACGAGGATCTGCTTGTCCTCGCAGTAGGCCAGGAGGTCGGAGGGCGTGTTGCCGGCGTGCACGAGCAGCTGGTTCACGTGCGGCACGACGGTCGCGCTCTTGAGAAGGTTCTCGAGGTCCTGCTGCTGGAAGTTGGACACCCCGATGGAGCGGATCTTGCCGGCCTGGTGCGCCCCTTCGAGCGCGCGCCATGCTGCGCGGTTGCCCTCGGCGTAGTCGCCGCCGCGGAAGTCGTCCCACAGCTGAGGGCTGTGAATGAGCATCAGGTCGATGCGGTCCAGGCCCAGCTTCTCCAGGGAGCCGTCGACTGCGGCGAGCGCCTGGTCGTAGTCCTTGATCTCGGCGGCGGGTTTGGTCGAGACGAACAGTTCGTCGCGGGGTACTGCGGCCGTGCGCACGCCCTCGCCGACGCCGCGCTCGTCGCCGTACGCCTGGGCGGTGTCGATGTTGCGGCAGCCGACCTCCACGGCTGCCCGGACCGCGTCGGCCGCCTGGTCGTCGATGAACCAGGTGCCGAGCCCCAGCTTGGGGATTGCGACGCCGCCTGCCAGCGTGTAGGTCTCGTCCAGGATGGTCATGCGTTCGCTCCGTTCTTCGACAGCCTGCCGTACACCTCGTCGGTGACGGGCTCGAGCCACTCGTTGCTGACGTCTTCGCCCGGCGTGATGAAGGCGACGTGGGAGAACCACGAGTCGGCCTTCGCGGTTCCGGGCCTTCGCTACGTCTGTACCTGTTGAACTCCCGAGCCGGGAACGCGAGGAGACCCTGCCGCAGGTGGCCTACTTTGAGTCGGTAGCGCACGGCACCATGCTGTCCATGAGCGATCAGCGAGCTGAGGAATTCGCCCGGTGTGCCGTAGTGCCGGCGGCGGAGTTGCGCGAGGCACGGCACGACGGCGCGGTAGCCGCCGATCCCGAAGAACAAGCGGACCCTTTCGCCGCTCCCGCCCCGACAGGCGACCGGCCCGGCCGGGCGGCAAGCCGTGACGGATCGCTGACCCGTGTCCTCGGCGGCTTCCTCATGGGCGCGACGGCGGCCCTGCAGGTCGCGCTGGGCACTGCCGCGCACGCGTCCGTGTCCGACGCCCCCGACTACGGGATCGCGGTCGAGGAGAGGTATCTCGCCACCGAGGTGGGGGGGACCCTCACCGTTCTGCCCGAGGTCTACACCCTGCGGCCGGACGGTTCACGCGCCTACGTGCCGCGGGGGGAACCCATCGGTCCGGGCGTGGCGATCGAGTATGTACTGCCGTGGAAGACCTCGCCGACCGGCCTCGATGAGCGTGCGGGCTGCCGCACGGTACGGGACGCGCAGGACAGCCGTCGCCATGTTCGCTGCGACCGGCTGGCCCCGCTGACGTTCCGCGTCACCAAGGCGTTCATCGGCTACAGGGGCGAAGTGCGGTTCTTTCCCCCGGTGGTCCCGGACGGGGATCGGCAGTGGCGGGACGACGTCGGCACGTTCGTCGTCACCGCCCCCGTGCCTCAGGAGGAGGGCGAGACCGAGGCGAGCGAGGCGCGCCGGAAGACCGTCGGGGTCGGGCTGTTGGGCGTGGCCGGCGGTTGCGGCCTTCTCGCACTGCTTCTCGTGTTGTGTCTGAAGCCCTCCCGTGTGCGCCGGACGGCATGGGTGGCTTCGTGCACGGCGGCCGCTCTGTGCGTGGGGCCGGGTGTGTGGAGCATCGTTGGGGGTCCGCTGGTGGGTGCAAAGACTTACACTCGGTACTCGTCCGGCCCTCCCGTCCTTCGGATTCCGGACGGCATGTGGGATGGGCAGGTGCTCTTGGAGAAGGTGCGGCCGCCCTACGTACCGCCCATCGCCACGGCCCCCGACCGGGGATACGAGGACGTCACGGAGGTCTCCGGCATCTACCTGCCCGCTCCTCCGGGTGATCCGAAGCAGTGGCTGACGGTGAACGGTGCCTACGGGCGGATCGACGACCCCCGGCGGGCCCGGGACCACATGCTGAGGACGGCGGCCGGCGCCCCGGGCGTGACGGTGGTGAAACGACCGCGGCTCGTGCTCCTGAAAGAGGACAGCGACGCCGGGACCCCCGTGCTCTGCAAGTGCCAGGCGTTGTCCGTCCGGGGCCAGCTAGTCGGTATGTGCGCCTGGGCCGACACGGGAGTCCGCGCCCTGGTCACCGTCCCCGGCACTCAGTTGCCGGCGGGCCGCACGGTGAGTGTGCGGGACTACGTGCAGCTGGGGAACGGTTTCTGAGTTGTTCGTAACTGGCGCCTCAGGACCTGGCAGTTCGCGCCGCGATGGCCGTCAACCGCCCGCATCCGAGGAGCGATGTTCGGGCCCCATTCGGACGCGCAGGGCCTCGATGGATCAGTTGAACGCCGGCCCTAGGCAGGTTCGCTTCGAGTTGAGCTCGTTTGCCCCAACTCGGCCCGGACAGACCGAAGGTGGCCTTTTATCGGTGTTCTCATGGGTTCAAGGCATCGGTCGGAGAGACCGACCGGGGAAGGATCCGGAGTGTTCATCAGCTACAGCACTCAGGCGATGGCCGAAGGCGGTTCGTCGACCAGCGCCGAACGCACCGCCCCGGCGAGGAGTACCGCGAGCCCAGCGACACCGGGTGGCAGGAATTCCGCGGCCACTTCAGCCTCCGCAAGGGCGCCCTCGGCACCTGCGACCGCCCCTATGGAACCCCTTGACGGCACGAAAACGGCTGTGTCCGATACCTCATACTCGCCTGGATCCGGCCCAGGAGCCCCGGCTGCTGGAGATCGAGACAAGTACCGCCAGCACCTCGGGGAAGCCCAGCGGATGCAGTGGCTCGGCGAGGTCGCCGGACTGCAGGAGAGCCTGCGGCACATCACCGCGAAGAAACAGCAGGCCTAGGGCGTGTTTCGAAAGTCCCGTCTGGCTCGCGACGCCTGGCACGCGCGCTCGCCGCGTTGTCGGGATCGCCCTCGTACGCCCAGTACGAGG
>NZ_JBIWPF010000029.1:0-70989 GCF_044768125.1 Streptomyces sp. NPDC101166
ACCGCCGGAGCAGTCGACGTCGTCGTCACCAACCCCGCCGGCTCCGACACCGCCACCGACGCCTTCACCTACGTCGCCGGCCCCGGCATCTGACCGCTCGTCAGCCTCCCACCCCGGGGAGGCGGTGAACCCCCGTCCGGGCGGCAGTCCCCCTCCGCCCGGGCGGGCCCCCGACGCGGCCGCACCCCGAGCCGGCCCGTCGTCCGTGACTGCTCTCCCCCGTTCACCTGCCTCAAGGAGTACATCACCATGGCTGCCCCTGTGGTCTCTTCGGTCAGCCCCAACCAGGGGCCGGCCGCCGGCGGCACCACCGTCACCGTGACCGGCACCGGGTTCACCGGCGCCACCGCCGTCCGCTTCGGCACGAAGCTCGCGACCTCCTTCACCGTCAACAGCAGCACGCAGATCACCGCGGTCGCCCCGTCGGGCTCCGGCAGCGTCGTCGTGACGGTCACCACGAACCAGGGCACCAGCGCGCAGCAGGTGCCCTTCACCTATACGGCGACCCCGGCTCCCTCCCTGTCCGGCATCTCGCCCGGCCAGGGACTACCGGCCGGCGGCACGACGGTGACGCTGACGGGCACGAACCTCACCGGCGCGACGGCGGTCAAGTTCGACGGCGTCGCCGCCACCTCGTACACCGTCAACAGCAGCACACAGATCACCGCGGTCACCCCTGCCCACGCGGCCGGCGCCGCCGCGGTCACCGTGACGACACCGAGCGGCACCAGCAACGCCCTCACCTTCACCTACCTCGCCGCCGCGCCGTCCGTCACCGGCCTGTCGCCCGGTCAGGGCCCGGCCTCCGGCGGCACGACGGTGACGCTGACGGGCACGAACCTCACCGGTGCGACTGAGGTGCGCTTCGACGACGTCGCCGCCACCTCGTTCACCGTCAACAGCAGTACGCAGATCACCGCGGTCACCCCCGCCCATGTGGCGGGCGCCGCCGCGGTCACCGTGACGACCCCCGGCGGCACCAGCAACCCGGACAATCCCAGCGCGTACTTCTTCTTCGCCGCGACGCCCTCCCTGACCGCGGTCAATCCCGGCGCCGGACCGACGACGGGGGGCACCACGGTCACGTTGACCGGCAGCGATCTGCTCGGAGCGACGGCGGTGAAGTTCGACGGCGTCGCCGCCACCTCGTACACCGTCGACAGCAGCACACAGATCACCGCGGTCACCCCCGCCCACGCGGCCGGCACCGCCGCAGTCACCGTGACGACCCCCGGCGGCACCAGCAACTCCCTTGTCTACAGCTATCTCGCGGCGCCCACCCTGAGCTCTCTGGTCCCGACGCAGGGGCCGACGCACGCCGGGGCCGTCATCACCCTGACCGGCGCCAACCTCACGACGACCACCAGCGTGCGTTTCGGCGTCACGCCCGTCTCCTTCACGGTGGTCTCGCCGACCCAGATCACCGCCGTGGCCCCGGCGGGGCCGTCCGGACCGGTCACCGTCACGGTCGTCACCCCGGCCGGCACCAGCAACGGCCTGATCTACGCGCGGACCGACGCCCCCGTCATCTGAGCCGGGAGACGCGCCGCACCCCTGCGAGCGCCGTGCGGCCAAGGGCCTCGCCGGCCGGGCGGCCCGGAGATCAGACGGACGCGCTCGCCGCAGTGTCGGTCCGGCCCGCCGTCTGCCGTGCGACGACACGGCGGCGGCGGGCCGGCAGCCCGAGGGTCGGGTTGGCCACGCCCCAGGCCGCGCCCTTGCACACCAGTTCCTTGTAGAGGGCGGCGAGCCTGCCGGTGAGGGCCGCGTCGAGGGCGCGGTCGTCGGCGGTGACGTACTGGATGAGGCCTTCCTTGCGGCCCAGCGAGACACACTGGTTGAAGTAGCGGACCGACGCGTCCGGGACCTTCGCGCCGGTCAGGCGCGCCGCGATGGCGTCGGCGGCCTGCCAGGCGGCGGGGACGCCCGAGGCGCACGACATGCGCAGCGGCTTTCCGCCGGCGCCCAGTGCCCACGCCGCGTCACCGACGGCGTACACGTCCGGGTGCGAGACGGAGCGCATGGTGCCGTCGACCACGATCCGGCCCGCGTCGGTGACCTCCAGGGCGGTGGCCCGCGCGATCGGGTGGGCCGCGAAGCCGGTGGTCCACACGGTGACCGCGGCGGGGACTACCTCGCCGTCGGCGGTGACGACATGGTCGGCCTCGACGGCGGTCACGGTGGTGTGCTCGTGCACGGTGATGCCGAGCTTGCCGAAGACCTTGCGCAGATGCCCGCGGGCCTTGGCCGAGAGCCAGTCGCCGAGGCCGCCGCGGGCGGCGAGGACGACGTCGAGGTCCGGGCGGGCCTCGGCGATCTCGGTCGCGGCCTCCACGCCGGTCAGGCCGCCGCCGACGACGACCACCGGCGCTCCGGCGTCCAGGGCGGCCAGACGGTCCCGCAGCCGCAGCGCGTCGGCCCGGCCGGCGACGCCGTGGGCGTGCTCGGCGGCGCCGGGGACGCCGAGGTCGTCCCAACTGCTGCCGAGGGCGTACACGAGGGTGTCGTAGTCCAGTTCGCCGGCGGCGCCGTCCGCGTCGGCGACGGCGACGGCCTTGCGGTCGACGTCGACGCCGGTGACCCGCGCGAGCCTCAGCTCGACGCCGGTGCCCGCGAACATCTCGGTGAAGGGCCGGGGCTTCAGCTCCTGGCCGACCGCGAGCTGGTGCATGCGCACCCGCTCGACGAAGTCGGGCTCGGCGTTGACGAGGGTGATGTGGACGTCGTCCCGGTGCAGCCGCTTGGCGAGACGGCCGGCCGCGATCGCTCCGGTGTAGCCGGCGCCGAGGACGATGATGCGGTGCTGCATGTGCGTGCTCCTGTCTGCGCGGTCCGCCTGTGGTCTTGCGCGGTTTCGCCTCTTGAACCGGGCAGCCCCCGGATTCCTGACAGGAAGCAGGTGTGAAGCACGTCACATGGTGGCGGGGTCCCGCACCGCGTCGGAACAAGCGGTCAGAACATGCGGAACAGGGGGTCCCCGTGATCGGCGGCGGCCCACACCTCGCTCGCGCGCGCGAGCTTGTCGGGATTGGCCTGGCTGCGGAATGCCACGATGCCCTCGGCGGTGATCTCCATGCACATGACGCCGACGACCCTGCCCTCGACGACCGCCACGACGGCGGGGCCGCCGTTGGCCGTCGTGATGTACATGTCGGCCGCGCCGCCGAGGAGGGCGCGCTTGGCGGGTGCGGGCTTGAACAGGCCGCGCATGAACTTCGCGACCGCGAGGGCGCCTTCGAAGCCCTTGGTCCGGGCCGGGACCTTCCCTCCGCCGTCGCCGACCGCGACCGCGTCGGACGTGAGCAGCCGTACGAGCGGCTCGGTCCGCCCGCTGGTGGCGGCGGCCAGGAACTCCTCGACGATTCTGCGGGCGGCGGCCTCGTCGACCTCGGCGCGGGCCTTGCCCTCCGCAATGTGCTTCTTGGCGCGGTGGAAGATCTGCTGGCTGGCGGCCTCGCTCAGGTCGAGGATCTCGGCGATCTCGCGGTGCGGGTAGTCGAAGGCCTCCCGCAGCACGTACACCGCGCGCTCGTTCGGGGTGAGCCGTTCCATGAGGGTGAGGACCGCGTACGAGACCGACTCGCGCTGCTCGGCGGTGGCGGCAGGGCCGAGCATCGGGTCGCCGTCGAGCAGCGGTTCGGGGAGCCACCGGCCCACATAGGTCTCGCGCCGCACGCGGGCCGAGGCGAGCTGGTTGAGGCACAGGTTGGTGAGCACCTTCGTCAGCCAGGCCTCGGGGACCTCGACCCGTTCGACATCGGCGGACTGCCAGCGCAGGTACGTCTCCTGCACTGCGTCCTCGGCCTCGCCGGCGGAGCCGAGAAGGCGGTAGGCGATGGCCTCCAGACGGGGCCTCGCGCTCTCGAACCGGTCCACGTCCTGCACGGTCAGCGGCATGGCCGGGATCCTAGCGGGACGAGGGTGCGCGCCCGCCGGCTACCCCTGGCGCGGTGTCGTGGCGGCGGTGTCGTCAGCGGCGTCCGCCTGAGAGCGGGTGGGTCAGGCTTCGCCCTGTGAGACCTCTGAACTCGCGGCGTCGGCGTCGGCGTCGTGAGGGATGGAGTACCGGTCGAGGGTGCGGTACACCACGAGGCTCCTCACCTCGTACGACATCTTCGTGGTGGCGGGGCTCGGGGCCGGGTGGTAACGGCCTGCGCACACCGAGAGGTTGACGATGAGGTAGGCGCGCCACTCGCGGCCGACGCCCTGCCCGTCGGCGAAGACCTGCTTGCCGTTCAGCGACCAGACGACGCTGCGCCGGCCGAAGGTCACGCTGAGGTCGACGATGCCGCCGGGGCGGACGGTCCGGTCGCGAAGGTAGCGGTTCGCGAGCCGTACGTGGTTGGTCAGTTCCAGCAGGTCGGGGTTGTCGGGGTGGTACTCGAAGACGTCCACCTCGTTGTCGCCGTCCCGCCAGGTCCAGATCGCCGGCCAGGCGCCCACTTCGGCGGGCAGACGCACCCGGGCGTCGAGTCGGTCCCCGGTGCGGACCATGAACCCCTCGGCGCTTCCCTCGGTGGTCAGCAGGCCCGTGTCCCACAGGCCGTCGGGTCTGCGCGTGGCTCTGAACGTGCCGGTGCGCGAGTACGACGGGTCCGCGGTCAGATGGTCGAGTTTGTTGTCGCCCCGATTGGTGGGACCGCCGTCCGGATAGGCCCAGGAGCGTCCGGCGACCCATTGGCGCTCGGAGGCGAAATCAGCTGTGAAGACGACTGCGCTCATTCGCAGCCTCCCTCCGTCAAGAGGTTCTGCATCGCATGCCGGTGTTCTCCCCTCGCGCACCCCGGTTATGTGGTGGGCCGCGGGACTGGGCCCGTGATTCACCCGGGCGGGTGATGGGGCATGTGTCGACAGGGTCATCCGGTGGAGTGGTGCGGCGAGTTGACAGTGGGACGTCGGCGCCGAGGGCCCGCGCGGCGGCCGCACGGGGAGAGCCGGCGACACCCTCGCGAAGACGCCGTGGCGGTCAGCGGTCGGACGGTGTCGGGCGGGTGGGGGAATGTGTGCCCAGGGTGCGAGCCCAGGCTTGCAGGGCCGGGTCGGCGAGGGTGGGGGCGGACCAGTCGTGGTCGAGGACGGGGTGCGGGAGGGACGGCACGACCGCGACGTAGAGGCCGGCCGCCCGGGCCGCGGAGACGCCCGTCGCCGAGTCCTCGAAGGCGACGGACCGCTGTGGCCGCGCGCCGAGCGCCTCGCACGCCGTCAGGTAGAGGTCCGCCGCGGGTTTGGGGCGGGGCACCTCGTCGGCGGCGAAGGAGTGGGTGAAGCAGCCGGCGAGACCCGCGGATTCCAGCGCCCGGTCCAGCAGGTCCCGGGGGCTGTTGCTCGCGACCGCGACGGGCACGGCGGCCCGGCAGGCACGCACCAGCTCCACCGCGCCGGGCAGCGCGGCCGCGCCCCGGGCGAGTTCCGCGCGGACCCGCTCGAGGAGTTCGGCGGCGAGTTCGGGGCCGGCGCCGGGCCGTCCGAAGAAGTCGGCCATCACCTCGGCCGCCCCTTCCACGGTGCGGCCGAGGACCATCGCCTTCTGCTCCGGGCCGAAGGGGTGGCCGTGCGCGGCGAAGAGAGCCGTCTCGGCTACGGTCCAGCAGGCCTCGGTGTCGACCAGCAGGCCGTCGCAGTCGAAGACGACGGCCTCCGCGTCGGTGGGGAGCGGGCGCATGCGTGTGTCCTTCCGTCGGTGGCCGGGCGCTGAGGTCCACGAGGCGTTCGTGGCGATCATGGTTGCTCACCGTACGGATGAAGCCGCCTGACATCCATTTTTCTGCCCGATTCCGGGCAGGAGGAGCCTCATTCACTGCTTTCCCGCTCAGTGACGGGTCGTTGTGCCGCGCCGAGCGCATCGAGTCGGTCCTCGCGCGTCGCCACGCCGTCCGACTCCCCCAAACGCCGCTGGGCGCTCACCGGCAAGGGTGGCGCGGACGGGTGTCGGCGTCCACGACCGGCAGAGTCGGCCGAGCGCCGAGGGGTGGTGCGGGCAGGAGGGCCCGGGCGGGGAACACGGGTGCCACACACGGTTTCCGAGGGGGCGTCAGGTCAATTCGGTCGCAGACCTGTTGCGCCTTTCGGGGGAATCCCTTCCGGGATGCGGCGCGCCTCACCCCGGCGAAGACTGTCGGCATGCTCACCCCCTCCGGCTTCCGCCCCCTCATGCGATCGAGGTTCCCGATGAATCCGCGTCCAGTCGCCTGCCCGTCTCGCGGAACGGGGTACGGCTCCGTACCGCCCACTGCGGGCGGCAACGGCGGCGCCCGTCCGCGCGGCGGACGGATACGCCTGGCGCTGGCCTGCTCGGCGGCCGGAGTGATACTCACGGGCTGCTTCGCCGGCGGTGGCGGTGGGGGCGGGGGCGGTGACCGGGCCGCCGGCACCTCGCCGCAGGAGCGGACGCCCGCGCGGTCGGCCCAGGGCAAGCCGTCGGCCTCGGCCTCGCCCGGCAGACACGGCCCCGCCGGGCCCGGCCGGCGACGGCCGAACCCGAGGGACGCGAACACCGTGCTCGCCCGGTCGCTCGAACCGGTGCGGGGGCGCGGCGGCACCCAGGTGTCGGTCGCGGTACTGGAGCCCAGCACCGGCCGGCGGGCGGTGTACGGCCCGCAGACCCACATCACGGCGAGCGTGGCGAAGGTGGACATCCTGGCGGCCCTGCTGCTGCTCGCCCAACGCGAGGGGCGGTCGCTCACCGAGTGGGAGACGTCCACCGCGGCCGCGATGATCCAGAGCAGCGACAACGACTCGGCGGACGCCCTGTGGCGGCGCATCGGCGGCGCCGAGGGACTCGCCGAGGCGAACAAGACCCTGGGGCTGACCTCCACCCGACCGGGTCCCGAAGGGCACTGGGGTCTGACGCGGACCACCGCGGCCGATCAACTCGCCCTGCTGAAAGCCGTGTTCGAGGACCGCTCACCGCTCAGCGGAGCCTCACGCCGTCTGATCCAGACCTTCATGGGGCGGATCGATGCCGACCAGGCCTGGGGGGTGTCCGCGGAAGGCAGCCACTGGCAGCTCAAGAACGGCTGGCTGCAGCGCTCCCAGTCCCGACGCTGGGCCATCAACAGCATGGGCCGGGTCAAGGCCCACGGAAGCACGTTCTACGTCGCCGTCCTCTCCCACGGCAGCCCGACCATGTCCCACGGCATCGCGGCAGTGGAACGGGCGACCCGCACGGCGGTGCACACCCTGTGCGGCACTCCCCCGCCGGTGGCGCCGATCATCGGCTGACCCATGACCCGAGTTCCGGGAGTGGGGAATACCCCCCGGGGGTATACCGTTCCCGTGTGTGGAAGAACGGGTTCGAGCCACGCACGATGGATGGGAACGGGAGAGGCCATGAATCACAGAGATCACCACACCGGCACCGCGTACGACCACAGCGACCATGGCGCCGTCCTACACGGCGGCCACGCGACGACGACCGCCGCCTCCTGGAGCACGGCGGCCAAGGCGACGTTGCACTGCCTGGTCGGGTGCGCCATCGGGGAGATCCTCGGGATGGCCGTCGGCACGGCCCTGCTGTGGGGCAACGTGCCGACGATGATCCTCGCGATCGCGCTCGCGTTCGTGTTCGGCTACTCGCTCACGTTGTTCGCGGTCCGGCGGGCCGGCCTCGACCTCAGGTCGGCGATCAAGGTGGCACTGGCCGCCGACACCGTTTCCATCGCCGTCATGGAACTGGTCGACAACGCCATCGTGGCCTTCACCCCGGGCGCGATGGACGCCCAGCTCTCCGACGGTCTCTTCTGGTCGGCGCTGCTGGGCGGCTTCGTCATCGCGTTCCTGGTCACCACGCCCGTCAACAAGTGGATGATCGGCCGCGGCAAGGGCCACGCAGTCGTCCACGCCCACCACTGACAAGCACCCGGTCGAACGTGCCCGCGGCGCGCCCGCGGAGGGCCGCACGGCGTCGAATCCCGCCCGCCGTCAGAAATGCCCAGCCGACGTGATTACGATGAGCGCCATGACAGCCCGCGCGCCGCAGCGCAGCCCGCGACCGCCCCTCGGGCGGTGGCGGGCGTTGCTCGTGCTCGGGCTGCTGGCGGGGCTGTTGGGCATGCACGCGCTGGCCCCCGGCGGCGGGCTCCACGAACACACCGCGCACCAGCGTGAGATGACGGTCGTCAGCGGCGGTCACGACGGCTGCCCCGGGGACTGCGGCACGGGGCACGCCCAACACGCCGACCCCACCTGCGCGTCGGGGGCGGTGAGCGGCGGGCCGGTCCTGCCGGGCCTCGTGCCCGACCCGGCGGCCGTGCCCGTACGCGTCAGCACGCCTTGCTCGTACGCGACTTCACCCCCGGACGGCGCCCGCGCGCCCCCGTCCCTGGCGGAACTCCAACTCCTGCGGATCTAGACACCGCACGGCGCCACGTCCACAGCTCTGCGACGCGGCGCCCGTCGGAACGTCCTGATCACACCTGAAGCACATCAGCACAGCAGGAGTCGCAGCATGCGCAACACCCGTACCACCCTCACCCGTCGGGCCGCCGTCGCGGCCGCGTCCGCCACCGCCGCTCTCGTTCTCGCCGCCTGCGGGAGCGACGGCGCGGGCGGCGGCAGCGGGCACGGCGGCGGTCACAGCTCCGCGTCCTCGTCGTCGACGCCGTCAGCGACGTCCTCGTCCCCGGCGGGTGCCGACGCCGCGTCCGGCACGCACAACGACCAGGACGTGGCCTTCGCGCAGGGCATGATCCCGCACCACCGGCAGGCCCTGGAGATGGCGGCCCTGGCCGCCGGCCGGGCCTCCTCAGCCCAGGTCAAGGATCTCGCCGCCCGGGTGGAGGAGGCTCAGGACCCGGAGATCAAGACCATGACCGGCTGGCTCAGGTCCTGGGGACAGGCGCCCAGCGAAGCCGGCTCGATGCCGGGCATGGACCACTCAGGGCAGGCCGGGACGTCCGGGGCCCATGACATGCCCGGGATGATGGACGGCAAGGACATGGACCGGCTGGAGAAGGCGTCCGGCGCGGCCTTCGACACCATGTTCCTGACCCTGATGATCGAGCACCACGAGGGCGCCGTCCAGATGGCCGCCGCCCAGAAGGAGAAGGGCGCCTACGGGCCTGCCAGGGCCATGGCCGACGACATCGTCACCGGGCAGAGCGCGGAGATCGCCGAGATGAGGAAACTCCTCGGCGAGGACTGACACCGTTGAGAGGGAGGGGGCCACTGCCGGTGGAACCGGCGCCGGCCCCCCTCCCGGCCGCCGCGCCCTCGCCGCTCCCCGTGTGTGACCGAACCGTGAAGAACCCGGGGGTCGGTTGATGTGCCGGTCCGTTGTGCGAGAAGGTGGGGCATTCCTCCAGTGGGAAGGTGACCGGCCCCGCCGAGTGCGGGGCTGAGGATCATGACGAGTGTGGATGGCTCCTCGCGCACGGCGCAGGGCCTGTTGTCCTCCCTGGGCGCTTCGTGGATGCGGGCGCCCTATCCCGCGTTGGTCGCCGACGCGCAGGGCGTCGTCGTGGAGGCCAACGAACAGGCTGCCCGGCTCTTCCCTGAGGCGGCTCCCGGGGCGCGGCTCGCGCAGGTCGCGCCCGAGTGGCTCGCGCAGGGGCACCGGAGCGCCGTGGCCGGCGGCGGGGACGCGGTGAGCACCGTGCGCGGCCGGCACGGTCCCTGGACGTTCGAGGCGCACGCGACGCCCGGGTCGGACGGGCAGGTGGTGTGGTGGCTCGTCGACGACACCGACCGGTCGCTCGCCGAGGCGGCGCTGCGCAGCGAGCAGGAGCGCACGCGTTTCCTGGCCGAGGCGTCCAGTCGGCTGCTGGCCTCGCTGAACGTCGATCGGTGCATGAAAGTGGCGGTGGAGCTGGCGGCCGAGTACCTGGCCGACGCCGCCGTCCTGATCGCGCCCGCCTCCGGCAAACGCCACCCGGTGGCGACCTGCGTCGACGGCGAGGTCACGCACCTGTCGGCGAGGATCGATCCGGCGGCCGTCCCCGGGCTGGCCGAGGCGTTGCAGGGTTTCCCGCCGGTGCCGTCGCGGTGGATCGACCCGGCCTCGCTGCCGCACTGGGCGACGCCGGACGGCTTCGAGGGGCCCGTGGGGTCGGTGGTGGTCACTCCGCTGCCCGGGCACGGGGTCCCGGCTGGAGCGATGATCCTGCTGCGGCGCGACGACCACGCCGCCTTCGACGCCTCCGAGGAGGTCTTCGCGCGGGTGTTCGCCGCCCGCGCGGGCGCCGCGCTGTCCGCGGCCCGTCTGTACATGGAGCAGAGCGGCATCACGGCGACGCTCATGGCCGAGCTGCTCCCGCCGACGCTCCAGCAGGTGCACGGCGTGGAGTTCGCCGCGGGCTACCGGGCCTCGCAGGACGCCGATCGCGTCGGCGGGGACTTCTACGACGTCCATCCGGGCGCCGGCCCCGGTGAGGAGACGCTGGCGGTCCTGGGCGACGTGTGCGGCAAGGGGCTGCAGGCCGCCGTGCTGACGGGGAAGATCCGCAGCACGCTGCAGGCGCTGCTGCCGCTGGCCGACGATCACCAGCACCTGCTGCGTCTGCTCAACGGCGCGCTGCTCAGCAGCCACCACACCCGCTTCGCCACCCTGGTGCTGGCGTCGGTCCGGCGGCGCGGAGGCGTCACGCATCTCAGGCTGACCAGCGCCGGCCACCCCGCGCCGCTGGTCGTGCGCCACGACGGCACGGTCCGGGAGGCGGCGACCTCGGGCACGCTGATCGGCGCCCTGGCGGACGTCAGGGCGCACACCGTCGACGTCGATCTGCAGCCGGGAGAGACGTGTCTGCTGTTCACCGACGGCGTCACCGAGGCGCGGGGCGGTCCGCTGGGCGATGTGCTGTTCGGTGACGCGAGGCTGAGGGCCGCGCTCGCCGAATGCGCCGGTATGCCCGCCGAAGCGGTCGTCGAGCGGATCCAGATGCTCACCGCCGAATGGATCGGCGACAACCGGCACGACGACATAGCGGTCCTGGCGATCACCGCGCCCCGCACCACGCATCTGACGGCGGTGGACGGTCACACCCCGGGCAGGTACACGGCATGACGGACACCACCGCGGTCAGGGACGGGAGCGCGCTGCTCGCGCGGGCCCGTGCGGAGCTGTGGCGGGCGGTGTGCGAGCGGGACGAGTACGCCGCCGGCCGGACCGTGTTCGCCGCCCTGGACGAGGGCGCCGACGCCGAGGACGTCCTGCTGGACGTCATCGCCGTCGTGCAGCACAAGGTGGGCGCCGAGTGGGCGGCCGACCGGTTCACCGTCGCTCAGGAGCACGCCGCCACGGCGATCCACGAGCGGATCATCGCCGCCATGGCCCACCGCACCCCGGCGGCGCCGGCTTCCGAGACGGCCGCGACCATAAGCGTGGCGTGCGTGGACGGCGAGTGGCACGCGCTGCCGGCCCGGCTGCTGGCCGAGGTCCTGCGCCACCGCGGCCACCGGGTGGACTTCCTCGGCGCCCAGGTGCCCACCCGGCACCTGATGGCCCATCTGCACCGGACCGCGCCCGCCGTCGTGGCTTTGTCGTCCTCCATCCCCACCCGCCTCCCCGCGGCGCACACCGCGATCACCGCCGTGCAGGCGGTCGGCATCCCGGTGCTCGCCGGGGGCGCCGCGTTCGGCGCCGACGGCCGCTACGCCCGGCTGCTGGGCGCGGACGCCTGGGCTCCCGACGCCCGCGCCGCCGCCGGCCTGCTCGCCCGCGGGCTGACCCGGCCCTCGCCCGGCGCCGTCCGGCAGACCGTCGAGGACCTGCCGCACCTGAGCGACCAGGAGTACACCCTCGTGGCGCGCGGCAAACGGCAGCTGGTGCGCGGCACGCTGGCCGGGCTGGAGGAACGGCTGCCCGCGGTGCGTGCCTACACCGACGCCCAGCGCGAACGCACCGCCGAGGACATCGCGCACATCGTCGACTTCCTCGCCTGCGCCCTCTACACCGACGACAGCGCGCTGTTCACCGGCTTCCTGGACTGGACGGGCGGCGTCCTGGAGGCCCGGCGCGTGCCCGCCCAGGTTCTCGACCCCGGCCTCGCCCTCCTCCAGGAGGAGTTGAAGGACTTCCCCCGAGCCCTCGACTTCCTCTCCCTGGGCCGCGCCGCCCTGCGGCTGCGCGGCATCCGTCCCCCTGCCCCCGGACCCGACGACGACGTATGACCACGACACCTGACGACACCTTCGAACTGTCCACCGCCGTGGACGACGTCGGCGATGCCCGCATCCGCATCACCGGCGATCTGGACTGGGACAGCGCGGACGATCTCACCGAGGCGGCCCGCGCCTGTCTGCGGGCCGACCCGCCGCCCCGTCAGCTGCGTCTGGACTGCGCCGCGATGACGCTGTGCGACTCGCTCGGCCTGGCCGCCCTGCTCATGGTGCAGCGTGAGGCGGTCGCGGCCGGCGCCCGACTCCGCCTGGACGACCGTCCCGCACACCTCGAACGCCTCCTGGAGATCACCGGCACCGACCATGTCTTCAACGACGTGGGCGAGAGCGCGGGCGACGCGAGCCCTGACGAACCGGAGCGGACCGATTCCGCACGGCCGCCCCGGGCGCCGCACGGGTCGTGACGGAGCGGCCGGCGCCGGCCGCGTCCGGCCCGGGCCCCGGGCCGACGTGCGCCGGCCTGTTCGTGTGATCGGGCGACAGCCCGTGCCCCGGCTTCCTCACCAGCCCGGCGTCCTGTGAGAATGCGCGGATGGACGACGAAGCCGAGATCACCGTGGACATGATCGACCAGGTGCGGATCATCCGCGTCAGCGGTGAGTTCGACGCGGACGAGGCCGACACGGTGGCCCGAAGTCTCGCCGTTCCCCGGGAGAGACCGGCGCCCTCCGGGAGACGGGCCGTCGCCACGGTGGTCGACCTCTCCAAGGTCACCTTCGCCGACTCCTCCCTGCTCCACTCGCTCCTCACCGCCCAGCAGCACCACGAGCGAGCCGGGCTGCCGTTCGTCCTCGCCGAAGTGAGCCCGCTGGTACTGCGTCTGCTGGAGCTGACCGACACCGCCCGCGCGTTCACCCTCGCCGCCTCCCTCGCGGACGCGGTGGAACTGGTGCGCGCCCACGGCGGCGGCCCGTCCCGTACGTCGTGACCGGGCACGCGCCGCAGAGGGAGGGTGAGGAAGCAGTGACCACCATGGATCCCGCCGCCGGCCGGCTGCGGCAGCCGTTCACCGCGGCGACCGCCCGGGCCCGGGTACGCCTGCTCCTGGACAGCGGCGCCGCTCCCCCGCCCCGGACCGTCGTCGACGACGCCCTCCTGGTCGTCACCGAACTGGTCACCAACGCCGTACGGCACGGCGGTGGCCTGGCCGGCTTCGACGCCCGCCTCGACGGCGACGTCCTCACCGTCAGCGTCACCGACGTCTCGCCCGCGCTCCCGCACATCGTGCCCCGCAGCGATCCCGCCGCCCCGGGCGGTTTCGGCTGGCCCCTCATCCAGCGGCTCAGCCGGCAGGTCACGGTCACACCGACGGCCGGCGGGAAGACCATCGTGGTCGTGCTGGGCGCCGGTCGGCGAGCGTGACCTCGCTCAGGGCGCCGACAGGCTCCAGCGGTGCAGGGTCTCACTCTCCTCGTCGTAGGTGAGCCAGGTGCCGTCGCCGAGCGGGCGCACCTGGCCGCCGGCGGGTCTCGCGGGGTAGCCGACCTGCCCGCGTATCTCCAGGGTGCGGGCGTCGAGCAGCCAGTGGGCGCCGGCCTCCGGGTCGTCGTCGGGGTCGGCCGTCGAGGCGATGACGGTGTCGGCGTCGACGAAGCCGCAGCCGTGGTCCCAGTCGAGCGGTTCCTCGTCGGCCTGCTCGGGCTCCACGGTGGCGAGGACAGCGCCGTCCAGGGCGTGCAGGCGCAGGTCCGAGCCGTAGTGCTCGACCGACAGGAAGCCCGGGTGCCCGGGGTGGACGTCCGCCAGGATGCGGTCGGCCGACGCCCCGGCGTCCCAGGCCGTCAGCTTCCCGCCGTCCCAGCGGGCCCAGTGCAGCCGGACGCCGTCCTGGCCCTCCCCGACGCACAGGCCCATGTGGACGCCGTCGGGGTGGGAGAGGTGGTGGGAACCGGCGGCCACGCTGTCCAACGGCAGACGGGCCAGCTCCCGACCGTCCCCGGCGTCCAGGACGACCCAGCGCTCGGTCCCCCCGGTGTCCGCTTCCGCGCCGACGACGTGCGCCCAGACGAGCCGGCCGTCGTCGGAGACCCGGCACGACCCGTGTTCCGAACCGCGGCACACCTCCTGCTCGTCGCCCGAGTGCGGGTGGCCGATCTCGGGCCCCCAGCAGCCGTGCCGGTACTCCCGCAGCGTGTTCCCACGGCGGTCCACGGCCCGTATCGCGCGCTGGCCCGAGAACACCGCGAACGAGCCGTCGGGGCTCACCGAGTGGACGCCGCGGTCCCAGGCGGGCCACGGCAGGGGGAACACGGCGGTCGGCGCCCGCTCGCCCGCGAGGACCTCGTGGACGTCGTGCACCTCCAGCTCGTGCCCGTGCACGAGGAGGGCGCGGCGCTGCCCGCCCCCACGGCCCTCGTAGGCGAGGCCGTTGACCAGTGCGCGCCCTCCCGGCAGGGGAACCGAGTGGCGCAGATGCGCGGTGATCGACATGACCCCGAAGGTAACGGACCGCACTGACAACGCGGTCGGTCCGGGGGAAGGACGCGGACCGGAGGGGGTGGCCCCGGTTGTCGGTGCGACCTGCGAGGATGGCTCGTATGGATATTCGGCGCAGGAACAACGTCACGATCACCGGCAACCCCGAGGGGCCCGTGGTGGTGCTGGCGCACGGCTTCGGCTGCGACCAGAACATGTGGCGTCTGACGGTGCCGGCGCTCGCCGAGGACTACCGGGTGGTGCTGTTCGACTACGTCGGCTCGGGCGGCTCCGACCTGTCCGCGTTCACCGAGGACCGCTACGCCTCGCTGAGCGGCTACGCCCGGGACGTGGTGGAGGTGTGCGAGGCCCTCGATCTGCGCGACGCGGCCTTCGTGGGGCACTCGGTCAGCGCGATGGTCGGTGTGCTGGCCGCCGACATGGCGCCGGAGCGCATCGGGTCGCTGGTGATGGTCGCCCCCTCACCGCGGTACATCGACGACGACGGTTACCGGGGCGGGTTCAGCGCCGAGGACATCGACGAGCTCCTGGAGTCGCTGGAGTCGAACTATCTGGGCTGGTCGGCGGCGATGGCGCCGGTGATCATGGGCAACGGCGAGCGCCCGGAGCTGGGCGAGGAGCTGACGAGGAGTTTCTGCGCCACGGATCCGGACATGGCGCGCATCTTCGCCCGGACCACGTTCCTGTCGGACTCCCGGGACGACCTGAAGACGGTGCGGGTGCCGACGCTGGTGCTGGAGTGCCTGCAGGACGTCATCGCGCCCCGTGAGGTGGGCGCCTTCGTGCACCGGGCGATTCCCGGTTCCACGCTGGTCACCCTCGACGCGACCGGGCACTGCCCGCACCTGTCCGCGCCGGAGACCACCAACGCGGCGATCACCGGCTTCCTGGCGGAGCTGCGATGATGTGCCGCACCGGGCAGGAGTCCGAACCGCACGGAGCCGGCGAGGAGAGAACCCAGCAGGCCGTCTTCGCCTCGCTGCTGGAGGACAGCGCCGAGGAGCTCTACGAGAGCGCGCCGTGCGGATATCTGTCCACGCTGATGGACGGCACTATCGCGAAGATCAACACCACGTTGCTGACCTGGCTCGGGCTCGCGCCGGACGCCGTGGTGGGCCGGATGCGGTTCACGGACCTGCTGACGGTGGGCGGCAAGCTGTACCACGAGACGCATTTCGCCCCGTCGCTGCGCATGCAGGGGGAGATCAACGGCATCGCGCTCGACCTCAAGCGGGCCGACGGCAGCCGGATGCCCGTCCTGGTCTCCGCGGTGGTCAAGCACGGCAGCACCGGCGAGCCGCTGCTGATCCGGACCACCGTCTTCGACGCCCGGGACCGGCGCGCCTACGAGGAGGAGCTTCTGCGCGGCCGTAAGGCCGCCGAGGAGGCGCGCAAGCGCGCGGAGGCCGACCGCGCGCGGCTGCAGGACGCCCTCGCCGTGCTCCAGCGCTCCCTGCTGCCCGCCGCGCTGCCCGAGGTGCCGGGTGTGGAGACGGCCGCCTACTACCACACCGCCTCGCCCGACCGGCTCGGCGGCGACTTCTACGACGTCTTCCCCGTCGACGGCAAACGCTTCGCGTTCTTCCTCGGCGACGTGTGCGGCAAGGGACCGCAGGCCGCGGCGGTCACCTCACTGACCCGTTACACGCTGCGCGCCGCCGCCCTGCACGACGCCGACCCCGTCTCGGCGCTGTCCACCCTCAACACGGTGCTCCACGAGCGTTACACCGGCGGCGACCCGCGCTACTGCACCGCCATATTCGGCGTCCTCGAACCCGACCCGGTGACCGGCGGCGTCGCCGTCCACCTCGCCTCCGGCGGCCACCCGCCGGCCCTCGTCCTGCGCGCCGACGGCACCGCCGACTTCCTGCCCACCCCCGGCGGCGTCCTCGTCGGCGTCCTGCCGCACGCGCGTTTCACGACGGCCACCACCACGCTCGGCGTGGGCGACACCCTCCTCCTCTACACCGACGGCCTCACCGAGGCGCGCACCGGCGACGACGGCAGGCTCTACGGCGACGAGGCCCTGCGCGCCTTCGCCGCCCGCCATGCCGGCCGGCCCCCGGGAGCCGTCGTCCAGGCGCTGACCGGACTGCTGAACGAGTTCGGCGACGGCCTGGACGACGACACCGCCCTCCTGGCCCTGGGAGCGCCCGCGACAGCCCCGACCCCAACCCCGGACCATGACCCCGATCGGACACCGAAGAGCACACGATGAGCCCGCTGAAGATCACCACTCGAGACGCCGCGACCGGTCCCGTCCTGGAGATCAGCGGCGAACTCGACTACGCCAACGCCGCTGAACTGCGCGACCTGCTTCCCACCCTGCCCCTGCGAGCGGGCCAACGGCTCGTCGTGGACCTGGGCGGCATGGAGTTCTGCGACTCCAGCGGCATCACCGCCCTGATAGCCGCCCGCAACCACGCCCAGGCCGCCCAGGCCGACATCGCCCTCGCCGCCGTCCCCGCCAACACCTTGCGCGTCCTGCGCATGGTCGGCCTGGACCAGGTGTTCGCCCTCCACCCGGACAGCGAGACCGCCATAGGTGCTTGAGCATTTCGCGGGGGGCGCCATAGAAGGTTGGAAGCTCGGCGCGAAAAAAGAAAAGGGAAAGGAGATCGTCGCTCCTTTCCACTCTCAACGTATAGCGCACCGGGGGGCTTGTGGCAAGGCCCCCCTTGTGGCGCAGAATCTCCGGCCGAGGCCGGAACCCGCGGACACAGGGGGGCGGTTCAGTCGCGCTCCGTCTCCCCTGCCCTGTCCGCGCACGAGATGCGGAGCCAGTGACGTGACACCCCCGACCACCACCAGCGCCTTCGACCTTCCCGACCATCTCTCCCCCAAGGCCGAACCCGCGCTGATCGCCGACGACGATCGGCACTTCGCGGCGATCGCGCGGAGTCTCGAGGAGACGATCGCGGAATTGACCGGGCGTCTCGACGCCGAGCGGCGGGCGCCGGGCGGCACAGGACGGCAGGCGATGGACCGGGACGCGGAGATCCACCGCCTGACCGGCCGGCTGCGCGCCCTGCGCCGCTTCGGGCTGGACCTGTGCCTCGGGCACATGGTCGAGGCGGACGGCTCCGAGCCGGTGTACATCGGGCGGCTCGGCCTCACCGACAGCACCGGGCGCCGGCTGCTGCTGGACTGGCGCTCCCCCGCCGCCGAGCCGTTCTTCGGGGCCACCCACGCCAACCCGATGGGTCTGGCGAGCCGCCGCAGGTACCGCTGGACCGGGGGCCGGATCAGCGACTACTGGGACGAGGTGTTCACCCCGGACGGGCTCGTCGGGCACGCCGCGCTCGACGACCAGTCCGCCTTCATCGCCAGTCTCGGCGCCAACCGTTCGGCGCGGATGCGGGACGTGCTGGGCACCATCCAGGCCGACCAGGACGCCATCATCCGCGCGAGTTCGCGTGGCGCTCTCGTCGTCGACGGCGGGCCGGGGACGGGCAAGACGGTGGTCGCCCTGCACCGTTCGGCCTACCTTCTGCACTCCGACCCGCGTCTGGGTCACCGTCGGGGCGGTGTGCTGTTCGTCGGCCCGCACCGGCCCTATCTGGCCTACGTCGCAGACGTCCTCCCGAGCCTCGGCGAGGAGGGCGTGCAGACGTGCACGCTGCGGGACCTCGTCGCGGAAGGCGCCGCAGCGGCCGTGGAGACCGACCCGGACGTGGCTCGTCTGAAGTCGTCCGCGGACCTGGTGAAGGCGATCCAGAAGGCGGTCGCCTTCTACGAGGAGCCGCCCGCCGAGGGGATGACGGTGACCACTCCTTGGTCCGACGTGCGGCTCGGCGCCGACGACTGGGCCGTGGCGTTCGACGCGGCGGAGCCCGGCACCCCGCACAACGAGGCGCGCGGCCAGGTCTGGGAGGAACTGCTCACGATCCTGGTGGACAAGCACGAGGACGAGTCCTCGGGGCGGGACGGCGAGGGAGACGTCTCGCCCGCTCTGCTCCGCAGGTCGCTGCAGCAGAACAGGGAGCTGCTCACGGCGTTCAGCCGTGCGTGGCCGCTGCTCGAAGCGGCCGATCTGGTGGGCGACTTGTGGTCCGTGCCCGCGTATCTGCGGATGTGCGCTCCCTGGCTGGACGCCGACGAGGTGCGGAAGTTGCAGCGAGCGGACCCCCAGGCGTGGACGGTGTCGGATCTGCCGTTGCTGGACGCGGCGCGGCAGCGGCTCGGCGACCCGGAGACGGCTCGGCGCAAACGCCGGGAGGCGGCCGTTCTCGCCGCCCAGCGCGAGCGGATGACGCAGGTCGTCGACAATCTGATCGCGGCCGTGGCCGACTCCGGCGCCGACGGTGACGACGGCGAGGGCCTGGTGACGATGCTGCGCGGCGAGGACGCCCGGGTGAGTCTCGTCGACGAGAACGAACTGTCTTTTGTGGAACCCGACTTGCTGGCAGGGCCGTTCGCGCACATCGTCGTCGACGAGGCGCAGGAACTGACCGACGCGGAGTGGCAGATGCTGCTCTCGCGGTGTCCGTCGCGCAGCTTCACCATCGTCGGGGACCGGGCTCAGGCTCGGGGCGGCTTCACGGAGTCGTGGCGTGAGCGGCTGGAGCGGGTCGGGCTCACCCGGATCGAGTCGGCCTCGCTGAGCGTCAACTACCGCACGCCGCGGGAGGTGATGGCGGAGGCCGAGCCGGTCATCCGTGCGGTGCTGCCGGACGCCAACGTGCCGACGTCCATCCGCAGCGGCGGGGTTCCCGTGGTGCACGGTTCGACGTCCGAGCTGTCCTCGGTCCTGGACGGCTGGCTCGCCGAGCACGCCGAAGGCGTCGCCTGTGTCATCGGCGATCCCGCGTTCCGTGCGACGTCCCGCGTCCGGTCGCTGACTCCCGTGCTGTCGAAGGGACTTGAGTTCGACCTGGTGGTCCTCGTCGATCCGGAGAGGTTCGGCGACGGGGTGCGGGGAGCGGTCGACCGCTATGTCGCGATGACGCGGGCGACGCAGCGGCTGGTGGTCCTGACCGGTTCGTGAGAGCGGCGCACGGCGAACCGCCGGTGATCCGTTCGGTAATGTGTTCGCCCGGGGAGACCTGAACGACCGGTTCCGGACCGCAACAACGTTGCGGGGACAAGGCGTTGGCACGTCCCAGGACCACGGACGAGGCAGCGTGCTGCGGGGTTCGGTCGTCCCCGGCATCGACCACAAGACGAAACGGGGACATGGATGACGACCGCTCACGCCTCACCGGAGGCCGGGGGGAGCCCGCCGCCGGCGAGCGACACGGTCATCGAGGTGCGGGATCTGCGGATGCGCTACCGCACCCAGGACGTGCTGAAGGGGGTTTCCCTCACGGCCCGGCGCGGCGAGGTCGTCGTGCTGCTCGGACCGAACGGTGCGGGCAAGACGACCACGATCGAGATTCTGGAGGGGTTCCGGATGCGCTCGGCCGGGGACGTGACCGTCCTCGGCTGCGATCCGGCCCGCGGGGACGAGCAGTGGCGTGCGCGCCTGGGCATCGTGCTGCAGTCGTGGCGTGATCACGGCAAGTGGCAGGTGCGGGAGCTGCTGGCCCACCTCGGCTCGTACTACGCGCCGTACTCCACCGATCTCGTCCGGCGGCCCTGGGACGTCGAGGAGCTGATCGCCGCGGTGGGGTTGACCGAGCAGGCGGACAAGCGGGTCGGGACCCTGTCCGGCGGGCAGCGCAGGCGGCTCGACGTGGCCGTGGGCATCGTGGGCAGACCGGAGATGCTGTTCCTGGACGAGCCGACGGCCGGCCTGGACCCCGAAGCCAGGAGCGAGTTCCACGGCCTGGTGCGCGGCCTCGCGAACGAGAACACCACGATCGTGCTGACCACGCACGACCTCGCGGAGGCGGAGAAGCTCGCCGACCGCATCCTGATCCTGGCCGGCGGCCGGATCGTGGCCGACGGCTCGGCCGAGGAGCTGTCGCGGCAGGCGTCGGCCGAGGCGACCGTGCGCTGGACACGGGACGGGCGCTCCTTCGAGGAGTCGACGGCCGAGCCCACCCGTTTCGTCCGTCGGCTCTTCGAGGAGCACGGGGAGGCGATCGGCGGCCTGGAGGTGCGCCGGGCGAGCCTGGAGGACACGTACCTGACGATGGTGCGGGAGTTGGAGGCCGGGCGGGTCGCCGGCGAGCAGGCGGGGCACGCCTTCGGGGAGGAATCGCGATGAGTCCGGTGTGGTACGCGGCGAGGGCGGGAGTGCGGCGCGGCGTGACGGAGCTGCGGCAGAGCTTCACCACCGGGCAGGACCTGTTCGGGTACGTGCTGTGGACGGTCCTGCTGATGGTGCCGCTGTTCCTGGGCAGAAACGATCCGCTGAAGGGCGCGGGCATCTCGACCGGCGCGTTCATGCTGCCGAGCATGCTGGGGATGACGCTGGCGTTCACCGGGATGATGACCACGGCTCAGCTGCTCGCGACCGAGCGCGAGGACGGCACCCTGTTGCGGGCGAAGGCCGTGCCCAACGGCATGGTCGGCCATCTGGTCGGCAAGATCGTCATGGTGTCGGGCACGGCGCTGGCGTCCATGGCGCTCCCCTTCGCCGTGGGCGTGTTCCTCGTCGACGGGGTCGCCCCGCAGGGCGGCGGCGCGTTGCTGACGCTGCTGTGGGTGGTGCCGCTGGGCCTGCTGGCCACGCTGCCGATCGGCGCCGTCATCGGCTCGCTGGTCGCGAGCCCGCGCACCGTCGGTCTGCTGATGCTCCCGGTGATGGGCCTCATCGGGATCTCCGGGATCTACTTCCCGCTGTCGAAGATGCCCGAGTGGCTGCAGATCGTCGGACAGGTCTTCCCCGTGTACTGGCTCGGCCTCGGCCTGAGGGCCGCGTTGCTGCCGGCGGCGGCGGTCGCGGCCGAGGTCGGCGATTCCTGGCGGGCCGCACAGACGGCGGCCGTGCTGGGGGCCTGGGCGGTCGCGGGGCTGCTCCTCGCGCCGTCCGTCCTGCGCAGGATGGCCCGCCGGGAGTCGGGGGCCGCGATGGCGGAACGGCACCGCAAGGCGATGCAGCGGATCGGCTGAGGCCTGTCCGGCGGAACAGTTCGCAGGACGGCGACGGTACGAGCCGGCGACCACGACGACGCCGCCGCAGGCGCCGGACAGGCCCGGGGCGCCCGTGTGCGGTGTGGGGCGCTCAGTGCAGTGGGGACGGGCCGTCCGGGGCGGTGAGCAGGGCGAGGTGGGCGAGGTCTCCGGGGGGCGGGGTGGTCACCGACCACAGCGGCGCCGGGGAGCCGTCGGCGACCGCGGCCGGGGCGTCGGTGAGGTTCATGCGTTCGCGCAGCCGGCCGTAGAAGTCCGTCCGCTCCAGCCGCACGGCCCGCAGCCGGCGCGGGGCGGCGTACACCCCGATCCAGTCCCCCGGGCCGAGCACGCCCCGCACCTGGCCGTCGACGCTGACGGCGGCCTGCCCGGACCGTTCGAGGATGCGCAGGCCGACGGGCTCGTCGGGGGCGGTGACGACCGACCGGTCGAACGCCATGTGCGGGGCGACCGGTGTGAAGACGAGGGCTTCCGCGCGCGGCGAGACGACGGGCCCGCCGGCGGCGAAGCTGTACGCGGTCGAGCCTGTCGGCGTGGCCACGAGCAGCGCGTCGGCGGAGTAGGACGCCAGCAGCCGGCCGGAGACGTACACCCCGACCGAGATCTGCCGGTCCCTGACGAGTTTCTCCAGCACGACGTCGTTGAGCGCGGTCACGTCGAGGGGGACGCCCCACTCGTCGTCGACCCGGCAGTCCGGGCGGACCTGCGGCGGCGGCAGCAGCGGGCCGCGGCCGTACTCCATGAGGGCCTCCATGGCCGGCGGCACCTCCAGGCGGCGCGAGGCGCGCAGGGCGAGGAGCATGCGGCGGTCGACGCCGAACCGGCCTTCGCACACCGCGTCCAGAGCGGACCGCACCCCGTCGGCCGACACCTGCGTCAGAAAGCCCACCCGTCCCAGGTCGACTCCCAGGACGAGGGCGTCGTTCTCCACGGCGAGCCGGGCGCCCCGCAGGAAGGTGCCGTCCCCGCCGAGGGTGACCACGAGGTCGGGATCGCCGGCGGCCTCGACCTCCTCGCGCGCGCCGCGCCGCCCGCCGTCCTGCCACACGTCGATGTCCGTGCACCGCACGGCGTGCTCCGCGCACCACGCCCGGACCGCACCGCCCGCCGCCACGGCCTCGGCCCGCCCGCCGTGCACGACCAGGCCGAGTCGCTTCACTGCCATGTCCGCCGCCTCCAGCCCGGGGCGGCCGGCCGACGTCCTGGTCGCGTCGGTCCCTGCCGCGGGATCGGTGTCCTGGTGGCCGGGTGCCCCGACGGCGTGGAGATATAGGGAGGGACCGGCCGCACCGCTCCCCCGCCCCGTTCCGGGGGCTGCAGCCGGACCGTGACATTGTGCGGATTCGGTCATGTCGGCCACGTCACCGGGCGAAAGATCATCTACTTCGGCGCCCTGTCACTTCGGACGGGTCGCTGACGCCGGACGTCAGCCGGCCGGTCCCCTCGCGAAAGCGGTGGTCATCCGTGAACGTTCGAGACGTGCTCACCAGCCGGTCCCTGGTCGGCTGCGCGGCCCTGGCCGGCGTCGCCGCCGCCGTGCTGGTCGGCAAGGACGGCTTGGGCACCGTGGTCGGCTGCGGAATCGCCGAGGACGCGGTGCCGTCGGTCACGGCGAAGGACTGGGTGTCGTCCGCGGACCATGTCGTCGTCGCCAGTCCGGTACGCGAACAGGAGGTCGATCGGCGGGAGTTCAAGGCGGGGCCGGTCCAGTACGTCACCGACCGCACGGTGACGTTCCGCACGGACCGGGTGCTGTGGTCCGCGGCCGGTCGCGGACGCGCTGTCGACAAGGGTTTCGACATGGTGGCCGCGGGCTGGAGCGTGTACCGGGAGAGCGGGAGACGTGTGAAGAGAACGACCCCGGAGGCGCCCCGTCTGGAGCCCGGCCACACCTACCTTCTCGCCCTGCGCTGGGAGGGCGGCGCGGGCCCGGACGCCGGCGCCGGCCGGTGGAGCGTGCTCGGGGAGGGTGCCGCCGTGCCCTTCGACGACCGTACCGTCGGCCGGGGCGAATGGTGCGGGCGCGTCCTCGGCGAGGAGGACGTCGCCCAGGCCGAACGCTTCTCCCGCTCGGACGACCACAGCCTGGAGAAGGTGGTGCTGGGCCGCGACGAGCAGGCGGTGACCGGCGAACTCCAGCGGGCACGGAAGGTGTGAGCGGCCCGCTGGAGCACGTCGTCACAGCGCCGGCGCCGGCGCGGCCGCCTCCCAGGGGAAGCCGTCCGGGTCGGTGAAGGCGCCGGCCCCCGTACCGCCGGTGAGGGTGAGGCGGTGCGACCCGGCGCCCTCGGGCGGCACTCCGGCGTCCTTGGCGAGGGCGCGGCGCCGGTAGAGGGCGAGCTTGACGGGGGCGTCCTCCGCGGTGAACTCCACGTACATACGGCCGAAGCTCTTGCCCACGGTGAAGCCCTGGCCGGTGTAGAAGCGCTTGCTCGCGGTCACGTCGGCGACGCCCAGCAGGAGTACGATCTCGTCGATGTCCCGGGTGGCGGGTCCGGTGTCCTTCTTCGCGGAGGTGGCGACCTTCCAGACCGCGCCGTCCGGCGCCTGTACGACGCCACCGTAGCCCCAGAGGGACTTGGCGGCGGGCTTGAGGACCGTGGCGCCGGCGGCGAGCGCGGACTCGATGAGGCTGTCGACGGTCGACGGCTGGGACACGGTGAGCGACAGGGTGAAGCCCCGGAACCCGTCCGTGGGCGCCTGCGCGGCCCGCAGCCGGATCCGGGTGTCGTCCAGGCCGAAGGCGGCGGAGTAGAAGCGGGCGGCGGCCGTCACGTCGGCCACGTCGAGGGTGATGGATGCGATGGAAGTCATGACAGTCACGCTAGGTGCGGCTGCGGTGCGGACGCTTCTCGATTCCTGACCGGTTGGCTTCGGGTGACACCGAGGTCGCCGCCGCGCCACAGCAGCGCCGTCGCGCGTTCCACGCGGCGGGCCTTGAGGTACGCGTACGGCGACTTGCCGTACGCCTGCCGGAACCGGCGGCTGAGGTGCCCGGCGGGCATGTGCGCGTCCCGGGCGAGCGCCTCCACGTCCAGTGGCCGGGCGTACTCCCGGTCGATGCGGTCGCGGACGCGACGCAGACGGGCGAGGTCGTTCAGGTGCTGGGCGGCGATGCGTGCGGGACCCCAGGAGGGGTGACACATGAAGGGACTCCGATTCGTCGAGGGTGTGCCGGTGGGAGGGCGAACGCGAGCACGGCGGCCGGGAGTGCCGGCCGCCGTGCGGGGTTCAGTCGACGCCGGCCGTCATGGCCGGCCCGATGACCGGTAGAGGGCTCAGCGGAGCTCCTGGATGCGGACGAGGTTGCCCGCGGGGTCGCGGAAGGCGCAGTCGCGGACGCCGTAGGGCTGCTCGGTCGGCTCCTGGACGACCTCGACGTCGCCGGACTGGACCTGCTCGAAGGTCTTGTCGAGGTCCGGGGTGGCCAGGAGGATCCAGCCGTAGGTGCCCTTGGCCATCATCTCGGCGATGGTGCGGCGCTCGTCGTCGGTGATCCCGGGGTCGGCGGCCGGCGGCGCCAGGAGGATCGACGTGCTGGGCTGGCCGACGGGGCCGACCGTGATCCAGCGCATCTTGCCCTGGCCCACGTCGCTGCGGACCTCGAAGCCGAGGGCGTCGCGGTAGAAGGCGACGGACGCGTCCGGGTCGTCGTGCGGCAGAACGCTCGTGTGAATGGTGATGTCCATGCTCGTCAGGCTAGGCGCGGCCGCCGTCGCCCGCTTCTCGATTCCTGACCGATCCGCGCGCGGCCCGGCGGTCCGCCTCATGCCGTCCCCCTACCAGCTGATCCGGGCACGGACCGCGCGTGCCGCTTTCGTCATGGAGCACCGGCCGCGCATCAGCGAGGACCAGCACTTCGGCGCCCGTGCCTACCTGCACAGCAAGGTCATGTCGCTCCTGGGCGACTACGACTGCTACCCCGTCACCGCGGGTGGCCTCGACCTGAAGGCTGTGCTCGAACAGGGCGACGAAATGGCCGACTTGGCGTTTCGCCAGGACGACGGTGTCGATGGCGGGGACTGCTGACATGTCACCGCGTGACACTCCTGGGCGACCTCAACGGCGCGGTCCAGGAACGTGGGTTGGCCCCGCTCATCTCCCCGCGTCGACACCCCACGGCGAGGCATCGCTCTCACTCGGGGACCGCCGAACACATCCACACCCCGCCGGCCACCGCCGGTGACCCGGCCGGCGTCCATGTGTCCGTACTCATGGCTGGTATGTGCAGGGTCGATCGTGGGCGACAAGGATGTGACAGAGGAGAACGATTCGCTCCGGTTGTCCGTACTATCTCTACGGCAAGGTTCCGTGAGTCGATCGTCACTGCCGCCGGCGTCAGCCGGGAGGACACACATGTGCGGCAGTTCCTCATGTCCCGCCCCGAACCGGAAAGGGTTGTGTGCCTCATGTCCGAGAACACGTCCATCACCGAACTGTCCTCGCAGTACACCGCTCAGGTGACCTCCGACCTCGAACGCAACACCAAGGAACAGGAGCGCATCGCCGACGAGATCGCCGCGCTCAACGAGCAGTTGGCCGCGCTGCAGCGCAACCACGCGGTGCTCGTCAGCATCCAGCAGGCCATCGACGCGGTGCCCGCTCCCGCGGACACGGCGGAGAAGTCCGGCGACGCCGTCACGGTTCCGGCTCCCCGTAAGCAGTCGTCCTCCGCCGCGAGGACGTCCAAGGACGCCAAGGCGAACAAGACCACGAAGGCGGCCAAGCCCGCCGTCGGCAAGCGTTCGGGCGCGGCCAAGCCGGCCGCCAAGTCGCCGGCCAAGTCCCGTGCGGCCGCGGGCGGGAAGGCCGTGTCCGCCAAGCCCGCGGGCAAGGCCGCGCCCGCGAAGACGGCGCAGCCGACGCTGGTCGACCTGGTGCGCCGGCACCTCGGCGAGCAGAGCGAGCCGCGCTCGGCGGCCGAGGTCACCACGGCCCTCACGCAGGCGCACCCGGAGCGCAGCATCAAGACGACGGTGATCCGCACGACCCTCGAAGGGCTCGTCGCCAGGAACCACGCGCACCGCACCAAGCAGGGGACGTCCGTCTTCTACACCGCCTCCGACGCGCCCGAGGCGTCCGAGTCGTCGCCGAAGGACGCGGCCCAGGCCGTCCCCGCCGACGCGTAGGAAGACCCCGATCCAGCCCCGCAGAGGGCCAGTTGCACGGGGCGGGGGTGGGCGGCGAGTGACGCGCCGCCCACCCGGCGAAGCCGCCACCGTCCTCGTCGGCTTCGACGTGGAGTTCGACTCGGCTCAGTGGCAGAGGAGTTGACGGCGGCGAGCCGTCCCGGGAGGCAGCGCGCGTCCGAGGCCGAACATGCCCTCCCCGGATGCCCCACGTGGTCGAGGGCCGGGCGGCCCCGGGGCGTGGCGCGGGCGTCGTGCGGGCCTCGATCGCCGTCGGGTCGGTAGCATTTCGGGTGATACTGCGTCGGCGTGAGGGGATCAGCGATGACGGACGAGGGCGTCAAGCATCCGGGGCTGATCGTCCCGGTGGGGCATGTCGAGCCCGTCCCCCGGCGGGTCCGGGGGTTGATCGGAGGGCGGGTCGTCTTCGACACCCGGCGGGCGCTGTATGTGTGGGAGTGGCCTCCCTATCCCCAGTTCAGCATCCCGGTCGAGGACGTCGCCGGTGAGCTGACCGACGACGACCATGTCGAACGGCTGGGCCCCGGGCCCGCCCGCCGGCACTCCCTGCGTCTCGGGGACGAGGTGTGCGAGGGCGCGGCCTGGCTGTGGGGCGACGGCGCGCCCGAGGCCCTGCACGGCACGGCCCGCTTCCGGTGGAACGCGCTGGACGCCTGGTTCGAGGAGGACGAGCAGGTGTTCGTCCACCCCCGCAGCCCGTACTCCCGCGTCGACGCGTTGCGTTCCTCCAGCGGGGTCCGGGTGGAGCTGGACGGGGTCGTCCTCGCGGACGCCCCGCACTGCGTGAAGCTGTTCGAGACCGGTCTGCCGACCCGCTACTACCTCGACCGCGCGCATGTCGACTTCACCCGTCTGCGCCACTCGGACACGGTGACCCGCTGCCCGTACAAGGGCACGACGAGCGATTACTGGTCGTTCGACGGCGAGGACCTCACCCATGAGGACATCGCCTGGGCGTACGACTTCCCCACGCCCGCGGTCGCCAACATCGCGGGCATGGTCGCGTTCTACAACGAGCGCGTCGACCTGCGCGTCGACGGCACGCTCCTGCCCCGGCCCGCTCAGCAGTCGGGGACGTCGGGCAGCCGGTTGTCCGGGTAGTCGATGTAGTAACCGGCGAGCCAGCCGGTGTTGGAGTCGGTGTAGTCGTTGACGAGGACCCAGTACGGGTTGCCGCCGATGGTCTGTCCCTGTTGCTGGCAGTAGACGTAGAGCTGGTGGTGGGGCTGGACCCGCTGGCGCACGTCCGGGCAGGTGCTGACGGAGGGGTAGCGGCTGCAGACCGTCTGGTCGGCTTCGTTGGCGCGCAGGTTCACGTCGGTCGCCCAGGTGTGGTACATCCGGTCGGCCGCCGCGGTCCGGGCCGCCGTCGTGCGCTCGCGCGGCGGGGTCTGAGAGGCGTCGGCGGTCGCCTGTCCGGCGGCGGAGCCGGTGAGCAGGGCGGCGGTCAGCACCGCGAGGGCGGCGCGGGGGTCGAGGCGCATGGGGTCTCCCGTAGTCGTGGGCGGGCGGCGTCACCCGGCAGACGGACGGGACGGCGACGCCGTATGACGCAGGAGCGCGAGACGTACGTCGCCGGGGTCTTTTTCGGTGGATTCGCGGGCCTATCAGGCACCCGCGGTGCGGTGGCACCGCCGGAGCGTGCAGGATAGGGGTATGACGATCAAGGTTTACTTCGACATCACCATCAACGACGAGCCCGCCGGGCGCATCAACTTCAACCTGTTCGACGACGTCACGCCCAAGACGGCGGAGAACTTCCGCGCGCTGGCCACGGGCGAGAAGGGCTTCGGCTACGCCGGCTCCTCCTTCCACCGCGTCATCCCCGCCTTCATGCTGCAGGGCGGCGACTTCACCCGCGGCGACGGCACGGGCGGCAAGAGCATCTACGGCGAGAAGTTCGCCGACGAGAACTTCACCCTCAAGCACGACCGGCCGGGCCTGCTGTCCATGGCCAACGCCGGCCGGAACACCAACGGCTCGCAGTTCTTCGTCACCACGGTCGTGACCGACTGGCTGGACGGCAAGCACGTGGTGTTCGGCGAGGTCGCCGACGAGCAGAGCATGGCCCTCGTCAAGAAGATCGAGGCGCTCGGCTCGCGCAGCGGCTCGACCTCCGCGAAGATCACCATCGCCTCCTCCGGTCAGCTCTGACCGGCCCCGGGGCATCCCGGCGCGGCCGTAGGCAGCGGCGAGGAAGGCCCGGTCCCGCACGGACGCCGTGACAGGCGGGCGTCCGACGGGGCCGGGCCTTCGCGGCGTGCCGAGGCCGGCTCCCCCGCCCGGCGGGGGCGCGCCTGTCCCGGCAGCTCACGGCCCGCGCGCTACCGTCGGCGGCATGGACGGTGATCGCCGAGGGTGGACGCGGTGTGTGCTCAGTGGGGCCGTGTTCGCCGTGTGCATGGCCGGCACCACGCTGCCGACCCCGCTGTACGGGCTGTACCAGGACGAGTTCCACTTCTCCGAGCTGACGGTGACCGTGGTGTACGCCGTGTACGCCTTCGGAGTCATCGGCATGCTGCTCCTCGCGGGCAACGCCTCGGACGGTGTGGGCAGACGCCCGGTGCTGTTCACGGGCCTGGGGTTCGCGGCGGCGAGCGCCGTCTGCTTCCTGTGCGCCACGGGCCTGGGCTGGCTGTACGCGGGGCGGCTGCTGTCGGGCCTGTCCGCCGGTCTGTTCACCGGGGCCGCCACGGCGTACGTGATGGACCTGGGCCCGTCGGGCGGCGCGTCGCGGGCCACGTTCGTGGCGACGGCGGCGAACCTGGGCGGCCTGGGCTGCGGTCCGCTGCTCGCCGGGATCCTCGCTCAGTACGCGCCCTGGCCGCTGTATCTGCCGTTCGTCGTCCATCTCGCCCTGATCGCCTGTTCGGTCGCCGTCCTGGCATGGCTGCCGGAGACCGTGCGCGATCGGCGGCCGCTGGGCGAGCTGCGGCCGCAGCGGCCCGGTCTGCCGCCGCAGGTGCGGGCGGTGTTCGGGCCGGCGGCGACCGCCTCCTTCGTGGGGTTCGCGTTGTTCGGGGTGTTCACGTCGGTCAGCCCCGCGTTCCTCGCCGAGTCCCTGGACGTGCACAATCACGCGGTGAGCGGTCTGGTCGTCGCGCTGGCCTTCTTCTCGTCGACCGCCGGGCAGCTCGCGGTGGGCCCGGTGGGGATCGGACGCTCGCTGCCGCTGGGCTGCGCGCTGCTGCTGGCCGGGCTGGCGCTGCTCGCGGGCGCGCTGCTGTGGGACGCGTTCGCCCTGGTGGTGCTGAGCGCGGTCGTCGGCGGAACCGGGCAGGGACTGTCGTTCCGCGGTGCGCTGTCGGCCGTCGCGGCGGCATCGCCCGCAAAGACGCGGGCGGCGGTGATCTCGACGCTGTTCCTGGTGGCCTACGCGGGCATCTCGGTGCCGGTGATCGGCGTGGGCCTGCTGGTGGGACCGCTGGGCTTGGAGGGGGCGGGGCTGGTGTTCATCGCGGTGATGGCCGTCCTCGTCTCGACGGCGGCGGCGTATCTGCTGCGGCGGCCGGTACCGGCGACCGGAGGGTGACGGCCCGCGGGGAGCGACTCAGTCCACCGGATGGCCGGGGTCGATCGTGAGGACGTCCGAGAGCCGGAGCAGCGCCCCCCGTTCCTGCGCGCCCCCTTCCTCGTCGCCGGCCTCCGCTCGTCCGCCCGACTCGACCGGCTCCAGGAAGAAGCCGACGTGATCGCCCGCGTCGACGCGCTGCTCGACCCGGCCGACGAACCAGGCGCAGGAGTCGTCCAGCACGACGGCCCCGCCGTGCGCCTCGCTCCAGCGCACACCGGCGAACTTGTCCACCTCGTCGCCGGTCTCGCCGCCGAACAGCTCCGCGAGCCCGTACTGCCGAGGGGTCAGCAGATGCACGGCGAGGAACTCGGCGTGCCGGGCCACCCGGTAGGTCCGGTTCACCTTGGACAGCCACACCGCGAACCGCACGGGCCGCATGGAGCACTGTGCGGCGAACCCCACGAGGCACCCCGCCCGCTCGCCGCCGGCCACGGCGGTCACGACGCACATGTCGGGGTCGAGCCGATCGACGAAACCGTCCATGTCCACAGCGCTCACGCTCCTCAAGGTGTCCTGTGACTTCTCCCACGGGCTCTTGCCCCGGGCCGGAAGGGTTACCTACGTTCGCGGGCATGTGCTCCGAGAATCCCGTCCTGCCCGAAGACTCGGTCGGCTTCTCCGTGGATCTGGCCTCGCACGAGATGCAGCGGCGCGCCCACGTCCTGGACGCCCTCGGCCCCGGGTGGGATCCCGTCGCCGTCCTGCGGGACGAGGAGGCCGCCGAGGACATGCTGTACTCGGGCCTCAGCGAGGAGCAGCGGCGGCTGTACGAGGAGCTCGTGGCGGCCGGTGTACTGCCCGCGGGAAGGGGCGGCCGTGCTGCCTCTTGATCCGCAGGCCGACGTCGGACGGCGGGCCTGGGTGGCCTGCCCCCAGTGTGACGACAGTCAGGGGTGCGGGGTGTGCGAGGAGCGGCGCACCTGCTCCGAGCACTGGCGCTATCTGCTGTCGAACACGGGCAGTCTGCTGCATCTGCAGTGCCCGTCCTGCGCGCACATCTGGACCCATGAGACCGGTTTCGGCGCGACCCGTTCCCCGTGGCAGCGCATCACCAGCGGCTTCCGGCGGCAGTAGCCCCCGGGGCCCGGCGGCCACCCCATCGACATGACCGATATGTTCCACAGTGGGAGACTTGCCCTATCGCGGTGACGCTCCACCGGCGTCCCCCCCCCACTGAACAGGCAGGTCGTCCCATGCCGAAGAAACCACGTTCGTCCGAGCCGTCGCACGGCGAGGGACCGAGCCGCCACCAGGGCGAAGGGCAGCACGGCTGGGCTCCCGACGTGGACGAGACGAGTCAGCAGGACAACCCCAGCGCCCGCCGTTCCTTCCACGCGGAGCACGCCGGCGAGCCGGGCCGGGGGCGGAAGAAGTCGTCCCAGGAGTCGAGGTCCGTCCCGGGTGACACGGTCCGCAGCGACAGTGCGCGCGGCGAGGAGTACGGCGACGAGAGCGAGGCGGGGATGCGGGACACCGGCGCCAAGGGCCGCTCCCGGCGTCCCAGCGGCACCCGGGACGCCTCCGCGATGACCGGCGTGGACCCGCAGGACCCGCCGTCCAAGCGCCGGCCCGGATAGAGGACCGGCTCCCGGCGCAGCCGCCCCGCCTGCTCTGTCCGCCTCTCAGCAGATCCGCGGCAGCTGCTCCCCCAGCGGCATGTCGACCACCCGGGTTCCGCCCAGTCCGGTACGTGCGACCACCATGCCCGGGTGGGACTCGACCGCCTCGCCGATGACGACCGCGTTCGCGCCGAGCGGGTGGGCCCGCATCGCGGCGAGGACGGCGTCGGCGTGCTCGCGGGGGACGAAGGCGACCAGCTTGCCCTCGTTGGCGACGTACATCGGGTCCAGGCCCAGGACGGCGCAGGCGTTGGCCACGGCGTCCGGTACGGGGACCGCGCGTTCCTGGAGGACGACGCCCGTGCCGGAGGCCGCCGCGATCTCGTTGAGCGCGGCGGCGAGCCCGCCCCGAGTGGGGTCGCGCAGGACGTGCAGGTCCGGGGTGACGGCGAGCATGGCCTCCACGAGCGGGCCGAGAGCGGCGCAGTCGCTGACGATCTCCACCCCGAACTCCAGGCCCTCGCGGACGCTCATGATCGCCACACCGTGGACGCCGACGGCACCGCTGACGATCACGACGTCCCCGGGGACGACCCGCTGAGGGCGCAGATCGACGCCCGCCGGGACGAGGCCGATGCCGGCGGTGTTGATGTAGACGCCGTCGCCGTGGCCGGCCTCGACGACCTTGGTGTCGCCGGTCGCGATCTCCACCCCGGCCGCACGCGCCGCCGCGCCGAGCGCCTCGGCGACCCGGCCGACCGTCCGCAGTTCGACGCCCTCCTCCAGGATGAAGCCGCAGGAGAGGTAGGCGGCGCGGGCGCCGCTCATGGCGAGGTCGTTGACGGTGCCGTTGACGGCGAGGTCGCCGATGCTGCCGCCGGGGAAGAACAGCGGCCGGACCACGAAGGAGTCGGTGGAGAAGGCGAGCCGCGCCCCGCCCAGGGAGAGGGTGGCGGCGTCGCCGAGCTGGGCGAGCGTCTCCCCGCCGAACGCGGGCGCGAAGATCTGCTGGACGAGTTCCGCGGAGAGCGCCCCGCCGCCGCCGTGGCCCATGACGATCCGGGGCGTCTCGCGCAGCGGCGCCGGGCAGGTCCAGGCCGCCGGGTCGATCGCGGGCACGCCGGCGTGTCCGGGGGCGGGCAGTTCGGTGGTGTCAGACAACGGGGGTCGCCTCCCGGGCCGTGGCGGCGGTCAGGTCGAGCCGCCGGTACAGGTAGTACGCGGCGCAGGCGCCTTCGCTGGAGACCATGGTGGCGCCGAGCGGGGTGCGGGGGGTGCACAGGGTGCCGAAGGCCTCGCACTCGTGCGGTTTCAGCAGCCCTTGGAGGACCTCGCCGCTGCGGCACTCGGCCGGTTCCCGGGTCTGGATGCCGTCGACCGGGAAGCGGTGCTCGGCGTCGAAGTCGCGGTACTTCGGGGCGAGTCGCCAGCCGCTGCCGGGGATGACGCCGATGCCGCGCCAGGCGCGGTCGGTGATCTCGAAGACGTCCTCCAGCATGGCCCTGGCGGCCGGGTTGCCCTCGGGGCGGACGGCCCGGGCGTAGGCGTTGTCGACGGTGTGCTCGCCCCGCTCCAGCTGGTGGACGGTGCGGCGCACGCCTTCGAGGATGTCCAGCGGTTCGAAGCCGGTGACGACGATCGGCACGCGGAAGCGCTCGGCCAGGTCGGGGTACTCCCCCACGCCCATCACGCTGCACACGTGACCGGCGGCGAGGAAGGCCTGCACCCGGCACTGCGGGGAGGCCATGACGGCCTCGATGGCGGGCGGCACGCGGACGTGGGAGACCAACATGCTGAAGTTGGGGATGCCCAGCCTGCGGGCCTGGTGGACCGTCATGGCGTTCGGCGGCGCCGTCGTCTCGAAGCCGATGCCGAAGAACACCACCTCGCGGTCGGGGTTCTGCCGGGCGATCCGCAGGGCGTCGAGCGGCGAGTAGACGACGCGTACGTCGCCGCCCTCGCCGCGCACCTGGAACAGGTCCCGGCCGGTGCCGGGCACGCGGAGCATGTCGCCGAAGGAGCAGAAGATCACCTCGGGGCGGGAGGCGATCTCCAGGGCCTTGTCGATGACCTCCAGCGGGGTCACGCACACGGGGCAGCCGGGGCCGTGGATCAGTTCGACCTGGTCGGGCAGGAGCTGGTCGATGCCGTGCCGGATGATGCTGTGCGTCTGTCCCCCGCAGACCTCCATCAGGGCCCACGGCCGGGTGACCGTGGCGTGGATGTCGTCGAGGAGCCGGCGCGCGAGGTCCGGGTCCTGGAACTCGTCGATGTACTTCACTGGTTGCTCACCTCGTCCACCGTGTCCATGCCCGCCTGTGCCGCCGCCGTCTCCCAGGCGTCGCCGAACTCTTCCTGGAGCATGCCGAGTTCGGCGAAGAGTTCGAGGGTCTGCCGTGCGGACTCCTCGTCCAGTCGCTGCAGGGCGAACCCGACGTGCACGATGGCGTACTCGCCGACCTGGAGATCGGGCAGGTACTCCAGGCACACCTCCTTGACGACGCCGCCGAAGTCGACGGTGGCCATCCGGGTGCCGTCGCGTTCCTCGATGTCCAGCACTTTGCCGGGTACCGCCAGACACATGGGCCTCTCCTCGCTGTTTCTCAGTGGTTCGTCGCGGTCCGGGCGGTGGCACGGGCGGCCACCATGAGCTGGCCGAGCGCCAGGCCGCCGTCGTTGGGCGGCACCAGGCGGTGCCGCAGGACCGTGAAGCCGTCCCGGCGCAGGGCCGCGGCGCAGTCCGCGGAGAGCAGGGCGTTGGCGAACACCCCTCCGGTCAGGGCGACCGTGTCCAGCCCGTGCCGTTGCCGTGCCCGGTCGCACAGGTGGCGCACCAGGCCGGTGACGGCCCGGTGGAAGCGGGCCGCGACCACGGCGGGCGGCGCGCCGGCTCTCAGGTCCTCGACGATCGCGGCGAGGACGGGCGCGGGGTCGGCCCGTACGACGCCGGCCGCGGTGGTGTACCCGAACGTGTAGGCGGCGGTGTCCTCTGCGGGCGCGTGCAGGGCGGCGGCCTCCAGCTCGACGGCCGCCTGGGCCTCGTAGCCCGCGTGGTGGCAGATGCCCGCGAGGGACGACACCGCGTCGAAGAGCCGGCCCATGCTGGAGGTGGGGACGCAGTTCAGGCCGCGCTCCAACTGCTTCGGCAGCACCCGGAGTTCGTCGGGCGGGCAGGCCGCCGTGCAGGCGAGGTCGCCGCTGAAGTCCAGGCCTGCCGCCCGCAGGTGGGACAGCGCCATCCGGTAGGGCCGGCGCACCGCCGCGTCGCCGCCGGGCAGCGGGACGTACGCCAGGTGCCCGAACCGGGTGAAGCCGTCGTAGTCGGCGAGGAGGACCTCCCCGCCCCATACCGCGCCGTCGTCGCCGTGGCCCGTCCCGTCGAAGGCGACGCCGATGACCGGCCGCTCGCCGTCCAGCCCGTGTTCGGCCATGGCGGCGGCGATGTGCGCATGGTGGTGCTGGACGCTGACGACGGGCCGCCCGGCCGCGTGGCGTTCGGCCCACCGGGTGGAGCGGTAGCCGGGGTGCCGATCGGCGGCGAGCGTCGCGGGGCGCACCCCGGTGAGGGAGGCCAGGTGCGCAACGGCGCGTTCGAAGACGGCCTGGGTGGCGAGGTCGTCCATGTCGCCGATGTGCGCGGACAGCCAGGCCCGGCGGCCCTCGCCGAGGCAGAAGGCGTTCTTGAGGTCGCCGCCGACGGCGAGGGCCGGCCCGACCGGCAGCGGCAGGGACAGAGGCAGCGGGGCGTAGCCGCGGGAGCGGCGGACGATCAGGGGCTCCCCGTCGCTGACGCGGACCACGGAGTCGTCGCACGGCACCTGGATCGGCCGGTCGTGGGTCAGCCAGGCGTCGGCCAGGTGCGCCAGCCGCCGCAGTGCCTCGGCCTCGTCGGTGACGATCGGCTCTCCGGCCGCGTTTCCGCTGGTCATGACGAGCAGCCGGGGGCCCTCGGGATCGCCGGGCAGCCCGAGGAGCAGGTGGTGCACGGGGGTGTACGGCAGCATGACGCCGAGGTCGGGGCTGCCGGGGGCGACGGCTTCGACGGCGCGTCGTCGCGCCGCGGCGTCCGGGCAGGCCGCGTCCGTGCGGCGGCGCAGCAGTACGACGGGCCGGGCGGCGCTGTGCAGCAGGTCCCGCTCCGCGGGGCCGAGCCGCACGAGGTGCTCGACGTCCGCCGCGTCGCGGGCCATGACGGCGAACGGCTTGTCGCCCCGGTTCTTGCGGCGACGCAGCTCGGTGACGGCGGTGCGGTCGGTGGCGTCGCAGGCCAGGTGGTAGCCGCCGAGGCCCTTCACGGCGAGGATCGCGCCGCGCGCGAGCAGTGCGCGGGATTCGGTCAGCGGGTCGCCGGGGTGCTGCCGCGGTGTGCCGTCCGGCCCGGGCACGAGCAGGCGCAGGCGTGGGCCGCAGCCGGGGCAGGCGACGGGCTGGGCGTGGAAGCGCCGGTCGAGGGGGTCGGCGTACTCGCGGGCGCAGTCGGGACACAGGGCGAAGCCGGCCATGGTGGTGTGGGGCCGGTCGTAGGGCAGGCCGGTGACGATGGTGAAGCGGGGGCCGCAGTGGGTGCAGTTGACGAAGGGGTGGCGGTGGCGCCGGTCGGCGGGGTCGGCCAGCTCCTCGAGGCAGGCGGCGCAGGTGGCCGTGTCCGGGGAGACCAGGGTGCGTACGGGACCGTCGGTCCGGGAGGCGAGGATGACGAAGGGGCCGCCGCCCTCGACGGGCACCTCCTGGTGGGAGACGGACTCCACCCGGGCCAGCGGGGGCGCCTGCGGGGCGATGCGGTCGCAGAACCGGGCCACGGCCGAGGCGGCGCCCTCGACCTCGGCCACCACGCCCTCCGGGGTGTTGGTGACGTGCCCGGCGAGGGAGAGTTCGGTGGCCAGGGCGTAGACGTACGGCCGGAAGCCGACGCCCTGCACCACGCCCCGTACGGTGACGCGCCGGCGCAGGGGCGGGTCGTCGGACCCGGTGGAAGTGAGGGAGGCTGCCGGGGGCAGGGGACCGCTCACGAGTGGGTGCGGGCCGGCGCGTCGGCGCCGTCCTCGTGGGCGTGGGCATGCGCGTGCTCGTGGTCGTGGGCGTGCTCGTGGTCGTGTGCGAGCTCGGATGTGCAGCGGGCCATGACCGGCTCGTGGACGGGCGCGCCCTCGGCCGCCGCCACGGCCCGGTCGAGCAGCGCGCCGATCCCGCTGCCCCGACGCGCCGAGGTCAGCAGCACCTCTGCCCCCGGGTTGACCTGTTCGACGTGGGCACGGAAGGCGGCCTCGTCGAAGCCGACCGCGTGGGCGATGTCGGTCTTGGTGACCACGACCAGGTGGGCGAGGCCGAAGGCGGTGGGGTACTTCAGCGGTTTGTCCTCGCCCTCGGTGACGGAGGCGAGGACGACCCGGAGGGTCTCCCCCAGGTCGTAGGAGGCGGGACACACCAGGTTGCCGACGTTCTCGACGAACAGCAGCCGGGTGTCGTCGGGCAGCCAGCCGCTGAGGTGGCCGGCGAGCATGGCCGCCTCCAGGTGGCACAGACCGTCGGTGAGGACCTGCTTGACCGGGGCGCCGGACCGCGCCAATCGGTTGGCGTCGTTCTCGGTGGCGAGGTCGGCGGTCAGCGCGGCGACGGGCACCCGGCGCTCGCGGGCCAGCGTCAGTTCGCGCTCCAGCAGCGCGGTCTTCCCGCTGCCAGGGCTGGACAGCAGGTTGACGACGGCGACGCCGCGCGCCGCCAGGTCGGTGCGCAGGGTCTGCGCGTATGTGTCGTTCTTGGCGAGCACGGCCTGTCGCAGGTCGACCACACGGCACATGTTCAGCACTCCTCGGAGACGGGTTCGCGGGTCCGCGCGTGCGTCGGGCCGTCCTCCCAGTGCACGCTGACGATCTGGAGTTCGCGGCCCGAGAGCAGGTCGGCGGTGGTCCCGCCGCAGCGGGGGCAGGTCAGCGCCGGCGGCATGCCGACGGCCCACTCGTGTGCGCAGGGCGCGCAGCGGGCGCGGCCGGGCACCGCTTCGGTGACGAGTTCGGCGCCTTCCAACAGGGTGCCGCCGCAGGCGAGTTCGAAGCAGAAGGAGAGGGAGTCGGGCACGACGCCGGCGAGTTCGCCCACCTGGAGCCGGACGGAGCGCACCGAGGTGACGTCGCCGTTTCGCGCGGCGGCCTGTTCGACCTGGTCGATCACGGCGAGTGCGACGGACATCTCGTGCATCGTGCTCGGTCCTCCCGGGGCCGGCCGGCCTGCGCCGGCCTGGGCGGTCTCCCATTAGAGGCGAGGAGGCGGCGGGCGGCGGCCCGGCGCGCCGTCGCCAGCTGCCGGGTACGCCGTTCGACGCAGCCGCTCGCGTCCGGGCGGGCTCGTTCGCCGACGGGGGCGGTGGCGTGCCGCCGGGGCATCGGTCACATGCGGCGGATTCGCAGGTAGCGCCGGATGTCGGGGAGGACTTCCCGGACCAGGACGCCCACGGCGACGAGGGCGGCGCCGCCGATGATGTTCTTCTTCATTGCGTGTCTCCTCACTTGGATGCCTCGCCGGCGGCGGCCCGCGTCGCGGGTTCCTTCGGCCGGTCGTCCCGCAGCAGTTCCTCGATCAGCCGGACGGCCTGCGGCACGGCGTCGGCCACCGGCGCGCTGAGCCCGATGCCCTCCTGCACCGAGGCCGGTTCGCATCCGACGATCAGGACGCGGCGCGGCGGGGTCCCGTCGGCGCCGGCGCACAGGGTGTGCAGCAGCGCCAGGACGGTGTCGGGGGTCATGCGGTGCCCGTCGAGCGCGGGGACGGTCTCGGGCGCGTCCGTGCCGGGGCCGTCGTGCTCGATGACGTAGAGGGTGCCGGGGGCTTCGCCGCGCGCCGTGGCGTCCACGAGGACGAGGGTGTCGTAGCCGTCGAGGAGCTGGTAGGCGAGGTGCACTCCGCGCACGCCGATGTCGGCGACCTCGGTGTGCGGGGGCAGGGGCCGCTCGGCGAGCCTGCGGGCGGTCTCGACGCCGAAGCCGTCGTCCCCGAGGAAGATGTTGCCGATGCCGGCGACGAGGGTCCTCGCGTCCGGCTGCCGGGGAAGGCTCATGCGTCGTCCTCCAGGGGGGTGATCTCGTCGGGCTGGAAGTAGAGGAACCGGCCCTGTTCCCGGCGGATGTCGGCGCCCGGGTCGCCTTCGACGGTCACGGCCAGGTGGACCGCGCCGTCCACGTCGTGCAGGACGGCCTCGACGCGCGCGGTGCGGCCCTGGAGGAAGAGGTCCTGGGCGTCGGTGCGGCGCAGGCCCGGGCGCAGGGTGACGCGGCTGCCCGCGCCGAGGGTCCGGCCGTCGACGAGGACGCGGTCGCGGGCGGGGTCGAATCCGGCGTCGCTCGCCGGGTCCCACCAGGGGGTGTCCGGGCGGGTCACGCCGTGCTCGTCGGGGAAGCCGCCGGAGGCGGGCGCGGCGGTGGCCGTGGCGGTGGGGCGGGTCGCCTCGCGAAGGCCCCGCACCGCGCCGTGGAGGCGTTCGAGCACCTCGGGCGGCATGGTGTCGGCGAGGTCGATGACGGCGGCGGCCCGCTCGTCGGTGCCCCGGGCCTCGCGTTTCTCCTCGTCGGTGAGGGCGGCGGTGCGCAGCGCCAGGATCTCGTCGATCTCGGTGGCGTCGTAGAGGGCGCCAGGGCTCTCCGGGGCGATCGCCGGGTGGTCCTCCAGGATGATCGGCGAGGACAGGACGAGGTCGCCGCGGCCGGGTTCGCCGGCGAGGACGGGCCAGGTGTGCAGGTTGCGGCAGGCGGCGGTCGCGCCCCTGGCCCATTCGGGGGGATCGGTCATGGACAGGAACGATCCGGCGCTGAGGGCCATGAGGAGGTGGGAGGCGACCAGGGAGTGCGGCAGGGCCGCGTCCCGGTCGCCGCCGCCGTCGGGCGGGGTCCAGGCGGTGGTGTTCTCCACGACGGCGGTGAGCCGCAGCACCCGGTAGGGGCCGTCGAGCTCGACGGCGGACAGCCGTACCTCGCCGCTGATCTCCTCGCACCGGCGCACCAGCCGGCCGAGGGTGCGGCCGGCCGCGTCGAGGACCGGTTCGCTCTCTTCGCGCGCGGGGCGGCGGAAGGGGACGGTGACGCCGTCGCCGAGGAGTTCGGCGACGCGGGCGACGACTTCGACGCGCTCCTCGCCGCCCTCGTCCCAGGGCACCAGGACCCGGTCGTCGAGGGGGAGTTCGTCGACGGTGTCGAAGCCGCCGTCGGGTCGCAGCCGCTGCACGGTGCGCCGGCGGGCGTGCAGGAAGCGCAGCTCGACGGAGAGGGTAGCGTCGGCCTTCGGTTCCATCAGGCACTCGGTGTGCTGGAAGTCGTGCTCCTCGGTGTCGGCGCCCCAGCCGGGCGGGACGAGCACGCCGAACTGCCAGCGCAGCCGGTTCTTGGCGGCCGACGCCCGGTAGGGGTAGAGGACGTAGCCCTCGAAGAGGACGGCGTCGGCGACCTGGCGGGCGAGCGCGAACCGTTCCTCGGTGTGCGGGGCGAACGCGGTCGCGGTCACGGGTTCGTCCTTCCGGTGCTGCCGGTGAGGGCCTGGAACGGGTCGGCCGGGGGCGGGCCGGCGGCGCCGGCGTCGTCGAGCAGGGCGCGGACGGTGCTCTCCCAGGAGGGCAGGGCGCGCCGGGAGCGGTAGGCGAGGAGGGCGTCCATCGTGTCGCGGGGCAGCCGGATCCAGCCGCAGCCGGGGAAGTGCTGGTCGATCATCTCCCGCCAGACGGCGACGGGCATCCGGCAGACGGTCTCCCGGTCCCAGGGAACGGGCTCGACCTGGAAGCCGCGCGTGCCGGTGAACGCCGTGCCGGAGAAGAGCATCAGCAGGGGGACCTCGCCGTCGGTGAGCGCGGACAGGTAGCGGCCGGCGGCGATGTCGAGGTCGTAGGTGCAGGGCACGACGAGGTCGGCCTCGGTCTCGCCGGTGAAGCCGGGGACCATCAGCGGCACTTCCGCGAACTGCACCGGCTGGAGGGTGCTGCCCCAGCGGGAGCGCTCGCCGAACAGGTCCGTCAGGCCGTCGGCCTCGGCGGGCGTGTAGCTCCGGCGGGCGGGTTCTACGCGGATCTGGCAGCGCAGGGCGAGGGCGTGCACGCGGACGCCGTCGGCGGCCGTGACGCGGAGCCGGAAGACGAGGGTCGGTCCGGCGGCGTAGCGGTCGGCGCGCACGCCGGTGCAGGCGAAGGACAGTTCCGTCACGCGTCCCCCGTCCCGCCGACGGGCCGGGCGCGCCGTACCACGTCGTCGAAGAACGCCTCCAGCGCGGCGCGGGCCTCGGCGCCGCCGTCGAAGCCCTGCCAGAGCAGGCGCATCCGGCCGACGAGCTCGTAGCAGACGTCGATGGGCACGAGGTGGCAGTCGCAGCGGCCCTCGACGCGGCGCAGCAGCAGGGCTTCGACGTCGGGTTCGAGGAGTGCGGCGAGGCGGCTGCCGCCGAGGACGTCCGTCCAGGTGGCGGGGTCCAGTTCGCTCTCGGTGGCCCCGGCGGGGCTCGGGTAGAGGGCGACGAGCCGGTCGAGCGCCGCGTTGCGGAAGAGGAAGGCGACGCCGACGGGGATCTGCAGGGCTTCCCAGGCCTGGTCGTCGAGGCGGTGCTCGGGGTCGGCGAGGTAGCGGGAGGGCACGGCGCGGAAGCGGCCGGCGGCCGCGCCGGGCCGTTCCATGAGCAGGGCGCAGGGCGTGCAGGCGCAGGCCAGGGCGCGTCGCTCGGTGTCGACGAGGTGGCGGTGGTCGCTCTCGCCGACGGTCACCGCGCACAGTTCGCACCGTTCGGGCTCGGGCGGACGCCCGGTCAGGAACCTGCGCAGGCCCGAGGGCCGGCGGGTCGTCGCCGGGGGCGTGTTCATCGGGCCTTCGCCGCGGTCGGGCGGGCGCCGATCTGGAGCAGGGCGGGTTCGGCGGGCGCGGCCTGCACCTCGACGGATTTGACCTCGGGCGCGAAGCAGGCGAGCGCCTCCTCGACGGCGCTCCGAACGTCGGAGCCGCATCCGCAGCCGCCGCCCGCGCGGGAGCGCAGCCGCAGGACGCCGCCGTCCTCGTCGAACCCGGCGACTTCCAGGGCGTGTTCGGGGAGGTCGTCCAGGGCGCGGGCGATGCGGGTGTCGCGGTCCTCGGGGTGGAGGTCGTGCAGGACGAGCAGGCTCGCGACGAGCCGGTCGCCGAGCAGCGTCCCGAGGGGTTCGCCGCTCGCGGACAGCAGGCGCAGCACCCGGGCGAGTCCCGCGCCGTAGAAGTCCATGAGGGAGCGGACGAGTTCCTCGGCCGCCGGGGCGGCCGCCGGGTCGGTGGAGGAGGCCAGCCTGTCGAGGACCTCCTCGACCCGGCGGCCGGTCTCCTCGGCGTTCACGGGCCGGGCCGTGGCGGCGCTCATCCGCCCAGTCCGCTCAGGCCGGTGGGGACGTGCATCTTCTGCACGGTCTTGCCGCCGCCGACGTACATGTGGACGCCGCAGGGCAGGCAGGGGTCGAAGCTGCGCACGGCGCGCATGATGTCGATGCCCTTGAAGTTCTCCGGGGTGTTCTCCTCGAAGATCGGGGTGTTCTGCACGGCGTCCTCGTAGGGGCCGGGGGTGCCGAAGGTGTCCCTGGTGCTGGCGTTCCAGGGGGTCGGCGGGTAGGGGTGGTAGTTGGCGATCTTGCCGTCGCGGATGACCATGTGGTGGGAGAGGACTCCGCGCACCGCCTCGGTGAACCCGACGCCGATGCCCTCGTCGGGCACCTCGAACTTCTCCCAGGTCTGGGTGCGTCCGGCGCGTACTTCCTCGAGGCCCTTCTCGGCGAAGTGCAGGGCGACGGCGGCGGTGTAGGCCTGGAAGTAGGTGCGGGCGCGGTTGCGCTCCAGGGCGTTGCTCCAGCGCGGGATCTTCCACTCGAAGGTGGTCTCCGGCCGGGTCATGGTGCGGGGCAGGTTGATGACCACACTGTGGCCGGTGGCCTTGACGTACCCGGTGTCGACGAGCCCGGACAGGGCGGTCGACCACAGGCGGGCGATGGGGCCGCCGCCGGTGTCCAGGGCGAGGTGGTCCTTGCCGTCGAACCAGCGCGGGGACATGACCCAGCTGTACTTGTCGTCGAAGTCGCGTTTCTGCGGGGCGGGGATGGTGTGCTGGTTCCAGGGGTGGCGCGGGTCCACCGGGTTGCCCAGCGGGTCGTGGGTGACGAACTGCTCCTGTCCCTGCCAGTCCTCGTAGTAGGAGCTGCCCAGCAGGATGCGGATGCCGAGGTTGATCCGGGTGAGGTCGTTGGTGACCAGTTTGCCGTCGACGATCACGCCGGGGGTGACGAACATGCGCCGGCCCCAGTCGGTCATGTTGGCGTACGTGAAGTCGCAGTACTCGGGGTCGTTGAGGGCTCCCCAGCAGCCGAGCAGGACGCGGCGGCGGCCGACCTCCTCGTAGCCGGGCATGGCCTCGTAGAAGAAGTCGAACAGGTCGTCGTGCAGGGGCACGACGCGCTTCATGAACTCGACGTACCGCATGAGGCGGCTGAGGTAGTCGGTGAACAGCTGCACCGAGCCGATGGTTCCGACGCCGCCCGGGTAGAGCGTGGAGGGGTGCACATGGCGGCCCTCCATGAGGCAGAACATCTCCCGGGTGTACCGGCTGACCTGGAGGGCCTCGCGGTAGAACTCGCCCTCGATGGGGTTGAGCGAGCGCATGATGTCGGCGATGGTGCGGTAGCCGTGGTCCCCGGCGTGCGGCGCCTCGGTGCGTTCGGCCAGTTCGAGGACGCCGGGGTTGGTCTCCTTGACCATCTTCTCGCAGTAGTCGACCCCGACCAGGTTCTCCTGGAAGATGTTGTGGTCGAACATGTACTCCGCGGACTCGCCGAGGTTGATGATCCACTCGGCGAGATGCGGGGGCTTCACGCCGTACGCCATGTTCTGCGCGTACACCGAGCAGGTGGCGTGGTTGTCGCCGCAGATGCCGCAGATGCGGCTGGTGATGAAGTGGGCGTCGCGGGGGTCCTTGCCGCGCATGAAGACGCTGTAGCCGCGGAAGACCGACGAGGTGCTGTAGCACTCGGCGACCCGCTTCTGCTTGAAGTCGATCTTGGTGTGGATGCCCAGGCTGCCCACGATCCTGGTGATCGGGTCCCAGGCCATCTCCACCAGGCCGCTGCCGTCGCCGGGCGTCTTCGTCGTCGGTGCCATCGTGTGTGCCGTGCCCTTCGTTGCGCTTGCGCGGGAACTGGTGGGGGGGTCGGGGTTGTGCGGGGACGCTCTTCAGCGGCTGCGCCGGCGTCGGTGTGTCACCAGGGGGGCCGGTAGCCGGTGGTGATGCGGTCGCCGGTGTGGCGCCACTTGGGCTCCTTGTCCACGGTTCTGGCGGTGAGCGAGCGCAGCTTGCGCACGACCGCGCCGTAGGCGCCGCTGGCGTTGCTGGACACCTTGGCGCCGGGCGGTTCGTCCATGAACGGCATGAACTTGTCGGGGAAGCCGGGCATGGTGCAGGCGATGCAGATGCCGCCGACGTTGGGGCAGCCGCCGATGCCGTTCATCCAGCCGCGCTTGGGGACATTGCACTTGACGACGGGACCCCAGCAGCCGATCTTCACCAGGCACTTCGGCGAGTCGTACGACAGGGCGAACTGGCCCTGCTCGTAGTAGCCGGCGCGGTCGCAGCCCTCGTGCACGGTGGCCCCGAACAGCCAGCTCGGGCGGAGCTTGTCGTCGAGCGGGATCATCGGGGCGGCGCCGGCCGCCTGGTAGAGCAGGTAGGTGAGCGTCTCGGAGAAGTTGTCGGGCTGGATGGGGCAGCCCGGGACGCACACGATGGGGATGCCGGCCTTGGACTTCCAGTCCCAGCCGAGGTAGTCCGGGACGCCCATGGCGCCGGTCGGGTTGCCGGCCATGGCGTGGATGCCGCCGTAGGTGGCGCAGGTGCCGATGGCGACGACCGCCAGGGCCTTGGGCGCGAGCCGGTCGATCCACTCGCTGGTGGTGATCGGCTGTCCGGTCTCGGGGTTGTCGCCGAAGCCGCACCAGTAGCCCTCGGGCTTGATGTCCTCGTTGGGGATGGAGCCCTCGATGACCAGCACGAAGGGGTCGATCTCGCCCCGCTCCCCCTTGAAGTACCACTCGATGAACGTGTCCGAGCCGCCGACCGGACCGCACTCGAAGTCGATGAGCGGCCAGTGCACGGCGATCTTCGGCAGGCCGGGCAGGACACCGAGCACGATCTGCTCGACGCTCGGCTGCATGGCCGCGGTGAACGCGACCGAGTCGCCGTCGCAGCTCAGACCGGCGTTGATCCAGAGGATGTGGATCGGGGGCGCCTCGTCGGCGGGCGCGCCTGCGGCGTCCGCAGCGCCGACGGTGTTCGGCGTCGCCTCAGTCATGGGACCGCCTCCTGGGGAGGAATGGGGTGAAGGCCTGCATATCGACCTCAGGGTTCTTCGTACCAGCGGACCGCTCGGAGGGTGATGTCGACGAGGGCCGTTGCGGTGAAGTCCGAACCGGGGGCGGGGAAGGGGTTTAGAGAGCGGCGGGGGCGAGATGCCGAGGGGTGTGCCGGGGGCGTTCCTTGTGCACGAAGGAGCGGCGCAGGGCGTGGTAGGGGGCGTCGGGATCGTGGAAGATGGCGCGCATCCGGGCCAGCTCCCGCTCGCGGTACTCGGACAGCGGGGTGGTGCTCCGCAGACGGTCCAGGTCCGCCTTCTTGGCGGCGATCCGGGACGCGGTCGACGGCAGCGCGGCCAGGCGGGCGGCGAGAACGCCGGCCTCGGCGGCGAACTCCCCCGGGCCGCGGGCGAGGACGCGGTCGACGAGTCCGATCCGCTCGGCGGTCGCGGCGCTCACCGGCAGGGCCTCGCTCATGAGGCGTTCGGCCGCCGCGCGGCCCACCCGGCGCGGCAGGCTGTACGTCCAGTACTCCGAGCCGTACAGGCCCATCAGCCGGTAGTGCGGATTCAGGACGGCGCCGGCTCGGCACCACACCTCGTCCGCGGCCAGGGCGAGCATCACCCCGCCGGCCGCGGCGTTCCCGGCGACGGCCGAGACCACGAGCCGGTCCGTCGTGGTCAGGACGGCCTCGACGAGGTCGTCGATGGCTTCGATGTTCGCCCAGGACTCGGCGGCGGGGTCGGCCGCGGCTTCGATGACGTTGAGGTGGATGCCGTTGGAGAAGAAGTCCCGGGCGCCGCCCAGCACGAGCACGCCGGTGGGGCGCGCGCACGCCCGTCGGTAGGCGTCCAGCAGACGGCGGCACTGCGCGGTGCTCATGGCGCCACCGGGGAAGGAGAACGACAGGAAACCCACCGCCCCCTCCTCGCGGTAGCGGATGTCCGCCCAGGTCGCGTGCGGGGCCTCGGGCAGCGGGGGCAGGGAGGCCTCCGGCAAGGCGGGCAGCCGGTCGCCGAGGGCCTGGACGGCGGGGAGTTTGAAGGTGGGAGGCGCTCCTGGCGCGCGGCGGGGCCGCAGCTCGGGGATCCACACCGCGCCGTCGGCGGTCGCCCGGCAGATCGCGCCCGCCCTGGTGGCCAGCAGCGCGCCGGGGCGGCCGCGCAGCTCGCTCTCCGGGTGGCCGCCGTGCAGGTACCACTCGCCGCCGAGCAGCACGTCGAGCACGCCGGGCTGGGAGTCGGCGGCCCGCAGCTTGCGCAGGACGGTCTCGGTGGCGTCCTCGGCCCAGTCGACGCGCCGGACGCTCTGGTCCAGGTAGGGGCGGGTGCGCGGCCCGTCCTCGCCGGGGGCCGCCGGTCCCTGCGGCCGGGGCGCGTAGGTGCCGGAGGCGAAGCGTTCCACGGCGAGCAGGACGGCCGTGAGCGCGGCGTCCGCGACCTCGTTGCGGTAGAGGTCGCTCTTGCCCGCCGGGGGCAGCGCGCAGGGCACGCAGGCCCATACGTCGCCGGCGTCCATCTCCTCGTCGGCCTGGAGGACGGTGACGCCCCACCGGTCCGCGCCCTCCTGGATCGCCCAGTCGAGGGAGGACGGACCGCGGTCGCCCACGGGCCCGGGGTGCACGACGAGACAGGTGTGCGCCGACCACACCTCCCGCGGGATCGCCGACTTCAGCATGGGCGCCAGGACGAGCCGCGGGGCATGCCGCCGTACGGCTTCGGTCAGCGAGCGGCCGGTCAGGGCGAGTTCCACCGCCACCGTGTGGCCGTGGTCGCGCAGCTCGGCGTGGACGCGCTGGGTGAGGCTGTTGAACGCGCTGGCCACGAGCAGGATGTGCACTGCTGCCTCCGGACGGACGGCTGGGAAGGGCGGGCGGCTGGGTGGACGGACGGCTGGGAAGGACTGACGGCTGGGAAGGGCGGGCGGAAGGGAAGGGCGGGCGGAAGGGCGGCGGAAGCGATCGTGCGGGATGCCGGCCCGGTGGCCTCGGCGACAGACGGGCGAGTCATCCGAAAGCAGGCATCGACGTCCCCGTCCGGTCGCCGGGGCCGCAGGAGGGGACGAGGTCGTCTCCGATCGGTCACAGAAGGGTCGGGCGGCTCCGTTGTGTGGCAGGATCCGCTGCCATGTCGCCGTTACCCATGTGGTCGTCAACTCCCCTTAGCCGTCTGCTCGTCGTGCTGCTCGCGTCGCTCGTGGCGGTGGCCGCCACGGTGACCGGAGCGGCCGCCGCCCCCGTCGCCGCCCCCGAGGTCGCCGCGAACGCGGCCGGGGCCGCGACGCCCGACCTCCTCCGCTACGACGTGACGCTGCGGGCCGACGCCGACGGCTCCCGCTGGACCGGACACGAGCGGGTGTCGTTCCGCAACGCCTCCGGCCGGCCGTTGCGCGAGGTGTACGTGCGGCTGTGGGGCAACGGCGAGGACGGGTGCGGCACGGCCGGCGCGCCCTCCTCCGTCACCGTGTCCGGGGTGCGCGGCGGCACGCCGGGCCCGCTCACCGTGGGCTGCACCGCGCTGCGGATCGCGCTGCCGAGGCCGCTGGCGCACGGCGATCGCGCGAGCGTCGCCTTCGACGTGTCGGTCACGACGCCCGAGCGCAACGCACGCTTCGGACGGGAGGGCGCGTTCCGGTTCCTGGGCAACGCGCTGCCGGTGCTCGCGGTGCACGACGAACAGGGATGGCACCTGGACCCGTACGTGGCTACGGGCGAGAGCTTCTACTCCCTGGCGGGTGACTTCCGGGTGCGTCTGGACCACCCGTCGGCCCTGAAGGTCCCGGCGACCGGCCGCACCCGGACCCTCGCCGGCGGGCCAGGGCGCACGGTCACCCTGAGCGTCGCCGACCGGGTGCGGGACTTCGCCTGGGCGGCCGGGCCGTTCCGCACGGCGACGCAGACCTCTCCTGGGGGTGTGCTCGTACGGTCGTACTGGGCGCCGGACACACCGGCCGAGGGCGTGCGCGTCAACCGGCGCGACGGCGTGGCCGCCGTGGACCGCTTCGGGAAGGAGTTCGGGCGCTATCCGTACGGCGAGATCGATCTGGTGATGACCGGCGGCTTCGGCGGCGGCATGGAGTACCCCGGGCTGGTCCTCCTCGGCACCTCCGAGGAGGGCAGCGCCGTCGTCCACGAGATCGCCCACCAGTGGTGGTACGGCATCGTGGGCAACGACCAGTACTCCGCGCCCTGGCTCGACGAGAGCTTCGCCCAGTACGCCAACGCGCGCTTCTACGGCTGGGAGGGCTTCGACTGCTCGGAGATCTACTGGCCCAGCGAGGAGACCGAGCTGACCCGCTCGATGGCCTACTGGTCCGAGCACCGGGGCGAGTACCACGTCGTCTACATGGTGGGCCCGTGCGTCCTGGCGCGGCTGGAGGCCGTCCTGGGCGCCGACGCCATGGCGGGGATGCTCCGGCGGTACGTCCGCGACCACCGGTACGGCGTCTCCACCACCGCCGACTTCAAGCGGGCCGCCCAGGCGGCGACGGACGACGACCTCGGCCCGTTGTGGGACGAGTACCGCGTCCGGTGAGAGCCGGCGGATGCCGGTCGCGTCCCCGCGGACCGCGGTCCAGGTCGTCGGGGTCCACCTGATTCAACACGAGTGATCATGCCTGGGCATGATCGGACACGACCTGCCAGTTGTCGCCCCCAACGGGTGCTCCGACCCGCTCTGTCGGCTTTCCGCCTCTACCCTTACACTGCCAAGTCACAGACATACATGCGGAGTTGACGGGGGAGGCCGCCATGTCCGACGGCGGGTACGGCAGATACGACAACGGCTACTTCGTCCCACCGATGCCGGCGGCCCCTCCGCCGCCGCCCGCGGACGGCGCACGGGCGGTCGCGGTCGCGGTGCTCAACCTCAGTGGTCTGGGCCTCGGTTACGCGCTGACGCGGCGCTGGGCTCTGACGGCGCTGTGCTGGATCGCCACCGCCGTCCTGCTGTTCGTGGCGCTGCCGGCCGACCCGGACGGCGTCCCCGAGGCGGCGCTCGTGGCGTACGCGGCGTTCCTCGTCCTGGCGGCGGCGCACGGGGCGCGGGTGGGTCTGCGCACCCCGCTGTCCCTTCCGGGCCGCGCGCCGCTCGCGCTGGCGCTGGGGCTGCTCCTGCTCGCCGTGCCGGCCGGGGGCGTGGTCTGGTACGACGCCGAGCGGGACGAGGCGGTGCAGCAGATGCTGCTGGACCGGCTGGAGGAGGCCGACCGGCTGGTCGCGGCGTCGGGCAAGAAGGAGTTCACCGCGGCCGAGGCCGACTACCGCAAGGCGCTGACCGCCTACGAGAACCTGGTGGCGGATCACCCCGACTCGCGGGCGGCGGCGCGGGTGCCAAGCCGTATGAAGACCTACTACGCCACGGTCGGCGCCCCGTACGAACAGCGTGAGTACTGCACGGCGATCGCGCCGCTGACGTATCTGCGCACGGTCCCCGACCGGGTGAAGAAGACCGAGCTCGGCGAGCTGAAGAAGTGGCCCGACGACCGGCTGGCGACCTCGCTGTACGAGTGCGCCTCGCGCGGGCTGGCGGCCGACCAGTCGACCTGGGCGGCGCAGTTCGGCGAACTGCTCACCACGTTCCCGAAGTCGGCGCCGGCCGCGAAGGTGGAGCCGGCCGTGAACGCCGCCGTCGTCCGGGAGGAGAAGGGGTTGCGCGGGGCGGAGCCCTGCACGGCGGTCCAGCGGCTGCGCGCTCTCGCCACCCGGATCACCGAGCTGCCCGGTGAGAAGGCGGGGATCGACGCGGCCCTCGCCAAGGACGCCGGCCGGGCCACGGCCCAGGTCGCCTCGGGCACCTACACCTGCGGCGTGGACCAGTACCGGGACGGCGACTTCGACGCCGCGCTGACCACGATGAACGAGTACGTCACGGCCAACAGGACGGCCAGGAACGTCCCGTTGGCGAAGAAGATCGCGATCGCGGCGGAGGTCGCCCAGACGGTGCCGGAAGCCGGCAAGAAGCTGCCCACGATGCGCAACGGCGGCAACATCTCCGTCACGGTGAAGAACGACAGCCCGGACGCGGTGACCGTCCTGTTCACCGGGCCGGTCACCGGCAGCCTCACCCTGAAGGCGTGCGGCGGCTGCCGTGCCTACCCCCTCGGCAGCACCATCAGCCCGTACTTCAAGCCGTGCGAGGGCGGCAAGAACTATCCGCAGCGCACCATCAGCCTGCCGCCGGGCACCACGTACTTCGTGCACAAGTCGAACAGCGCCGGCATCTCCTCCTCCACGCCCGCCTCGGACACGGCGAAGCTCGAGAACGGCTATGTGTACACGGAGTGCGCGTACACCACGCAGTCGTTCGGCTCGGGACTCTGAGCCGGCCGCGCCGGGGCCGCCGCCGTCAGGCGGCCCACAGCCGGCCGCGCTCGGGCCTCGGACGAGCGGCGGGACGGGGGGCGGCCGCCCGCGCCGCGCGGGCGGGCGGCGCGGGGGTGCGGGTGGGCCGGACCCGGTAGATCGTCCTGGTCGGGTCGGTGAGGGGCTCACCGAGGGTGATGCGGCCGGCGGAGTGCAGCCGGTCGCACTCGGCGGTGGGGAGGGCCGTGTAACAGCCTCCCCGGCCGGTGCGCGCGTCCAGCGGCTGCCAGTAGCTGTACCTGCGGCGTCCGTCCGCGTGGACGGTGACGAAAACGGGCGTTCCGGAATCGTTGACGATGCGCAGGACGTCGGCTGCGGCCGGGCTGAGCGGAGCGCCGGAACGGAGGTTGGGCGATATCAACGGAGGCCTTTCCGGTGGCAGGGTCACGAGACCGCCTACCCGGCCCGGCCGGAGTTGATCTCATTTCCTTCGCATCTTCCACCACGGCACTGACATCGATGCCCGAGCCCCGGTCCGGCCGCCGTCGACGAGCCCTGTGATCACTCCGCCTGGAGCGCGCGTTCCATGCGGTCGGCCAGCAGCTGGACGAACCGGGCCGGCTCCTTCGGACGGCCTCCCTCGGCCAACGCGGCGAGACCGTAGAGGAGTTCGGCGGTCTCGGTGAGCGCGGTGCCGCCGTCCGCGGGCTCGCTCTTGAAGGCCTGGTTGAGGCTCTTGACCAAGGTGTGCTCCGGGTTGAGTTCGAGGATGCGCTGGGCGCGGGGCACCTCCTGGCCCATCGCCCGGTACAGGTTCTCCAGCGCCGGGGTCAGGTCGTGCGCGTCGGAGACCAGACAGGCCGGGGAGACGGTGAGGCGCGAGGACAGCCGTACGTCCTTGACGTCCTCGCCGAGCCGCTCCTTCATCCAGGCGAGCAGAGGGGCGTACTCCTCGTCCCGCTTCTCGCGGCTGTCGGCGGGCTCGTCCCCGGCGCCGGCGTCGAGGTCGATCTCGCCCTTGGCGACGGACCGCAGCCGCTTGCCCTGGTACTCCCCCACCGCGTCGGTCCACACCTCGTCGACCGGGTCGGTCAGCAGCAGGACCTCGATGCCCTTGGCCCGGAACGCCTCCATGTGCGGCGAGTTCTCGATGGCCTCGCGGGACTCGCCCGTCATGAAGTAGATGTCGTCCTGCCCGTCCTTCATCCTCTCCACGTACTGCGCGAGCGTCGTCGGCTCGGCGCTGTCATGGGTGGTGGCGAACGACGAGACGACGAGGAGGGCTTCGCGGTTCTCGGAGTCGGTGACCAGGCCCTCCTTCAGGACGGATCCGAACTCCCGCCAGAACGTGGCGTACCGCTCGGGCGCGGCGCCCCTCATGTCCTTGACCGAGGACAGGACCTTCTTCGCCAGCCGACGGTGCATCAGCTGGATGTGCCGGTCCTGCTGGAGGATCTCGCGGGAGACGTTGAGGGAGAGGTCCTGGGCGTCGACGACGCCCTTGACGAAGCGCAGGTACGACGGGAGCAGGGCCTCGCAGTCGTCCATGATGAAGACGCGCTTGACGTACAGCTGGACGCCGCGCTTGTAGCCCTGGGTGAACAGGTCGTGCGGGGCGTGGGCGGGGATGAACAGCAGGGCCTGGTACTCGAAGGTGCCCTCCGCCTGGAGTCGGATGGTCTCCAGGGGGTCGTTCCAGTCGTGGCTGATGTGCTTGTAGAGCTCGTGGTACTCCTCGCTCTTCACCTCCTCCCGGGAGCGCGCCCAGAGGGCCTTCATCGAGTTGAGCGTCTCGGGCGCGGGGGACTCCGCGGGCTCGGCGGAGTCGGCAGAGTCCGTGGCGTCCGTGGTGTTCGCAGACTTCACGGGCTCGGCGGCGGCCATCCGGATCGGCCAGGTGATGAAGTCCGAGTACCGCTTGACGATCTCCCTGATCTTCCAGGGGGAGGTGTAGTCGTGGAGCTGGTTCTCGGGGTCGGCCGGCTTGAGGTGGAGGGTGATCGCGGTGCCCTGCGGGGCGTCCTCGACCGTGCCGAGGGTGTAGGTGCCCTCGCCGCGGGACGACCAGCTGGTGCCCTGCGTCTCGCCGGCCCGCCGGGTCACCAGGGTGACCTCGTCCGCGACCATGAAGCTGGAGTAGAAGCCGACGCCGAACTGGCCGATGAGGTTCTGGGCGCCGGCCGGGTCGTCGGCCTGCTTCAGCTGTTCGAGGAACTTGGCGGTCCCGGAGTTGGCGATGGTGCCGATGAGGTCCGCCACCTCGTCGCGGGACATGCCGATGCCGTTGTCCCGCACGACGAGCGTGCGGGCCTCGGCGTCGGTCTCGATCTCGATGTGCGGATCGGACGCGTCGGCGTCCGGCGCCTCGCCCCGCAGCGCCGCCAGACGCAGCTTGTCCAGCGCGTCGGAGGCGTTGGAGACGAGTTCCCGCAGGAAGACATCCTTGTTCGAGTAGATCGAGTGGATCATCAGCTGCAGCAGCTGACGGGCTTCCACCTGGAACTCAAACGTTTCCGTCGGCATGGTGGGCGACTACCTCCCCGGTCCCCGGATTCCTCCGGAACTGACTGACGGCAGTCACTGTAGAACAGGCAGTCACCCGGGCCGTGCGAGCGGGTGTCAGTGCCGGGTGCGCAGCCGGGCGAGAAGCCCGCGGGCCTGGGAGCGCCGCCTCGGGTCGGCGGCCTGCCGGCGCACCTGCTCGATGGTGCGCCGCCCCTGCGGACTGCGTGCGAACTCCTTGATGCGCTGAATGACGTTGCTCATCCCTCACTCCTCCCGTGGGACCGTTCCCTCTTCCGTCCGCGTACCCGCCGACGGGCCCTTCAACAGGCCGAGTCGAACGTTTCGCGGCCGGACGGCGTCACAGCGGTAGCCGAACACAGGGAGCTGCCATGACCGTTGCCGCGCATTCGCGGGCTCGTGCCGTCTTCGCCGCCGGGCTGATCGCCGTGCTGTCGTCCTCCGTCGCCGCCTGCGGCCCGTCCGGTGCGCCGGGCGGCGGGACCGACGGCGGGGCGAGCGGCGGCCCGGGGGCGGCGTGGGAGGAACCGGTCGCCTACAGCTACACGTTGACGTCGACGACCCAGGTGCTCGCCGGGACGTTCCGGGTGAGGGTGCGGGACGGGGCGGTGACGTCGGCCGAGGGGCTGGACGCGGACAGCCGCCGTCAGGCGCGGGAGCTGACCGGCCGGGTGCCCACCATCGGGGGGCTGTTGGAGATGCTGCGCACGGCCCGCGACGAAGGGGCGGACACCGCGCAGGCGCAGTACGCGGCCGACGGGCATCCCGTGCGGATCACCCTGGACTGGTCGGAGAACGCCGTCGACGACGAAGCCCTGTACGTCATCAGCTCCTACCGGCCCGCGCCGGGCGCACAGAAGTGAGGCCGGCTCGGAAGCGGTGAATCCCGAGCAGGTGTCGCGGGTAGACGGACCGGCATGTCTGAAGTGGTGCTTGCGGGGCTGTGGGGACTGGTGGCGGGTTCGGCGTTGCTGCTGGGAGCGCTGGTGGGATACGGGGTGCGGGTCCCGCAGAAGGTGATCGCCATGGTGATGGCGTTCGGCGCGGGCGTGCTGCTGTCGGCGGTCTCCTTCGAGCTGGTCGGCGAGGCGTACGACAAGGGCGGGCTGGGCCCCGCCGCCGTGGGGACGCTCGTCGGCGCGCTGGCGTACACCCTCGGCAACCTGTGGCTGGCCCGCCGGGGCGCGCGGCATCGAAAGCGCTCCGGGTCCGCGGAGGGCGAGACGCAGCCCTCGGAGGGCGAGCAGGGCGGTTCCGGCACGGCGCTGGCCCTCGGGGCGCTGCTGGACGGTGTCCCGGAGTCGGCGGTGATCGGGGTCGGGCTGCTCGACGGAGGCGCGGTGAGCCTGGTGACCGTGGCGGCGGTGTTCATCAGCAATGTGCCCGAGGGGCTGTCCAGTTCGGCGGGGATGCGCAAGGCCGGCCGGAGCAAGGCGTACGTGTTCGGGGTCTGGGGCGCGATCGCGGCCGCGAGCACCGTGTCGGCCGTGCTGGGCTACACCGTGGTGGGCGCGTTCTCCCCCGCCGTGATCGCCGCGGTGACGGCGGTGGCGGCCGGGGCGATCCTCGCCATGATCGCCGACACGATGATCCCCGAGGCGTTCGAGGACGCGCATCTGGCGATCGGGCTGGTCACGGTCTGCGGTTTCCTCGTCTCCTTCGCCCTCTCGCACGCCTGACGGCCCCGCCGTACGGCACGGTTCGCCGGCCGCGGTCAGGTGCGGGCGGGCGGCTGCCATTCGAGCATCAGGATGGTGGCGTCGTCGCGCAGGCCCTCAGGCTGGGTGTCCAGGACGGAGTGGATGAGACGGCGCAGGGTCTCGGGGGCGAGTTCCCCGGCGGCCGTGGCGCGGATGACGTAGTCGGCGAAGCGTTCGAGGCCGAAGAGGCTGCCGTCGCGGACGCGGGCCTCGGTGACGCCGTCGGTGTAGAGCAGCACCCGGTCCCCCGGCAGGAGCGGGTATTCGTGGGTCTGGCGCGGCTCCCCGGACAGCAGCGCGGGCAGACCCATCGGCGGTCCCGGTTCGCGCTCCAGCGCGTCGGCGACCGGCCGCTGGTCACGGATCAGCAGGGGCGCGGGGTGGCCGCAGTTGCTCCAGTACAGCATGCCCGTGGCGAGGTCCAGCTGGGTCACGACGGCGGTGCAGAACTGGTCGGGCAGCCACTCGGCGAGCGCCCGGTCCGCGCCGGCGACCAGCTCCGCGAGGTCGGCTCCGCTGCGGCGGGCGTTGCGGCAGGCGGCGAGGGTGACCGCGCTGGTGAGCCCCGAGGCCAGGTTGTGGCCCATGGCGTCGACGACGGTGGCGTGCAGGCGTGTGTCGGTGAGGCAGTGGTCGAAGGCGTCCCCGCCGAGCTGGTACGCGGGTTCCAGGACGGCCGTGGAGACGACGCGGCCGTCGCCGATGGTGCGTGGCGGCAGGAAGGCCCGCACCAGTTCGGCGGGCAGGCGCATGGGCTGGGTGCGGATGTGACTGGCGTAGGAGTCCTTGTAGGCCCGTTTCGACGTGAGCATCATGCCCAGCAGTGCGGCGAGCGCCCGGCCCCGGGTGAGGGAGCGCGCGGTGAGCGCCTGCGCGTGCACGGCGACGACGCCAAGCCGTTCGGCGCCGTCGAGCAGGGGGAACCAGGCGGTCACACCGCCCGCGCCGTGCGCCTGGACGCGCAGGGACTGGGTGCGGTAGGTCCAGCCCGCCAGTGAGTCGTCGACGGAGAGAGGCGGAGCCGCGTCGGTCAGCGGGACGAGGCGGCGCTGTTGCAGGTCGGCGAGGTAGACCACGGCGTGCGGGAGGTCGAGGGCCTTCGTGCAGCGGTCGAGCGCCGCGGTCAGTTCGAGGGTGGAGGTGACGGGGTCGGCGAGGAACTCGCTGAGCCGCTCGTCGCTGGCCTCGGCCGACACACCTCACCACCGCCTCACCGGCTGCCGCTGGTCCTCGCGGCAAGTCTCACACCGGGACGGGGTGCGCGCAGGTCGGCGAGGTGTGCCGGGAGGCGGACGCTAGGGGCCCGCGGCGCCCGTCTCGTTCGGCGCTCAGCTGACCACCTCGGCCAGGTTCGGCACCACGCGGGCCAGCCGGAAGACGCCCCACAGGAGCAGCAGCGCGCCCAGCGCCTCCGGCACCAGCCACCAGCCGGTGCGCACCCGCTCGTCGAACAGGGTGACGCCCAGGACGAGGCTGATCGTCGCGTCGCCGATGGTGAGCGCCGGCTGGGAGGCGGTGAGCGGGCCGGCCTGCAGGGCGTTCTCCAGGAGCAGGACGGCGCAGACGCCGGCGAGGGCGAAGGCGTACGTCTGCCAGATGGTGAGGAAGGCGACGAGTCCGTCGTCGGCGAGACGTTCGGTGGCGGACTTCATCAGGGCGGCGGTCAGGGCGTTGCCGACCGCGGCGGCGCCCGCCAGTACGGCCGCGCGGAACAGGGGCGGGCGGCCGGGGCGGGCGAGGAGGACGGCGGCGGTCATCGCCGCGATCGACAGCGTCAGCGCGGGAATCCAGCGGGCCATGGGCGCCTGTTCGCGGACCTCCTCCGGCGCCGCCGAGAAGAGGAGCACGGCCAGGCCGCCCACCACCGCCGCGACGGCCCGCCAGCCGGCGGCGGCCAGCCGCAGGCGCAGCAGGGGGACGGCGATCAGCAGGGCGAAGGGGAGCTCGAGGACGAAGAGGGGTTGCACCAGGGCGATGGCCCCGTTGACCAGGGCCAGCGCCTGGAACACCGCGGCGCACACGACGCCGGCGACGCCGATCGCCCAGGCGGGCCGGTGCGCGAGCGCGAGGAGGAGGGTGAGGCCGCCGCCGCGGCGCACGGTGGAGGCGGCCTTGCGCTGGAACGCCGTACCGGTGGCGTTGCTGGCGGCGCCCAGGACGGCGAAGAGCACGGCGAGCACGATCACCTGTCCACTCCACCATGGCGGGGCTCGGGCGGCCTGGCGGTGTGGCCTCGCGGGGGCCTGCGGCGTCGGGTGCGCGTGGGCGGGGGCCGGGCGCGCCGTCGCCGCGCCCGTCGGGTCGGGCCGGCTGGGCCTTCGGGGTGGTTTGGGCCGATTATGGGTGAGGAGGGCGTTTCTCGGGGCGCCGGAGGATTGCGGGGGCGGGAGGGTTGGTGGGTACAGCACTGGATCCTGAGGCCTCGTCCGTGCGGGGCGGGGCGGCGCCGCCGTTGCGATGGGCGGTCGTCCTGGGGTGGCTGGTCGGCACGACGGCTCTGCTGGCCGTCATCGGCCTCTTCCTGGACCGGGAGACCCGTCTCGCCCCGTTCCTGGTGGTGCTGCCTGCGCTGGTCTCCGGACGGGGCACGGTGCGGCAGACCGCCGTCGCCTCCGCGTGGGTGACGCTCACGATCGTCGCCGCCCTGTTCGACCGGGCGGAGGACTCGGTCGGCGCCGGCGTGGCGACCGTCGTCTTCGCGCTCGTCTTCAACGGGCTCAGCATCGCGCGGGCGGCGCAGCGGGTGCGCAGCGAGGGCGAGATCGCCCGGCTGCGGTCCGCCGCGGCCGCGTTGCAGCGGCAGTTGCTGCGGCCCTTCCCGCTGGTGACGGACCAGCTCCTCGTGCACGGCCTCTACCAGCCGGTGGAGGAGGACAGCCGGGTGGGCGGCGACGTGTACGAGGTGGTGGCCTCCCCGTACGGCAGCCGGGTGTTCATCGGGGACGTGCAGGGCAAGGGGCTGCCCGCGATCAGCGCGGCGTTCGCGGTGCTGAGCGCGTTCCGGGAGGCGGCCGTCGCCGAGCCGACGCTCACCGCGGTCGTGGACGCGCTGGAGGAGGCGGTGCTGCGGCACAACTCCTTCGCCGCGCAGGTCGGCGAGAGCGAGCGCTTCGTGACGGCGCTCGTCCTCGGCGTCGACTCCGAGGACGAGGTCCAGGCGATCAACTGCGGTCATGTCGCGCCCCTGCTGCTCGACGGGGAGAAGACCGGGTCGGCGCTGCGGGGCGAGCCGTGCGTGCCGCTGGGCCTCGACGCGCTCGCCCCCACGCCGCGCACGGTCGACTGGTTCGCGTTCCCCCACGGCAGCACGCTGCTGTTGTGCACGGACGGCGTCACCGAGGCCCGCGATCCGTCCGGCGCGTTCTATCCGCTGGAGGAGCGCGCGCCGGTGTGGGCCGGGGTGCGGCCCGGCGAGGTGCCGGCCGCCGTCTACCGCGACCTGCGCCGCCACTCGGCCGGCACGCCCGGCGACGACACCGCGCTGATGGTCGTGCGCCGCAGGTCGGACGTCGACGGGGCGGACGCGGGCGTGGGGTGACCCTGTCGACAGGGGGGCGCGCTGCTCGGTGCAGCGCCCCCACGGGCGCCTCAGCCGGTCAGATGGCGTTGCATCCAGTCGGCGGCGGTGCGGCGGAAGAGCCTGCGGTTGTCCGCGCGGCGGAAGTCGTGGCCCTCCTCGTGCAGGAGCAGCAGCCGCGCCTCCAGACCGCGTTCGCGGGCCGCCCGGACGAACTGCTCGGACTCGGCCGGGGGCACGTTGGTGTCGTGTTCGCCGTGCACGGCCAGCACCGGGGCCCGGAGCTCGTCGATCCGGCTCATCGGGGACAGCGAGCGCAGGAGGTCGCGGTCGTGTTCGGGGTGGCCGTACTTGTGGGCGGCCGACCGGGCGATCCACGGCTCGGTGCCGGCGAAGAACGTCATGAGGTCGGACATCCCGCAGACGGCGATGCCGGTGCGGAACAGGTGCGGGTGCCACACCAGGGACGCCATCACCAGGTAGCCGCCGTAGGAGCGGCCCATCACGGCGAGCCGCCGCGGGTCGGCCGGGCCCTCGGCGACGGCGTGGGCCGCGCAGTCGGCGACGTCGTCGATGGCGGCGAACCGCCCCTCCCCGAGGTCGGCGTCGACGAAGGTGCGGCCGTGACCGGACGAGCCGCGCACGTCGGGGGCGAAGACGTCCAGGCCGCGGCTGATCAGCTCGTGGTAGAGGGGGTGCAGGACCGGGCGTTCCTGCTCCTCGGGTCCGCCGTGCAGATGGAGGACGCAGGGCGCGGGCTCGCCCGGGGAGCGGCCGGGGGCGCGGTAGTACCAGCCGCCGAGGGTGAGGCCGTCGCGTGCGACGGGGTGCATCGGCACCGGGCGGGTGGGCGGTCGGCCCGGCGGGACGGCGTCCTCGTCGCGGGAGGACCAGGGGGTGCGCACGGGCGTGCCGGACGGGACGTGCCAGATGCCGGGGCGGCGGCGGGATCCGGACAGGGCCACGACGGGGCCGTCGGCGCCGGTCAGCGGGGCGATGCGGGTGACGACCTCGTGCGGGAGGTCCACGGGCCGCAGCGGGAGGACCGTCCCGTCGGGGGGTGCGGCCGGGGGCAGCGAGGTGAGTTCGAGTTCGCTGACGCCCTTGGCGTTCCACGCCAGGGCGGCGTTGCGGCTCTCGCGGTCGAGGTACAGCAACTCCAGTCCGCAGTCGGCGCGTTCGGCGACGACGGTGACGCCGAGGGGCCGCCCCCGGGGGTCGAGACGGATCGCGCTGAGGGCGGCGTACTCGCGCTCGTCGTCGCTGCGCAGCCACAGGGTGCGGCCGTCGGGTGCGAAGGCGCCGATCCAGGGGTCGCCGTCGGCGACCCGCTTCACGCAGGTCACGGTCAGGTCGCGGGTGCGGACGACGAGGGCTTCGCGGCGGCCGCGCGGGCCCCGGCGCAGCAGGGCGAGCCGGCCGTCCTGGCTGAGGTCGCACACGCGCAGGGTGGGCGCGGCGGGCTCGGCGGCGAGGAGGACGGGAGCTGACAGTCCGTCGGGGTCGACGAGGTACGCCGACAGGGTCCTCGCCTCCAGTCCGTGGTCGGCGGCGCCCCGGGTCTGCGGGCCCTGCTGGGCGGGCAGAGCGGGGTGCACCGGATGCGGGCGGCCCGGCGGGGCCGGTTCGGTGACGGTGACCGCGAGGGCCGTGCCGTCGTGCTGCCAGCAGCCGAGGTGTGCGGAGGTGCCCGGCTCGCCGCCGGCCAGGAGGTGTCGGTCGGTGCCGTCGGGCCGTACGCACAGCACCTGGGTCAGTTCGCCGCCGCCGGGGGCGACGGTGTAGGCGATCCACCGTCCGTCCGGTGACCAGGACACCTCGGTGACCGGTTGCGGGTCGGCGTCCAGCAGGCGCACGTCCTCGCCGCTCACGGGCCCCGCCCACAGCTGGGGCACGCCGGCGCGGTCGCAGATGAACGCGGTGTGCCGGCCGTCCGGGGCGGCCGAGGGGTACCAGCAGCCATGGGCCAGCAGGGGCTGCGGGGCGCCGTGCGCGGCGGAGGTGTCGGGGAGCGGCAGGGGCGCGGGCGCGGGGCCCAGCGCGTCCGGCGGGCGGGAGCCGAGGGCGTCGTCCGGTCCGTCCGACCCGTCGACGGGGGCGCGAGCGGGGCGCCGATCCGCGCCCCTCGCGCCCGGCCCGGTCCCGTCGGGTGCGAGGGGATCGGACGACGTCGTGCCGGCGACGGCGTACCCCGGTCCGTCCGCCACCGCCGTCAGTGGATCCGGTGCGTCTGCAGCCATGTTTCCAGCAGCGCTATCTGCCACAGCGTGTTGGCTCCTCGCCTGGTGCGGTGCGCGTCGGGCGCCGCGAGCAGTTCGTTGACGTAGTCCCGTCGGAAGACCCCGCGGGCCCTGGCCTCGGGCGCGTTCAGCGCTTCGCGGACGCGCTGGAGCACCGGCCCGGCCATGTGCTTGATGGCGGGGACCGGGAAGTAGCCCTTGGGCCGGTCGACGACCTCGCGCGGGAGGACCTTGCGGCCGACCGCCTTGAGGATGCCCTTGCCGCCGTCGGCGAGCTTGAGCTCCGGCGGGCAGGCGGCGGCCAGTTCGACCAGTTCGTGGTCGAGGAAGGGCACCCGTGCCTCCAGGCCCCAGTCCATGGTCATGTTGTCGACCCGCTTGACCGGGTCGTCGACCATCATCACGTGCGTGTCGAGTCTCAGGTCGGCGTCGAGCGCCGTCTGCGCGCCGTCGGCCGCCATGTGGGCGCGGACGAACTCCGAGGAGACGTCGTGGTCCGGCAGGACGCCGGGTTCGAGGATGCGGGTCAGCTCGTCGTGCGAGCGGTCGAAGTAGGCGTCGATGTACGCCTCGGCGGCCCGCTGCCGCGGCACGTCCGCCATCGCGGGGTACCAGTGGTAGCCGGCGAACACCTCGTCGGCGCCCTGGCCGCTCTGGACGACCTTGACCTCCTTGGCGACCTGCTCGGACAGCAGGTGGAAGGCGACGGTGTCGTGGCTCATCATCGGTTCGCTCATGGCGGCGACCGCCGCGTCCAGGGCGCCGGAGACCCGGTCGGAGGGCACCATCAGCTGGTGGTGGCGGGTCTGGAAGCGCGCGGCCACCAGGTCGGAGTAGGCGAACTCGTCGCCGTCCTCGCCGCCTTCGGACTCGAAGCCGACGCTGAAGGTCGCCAGGTCGCTCTGCCCCTCGTCGGCGAGGAGCGCGACGATGAGGCTGGAGTCGAGCCCGCCGGACAGCAGCACGCCGACGGGGACGTCGGCGACCATGCGGCGGCGGACGGCGGTGCGCAGTGCCTCCAGCACCGCGTCGGTCCAGTCGCCGGCGCTCATCGCGGCGTGCTCGGGGCGCCGGGTGTAGGCGGGCTGCCAGTAGACGTGGTCGTGGCAGGCGCCGTCGGGCTCGATGACGCGGACCGTGGCGGGCGGGAGTTTGCGCACGCCGTTGAGGACGGTCCGGGGCGCTGCGACGGTGGCGTGCCAGCTGAGGTACTGGTGCAGGGCCGCGGGGTCCAGCGAGGTGTCCACGTCGCCGGCGGCGAGCAGGGCGGGCAGCGAGGAGGCGAACCGCAGGCGCTCCTGGCTCCGGGCGAGGTAGAGGGGCTTGACGCCGAGCCGGTCGCGGGCCAGGACCACGCGTCCGGTGTCCTGTTCGACGAGGGCGAAGGCGAACATGCCGTAGAAGTGCCGTACGCAGTCGGCGCCCCACTGCAGGTACGCCCTGAGGACAACCTCGGTGTCGGAGTCGGAGAAGAAGCGGTGGCCGAGGCCGCGCAGTTCGTCGCGCAGCTCGCGGTAGTTGTAGACGCAGCCGTTGAAGACGCCGCTGATCCGGGCGCCGGGGTCGGCCATGGGCTGGGCGCCGCTCTCCGACAGGTCGATGATCTTCAGCCGGCGGTGGCCCAGCGCCACCGGGCCCTGGGACCACAGTCCGCGGCCGTCGGGGCCGCGGGGCGCCAGCCGGTCCGTCATGCGTTCCACGGCCGCGATGTCGGGCCGGCCGCCGTCGAAGCGGATCTCGCCGCTCAGCCCGCACATCGCATGATCCTCCGTCCCGTGAAGCCCTGAAGTCCCGGGCGGGGGAGGCGTCCTCGGAAGGGGTCGCGTGGGCCGGGGGCGCCGGCCCGGTCGGTCGGCGCGCTGTCGTCGGAGCCTTCCGGGTCGGGAGGCGTCGCGGGGCGGGCGGTACTTTCGCAACAGGCCCTGGGGGCGGGCCGGGTGCCGCACATGACGGGGTGACGCTCCTTGTCGTCGGGGACGGGGACGGGCAGGGGGCGCGGGCCTACGGCTCGGGCGGTCCTGCCGGGGCCGCCGCGGGGGCGTGCGGGTGCGCGTGCCGGGCGGCGGCCCTGTTCGGCCGGGAGGGGCGGGTCGGCCTGGGCGGGCGGGGCGTCGCCCGGGTCCCGCGGGTCTCCGCGACCATCAGGTCGATGCTGGCGAGGAGGTCCTCGGTCTGCGCCGCGTGGCGCAGCCGGTCGGCCGCGCTGCCCGCGGCGAGCGTCTCCTCCAGCAGGGCTTCGACGATGCTCCGGTCGCCGGAGGCCTCCAGGGCGGGCCGCAGCCGGGCCGCCATCGCGCGCAGGACCGTGCCGGCGGGCTCGGCGCGGTGGGTCTCGGGGTGGACCAGCATGCCTTCGAGACCGGAGCGGGCGGCCCGCCAGGTCGCGGCGCGCAGCCGGTCGTGGCGGCCTTCGCACACCGGCCCGTCGTGGCGGGCCAGACGGTCGCAGGCGTCCCTCACGAGTGCCCGGAAGAGGCCGGCGACGAGCACCACGGTCTCCACCCGGGGGCAGGCGTCGCAGATGCGCAGCTCCAGGGTGCGCTGGTGAGCGGAGGGCCGTACGTCGTGGTAAGCCATGCCCGCGTCGGTGATGACACCGGAGGCGATCAGCTCGGCGAGGGCGGCGTCGTAGTCGGCGGCGTCCCGGTAACAGCCGGCCGGGCCGGCGGTGGGCCACCGCTGCCACACCATGGTCCGCCAGCTGGCGTAGCCGGTGTCGGCGCCGAGCCAGAACGGCGAGCTGGCCGACAGGGCGAGCAGCGGCGCGAGCCAGGGCGAGACCAGGCACATGGCGCGTACGGCGGTGTCGCGGTCGGGTACGTCGACGTGGACCTGCGCGCTGCAGATGAGCTGTTCGTCGGCGACCCGGCGGTAGTCCTCGACCATGCGCCGGTAGCGGGGGTCGGCGGTGACGTCGCGGGAGGTGACGCGGGCCAGCGGGACCGTGCCGGCGGCGACCACGGCGAGCCCCAGCGAGGAGGCGGCCGCGTCCAGCCGGCGCCTGGTACCCGACAGGTCCTTGAAGAGATCGTCCAGGGTGTCGTGGACGCCGCTGTTGCTCTCCACGACCGTCTGCTGGAGCTCGCGGGTGAAGCCGTCTCTGTCCGCCCGGCCGAGAAGTTCGTCGGCGCGTGGCACGAGCCGCCCGCTCTCCACGTCCAGCACATGGAACTCTTCCTCTACGCCTATGCGCACCGTCACGTTCGTCTCCCTCGCCCTGCTTCGGCGCCCCCGCCGCACCGCGCGGGTGCGGCTCCCGGAGTGATCGGCTCCCCGAGTGCCCCGGACGGCTCCGATGTAAGCGTCAGATCGACCCTTTGCGTCCCGAGCTGCTCAGATGAGCGGATTCACTGTCGGCTCGGCCGCCCGCGCCGAGCGGCCCCGTCTGGCCGAAGGCCTCCCGCGCCTCCAGCCGGGGCAGCGCACGCCGGCAGCGGCGCAGCACCAGCGGTGGCAGCGCGGCCCGCGTCAGCTGCGCGAGACGCAGCCAGCCGGGGACGTAGACGGCGGTGCGGCGGCGCTCCACGGCCCGCGCGAGCCGCTCGGCGACCTCCTGTGCCGGGAAGACCTGCCGGGCGGGCGGGGGCATGTGGGCGCGCAGCTCACGCAGGACGGCGTACCGGTCGGCGTCGCGGATCATGTCGGTGTCGGTCCAGTTGATGTAGGCGATGCCGACGGCCACGCCCCGGTGGGCGACCTCGGCCCGCAGCGAGTGGGCGAACGCCTCCACGCCGGCCTTGGAGGCGCAGTAGGCGCTCATCATCGGGGCGGCGCCGATCGACGCCAGGGAGGCGATCTGGAGGTAGTAGCCCGCGGTCTCCTCCAGGTCGGGCAGGAACGTCCGGGCGGTCAGGGCGCTGCCGGTGAGGTTGACGTCGACGACGCGGCGCCAGACGTCCATGTCCTCCGTCTCGAACGGGCCGCCCTCGGCGATGCCGGCGTTGGCGACGACGGCGGACGGCGGGCCCAGCCGGGCGCGGACCGTGTCGGCGGCCCGGCGCAGGGCCGCCGCGTCGGTGATGTCGACCTCGACGGCCACGGCCGGGGTGGGCAGCGCGGCGGCCACCGCCTCCAGCGCGGGCCCCTCGTGCCCGAGCAGCGCCAGGCGTGCGCCGCGCCGGGCGAGGGCGTGCGCCTGGGCCGCGCCCAGACCGCGGGCGGCGCCGGTGACGACGACGGTGCGGTGGGCCAGGGGGCCGCGGGCGGGCGGGCTGTCGGGCAGGCGGTCTGCCATGGGACGCTCCGATCGGTGACTGTGGGGCCCGAGGGGTTTTGCGCCGCCGGCCTCAGTGGAGGGAGCGTGTCGGGGCGCCCGTGCGGTCGCGGTGGGCGAGGGCGCGTTGGAGACGGGGCAGCCCTGGGGGCAGGTTGCGGCGCAGGGCCGCGCGGGCGGCGTTGGCTCCCGGGGCGCCGTGGACGCCGCCGCCCGGGTGGGCGCCGGCGGAGGCGATGAACAGAGCGCGCACCGGCGTCTCGGGGCGCCCGGCGCCGGGCGTGGGCCGGAACACGAGCTGCTGGTGGAGGGCTGTCGTACCGCCGTTGATGGCGCCGCCGAGGAGGTTGGCGTCCAGTTCCTGGAGGGTGGGCGGGGCGAGGACGCGGCGCGCCCGGATCAGCGCGCGGAACCCCGGCGCGAACCGTTCGACCTGGCGTTCCACCCGGTCGGCCATGATCTGCTGTTCCTTCTCGTCCCAGGCGCCGGTGAGGCCCTCGTCGCCGGCGTCCGCCCGGACCTCGTGGGGAACGTGGGTGTACGCCCAGGCGGACTCGGTGCCGCTCGGGGAGCGGGTGGCGTCGGCGGTCGTCATCTGGCCGAACAGCTCGAAGGGGCGGTCCGGGACGCGGCGCATGGCGATCTGTGCGGCGAAGCGGGTGAGTTCGTCGAGGCCGTCGGCGAGATGGACGGTGCCGGCCCGCGCGGCCTGTTCGGAGGCCCACGGCACGGGGCCGTCGAGCGCCCAGTCGACCTTGAAGGTGGCGAAGTCCCACTGGAACCGCTTCAGGTCGGCCAGTGTCTGGGCCGGCAGGTGCTCGGGCTCGACCAGTTCGCCGTAGAGCGCGGGAACGGACACGTCGGCCAGCACGGCCCGGCGGGCGGGGACCGCCTCGCCGTCGGCGGTACGCACGCCGACGGCCCGTCCGCCCCGGACGACGACCCGGTTCACGCGCACCCCGCAGCGCACGGCGCCGCCGCGCGCCCGCAGCCGGTGGACCAGGGCGGCGGTGAGGGCGCCCGCGCCGCCGACGGGCACGGGGAAGCCGTAGGTCTGGCCGAGCATGGACATCAGCCAGCCGAAGCCTCCGCTGCCGGCGGCCTCGGGGGCGAGGTCGGCGTGCAGCGCGTTGCCGGCCAGCAGCAGCCTGCCGCCCTCTCCCCCGAACTCCTCGTCGCCCATGCGCCGCACCGGCAGCAGCAAGGTGCGTGCCAGGCGCAGTCCGCCCGCGCCGCGCAGCCGCAGGGCGAGCCGTGCGCCCGCCCTGACCGGCGGGAAGGAGGTGAAGAGGGCGTCGAGGATGTCCGGCCGCAGCCGTTCCCACACGTCGTGCAGCCGGCGCCAGGCGTCGCCGTCCCCGGCGTGGAACACGTCGAGGGAGGCCGCTGTGGTGTCGACGCCTCGGTCCAGTACGGCGCACCTGCCGTCGCTGAGGGGGTGGGCGAGGACGTGCGGGGCGTGGCTCCAGCGCAGGCCGTGGTCCCCCAGTCGCAGCCCCGACAGCACCGGGGAGGCGGCGGCCAGCGGGTAGAAGGAGCTGAAGAGGTCGCTGACGAACGCGGTGTCCACACCCTGGTCGTGGCGCACCGCGCCGCCGGGTTCGGGCTGTTCCTCCAGGACCTCCACGCTCCAGCTTGCGTCGGCGAGGAGGTTGGCCGCGACCAGGCCGTTCGGTCCGGCTCCGATCACGACGGCGTCAGGCATCGACGCCTCCGTAGGCGGCTCGCCCTGCCGCCGGGGACGTCGTGCGGCGGCCGTCGTGACCGGAGGTCCCTGCGCCGGCTTCGGCCTCGTCCTTGTCGCGTTCGGCGGCGCAGACCTTGGCGAGCCGGGCGAGCATGGCGCGGTGGCGCACCTGGATCAGCACCTCGACGCCGGCGTTGTGCAGGGCGCCGCCCGCTCCCTGGAGGGGGTGTTCGTCCACGATCACGAGACAGTGCTCGCCCCAGGGGCGCAGTTCGACGGCGATCCTGGCGGTGCCGAGCGCGCCCGCCCTGGCCTCCAGTTCCAGTTCCCGGCCTTCCTCGCAGCGCCGGACGACGGTTTCGTTGGAGAGGCTGAGGGGACCGAGCTTGATCTCGTAAGCGATCGCCGAGCCGACCTGCGGCCACTGTCCTCGCAATGGCCGTGACGTCGCCGTTCCGACCACCCAGTCCGCGTAGCGGGTCCCGTCGGAAAGGACGGCCCACACCGTCGCCGGGTCCGTTTTGATCAGGTGATGCCGAACCGCCACAACAGCCTCCCGTGCTCGCCGACAGCTCACCGCCAAGTGCCCACTTCGCTGCGGGCGAACCATCGGCGGCCACCGGGCCGCCCGGCTCAGCACTCGGCGGCGTGCGTTTCCCAGGGGCGCGGCTCCCAGGGGCGCGGGCCGGCGCCGGCGCCCCAGGCCCACAGGTCCCGCGCGTCCACGCAGACGATGCCGCACTGCTGCGCGTACTCGACGGCGGGGGCGGTGAAGTCGCTGGTGGTGACGATGACGGCGACGTCGGCCTCGTGGACGGTGAAACAGGTGCCGCCGAAGCGCTGGAGGTCCTGCGAGCCGACCTTGTGGCTCTCGCCGTAGCGCTTGCACTGGATGACGAGCCGGTGTCCGCTCGGCGCGACGGCGGTGACGTCGGCGCCGAGGTCGCCGGCGCCGCCGACCACCTCCACGTCCGTGCAGCCGTCGCGCAGGCACAGGTCGGCTATCGCCTGCTCGAACTCGTCGGGGTCCAGGGCGTCGTAGTCCACGACGTCGACGACGGTCGCCGCGGCGACGGTCGGTTCGTGGTCGGGGTCGAGGAGCGTGGGCTCCGTGCCGGGCTGCCGAGGGATCACCACCGTCGGCTCGGGGGCGGCAGGGACGAGGGTCTCCTCGGCCCGGCGGTTCTCGGCGGCGGTGGGCGGGGGTGCGGGGTCCGTGTGCTCCAGTTCGCCGGCCGCGGTCTCGGCGGCCTGTTCGAGGGCGGCGGCGGTGCGCCGCACCAGCCTGCGCGCCGACCAGTGCCGACGGCCGCGCCGACAGGCCACGACGATCCCGGCCGTGAGCAGCACCAGCGCCACCGCCCAGCCCGGGCGGCGCTCGGCGGCGGCCGCCGCGGTACGGGCGGTCAGGACGACGAGGCTCAGCAGGATGGCGAGGATGACGAAGAAGAGCGCCGTCGACCGGAGATCGAAACGACGGCGCGGCGCGGGGGGCAGCGGACGCGTGGGCGCGGTCACGGTGACGGTTCCTCCGGGGTGGGCCTCGACGAAGATCACTCCCGCTTGTGCCCAGCGGGGAGGGTTCCACCGCGCGGCGACCGGGACGGCTCGGCTGCGGGGCGGGAGGTGAGGTGGCCGGGGTGGGGAGGCGCCCCGGAGGCACACCGGCGGCGGACCCCGCCCCCGGAGGGGTGGGGTCCGCCGCTGACCGGTGAGCATCTCCCGTGCCGGGCACCGCACCCGGTGGGGTCAGATGCGGCCGCCGGTGAGGCGGGTGAGGGGGCCGTGGGTGTGGCGGCCGGAGCGGCGGCCGGCCGCGTAGGAGGCGGCGGTGATCGCGGTCAGGCCGGCGCCGGCGGCCGCAGCGACCAGCTTGCGCTGGGCGATGACGGTCCACGCCGTCTTCGCCGTGGCCGCGACCTGCCCCGAGGTCGCGACGATCGCCTGGCGGCCCGCCTCGACGGTCCGGGCCGCGTTCTGGGCGGCGCCGGTCGTCGCGTCGGCCGCGCGCTCGGCGCCCCGCTTGGCCGCGGAGGCGGCCTCACCGGTCTTCGCCGCGGCGCCGTCGGCCGCCCGCGAGGCCGGCGCGGTCGCCTTCGTGGCGCTCTGCCGGGCCTTGGCCGCGGTGGTCCGCTTCTTCGTCTCTCGCTCTTCGTTCGTCTCGGCGTTCGATTCACTCATGGACATCGCGTTGCCGCTCCCCGGTGCGGCAAACACGGATCCCCGCGGCGGCATCCCGGCCCGGAGTCACGGCAGTTCACATGGGTAGGGTCTCGCGCATGCGTCTTGCCCTCTTCGACCTGGACGGCACCCTGGTGGACCGTACGGCCGCGTTCGCGGACGCCGTCGCCGACCTGTGTCGTGACCACGGATACGGCCCGGAGATCGAGCGGTGGCTGCTGACGGAACTGGCCGATCACGCCGAGCGCGGCGACTTCGCCCGCCTGCGCGCGCGGTTCGGGCTGCGCGAGTCGGCCGCGCACCTGTGGCGGGTGTACGTCGACCGCATGGCGGCGGCCGTCACCTGCCGTCCCGCCGTGCTGGACAGCCTCGCCCGGCTGAAGGACCGGGGCTGGAGCGTGGGCGTCGCCACGAACGGGGCGTCCGACATCCAGCGGGCCAAGGTGCGGGCCACGGGCCTCGCCGATCTCGTCGACGGCATCGCCGCCTCGGGGGACATCGACGTCCGCAAGCCGGACCCCCGGCTGTTCGAGCTGGCGGCGGCCCGCTGCGGCACCCAGCTCACCGCGGGGGACTGGATGACGGGCGACAACCCGCGGGCGGACATCGACGGCGGGCACCGGGCGGGCCTGCGGACGATATGGGTGGCCGGACGTCCCTGGCCGGACGGCCTGACCGTGCCCCACCACACGGTCACGGAGGTCACCGCCGCCGTCGACTACCTGCTGGCGCACTCCACGGCGTAGGCCCACACTCCGTACACCGCACCGGCGTTGTTCCGCCCGCGGGCACCTGTCCGCCACCCGCCCGTCCCCTCCCGGACGGACCGCGCCACCAAGATCACCATGTTTGTCATGCCCGCTATCGAAGGAAGGTCGACGTGGCCAGACCTCTTCCCCGACCGTTCGCCGTCGCCGCGCTCGCGGCGTCCCTCGTCCTGACCGCCGCGCTCCCCGCGACCGCGCACACCGGCCCGAGCCTGCCGACGGTCCTGCCCCGCGCGGAGACCGCACCGCTGTACGACGACGAGGCGGGCGGCGACGCGGACGCCGACGACCCCGCGATCTGGCGCAACCCCGCCCGCCCGGACGCCAGTCTCGTCGTCGCCACCGCCAAGCAGGGCGGCCTGCGCGTCTACGACCTCGACGCCCGCCTGGTCCAGTCGATCGCCGCGCCCGCCCGGCCGGGGCCCGGCCACGCCCCCGGCCGCTTCAACAACGTCGACCTCGTCCACGGGCTCGGGCTGTCCACGGGCCGGGCCGACGTGGCGGTCACCACGGACCGGGGCACGGACCGCCTGCGCTTCTACCGCATCGACCCGCGCACCCCCTCCCGCCCCCTCAGCGACGTCACGGACCCGTCCGCCCCGCCGGTCTTCTCCGCGGACCAGGCCGAGATCGACGGACAGCGCACCGCGTACGGCCTCGCCACCTGGACCGACCGGGCCACCGGCCGCAGCTACGCGCTGGTGAGCCGACGGGAGCGCACCACCGTCGCCCTGCTCGAACTGACCCCCGCTCCGGGCGGCAGGGTCGGCTACCGCACGGTCCGCACCCTGACCCTGCCCTCGTCCTTCCGCCTGCCGAACGGGACGTCCTGGTCACCGTGCGCGGAGCCGGGCGAGCTGCCGCAGGTCGAGGGCATGGTCGTCGACCCGGCGAGCGGCACGCTCTACGCCGCCCAGGAGGACGTCGGCATCTGGCGCGTGCCCGTCACCCTCACCGGCAGGCCCCGACTCCTGGACAGGGTGCGGGAGTTCGGCGTTCCGGGCGTCTACGACGAGGTCACCGAGGAGTGCGTGCCCGGCACCGACCCGGGATACGGGGGCGAGCGGCTCTCGGCGGACGTCGAGGGCCTGACGCTGGTCGCCGGGGCGGGCGGCGACGGACACCTGCTGGCGTCCAGCCAGGGCGACGACACCTTCGCCGCCTACGACCGCGGACACGGAGCCCACCTCGCGTACGAGGGAGGTTTCCGCATCGGGGCCACGGCGGCCGGTCCCGACGGCTCCGAGGAGTGCGACGGCGCGGCGGCACTGCGCGAGCCGCTGGGGCGCAGGTATCCGCGTGGTCTGCTCGTGGTGCAGGACGGACACGACGACGCGGGCGAGGCCGAGGGCCGCACCGCGACGAACTTCAAGTTCGTGGACCTCGGCGAGGTGCTGGACGCGCTGGACGACTGAGAGGCCCTTGGGGGTCTCGGAACGGGAGTCAGCGGTAGCGGCGGACGCGGCACCGCGTCACCCGTCGCCGAGGGGAGGCAGCGCGTGAGCGGGCCCCGGTGTCATGCCGGGGCCCGCTCTCGCGGTCGGGGTCCTGCGCTCGGCGGCGCCGGCCGCTTCACGGTTCCCGGCGACCGGGCTCTAGGGCGTGTTTCGAAAGTAGCGTCGTCCGCCCGGAGGGCGGGGCTCGCGGCGTCTGGTGCGTGCGATCGCAAGGCGGAGGGTCGCCCTCGTAC
>NZ_JBIWPF010000030.1:0-64335 GCF_044768125.1 Streptomyces sp. NPDC101166
GGAACAGCTCCCATAACTCGTCCGGCACCAGCCGCTCAACTATCCCCACCACGGCCGACAGCCTACCCAGGCAACCAAATGAGATGACGTCTTAGGTGATTCAACACATGCGGGGGCGCGAACGGCTACTCAGACGAGCCGCTTACGACCCGCGAAGAAGAGGAACGCCACGACGCCGGCCGTCAGGGCGAACACAATCGACGCCCCGAACCACTGCATACCGTTCATCTGTGACATGGGGATGTAATCCATCGACGCGCCGACGATGTCCGCTTTCTTCATGCACAGCTCAGTCGCCTCTTCCGTCTGCGCTTCCGTACACGTGGTCACGTCCAGCAGTTTTCCGCTGCCGGTGAGATACGAGACGTCGAGCAGGGACGCGGTGCGGGGCATCTCCGGAAATATGACCGGGTCGCCGGGGCTGACAGCCTTGCTGGTGATCGTGACGATGTCACCGAGCGACATCTTGAAGTGGCCCCAGACCGCCTGAAGGGCGGCGGTGAAACCGAGGGTCACGACCATGGCCACCAGCGTGCGACGCAGCACCACACCGATCGCCGCCCCGCCGAACACGGAGAGGAGGGTGAGGGCGACGGGCACCGGGCCCGTGGTGTTGAAGAAGCCGCTGGAGGTCCAGTCGATGCCCGGGTAACGGGACTTGAGGGGGCTCCACCACCAGGCGAACACAGCCGACAGCGTCACCGTGCTCACCACGACCACCAGCCCGGCCAGCCCCAGTTTCGCGGCGAGCCAGCGGCCGCGGCTCACGGACTGGGCGGCGATCAGCTTGGACGTGCCGTTCTCCAGGTCCCCCGCGAGCAGCGGGGCGCCGAGGAGGACACCGAGCATGATGGGGATCGCCGTGAGACCGGTGGTGACGGAACTGAACGCGTCGATGTGCTGCTGGACCTCCTTGTCCCCGTCGTCGAGGCTCTTGGCGGGAAACCCGTAGGCGTCGAGGAAGTCCATCAGCTGGCCGCGCTGGTAGACGATCCATGCCGCGCAGAGCACCGTGGCGGCGATGATGGTCCAGAACGCGGCCCGGTGCTGGCGCCAGACCAGCCAGGTCATACCGCTGAGGCGGGGGCGCCGGCTGGTCTCCGTGGTGGTCGCGTTCCCGGCCCCGTGCCTGGATGCGTTCTTGGTTCCGTTCATCGTCCCGTTCATCGTCCGGTTCGTTGTTCCGTTCCTGCCGTCGGTCGAGGGGCTGGTGAAGGTGCTCATGCCGCCACCGTCCCGGCGCCGAACGCCTGGCCCTGTACCTGGGCGGTGGGGGTGAGCAGCGGTGGTGCGTCGGGTGAGCGGAGATAGGCGAGCAGGAGTTCCTCCATGCTCGGGGCGGACACCTCCCAGGGGCCGGTGACCGGGCCCTCGGGGCGGATGAGTGCGGTGAACTGCCGTCCGCTGGTCCGGGCCTCGACGAGGGTGTGGTAGCCGAGGCCGGCCGGCAGGCCCTCGCCCTCCCGGGCCCCGGTGACCACCGTGTGCACGGTCATCAGTTCGTCCACGTCACCGGCGAGGCGCACTCCGCCGCCGGAGACGACGACGAGGTAGTCGCACACGTTCTCCAGTTCGGCGAGGACGTGGGTGGACATCAGCACGGTGGTGCCGCGCTCGCCGGCCTCGGCGAGGAGGGTGCCCATGAGTTCGTGGCGCACGACCGGGTCGAGGTCCGACATCGGCTCGTCGAGCAGCAGCAGGTCGGGGCGCTTGCCGAAGGCGAGGGCGACGGCGACGCGGGTGCGCTGGCCACCGGAGAGGGTGCCGATCTTCGCGTCGAAGGGCACGTTGCCCGCGCGGACGATGTCCTCGGCGGCGCGCTGGTCCCAGCCTGGGTTCAGCTCCCGCCCCAGCCGCAGGGTCTCCGCCACGGTGAAACGACGGAACAGCGGCTTCTCCTGCGCGAGGAAGGCCGTACGCCGACCGGACTCCACCGAGCCCGGCGCCTCGCCGAACAGACTGAGCGAGCCCTGCGTCGGCTTCAGGATATGGGCCGCGATGCTCAGCAGCGTGGTCTTGCCCGCCCCGTTGGGACCGACCAGCCCGCAGATCCTGCCCGCCGGAAGCCGGAAGGTGCAGTCCCGCAGCGCCCAGCCCCGCCGGTAGCGCATCCCCAGTCCGTACGCCTCGAGCGCCGGCTCCCCCGCGTACATGACGTCACTCACCTGTGCTCCTCGTTGTCGTGGCCCCCGTGACCGCCGTGGTCCCGGTGGCGTACTGCTTCTCCAGCGCCGACGCGACCAGCGCGGCCACGTCCTCCTGCTCCAGACCGGCCCCGGCCGCCTTCGCCATCCACGCCACCAGTTCCCCGTACAACGGCGAGTCGGTGCCCGTCTCCGGGCGGCCCAGCGTGCGGCGTACGAAGGTGCCCTGGCCCGGTCGGGGTTCGACCAGGCCCTCGCGCTCCAGCTCGCGGTACGCCTTGAGGGTGGTGTTCGGGTTGACCGCGCTCGTCTCGGCGACGTCCTTGGCGGTGGGCAGCCGGTCGCCCGGCACCAGTACGCCCAGCCGCAGGGCCTGTTTGGTCTGCTGCACGATCTGCTGGAAGGCGGGGACCCCGCTCCGCCTGTCGATGCGGTACTCCACGGCCACCACTCCCTTCCATCATCATTCCACTACTTGATTAGTGGAATGATGATGGAAGGGAGTGGCGGCCGTTGTCAACGGGGTCCGGGAACGGGCCGGAAACAACAACACCAAGTTCCTCGACCTCACCGAGGTCAGCGCACGTATCCGGGCCCTGATTGACTGCTGGATGTCAGGGACATGTCAAAAGAGGAAACGCAGATACCGCCCGGGGTGCTCCGACGAGGGCCCGTCTGGTGGACCACAGGGCCGTGCCCTCGGGAGTCGGCGCGCAAGCCGGGCTCGATCGACAGCGGGCTCAGCGAAGGGCGCCTGACGGGTGAAAACCCAGGTCAGGCGCCCTTTCACATGGGTCTAGAAGAAGCCCAGCTTCTTCGGCGAGTACGACACCAGCAGATTCTTCGTCTGCTGGTAGTGCTCCAGCATCATCTTGTGCGTCTCGCGCCCGATCCCGGACTGCTTGTAGCCGCCGAAGGCCGCGTGGGCCGGGTACGCGTGGTAGCAGTTCGTCCAGACCCGGCCCGCCTGGATCGCCCGGCCCGCGCGGTACGCCGTGTTGATGTCCCGGGTCCAGACGCCGGCGCCGAGGCCGTACGACGTGTCGTTGGCGATCTTGACGGCGTCGTCGAAGTCGTCGAACGAGGCGACGGAGACCACCGGGCCGAAGATCTCCTCCTGGAAGACGCGCATGCGGTTGTCGCCCTCGAAGACCGTCGGCTGAACGTAGTAGCCGCCCTTCAACTCGCCGTCGTACTCGGCTCGTTCACCGCCAGTGAGGACCTTCGCGCCCTCCTGCCTGCCGATGTCGATGTAGGAGAGGATCTTCGCGAGCTGATCACCGGAGGCCTGGGCGCCGATCATCGTGTCGGTGTCGAGGGGGTGGCCGGGTTTGATCAGTTCCGTGCGGGCGACGGCGGCGCGCAGGAAGTCGCCGTAGTTGCCCCGCTGGATCAGGCCGCGCGACGGACAGGTGCACACCTCACCCTGGTTCAGCGCGAACATCGTGAAGCCCTCAAGGGCCTTGTCACGCAGGTCGTCGTCCTTGTCCCACACGTCGTCGAAGAAGATGTTCGGCGACTTGCCGCCCAGTTCAAGGGTGACCGGCTTCAGGTTCTCCGCCGCGTACCGCATGATCAGCCGCCCCGTGGACGTCTCACCCGTGAACGCCACCTTCGCCACGCGCGGGCTCGACGCCAGCGGCTTGCCCGCCTCCTCTCCGAAGCCGTTGACGATGTTCACGACGCCCGGCGGGAGCAGGTCGGACACCAGACTCATCCAGTAGTGGAGCGAGACGGGAGTCTGCTCGGCCGGCTTGATGACGACCGCGTTCCCCGCCGCCAGCGCCGGCGCGAGCTTCCAAGCGGCCATCAGGATCGGGAAGTTCCACGGGATGATCTGCGCGACGACACCGAGCGGCTCGTGGAAGTGGTACGCCACCGTGTCGTCGTCGACCTCGCTGAGGGAACCCTCCTGTGCGCGGACCGCGCCGGCGAAGTAGCGGAAGTGGTCGATGGCCAGCGGGATGTCCGCGGCCAGCGTCTCGCGCACCGGCTTGCCGTTCTCCCAGCTCTCCGCGACGGCGAGCGGCTCCAGATGCGCCTCCATTCGGTCGGCGATCTTCAGCAGGACGTCGGAGCGCTCGGTCGCCGAGGTGCGGCCCCAGGCCGGCGCGGCCGCGTGCGCCGCGTCCAGCGCCCGCTCCACGTCCACCGCCGTACCGCGCGCCACCTCGGTGAAAGGCTGCCCGTTCACCGGACTCGGGTTCTCGAAATACTGTCCCCGAGCCGGCGGCACGTACTCCCCGCCGATGAAGTGGTCGTAGCGCGCTTCGTAGGAGACGATCGCGCCCTCCGTGCCGGGCGCCGCGAAACGGGTCATGGTGGCCTGCCTCCCTCAGCAGCGCTGCCCGCCGTCGGGCAGCTCTCCGCCGGAGGTTAGGGAAGCGGAGGTTGCAACGAGGTTGCGAGGCCGCGGTGGTGGCCTCGCCCTCTCCGCATGCCTCGCGGCAGCGGTCTGCCTGTCAGCGTGGCCAGTCCGCCGGTGCCCTCAGTTCCGACTCCAGCGCGCCCAGGCGCGCACGGATCGTCGCCGTCGGACGGGCCGCCGCCAGCGCCCGCCACACGGCGAGGTCGTCCTCGCCCCACGGCGTGTACACCCAGTCCGCCAGCAGATCCGGGTCGCTGCGGGCGATCAGCGCCGCACGCAGGGCCTCGGCGAGGCGATGCCTGAGTCGTACGACCGCCGGCGCCCGCGACACCGGCAACAGCGGCCCTGCGTATGCGGAAACGGCCGCAGTCACCGCTCCTGCCGCCAGGCGCCGTTCGACGGCCGTGACGTCCGACTCGACGGCCGCCGTCACTCGGTACGGGCGCGAGGCCAGCAACCCCGGGCCCAAAACCCCGCGCAGTCGAGCGAGTTCGGCCCGAAGTGTCACCGGCGTCACCGACTCGTCCTCGTACAGCGCGCAGAGCAGCTCGTCGCCGGTCAGGCCTTCCGGGTGATGCGCGAGCAGCACCAAGATCTCACTGTGCCGACGGCTCAGCCGCAACGTTCTCCCAGGGGACGTCAGTTGTGCCTCGTCCCGGCCCAGCGCGGCCAGCTCGAGCGTGGCGGATCGGGGATGATCCGGGGCGAGCAGCGCCAGGTGGGACTCCGCGGCGCGCGCGACCGCCTGGACGAAGCCCAGGCTGTGCGGGTGCGCCAGTCCGTTCCCTCCGGTGATGTCCACCGCGCCCAACACCCGCCCGGTGCGGGGATCGTGTACGGGGGCCGCGGCGCACGTCCACGGCTGCACGCGGCGGATGAAGTGCTCGGCGGCGAACACCTGAACCGGACGGTCCACGGCGACGGCCGTGCCCGGAGCGTTCGTCCCCACCGCGTTCTCCGCCCAACGCGCTCCCGGCACGAAGTTCATGCGCCCCGCCTGCCGTCGCGTCGCCGGGTGGCCTTCGACCCACAGCAGTCGGCCGTGCGCGTCGCACACCGCGAGGAGATGCTCCCCGTCGGCGGCGAACGTGCCCATGAGCTCGCGGAACAGCGGCATCACCCGCGCCAGCGGATGCTCGGCCCGATAGGCGCCGAGGTCGCCGTCGGTCAGCTCCACGTTCGCCGTGCCGTCGGGTCCCACGCCTGCCCGCGCCGAACGCCGCCACGAGTCGGCCACGACGGGCCGCACCGGCCGCGGCACCGTGCCCGCCGCGGTGAACGTCTCGTGCGCGCGCCGCAGTGTCCGTACCCGCTCGGCGGGGTCGGCCCCCGGCTCCAGGGCCACCCAGGGATCGGTCAACTCGGCCTCCCGGAAGGCGATGCTGGGGACATCGTCACTTCGGGTGTGCGTCGAGGCAACCGTTCGGGGCGGGGGTGTGTGGCCCGGTCGCAACAGGATCGCCCCCCTGTTGCCCCTTTGACGTCAGGTCGGGCGTCGTTGGCGGGAGGCCGGAGGTGCCCCTCACCGCCCCGACACGGCCGCCGGATCGTCCAGCACCGTCCGCACGACGGAGTGGGCGGCTCCGAGCAAGGGCCCCTCCGGGCCCAGCCGGGAGACCAGGACGGGGCACGGGGGGCCTGCCGTTCGCCGGGCCAGCTCCGATTCCAGTGACGGCAGCAGCCATGGCGCCAGCCCCGCCAGAGCGCCGCCCAGCACGACGCCCTCGGGGTCGAGCAGGTTGAGTGCCCCGGTCAGTGCGATGCCCAGCGCCGTGCCGGCCTCGCGCAGGGCGTGTCGTACGTCTTCGTCTCCGTCCGTCGCCCGGCCGGCGAGCAGGCCTACGCGGTCCCCACCCGGCTCCAGGCCCGCCGCGCGCAGCACCGCCTCCTCGCCGGCGTACTGCTCCAGGCAGCCCCGCCCGCCGCACGCGCATTCGGGGCCGTCGGGGTGGACCGGCACGTGGCCCAGTTCGCCCGCGAAGCCGCGTGTGCCGCGCAGCAGAGTGCCGTCCACGACCAGCGCGGCGCCGATGCCGATCTCGGCCGACACATGCACGAAGTCCCGTGGGGTGTCCTCGACGAGCCAAAGCTCGGCCAGACCACCGAAGTTGGCCTCGTTGTCCACCGTCAGCGGGTACGCGTCGGGCAGCAGCGGCCCGAGGTCCACGTCGTTCCAGTCGAGGTTCGGCGCGCGGACGATCGTGTGGCCGTCCCGTGCGACGAGGCCGGGGACGGCCACGGCGAGCCCCGCCGGCCACAGCCCCTCGCGTTCCGCCTCCGCGACGACCTGGCGCACCAGGCCGGTCAGCTCCCCGATCACCGGCTCAGGGGCCCGGCCCCGGTTCGTGCCGTGCCGCACGGCACGCGCACGGACTTCCCCGCGCAGATCGACGGCGCACACCGCCAGGTGGTCGACGCCGACCTCGGCGCCGATGCCCGCCGGGCCGTGCCCGCTCACGGCGAGCGCCGAGCCCGGCCGGCCCACGCGGCCGGGCCGCTCCGGGCCCAGTTCCTCGATCAGGCCGGAGCGTATGAGCTCGTCGACGAGGGTCGACACCGCCGCCCGGGTCAGACCGATGCGCGAGGCGACCGCGGCCCGCGAGAGCGACCCCTCCGCGCTGACGGCGTGCATCACCCGGGCGAGATTGCGCCGGCGCATGCCCTGCTGGGTGTCGGGCAACGCGCGGGCGCGGCCGGTCGGGCGGGCGTCGTGCGGCGGTGCGGTCATGCCGTCATACCTTTTGTCGCTTCATCGCTTCATCGCTTCGGTTTTCCCGATCCCTGGGTGAGCGGTGCTCCCGATGCTCAACGGGCGGTCATGCTTCGTTCGGACCGCTCCAGCAGCGGGGACGCGTCGGAGAGTACCCCGGCGATCCTCGCGAGCGTCGCCTCGTCCCGCTCCACGGCGTCCAGGACCGGGCCCCGGGCGGTGTTCCAGCGCCGGGCCACCGAGGCGGGGTCCTCGCCGGTCAGCAGTCCGGCCGCCTGAGCCGCCGCGCCCAGCGCCACGAGCTCCTTGGCGTCGGGGATCTGTACGGGCCGCCCGGACAGCCTGCGCACCGTCTGCTGCCAGGCCGCTCCCCGGGCGCCGCCGCCGATCAGGAGCAGCGGTGCTGTGCGGTCCGCCTCCTCCGCGAGGACGAGGTCGAGTGCGCCGAGCAGGGAGTGGACGGCGCCGTCGTAGGCGGCCTGGAGTAGCTGGCCGGCGGTGGTGTCGTGGCGCAGGCCGTGCAGGAGGCCGGAGGCGTTCGGCAGGTTCGGGGTGCGTTCGCCGTCCAGGTAGGGGAGGAGGGTGAGTCCGGCGGCGGGCTCGACGGCCTCGCGGTCCAGGCCGAGCAGGGCCGCGACGCGGTCGACGGCGAGCGTGCAGTTCAGGGTGCAGGCCAGGGGGAGCCAGTCGCCGTGGGCGTCGGCGAAGCCGGCGACCGTTCCCGTGGGGTCGGCGGGACGCCGCTTGGACACCGCGTACACCGTGCCCGAGGTGCCGAGGCTCAGCACCGGCGTGCCGGGACGCAACCCGAGGCCGAGCGCGGCCGCCGCGTTGTCGCCGGTGCCCGGAGCCACCAGGGTGCCCTTGGAGAACGGCAGGTCATGGCTGTCGCGTACGGTGCCCGCCACCTCGCCGGGCCGCACCACACGCGGGAGCAGTGCGGGGTCGAGACCCACATGGGCGAGGATCTCCTCGTCGTAGCCCTCCGTCCCCGACGCCCACCAGCCGGTGCCCGAGGCGTCGCCCCGGTCGGTCGTGCCCTCGCCCGTGAGCCGCTCGGTGAGGTAGTCGTGGGGGAGCCGTACGGCCTTCGTCGCGCGCAGGGAGTCCGGCTCGTGCTCGGCGAGCCATGCCCACTTCGTCACCGTGAACGAGGCCGCCGGGACGGAACCGGTGCGCTCCGCCCACGCCTTCGCCCCGCCCAGCTCCTCCACCAGCCGGTCCGCCTGAGGGGCCGAGCGCACGTCGTTCCACAGCAGCGCGGGGCGCACCGGCTCGCCGTGCTCGTCCAGTGTCACCAGCCCGTGCTGCTGCCCGCCGACGGACACCGCCGCCACCTCGTGCGCCGCGTCGCCGCACTGACGCAGCGCCTCCCGCAGCGCGTCCCACCACTGGCGGGGGTCACTCTCCCGGCCGGCGCCGGAGGTCACCGTGTGCGGCGCCTGGCCGCTCGCGACGACTTGGCCGGTGGCCGCGTCGACGATCAGCACCTTGGTGGACTGGGTGGACGTGTCCACGCCGGCGACGAGCGGACCCTCGGCTGCTGACATCGGGCTCTCCTCAAGTTTTTGCGCGGCTCTGCGGGATCTGTCTTCCCAGGGATGCGTCCGCATACTAATTTGTAAACGGCCATGACGAAATAGTCGGCGAGCAGTCGGCGAGACAGTCTTCGAGCAAGGAGCCGTGGCATGAGCTACCAGCCCACCCCGCAGGACAGGTTCACGTTCGGTCTGTGGACCGTCGGCTGGCAGGGACGGGACCCGTTCGGCGACGCCACGCGGCGTGCCCTCGACCCGGTCGAGACGGTGCAGCGCCTGGCCGAGCTGGGCGCCTACGGCGTGACCTTCCACGACGACGACCTGATCCCGTTCGGGTCCTCCGACAGCGAGCGTGAGGAGCACGTCAAGCGCTTCCGGCAAGCCCTGGACACCACCGGCCTCACCGTGCCGATGGCCACCACCAACCTGTTCACCCACCCCGTCTTCAAGGATGGCGCGTTCACCGCGAACGACCGTGACGTGCGCCGTTACGCCCTGCGCAAGACGATCCGCAACATCGACCTGGCCGTCGAGCTCGGTGCGAAGATCTACGTCGCCTGGGGCGGCCGTGAGGGTGCGGAGTCCGGCGCCGCCAAGGACGTGCGGGTGGCCCTCGACCGCATGAAGGAGGCGTTCGACCTCCTCGGAGAGTACGTCACCTCCCAGGGCTACGACCTGCGCTTCGCCATCGAGCCCAAGCCGAACGAGCCCCGCGGCGACATCCTGCTGCCGACCGTCGGCCACGCGCTCGCCTTCATCGAGCGTCTGGAGCGACCCGAGCTGTACGGCGTCAATCCCGAGGTCGGCCACGAGCAGATGGCGGGCCTGAACTTCCCGCACGGCATCGCGCAGGCCCTGTGGGCGGGCAAGCTCTTCCACATCGACCTCAACGGCCAGTCCGGCATCAAGTACGACCAGGACCTGCGCTTCGGCGCCGGCGACCTGCGCTCCGCCTTCTGGCTCGTCGACCTGCTGGAGAGCGCCGGCTACACGGGCCCCCGCCACTTCGACTTCAAGCCGCCGCGCACCGAGGACCTGGACGGAGTGTGGGCGTCGGCCGCGGGCTGCATGCGCAACTACCTGATCCTCAAGGAGCGCGCCGCCGCCTTCCGCGCCGACCCCGAGGTCCAAGAGGCCCTGCGCGCCTCCCGCCTCGACGAGCTGGCCCAGGCCACCGCCGCAGACGGTCTGCAGGGCCTGCTGGCAGACCGCACGGCGTTCGAGGACTTCGACGCCGACGCGGCCGCCGCCCGCGGTATGGCCTTCGAGCGGCTCGACCAGCTGGCCATGGACCACCTACTGGGCGCCAGGGGCTGATCACCCACGCGTGTGTGCGGGGGCCGTCGGTCGAAGGGCTTCGCCGGCCGCCGTGAGCCGGCCGCGAGGCCGATGACCGTCATGAGCGGCCTCCGCACGGAATACGCCGGAATCATGCCCTCCATGGCATGAGCGCGTACCAACTTCCGTGCGGAGGTCGCGCTCCGGGCGGTGCGCGGCGACGCTGGACGCATGGCCACGCCGCCCGTACCGCCCCAGCCGCCGGGCCCTCCCGGCCCTCCCGGTCCGCCCTGGTCGTCGGGACCGCCCGGACCTTCCGGTTCCTCCGACGGCACGCCGCCCTGGGGCGGCTTCGGGCCACCCTCCCCGCCGCAGGGCCCGCCTGGCGGCCCCGGCAGGCGGAGGAGCCCGCTCTTCGCCGTGCTGGCGCTGCTGGCCCTCGCCGTGGCCGTCGCCGCCGTGATTCTCATGGCCACCGGAGGCGACGACTCGCCGGACGACGGCCCTCCCGTGAGCGGCAGCTCCTCTCCCGCGCCCTCGGTCAGCCTTCCGGTGGAACTGCCGAGCGGCTTCCCGAGCGAATTGCCGTCACGCCTCCCGACAGCGCTGCCGTCCGGCTTCCCCACCGAACTGCCGACCCAACTGCCCACCGAGCTTCCGAGTGAGCTGCCGAGCGACCTCGAATCGCTTCTGCCCTCTTTAGGAGGATCACTGCCGTAGCCGACGTGCCGTCCGGTGCATCCACGCGCAGGTGTCCGCAAACAGGTGTCCGCAAGGCGAGCCCCGCACGCACGTGTGGCGCGCGGGTGCCGTAGGTGTACGCGTGCCGCTGTACGGCGTCAGCGGCGCCCGTGAGCCAGAAGCGCCGCGTGGGGCAGCGTCAGGCCGCCTGTGTCGTCGGTGAACTCCGAAGCGAACAGCTCGAAGTAGCGCTTGATCTCGGCGCGGACCTCAGGGGTCTGGCTCTGCACCATCTGGCCGCCGAACGCCACGCCGCTCGCGGGGCCGCTCCACCACTCGTCGACGCTCGTGCGGTGGTCCCAGCGCAAGGTCTCACAGTCCGCCTCGCGCAACTCCGCCGCTGTCAACAGGTCGGCCAAGCCGCTCTCGTCGCGGCGGAAGTCGTCCTCGGCGGCGAGCCCCGTGGGCAGGTGGGGCGGACGTTGCGCACCCGCGGCCTGGATCGCGCGGCCGAGGAGGGCCTGCCCCGGGGCCGGCGGCGCGGCCCAAATCGTCAGCGCGATCCGGCCCCCGGGCTTCAGTACGCGGCGCAGCTCTTCCAGGGCGACCTGGGGCCGGCCCACGTGGTTCAACACGAAATTGGCCACCACGGCGTCGAACTCGCCGTCGGCGAAGGGCAGCTCGGGCAGGGCGGCGACGCGTACGCGTGCGGTCGGCGCTGCCCGCTCGGCCAGCTCGATCATGCTGGGTTCCGCGTCGACGGCCGTCACCCTCGCGGCCCGTGCACAGGCGGCGGCAGCCACTGTTCCCGGCCCGGTCCCCACGTCCAGGAGCCGCGCGCCGGGTCCCGCCGCCACGGCGTCCAGCAGCAGTGGTACCGGATGGGCGCACAACTTGGCGTAACTGGCGGCGTAGGAGGTGCCACGGCCCGCCCATATCAACCGTTCGCACTTGTCGAAAGTGGTCAGTGCCATCTGTCCTTCGTTCCCCGTGATGAACCGTTTCGGTCCGCGGTCAGTTGGAGCAGACCGCGGTGACCAGCGTGAACGAAGCGTAGAACGACTTCTCAGCCAGGGTGGCGAACCACCGGCGCCCGCGATCTCACGATCCGAATGTGGCCGCGACGGCCACCATCACGCCCTCAGCCGCCGCCTGCGGAGCAGCCCGAGCCCGGTCGCGCTGCCGCCCCAGGGCACCGTCGGCGCCGAGGCGGGAACGGCCTGGTGTCCGCTCCCGCCCGACGCACCGCACGAACGCTTCGTCCTGGCCGCACCGGCCGACGGCCGGTGGGTGGCTCTGCTCGGCACGCAGCCTGACCGGTCCTGAGTGCCGCAGGTCTCAGCGCACGACCGTTCGCGCGATCGTCGCTTGGCCGCCGACCCGGATTCGGTGCTCCGCGCCGTCGTGGTGAACGGTTGCTGTGATGGTCGACGGGCAGCCGAGGTGGTCGCCCATGTCGACGACGAGGCGGTCCGTACCGGATCCGGCCGCGTGCGCGGCCAGGCAGGCCGTGCTGTTGGCGTTGGCGATGTCCTCGGGGACTCCGATCGACGGCGCGAACATCCGGGCTGCCGCCCGGCCGTGTCGGTCCGGGAGCGAGTAGGCGTAGCAGCCCAGCAGACCGTGGCGGTCGCAGGCTGCGCGCAGCAAGGTGAAGTCCGGGGTGAGGTCGGCCAGTACGGCGCGGGACCGGACGGGCAGCAGAAGCCTCGGCCGCCCGTTCGAGGCCACGCGGGCGTTCCCGGCGACTGCGTCCTCGGGCAGTCCGAGGCCGCGTGCGATCGCCTCCAGTTCGGGCCCTCGGACGTCGCTCAGACTGACCGGGCCTGCGTCGAACGATGCTGTCAGGCTGTCACGGTTTCGGGTGGCCCGGCCCTCGAAGCTGCGGTGGGTCGTCCGCAGGACGGCGCGGTAGTCGTCGCCGCCTTCACGTTCGGCGAGCAGCGCGAGGGCGGCGACGGTGCCGTGGCCGCAGGCGGGCAGTTCGCCTGCGGCGGTGAAGAACCGGAGGGCGTACGAAGGATGGACGCGCTCGGCTCCGGTCGCGCGGAGGAAGACGGCGTGCGACGCCCCCAACTCCGAGGCGACACGGCATCGTTCCTCGTCGGCCCACGGCCCGTCATCCAGAACGGCGGTCGCGCTGCCACCCCTGCGCTGTCGCTGACACGCGTCGACGATCGCTACCTCGGGCATGGCGCCGGGCCGGTGGTCAACAGCATCGTCAGGTCGAGTGCGGGAGCGCTGTGTGTCAACGCTCCGACCGAGATGAGGTCGACGCCCGTTTCGGCAATGGCGCGGACACTGTCCAGGCGGACGGTGCCCGAGGCCTCCAGCAGGACCCGGGGAGCGTCGGCCCGTCCGGCCCGCATCTTCACCACCTGCTCGATGTCGGCCAACGGCATGTTGTCGAGCATGATCCAGCGGGCCCCGGCATCGAGCGCCTCAGCAGCTTCTGTCACGGTCTGCACCTCGACATCCACCTCCACCGTCTGCCCGGTACGCGCCATCCCGCGGCGGACCGCTTCGATCGCTGCGGTCACCCCGCCCGCCGCGGCGATGTGGTTCTCCTTGAGCAGGACCATCGCCGCGAGGTCGAGCCGGTGGTTGCGGCCACCGCCGACGGTCACCGCGTACTTGTCGAGGGCACGCAGGCCCGGTGCCGTCTTGCGGGTGTCCAGAATGCGGGTCTCTGTCGCGGCCACGGCCTGGACGTAGCGGTCGGTCAGTGTCGCGATGCCGCTCAGGCGCTGCAGGAAGTTCAGCGCCGTGCGCTCGCCGGTGATCAGGCTGCGCGCCGGACCGGACAGGCGTAACAGGACGTCGCCGTCGGTCAGCCGGGCGCCGTCGGTGACGCGCGCCTCCATCTCGACCTCGGGATCGACCTGCGCGAAGACCTCGGCGACCACGGGGAGGCCGGCGGCGATGCCGCTCTGCCGGGTGCGGACTTCGGCCGTGGCCGCCAGGTCTTCGGGAACACTCCACGCGGTGGTGATGTCGTTCCCCGAGGCGTCCTCGGCCAGGGCGGCGGCGACGGCGGTTCGTCCCGCGGCCGAGGGAAACTGTGTCGTGGTCATCTGGTCTCCATCTTCGAGTGGGCGTTTGAGCCTGGCGGTCACCACGACGGTCCCCTTCGTTTCGTTTTCCGAAGCGCTCGCCGATGGTAGCGTTTCGGAATCCGAAGCATCAACCTTGGAGGCTGGACTCCACGCCATGCCAACCCCCAAACCCGGCAAGCCAGTTCGTGGTTCGACCACCGGTCGGCCCCTCATGGCCGCACTCGACCTGTTCGGACGGCGGTGGAGCCTGCGCATCCTTTGGGAGCTGCGCGAGGGCCCTCTTGGGTTCCGCCCCCTGCAGAAGCAGTGCGACGACATGTCCTCCAGCGTGATGCGGCAGCGCCTGACCGAACTGCTGGATGCCCACGTGGTTCACCAACTGCCCGACAGCCGGTACGAGCTCACTCCACTGGGGCGGGATGCCTCCCTCGCGCTCGGCCCCCTCGTCCAGTGGTCGGAACGCTGGGCGGCGATGCTCGACCCGCAACCGGTGCACCGCGACAGCGAGCTGCCCGCCGACGGCATCTCGCGTCCCGACGCCGTGGGCGACGGGACGCCCGAGAGCGGTTCTGCCGGCTGACCGCCCGCGCGGCCTGGGTCGACGGCGCGCCCGGAACCTCCGCCGGTGCGGCGCTGCAACTCCCGGAAGCCTGTCGGGGCTTGACTCGGTCCCCCACAGGGTGCCCGGTGTCCAGTGCCACCCGGGCAGATCGAGTGCAGCCGTGACCGGGCGCCCTGAATCGGACCCTCGTACCGGTGAGCCCGGCCGAGGCGTTCCGGCTTCCAGGCCCACCTCTTGCGCTTCGATTTTCGAAGCGCCATAGTGATTCGAAAGCCGAAGCAAGGGGGTGGCCGTGCCGCGCATCGAACCGCTCACTCCGCCGTATCCCGCGCCCATCGGCCAAGCACTGCGCCGATGGATGCCTCCCGGCGTGACACGAGCTGCTCACGCTGTTCCGGGTATTGCACCGCAACCCGGAACTGGCCTCACGCATGTTCGCCCTGGTGGCCCGCCTGCTGGGCCACGGACTTCTTCCCGCCATCGACCGCGAGATCGTCATCACCCGAGTAACCGCACGCACCGGCTGCGTCTACGAATGCATCGTCTTGACACCACGCCGTCATCAGCCAGTTCCTTGCGAACCGCGCTCTGAGAGGCCCGGTGAACCGTCGCCGGAGCCGATCGATCTGAGTGTCGACTCGAAGCCTGGCACGCTTGTCCGACCACAGGAGGTTTCCATGGCCAAGGGCTACTGGGTCAGCGTCTACCGCACCATTTCCGACCCCGAGAAGCTGGCCGCCTACAACAAGCTGGCTGGTCCGGCCGTCCAGGCCGGGGGCGGGCGGAGGCTCGCCGTCGGCGGTCGGGTCGTCGCTCACGACGCCGGAATCGCCGAGCGCACCGTCCTGATCGAGTTCGACACCTTTGAGCAAGCGGTCGCGGCACGCGAGAGCGCGGTGTACCAGGAGGCGCTTGCCGTCCTTTCCGACGGCGTCGAGCGCGACTTCCGCATCATCGAAGGCGTCGACTGACCGGCGTACTGACGTTCAGGCCGGCCTGGCGCCCCGCTGGCCTCGTCGGCAGGACTCACGCTCGCCCGAAGCGAACCGCGAACCGGAACTCATGCGACAGAACGGTCCGGAAGGCAGGGCATCACGCTGAGCGGGAGGCCATGGCTACACCAGTGCGCACGTCGACGGCGCCTAGGGGCGCTTGTGCGCCCGCGGCGACCACGCGGGCGCCGCGCCATCATGCGGGCTGGATGGTGATGGTGCACAGGCGCTTGGTGGCCCGGGTCAGGGCCACGTACAGGTCCCTCTCCCCGCCGGGGCGGGCCGTGATGATCTCCTCGGGGTTCAGGACGACGACCCCGTCGAACTCGAGGCCACGTGCTTCGGACGCCGGCACGATGCGTGCGTGGTCGGTGATGCCGTGAGCCGTCAGCTGGCTCACCCGGGTGTCCGCGCAGATCACTCCCAGGAGTTCGCCGGGCTGCGCGGTGCTCTGGGCGCGCAGTTCCTCCACGACGGCGGTGACCAACCCGTCCTCATGCGTGGTCACGGTGCGCGGGCTCTCGCCGCTGCGCAGTGACCGTGTGGGCCGCTGGTCCGGAGCGATCCGCGCGAGCAGGTCCCGGACGCTCTCCAGGATCTCCTGCGTGGTGCGGTAACTGACCGTCAGGTCGTGCAGCCTGAACCGTGTCCCGACATGCGGGCTCAGGGCTTCCTTCCAGTCGCGTGCCGTCGTTGCCGGGCCCGACTGGGCGAAGTCACCCACCAGCGTCATCGCCCTCGCCGGGCAGCGGCGGACGATCATCCGCCACTGCATGGCGGTCAGTTCCTGCGCCTCGTCGACGACGACGTGCCCGTACGTCCGCTCGGGCGGGCCGTCGACCAGGCTCGCCGCCTCGTCCAGCAACGGCACGTCCGCATCGGCCCACGGGGCGTTCGGGGCACGCAGGAGCAGGGACCGCTCCCGCGGGGTCAGGGTCGGCAGGCGCTCGGCCAGGGCGTCGGCATCCGTCAGCAGTGCCTTCACGAGGTCGCCGGGTGTCAGTCGCGGCCACAGCGCCTCGACCGCCCGGTCGACACCGGCGTCGTCGAGGAGATCGGCCCCGATGGCGTCCAGGTCCAGCTCGTGGACCGGACCCGGGTCTGCGGCGCCCTCGGCACGGCGCTGGGCGACCCCCGTGAACCGGTCGAAGTTCATGCCTGTCATCTGCTCGGCATCGGCGTCGATCTGCTCCAGGAGGTCGCCCATGTCCCGTTGCATCGCGTTGGTGACGGCGTCGACCAGGAGTTCCTTGAACGCCTGACGCGCGGGGTTGTGGCCGGACGCGGCCGCCAGGGCGGCGGCGCGTGCGGTGGCGACCTCTTGCTCGGACAGGCGGACCGGTTCCTGCCCGACCCGGACGGTGAAGTCACCGGCGGGGGCCTGGTGGTCTCGCAGCAGGCCGGCCAGGGCGTCGGCGAGATCCAGGCCGCCCTTGAGGCGCGCCGTGTCGAACGGGTCCACCGCGTCCGGGGACACCCCGGCCAGTTCCTGACAGGTCGCCAGATCGACGTCGTTCTCCCCGAGCGAGGGGAGGACCTGGGAGATGTAGTCGAGGAAACGGGCGTTGGGGCCCACCACGAGGACGCCTTCCTCCGCGGCGCGCGGGAACGCGTACAGGACGTAGGCCGCCCGGTGCAGGGCGACCACGGTCTTGCCGGTGCCGGGGCCGCCCTGTACCACGGTCACCCCGCGGTGGGCGGAGCGGACGATCTCGTCCTGTTCGGCCTGCAGTGTCGCGACGGCCGCGTGCATCCTGCCCGTACGCCGTGCCGCCAGCGCCTCGGTCAACGGGCCGTCCCCCACGACGTCTTCGTCGGTCGGGGCGGTCCCGTCGAGCAGTTCGTCGCTCACCGAGACGACCGTGCGCTCCTCGAGGCGCAGGTGCCGGCGCCGCCGCAGATCCATCGGGTGGACCGGTGTCGCCTCGTAGAAGGGCCGCGCCGCGTTCGCGCGCCAGTCCACGAGCAGCGGCAGTTCGTCCTCCTCCGTGTGCAGTCCGATCCGCCCGATGCGCAGGGCCGTGCCGTCCGCCCAGTCGATGCGCCCGAAGACCAGCCCCCTCTCGGCGCCCTCCAGCCGGCCGATCTCCTTGGTCAGACGCTCGGCGGCGATCTCTCTCTCGTACGCCTCGCCGGCGCCGTCCGCCGAGGCCTTCAATACACTCGCCCGGTTCGCTCGCGCCTCCGAAAGCCGCTCGGCGAGCAGCTCATACAAGGAGGACACATAACCTTGCTCCGATTCAACCGCACGCACGGCGGAATCATTTATGTTGGACAACAAGGGACTCCTTCGATTCGAGCCGCACCATACGGCCAAAATTTCCTAAAGGTAAGTCTTGACTTACTTGTTGCGGCTATGTCCTTACGGCAGACCGCACTTCGTGTCATGCATTCCGTCGTTTTCCTTGAATGCCGCTGATGCTTTCCCGTGCGCGGGAAAAGGCGTTGAATCCAGGGAAAGGCTCGGGCTCCCGTCACAGGCCGGGGCGGGGCTGGCCTGCACTCCAAATGCGGACACCGGCGGCCGCCGTGACCGGTTGTGCGGCGCGGCGATTTGGGTGGTGTTCCCGCCGCCCGTCGGCGCGGGTCAGTCGCTCACGCAGGGTCGCCTGTCATTGGGTGGGAAGGACCTCGATCCCGGACCCACCGGTCGTGCAGTCACGCCAACGGGCGATGGGTTTCTGCGAGACCGTCCAGCTTCTCGCGAGTGATGTCCCTGTCGTCCGGCGTGAAGCGCCAGGAGAAGGAGCGTCAGCGGACAGGAGCGGCGGCAATCCGGGACCGGACTGTCCCGGCTCTCGCCGTCCTCCGGTGGTGTCACCACGGCGTGAGCCGTCGGTGTGCGGGCCGGCTCCTTCGCCCAGTGCGCATCGACGCCCGCGCCCGCCGGCGCGCGCGTGCCTTTTCCAGGGATGTCCGCGACCTCCTCGTCATGCAGCTCCACGGCGTCCGGGACGTCCGCCGACAGCAGAGGCGTGAGCGCCGGCCACGCGCATGCGGCATGCGCCCACGGATCGAACCCCCGGTGCGCGGGACCGCGTTCCCGCCCCACCTCGGCGGCGTCCGCGACGAGGGTGGGATCGCTGACACCGTGCACCTGCGGCAGGACCCGGAACGCCGGCGCCGCCTCCTCCGGCGACGAGGTGGACAGCTTGGACACCTCGATGCGCAACGAGACCTGCACCCCGACGCCGTGTCCGGCGGCGGCGTCAGCGGGGGAGCGGGGGAGGGTGTCCGCGACCCCGTCCTTGAAGGCGCGCAGCAACCGCTCCGGGTCGGGCAGCCGCAAGGGTGGGCCGTCGTCCAGGGGCACGACGTGCCGCAACAGCAGGCCGCGGGCGACGAACCCCAGGGCGGTCATGGTCGCCGCACCCCAGAAGGTGACGGCCCGGTGTACGCCCGGCGCGGCCCACGCGCGCGCGAGGAATGGCATTGCCTCACCCAGGGGAAGGTGGGCCGCGGGCACGCGTACGTGCTCCACGCCGCCGTCGTCCGCGAGGCGGACGGCGGACAGCGCGCCCAACGACGCCGACCGGACAGTGGGCGGCCTCGGCGTGCCGGTGGGCGCCCCTGGTGTCCCGTCGGGTGCGGAGGTGCTCCCGTCCGGCTCCCGGAAGGCGAACGCGCCTGTGCATGCGGGGACGCCTGGCAGGAAGACGGCAGGACGGTGAACCGGTTCGAAGGCCTCGGGTGGTGCTTCCGCGGGAACCCGGCGCACAGTGATGAATCCACTCCTCAAATTTGACTACCTAAGGTCGATCGCCGAGGGTACAGCACTCCGCGGCCGAACGGGCGCCTGTTTTCCCCTGGAGACTTCATCCTGGTGAGTACCTAGGGGGCGCGGATCAGGGACGGCTCAGGGGCGAGTCCGGAACCGCGCGCCACGGGGAGCCGTTTCACAGACAGAGAGCGGTTTTCGCACACGGAGAGCGGCATCGGCCGCGAAGGAGGCGACGCACATGTCGAAGAACGCGAAGATCGCCGCAGGAGGTGTGGCGGTCGGGCTGCTTCTGCTGATCTGGCTGCCCTGGTGGGCGTCCCTGCTGATCGTGCTCGGGGTTCCGGCGGCGGCGTACCTCACGCTGGACCCCTCGCAGCGGCGCAGACTGCGCCGTGTCACCCGAAAGGAACTCGGGCGCTGATGGACGGGGCCGCGGCGCGGCCCCGTCGTCCGCTCCTCCAAGGGGGTCAGATCGGGCGCACGGCCATCTTGTCGAGCGCTTCGAGCAGGCCCGGCAGCTCGGGCCCCCGGCCGACGGGCAGGACCTCGCCGGGCTCGTCGTCGAGCAGGACGAACGCGATGTCGTCGGTGCGGGCCACCAGCGACCAGCCGGGGCCGTCGGCGCGCAGGGTACGCGCGTCGCCCGGGGCGAACGAGGACCGCACACGGCCCAATGGGGGCGGGGTGTCCACATAGGTGCGGGCCTCCGCGAGGACGCGCCGGACGCCACTGTGCCCCCGCGGCGCGGGGGTCTCGGCCCCTTCGGCGTCCTCGGCTGCCTCGGCGTCCTCGGTCGCCTCCACGTCCTCGGCGGGCTCGGATCTGTCGCGCGCGGGCGGGAACTTGGAGTCGTCGATCTGCTCGCGCCACTGGGCCCACTGCAGCGCGATCTCGTCGGCTCCCAGCCTTCGCTGGGCCGGGCCCCAGACCGTCGTGTCCGGCGGCGAGAGCGCGGGCCGGTCCGCGACCTCGGGGCCGGGGTCGTGCGGCGCGGGCACACCGGGGGCGGCGACGGCGACCGCCAGCGGCCAGCCGGGCAGCGCCGCGACCACCGTCCGGTCGTCGGGGGACAGGTCGTACTCCATGCCGCAGTCCCACGACGCGATGGCGACCGCCACCAGCGACACGTCGTCGATGACCACCGTCCACCGCGCGCCCTCGCCGTCCTGGCCCAGCACCAGGCCGTACCCGTCGGCGAGCGGCGCCAGGCCGAGCGCCGCACAGGCCTCCGGGTAGTCGTCGCCCAGCACACTCGGGAACTTCGCCGGCGTCAGCAGTACCGCCGTCAGCACGTAGAGCGCCTCGTCCGCGGCGGCGACGGCGTCCTCGTCCGTCCCGGCCATCCCAGCCTCCCCAGGGTTCGTCCAATCGCGCGCACCCTAGTGCGGCGGGAAGGCGCTTGTCACGACCCCGGGACACACCCGGAGCTGCAGTTTTCACCTGACGGGGCGAATCGCCTCGCTTGTCGGCGAATGTCAGGCAGGAGGCAAGCCCAGCAGCTGCCTCGCCACCGTCCGAGGGGACTCGCCGCGCTCCCGCGCGAGCGCGATGACCGCCCGGCACGCCAGTTCGTTCACCCCGAAGGACAGCGCCTCCGGAGACACCCAGCCGGCGGCCTCGTCGATCCGGTCCTGATCGTCCTCCGCGCAGCCCGAGACGTACACGGCGGCCGCTTCGAAGAGGTTGTGCCCGCGCTTCCGGCCCGGGCGCCGCTCACCCTCCACGCGCCCGCCGTCGGTTCGCCCTCCGTCCCGCCGCGCATGCGCACGCGTTCCGGCGAGGACTCTTCCCCAGGTCTTGCGTATGCCCTCTGACATGCTCCACCGCCCTTCCCCTGCGTGATTCCCCCATTGGGAGGCGTTCATCTCCCGCTCGACCACGTAAAGTTGGGGAAGTCGGGGTTCTTGGGGCGGAAGGGCACAGCGTGGTGAAGCGCTTCGAGCGACTCGCACAGATCCGGCGTATGGACCCCTACGAGAACGCCTCGGAGATCTACCGGCTCTCCGTGGCGTACGAGTTCCCCTGGGACTTCGCACGCGCCTTGGAGCTGGCCCTGTACCGCACGTACGCGGTCCCCAGCATCGGAAGCCTGCTCGCGCGTACCGCGGAGCTCACGGACCGCACGCAGAAACGCTACGACGACACCTCGCTGCTGCTCGACGCCATCGTCGAGCACGGCTTCGGCAGCGACGAGGGCCGCACAGCCGTTCGCCGCATCAACCAGATGCACCGCAGCTACGACATCGCCGACGACGACATGCGCTACGTGCTCTGCACGTTCGTCGTCATGCCCAAGCGCTGGATCGACGCTTACGGATGGCGCCGGCTGTCGCGCCACGAGATCGTCGCCTCCACCGTCCACTACGGCGCCCTCGGGCAGCGCATGGGGATCAAGGACATCCCCGAGACCTATGAGGAGTTCGAGGCCTGTCTCGACGCCTACGAGGAGGCCCGTTTCGGATGGGACGAGGGGGCCAGGCGGGTCTCGGACGCGACGCTCGCGCTGATGGCCTCCTGGTACCCGCGGCCGCTCGCCCCCGTGCTGCGCGCCACGACCCTCGCCCTGCTCGACGAGCCGCTGCTGAAGGCCTTCCGGTACACCCCGCCCGGTCCGCTCACGCGCGCGCTGGTGCGTCGGGCGGTCCGCGTGCGCGGGCGCGCCGTCCGCCTGCTGCCACCGCGCCGAGCGCCGCACTTCGCGCGCCAGAACTGGGAGATCAAGGGATACCCGCAGGGCTACCGGCTCGCGGACCTCGGCACCCGGCCGGTGCCCGGCGTGGGAGGGTGCCCGGTGCGCCATGTCGACCTCGGCGAGGACGGGTCAGCCGTCCAGTGAGCGCAGCGTGTCGCGCAGCCAGGTGAGTTCGGCCCGTGAGGTCGCGCGCGCGATCGTCAGCATCCCCTGCCGGAAGGGGTCGTCCAGCTCCTCCGCGCGCAGCGGCCGGTCGCCGTCGTAGAAGAAGCTCGCCGGCTCCTCCAGGAAGGCCAGCCGGCGGCGGAGCACGGCTGCCTGGGCCTCGGCGTCGTCCAGGTGCCGGAGGAACGCGAGCAGGGTGAACCAGCGGTTCTCGTCGGTGACGTCCCGGTCACCGGGCTCGGCGAGCCGGCGACGCAGCTCGCGCCGGCCCTCCTCGGTGAGGCTCAGGACGTGCCGAGGCGCGGCCGCGGCGCCCGGTTCCGTGGTGCGCACCAAGAGGCCCGCGTTCTCCAGGCGCTTGATGGCGGGGTACAGCGTGCTCTCGGCGACGGGACGGACGTGCCCGGCCAGGGCCGTGATGCGTTTGCGCAGTTCGTAGCCGTGCAGGGGGGCGTCGAACAGGAATCCGAGGATGGAGAGCTCCAGCATGCCCGCATTCTGCCGCACGCCCGCGGTATCTCGGATCTCCTGTATTACGTTGACGTTGTACCTCGGTGCCGATGTATGGTCCTCCAGGAGTCAGTCGAGCGGATGTTTCGAGGAGGCAGTCATGCGTCAGGCCGAGTTCGGTGGCGGGGGAAGCCGGATCCGGTGGACGGAGACGCCGGGCGCCGAGCCCGCGCGCGTGTACGTCCACGGGCTGGGCGCGACCTCGGCCGTCTACCACGCGCACGTGGCGTCCCGGCCCGAACTCGCGGGTCGGCGCAGCCTGTTCGTGGACCTGCCCGGACACGGCATCAGCGACCGGCCGGCGGACTTCGGCTACACGCTCGAGGAGCACGCCGACGCGCTGGCCGCCGCGCTGGACTCGGCGGGCGTCGCCGAGGCCGAACTCGTCGCCCACAGCATGGGCGGCTCGGTGGCCGTCGTGCTCGCCCACCGTCGTCCCGATCTGGTCTCCCGGCTCGTCCTGACGGAGGCCAACCTCGACGCCTTCCCGCCGCCGACCGCGGGCAGCAGCGGCATCGCGGCCCACTCCGAGGACGAGTTCGTCGACGGTGGTCACGCGCGTGTGCTGGACAGCGTCGGCCCCCTGTGGGCGGCGACCATGCGGCTCGCGGATCCGCGCGCCCTGCACCGCAGCGCCGTCGGGCTGAAGCGCGGATCCGAGCCGGTCATGCGGGAGATGCTGACGGGGCTGACCGCGGTGGACCGCGTCTACCTGCAGGGGGAGCTCAGCGGGGCGCTCGAAGGGGCCGACGCCCTGGAGGGCGCGGGTGTGCGCGTGGTGACGGTCCGGGACGCCGGGCACAACGTCATGTTCGACAACCCCGAGGCTTTCGTCGAGGCGGTCGCCGGAGGAGCATGAGTCCTCGGGGTTCCGCGCGACGGCTCGCGGGTGTGCGCCAGCCTCAGCCTTCCCGCACGGCCAGGGCCAGGTAACGGCTGTCCTCGTCGACATAGGACGTCATGCGCCACCCGGAACCGGCCAGCAGGGGACGCAGGTTGGCCTCCGCACGCAGGTCGTCCGCGGTGATCTGCCGGCCGTGCCGCGCCGCGAGCGCTGCCCTGCCGATCGGGTGGAACAGCGCCAACGTGCCGCCGGGGCGCACCACCCGGGCCAACTCCCGCAGACTCGAACCCGGTTGAGGCAGGTGCGATATGAGGCCCGCCCCGAACACGGCGTCGAGCGACCCCGATCGCAGAGGGAGCGCGGCGACGTCGGCGAGCAGCAGTCCCCCGTCGCGGTGGCGTACGGCGGCCTCCAGCATGGCCGGCGTCAGATCGGCCCCGACAACCGCTCCCGAGGCCCCCACGGCCGCGCGAAGGGGCGGCAGAGCCCGTCCCGTACCGCAGCCCGCGTCCAGTACGCGGTCGCCCTCGCGCAAACCGATCTCGGTGACGGCGGCCGCATAGGCGGGGCCGTCGTCGGGGAACTTGCGGTCCCAGTCAGCGGCGCGGGTGGCGAAGAACTCCTGCACGTGTGTGTGGTCGTCGCTCATGCACCGCATGATTCCTCACCCTCAAGGAGGAGATGGCGGCGCGCATGTTCGAGCGTGAGGCGATCGAGCCGGTGCACATCCATGTCAGATTGCGGCACCTTTCGAAATGCGCCCCCACTGTGCTCCTGGGCCCCCACTAGCGTCCCGGGTCCATGGGACACCTGGACCACGCCGCCTTCGGCTGGCTGACCCCCGTGCTGTCGTACGCGATGGCCTGCATCGGTGCCGCCCTCGGGCTGCGCTGCACGGTGCGCGCGCTGGGCGCCGCCGGTCGCTCGCGCCGCAACTGGCTGGTGACGGCTGCTTCTTCGATCGGCACCGGCATCTGGACCATGCACTTCGTGGCCATGCTCGGCTTCGGCGTCAGCGGCACCGACATCCGTTACGACGTTCCCCTGACCGTGCTCAGCCTCCTCGTCGCCATGATCGTCGTCTGCGCCGGCGTCTTCGCCGTCGGTTACGGCCGTGACCGCACGCGCGCGTTGCTGATCGGCGGACTCACCACAGGCCTGGGCGTGGCGAGCATGCACTATCTGGGCATGGCCGCCGTACGGCTGCACGGCGACGTGACGTACGACCCGACGCGGGTCGGGCTCTCCGTCCTGATCGCCGTCGTGGCGGCGACCGCCGCACTCTGGGCGGCGCTGAACATCAAGTCCCCGGTCGCCGTCACCCTGGCCTCTCTCGTCATGGGCGCGGCGGTGAGCAGCATGCACTACACCGCGATGTTCGCGGTGCACGTGCGGGTCACGCCGTCCGGCGAGGCGCTGCCCGGGGCCACGGCGATGCAGTTCATCTTCCCCCTCGCCGTCGGTCTCGGGTCCTACCTCTTCCTGACCTCCGCCTTCGTCGCCCTGTCGCCCACCACGGGTGAACGCGAGGCGTCCGCCTCGGCCCAGCAGCTTCCTGAGCGCGTCGCCGGCGGCGGTCGGCAGACCCGGGCCGTGTGACCGCGCCCGGCCGCGACGCCGGTACGTCCCGTACGCGCCACAGCCCTCATCACCGGCACATCCGTGACTCCCGTACGAACCGCGGCCCATCGCCGGACTACGCGTCCTCCGGCCGACCGCACGTCCGGCAACCGACCGCATGTCCCGCCCGGGCCCGTGGTCCGCGCACACGACCGCACGTACCGCACAGACCGCACGTCCCGACGACTCCGAGCGAGGAGGCCATGCGCACACCACGGAGCACCTCCATGGGCGATGCCGAACCGCCGCCCCCCGTGCGCGGGCGCCGCGCCCATGCCGGACCGCCCGCCGACGAAGGCCCGGACGGGCAGACGGGCACACCGGCGACCGCGCCCCTCACCCGCGCGGGACGCCGGCGGCTCCGTCCGCGCACCGTCCGCGCCAAGATCGTGTGCCTCCTGATGGTGCCGGTCGTCTCCCTGCTGGCCCTGTGGGCGTACGCCACCGTCAGCACCGCCCAGGACATCTCCCGACTGCGCCAGGTGCAGCGCGTGGACGCCCGACTCCGCACGCCCGTCACGGACGCGGTCGCGGCGCTGCAGACCGAGCGGGCCGCCGCCGTACGCCAGGCCACCCGCCCCGCCGCCGCACAGGACGCCGAGCTGAAGGAGCTCGGGGAGCAGACGGACCGCGCGGTGGCCAGACTCAGGCTCGGCGACGACAGCACCGTGGCCGACGGTCAGGAGCTGCCCGCCGATGTCGCCCGACGCCTGGAGGCGTTCGTCTCCGGGGCGGAGGCACTGCCGGCCCTGCGGACCACCGTGATCGACGGAGACGCGGACTGGGACGAGGTCCACGAGACCTACACGCGGACGATCTCGGCCGCCTTCTCCGTCGGCGGCTCCCTCTCCGGCATCCAGGACGCCGAACTCGGCTCCGACGCGCGCGTGCTGCTCGAATTCGGCCGAGCCGGAGAGGCGCTGGCCCAGGAGGACGTCGTCCTTGGCAGCGCACGTCTGGCCGGCAGTCTCGACGGCGCACGCCTGCGCCTGTTCACCGGCGCCGTCGACACGCGCCGCGCCCTCACCGAGTCGGCCACGGCCGACCTCGGCGGCCCTGAGCGCACGGCCTGGCGAAACCTGTCCACCAGCGGCGCGTACACCGCCGTGAACGCCGCCGAGGACAGGGTGCTCGCAGCGGAGCCCGGCGCCCCAGCAGTCGCCGCCGCACCTGAGACGGCCTGGCGCCAGGCACACACGCGCGTACAGGACGGCATGCGCGCCGTCGAGGCGGACGCCGCGCACCGGGTCGCCGAGCGCGCCGACCCGTTCACCCGCGGCCTGCTCACCCCGGCCGGCGCGGCCGTGCTGCTCGGTCTCGCCGCCGTCGCCGCCTCACTCGTCATCTCGGTGCGCATCGGCCGCGCCCTCGTCGTCGAACTGGTCGGCCTGCGCAACAGCGCCCTGGAGATCGCCCGGCGCAAACTCCCCGAGGCCATGCGCAGACTCCGCGCCGGCGAGGAGATCGACGTGCGTGCCGAGGCGCCGCCAGAGTCGCCCGCCGAGGACGAGACGGGCCAGGTCGCCGAGGCGCTGGCCACCGTCCACCGCGCCGCCCTCAAGGCCGCCGTGGAACGCGCCGAGCTGGCCAGCGGCATCTCCGGGGTGTTCGTCAACCTCGCCCGCCGCAGCCAGATCCTCGTCCACCGTCAGCTCAGCCTCCTGGACAGCATGGAGCGCCGCTCGGACGACCCGGACGAGCTCAGCGACCTCTTCCGGCTCGACCACCTCACCACGCGCATGCGGCGTCACGCCGAGAGCCTGATCATCCTCTCCGGGGCGGCCCCCGGCCGGGCCTGGCGCATGCCGGTGTCGCTGACCAACGTGGTCCGCGCCGCCGTCTCCGAAGTCGAGGACTACGCGCGCGTGGAGGTGGGCCGGCTCCCGGAGGCGTCCGTCGACGGCGCCGCCGTCGCCGACCTCACCCACCTCCTGGCCGAACTCGTCGAGAACGCCGCCCAGTTCTCGCCCCCGCACACACGGGTACGCGTCACCGGCGAGCCCGTCGGCAACGGCTACGCGCTGGAGGTGGAGGACCGGGGACTGGGCATGGGCAAGGAGACCCTCGCGGAGGCCAACCGGCGCATCGCCCAGTCGGAGGCCCTCGACCTGTTCGACAGCGACCGGCTCGGACTGTTCGTGGTGAGCAGGCTCGCCGCCCGCCACGACGTCAGGGTGCACCTGCGGACCTCCCCGTACGGCGGCACCACGGCGGTCGTCCTGCTGCCGACCGCCCTTCTGCACGGCGGCAAGCCGGAACTCCCCGCCCACGACGCGGCCGACGCGGCACGACCGGAGGAACGCGGGTACGCGCGCGTGTCCGCTGCCGACCGGCACCGGGAGGCCGTCCCCGCGACCGCCGACCGACCGGCCCTGACGGCCTCCGCTCAGACGGCTGCCCCGCCGGCCGCCCCCGCGGAGGCTTCCGCCGCCCGGGCCGCCGCCGAGCCCGCGGACGCCGGCACTCCACCTGCCGGAGTCACCGCCTTGCGCCTGCACCGCCCACCGGACGACCCGGACGGACCGGCCGCCGGACACTTTGGGGAGCGCCTGGCCGGACCGCCCGCGAGCCCCTCCGGGGGACGTCAGGCCGAACCGCCTGCCGGACCGTCCAGGGGACCTCACGCCGGGTCACCCGCGTGGTCGCCGGAAGGACATCAGGCCGGGGCACCGGCGAGACCGTCCCCGGGGCGCCGGGCCGAACCGCCCGCCGCCGGACCGCCCAGGGCACGACTCGCCGGGTCGGACGACCTGCCGCGCCGGGTGCGGCAGGCGAGTCTCGCCCCCCAACTGCGCAGGTCACCGGCCGAGGAACCCGCTGGGACGACGCCGGGCCGACACACCGGTGAGCGGCGCACCCCCGAACTCGTGCGCGACCGGATGGCCGCCTACCAGGACGGCTGGGCGCGCGGCGGCGGCAGGCGACCCGGCCGCGATGCCACCCCGGACCCCGAACCGGGCAGCGAAAGCAGCGAAGGAGATTCCGCATGATCCAGGACCCGAGCACGAGACCGGCCGGCCGCTCCGGCGAACTCGACTGGCTGCTGGACGACTTGGTGATGCGCGTCGGCGAGGTACGGCACGCGGTCGTGTTGTCCAACGACGGCCTCGCCGTGGGCTCCTCCAGCGCCCTCAGCCGCGAGGACGCCGAACACCTCGCCGCCGTCGCCTCCGGATTCCACAGCCTCGCCAAGGGCGCCGGCCGTCACTTCGGCGTCGGGGGCGTCCGCCAGACCATGGTCGAGATGGACGACGGCTTTCTGTTCGTGGCCGCCGCGGGCGACGGCTCCTGCCTCGCCGTCCTCACCGCCGTGACCGCCGACATCGGCCTGGTCGGCTACGAGATGGCACGGCTGGTCAAACGCGTCGGCGAGCATCTCTACACGCCGCCGCGCCTCTCCTCGCGGCCGCCCACCGCCGGCTGAGGCGAGAGAGCGACCTGTGCGGATGACCGAGGACCCAGCCGCCGCGCTGAGCGAACAGGGCAGCCGGTGGTACGACAGCGAGGCCGGGCCGATCGTCCGCCCCTACGCCATGACGGGCGGACGGACGAGATCCGGCCCCGCCGGAGTCGACTTCGACCTGATCGCCCTGATCACCCCGGCCCCCGACGGGACCGACGCCGGCGACACCGGGCTCGGCCCTGAGCACCGGACCCTCGTCGACCTGTGCCGCGCGGAGACGCAGTCCGTCGCGGAACTCGCCGCCGGCGCCGACCTGCCCGTGGGCGTCGTACGGGTCCTCCTCGGCGACCTGCTGGAACGCGGCTGCGTCACGGTCAGCCGCCCGGTGCCGCCCGCGCAACTCCCCGACGAGCGGATCCTGCGCGAGGTCATCGCGGGGCTGCGGGCCCTGTAGACGAGCGCCGCGCCCGATCCCCGAACCCACCGACCGACACCGTCCCGAGAGAAGTGATCCATGGTCCCCGAGCACTCCGAGGCCACGGGCGGCGACACGGCCGCGCTGGCGTTGAAGATCCTGGTCGCCGGCGGGTTCGGCGTGGGCAAGACCACCCTGGTGGGCGCGGTCAGCGAGATCAAGCCGCTGCGCACCGAGGAACTCCTCAGCGAAGCGGGCCAGTCGGTGGACGACACCGACGGCGTGGACCAGAAGGTCACGACCACCGTCGCCATGGACTTCGGCCGGATCACCATCCGCTCCGGACTCTCCCTGTACCTGTTCGGCACCCCGGGCCAGGACCGCTTCTGGTTCCTGTGGGACGAACTGTCGCAAGGGGCTCTGGGCGCGGTGGTCCTCGCCGACACGCGACGCCTGGAGGACTGCTTCCCGGCCGTCGACTACTTCGAGCACCGGAACATCCCGTTCGTGGTGGCCGTCAACTGCTTCACGGGAGCGCGCGCTTACGGAGCCCCCGAGGTCTCCCGCGCCCTCGACCTCGACGAGGGCACCCCCGTCGTGATGTGCGACGCACGCGACCGGGCCTCTGGCAAGGAAGTGCTGATCCAACTCGTCGAGTACGCCGGGCGGATGCACGCCGCCCGGCTGCTCGACTCCGTGAGCTGACGGCCCGTGCCACGACCGCCGCCCGGCCGCTCTCAGTCGGCCACGGCCGACTGCGCCAGGACCTTGTCGATCGCGACCCGGACGAGAAGTTCGCCGGGGACGCCGTTGCGCGCGCCGAACTCCTCGGCGCGCTCCTCGCCCATGTACCGCGCGGCGATACGGGCCGCCCAGTGCCGCACCTCGTCGACATCTTCGGAAGTGCGGGCATTGCCCTGCAGCACCACGAAGTCGAACGGCGGCCGGTCGTCGTCCACGCACAGCGCGACCCGGCCGTCCCGCGCCAGATTGCGCCCCTTCACCGTGTCCTTGCCGGTGTTGAACACCACCTCGTCCCCGTCGAGCAGGAACCAGACCGGCGCCACGTGCGGACTGCCGTCCGCACGGACCGTCGACAGTTTTCCGGTGCGGGTGCCGTACGAGACGAACGCCCGCCATTCCTCGTCGGTCATCTTGTGTGCCATGCCCCCATCTTCCTTGCCCGTCGGCCGTCGGTGGGGAAGGCTGGCGGACAGGCCCTCGAGCCGAGGGCGTACCCGCGGCGGGGGCACGACACGGGGAACGTGACACGGGGAGACGCTGACATGGCGCAGAAGCAGGGGCTGGGGTGGCTGCTGGACGATCTGACCGAACGGGTCGGTCACGTCCGTCACGCGCTGGTCCTGTCCAACGACGGGCTGGTGGCGGGCGCGAGCACGGGGCTGCGCCGCGAGGACGCCGAGCACCTCGCGGCGGTCTCGTCCGGCCTGCACAGCCTGGCCAAGGGATCCGGGCGGCACTTCGGTGCGGGCCACGTGCGTCAGACGATGATCGAGTTCGACGACGCGCTGCTGTTCGTCACCGCGGCCGGCACCGGGAGCTGTCTGTGCGTGCTCAGCGGCGCGGAGGCCGACATGGGGCAGATCGCCTACGAGATGGCGCTGCTCGTCAACCGGGTCGGAGAACACCTGACCGTCGACGCCCGCCGACCCGGATCGATGCCGTACACGGACCTCTGACCTGAGCTTTTTGTGGCCTTAGGGAAGTTTTCCTCGGTTATCCACAGGCTTGCCGCGATGCGCGTGGATCCGGCTACGGTTTTTCCCAGGCCACCGCGGACGGCGCGGGGGCACCGTACTCCACGGGGGAGACGACCATGTCCGGTCACACCGTCACGCCATCGCACGCTCCGGGCCGCAGCCTCAGCCGTGCGGCGCGAGAACTGGGCCTGAAGCGAAGCGAGTTCGATCTCGCCGTGCACCTCGGGCGCATCAGGACCGTGCCCGACGAAGGCGGCGGGGGCCGCCGGGTGGCGTGCGCCGAGATCGACCGGCTGCTTCGGTCTCCCGGCTTTCCCGAGACCTTGGCCGAGAGCGTCCAGGCCGTCGGCACCACCGGGGGCGCCCAGATCGTGGGGGTGCCGCCCGCCCGCTTCACCCGACTGGCAAGGGTGGGGCTGGCGGTGCCGGTGAAGTTCTACCTGAATCGCTATCGGGCTGTCGTCTGGCTGTATCTCGCCGAGGAGCTGCGGCAGTTCGCGCAGGACAGGAACAACGCGTTCCTGCTCACTGGGCGCACGCCCGACTGGATCCGGGGGCAGCTGGCAGCCGGGCAGGACCTGCGGCCCCGCAACTGGCGAGGACGCCAGCTGGGCTTCCTCCTGCGGCAGGCCGAAGGCCCCTGGCAGCAGGCGGGAGCGCTGGCCGCGTTCCTCGACTCGGCGCAGGTCGCGGAGATCGTCACCGATCCCCACGAACGCAGCCACCTGAACCGCTTCCGGCCCGCGCCGCCGGCACACGGGATCCCGGGGTCACCAGCCGCGCATCTCGTCGAGAAGATCACGACAGCGGACGATCCCGACGAGATCGGCTGGCTGCGGTCCGACCTGGCCAGGGCACTGGACGAGGCCCGAACCCACCAGCCGGCGCCCCGCCCGGCGGTCGCCGTCACCCCGATCCCGGGCGCGCAGGCGAGGACGCCCCAGGAGCAGCGCAAGTCGCCTGCCACTCTGCTCGGCTGGCTCCGCCGCAGAAGCGCATGACCAGCGGCCTCCCGAAACCGACATCCTAAAGAGCCCGGAACAGGCCCTCCTGCACGACGGACACCAGCAGACGCCCCTGAACGTCGTAGATCCGCCCGCGGGCCAGACCACGCCCGCCCGTCGCGATCGGCGACTCCTGGTCGTACAGGAACCACTCGTCCGCGCGGAACGGCCGATGGAACCACATCGCGTGGTCCAGAGACGCCATGTCGAAGTTCCGCGGCCCCCAGAGCGGTTCGACGGGGAGCCGGACGGCGTCCAGGAGCGTCATGTCGCTGGCGTACGTCAACGCGCAGGTGTGCACGAGCGGGTCGTCTCCCAGCGGTCCGACAGCGCGCATCCACACCGCGCTGCGCGGCTCGGCGTCCTTGATCTCCTCGGGCTTCCAGCGCAGCCCGTCGGCGTACCGGATGTCGAAGGGCTGGCGGCGCGCCATCCGCTCCAGCTGTTCGGGCAGCCCGCCCAGGTGCTCCCGGACCTCGTCGGTGACCGTCGGCAGGGACTCCGGGTCCGGGACTTCCCGGGCCGGCGGCAGCTGGTGCTCGAAAGGACCTTCCTCAGGCTTGTGAAAGGAGGCGGTGAGATTGAAGATCGTGCGGCCCTGCTGCACGGCGGTGACCCGGCGCGTCGTGAACGACCGCCCGTCCCGCACCCGCTCGACCTGGTACACGATCGGCACGCCCGGCCGGCCCGGACGCAGGAAGTACGCGTGCAGCGAGTGCACGGGCCGGTCCCCGTCCGTGGTGCGGCCGGCCGCGACCAGCGCCTGTCCGGCCACCTGGCCGCCGAAGACCCGCTGGAGGGACTCGTGCGGGCTGCGACCGCGGAAGATGTTGACCTCGATCTGCTCCAGGTCGAGCAGGTCGACGAGCCTCTCGGCGGGATTCGTCATCGGTGTGCTTCTCCTGTGCCTGCTCCGGCGCCTTGTTCCGCGCCTGCTTGCGACCCTGTTCCTGACGGTGTTCCGGTGCGTGCCCCGGCGCCCCGGCGGGCAGCCGGTCCGGTGCTCACAGCTGGCCCACGTCAGTGACGCGGACCACCGCGCGACCCTCGGCGTCCGAGGCCGTGAGGTCCACCTCCGCGCTGATGCCCCAGTCGTGGTCGTCGTTCGGGTCGTCGAAGATCTGACGGACGCGCCACAGCGCGTTCTGCGGCTCCTCCTGGATGACCAGGAGCTTGGGGCCGCGAGCGTCCGGGCCGGTGCCGAGATCGTCGTACTCGTCCCAGTACTTGTCCATCGCCTCGCCCCACGCGTCGGCGTCCCAGCCGGACTCGGCGTCCATCTCGCCCAGTTCGTCGACGTGGTCCAGGGCGGCGAGCTCGACGCGGCGGAACATCGCGTTGCGGACGAGGACACGGAAGGCGCGCGCGTTGGTGGTGACCGGCTTGACCTCGTCGGCCTTCTCCTGAGCCTCCTCGGCGGTCATCTCCTCCGGGTTGGCCAGTTGCTCCCATTCGTCCAGCAGGCTGGAGTCGACCTGGCGCACCATCTCGCCCAGCCACTCGATCAGATCCTGGAGGTCCTCGGACTTCAGGTCGTCCGGGATGGTGTGGTCGAGCGTCTTGTAGGCGCTGGCCAGGTAGCGCAGCACGATGCCTTCGGTGCGGGCCAGCTCGTAGTGGGACACCAGCTCGGTGAACGACATCGCCCGCTCGTACATGTCGCGGATCACCGACTTCGGCGACAGCGGATGGTCGCCGACCCACGGGTGGCTCTTGCGGTACGTGTCGTACGCGTGGAAGAGCAGCTCCTCCAGCGGCTTCGGGTAGGAGATGTCCTGGAGGCGCTCCATGCGCTCCTCGTACTCCACGCCGTCGGCCTTCATCGCGGCGACCGCCTCTCCGCGCGCCTTGTTCTGCTGGGCGGCGAGGATCTGGCGCGGGTCGTCCAGGGTGGACTCCACGACCGAGACCATGTCGAGGGCGTAGGACGGCGATTCCGGGTCGAGCAGCTCGAACGAGGCGAGTGCGAAGGTGGACAACGGCTGGTTGAGCGCGAAGTCCTGCTGCAGGTCAACGGTGAGCCGTACGACGCGGCCCGTGGCGTCCGGCTCGTCGAGCTTCTCCACGATGCCGCCGTCGAGCAGCGAGCGGTAGATGGCGATGGCGCGCCGGATGTGCCGCAGCTGCTGCTTGCGCGGCTCGTGATTGTCCTCCAGCAGATGCCGCATGGCCCGGAAGGCGTTGCCGGGGCGGGCGATGACCGACAGCAGCATCGTGTGCGTCACCCGGAACCGGGACGTCAACGGCTCCGGCTCCGAGTCGATCAGCTTCTCGAAGGTGTTCTCCGTCCAGGCGACGAAACCTTCCGGAGCCTTCTTGCGCACCACCTTGCGGCGCTTCTTCGGGTCGTCGCCGGCCTTGGCGAGCGCCTTCTCGTTCTCGATGACGTGCTCTGGCGCCTGCGCGACCACGAAGCCCGCCGTGTCGAACCCGGCCCGGCCGGCGCGGCCCGCGATCTGGTGGAACTCGCGCGCCCGGAGGGTGCGCACACGGTTGCCGTCGTACTTGGTGAGCGCCGTGAACAGCACGGTGCGGATGGGCACGTTGACGCCCACGCCCAGCGTGTCCGTTCCGCAGATCACCTTCAGCAGACCGGCCTGGGCGAGTTTCTCCACCAGCCGCCGGTACTTGGGCAGCATGCCGGCGTGGTGCACACCGATGCCGTGCCGCACGTATCGGGAGAGATTGCGGCCGAACTTGGTGGTGAAGCGGAAGTTGCCGATCAGCTCGGCGATCCGGTCCTTCTCCTCACGCGAGCACATGTTGATGCTCATCAGCGCCTGCGCCCGCTCCACCGCCTGCGCCTGCGTGAAGTGCACGATGTAGACAGGGGCCTGCCTGGTCTCCAGCAGGTCCGTCAGCGTCTCGGTCAGCGGCGTGTACCGGTACTCGTAGGACAGCGGCACGGGCCGGGTCGCCGAGCGGACCACCGCTGTGGGCCTGCCGGTGCGGCGGGTGAGGTCCTTCTCGAAGAAGGAGACGTCGCCGAGCGTCGCCGACATGAGGACGAACTGTGCCTGCGGCAGCTCCAGGATGGGGATCTGCCAGGCCCAGCCGCGGTCGCCCTCCGCGTAGAAGTGGAACTCGTCCATGACGACCTGGCCGACATCGGCGTCCTTGCCGTCGCGCAGCGCGATCGAGGCGAGCACCTCCGCGGTGCAGCAGATGACGGGGGCGTCGGCGTTGACGGACGCGTCGCCCGTCAGCATGCCGACGTTCTCCGTGCCGAAGATCTTGCACAGTTCGAAGAACTTCTCCGACACCAGCGCCTTGATCGGGGCCGTGTAGAAGGTGACCTCGTCCCGGGCGAGGGCGGCGAAGTGCGCGGCCGCCGCGATCATGCTCTTGCCCGAGCCGGTGGGCGTCGAAACGATCACGTTCGCCCCGGAGACCACCTCGATCAGCGCCTCCTCCTGGTGGGGGTAGAGCGTGAGACCCCGCTCCTCGGCCCAGGACTCGAAGGCTTCGTACAGGGCGTCGGGATCTGCGGTCGGCGGCAGCTGATCGATGAGGGTCACGCCCCCATCTTGCCTGCCCAGGTGCCCGAGGCGGGAATCGGCTGCCGTACCGAAGATCACGGCCGATACGCTGTGTCGCCGACGGAGCGTCATCGCACCCGGTCAACTGGACAGCGGCACACGAGGAACAGGGCGGGCAACGGCCATGATGGGACCAGCACACTCACTGTCGGGCGCCGCCGCCTGGCTCGGTGTCGGAGCGGCGGCGGCCGCCTCCGGCCACACGATGCCCTGGCCGGTCCTGCTGTCGGGCGCGCTGATCTGCGCCGGGGCCGCGCTCGCCCCGGACCTCGATCACAAGGCCGCGACCATCTCCCGTGCCTTCGGACCGGTCTCGCGCTGGGTGTGCGAGATCGTCGACAAGCTCTCCTACGCCGTCTACAAGGCCACCAGGAAGCAGGGCGACCCGCGCCGCTCCGGCGGGCACCGCACCCTGACGCACACCTGGCTGTGGGCGGTCCTGATCGGCGCGGGCGCCTCGGCGCTGGCGATCACCGGCGGCCGCTGGGCGGTGCTGGCGATCCTCTTCGTGCACCTGGTGCTGGCGATCGAGGGCCTGCTGTGGCGGGCGACCCGCGGATCCAGCAGCGACGTGCTGGTGTGGCTGCTGGCGGCCACCAGCGCGTGGATAGTCGCCGGGATCCTCGACAAGCCCGGCAACGGCTCCGACTGGCTCTTCGCCGACCCCGGCCAGGAGTACCTGTGGCTGGGCCTGCCCATCCTGCTGGGCGCGCTGGTGCACGACATCGGGGACGCGCTGACCGTCTCGGGCTGCCCTGTGCTGTGGCCCATCCCGATCGGGCGCAAGCGCTGGTACCCGATCGGCCCGCCCAAGGCGCTGCGGTTCCGGGCCGGCAGCTGGGTCGAACTGAAGGTGCTGATGCCGGTGTTCATACTGCTCGGCGGGGTGGGCGGCGCGGCGGCGCTCAACTTCATCTGAGGCGCGCCACGGCAGTCGCCGGCTCAGGTAGTCGCCGTGCCTTCGCCGTAGCGCCGCTCGAACCGTGCGATGCGGCCCTCCGAGTCCACCGTGCGGGCCTTGCCCGTGTAGAAGGGATGGCTCTCGGAGGAGATCTCCACATCCACCACCGGGTAGGTCTCGCCGTCGTCCCAGTCGATGGTCTGGTCGCTGGTCGCGGTGGACCGGCTCAGAAAGGCGTAGCCGGCGGCGCGGTCCCGGAAGACGACCGGGCGGTAGTCGGGGTGCTTGTCCTGCTGCATGCGTGCTCCTTCTACGGTGGGGACGCTCCCGGCACGGGAGCGGAACCGAGCCGTGGGACCGGGGCGGTCCTGCCGCCACCCCTGCCGGTCTTCGTCACGCCGGCGGGCGGTCCTGCCGCCACCCCTGCCGGTCTTCGTCACGCCGGCGGTGGCCGGGTCAGCCGTACAGGGTGTCCTCGTCGACGATGTGCACCGCCGCTTCCTCGGCGGAGGCGGCCGCGCCGTCGATGCCGACGTCCGTGGCGATCAGGGCGCTTTCCTCGTCCTCGTGGGCTCCCTCGTCCGGTGCCAGGAGCCGGCCGGAGCGGGCGGAGCCGACCTCGTTGTCCAGGAGTTCCCCGTCGGTGCCGTCGCAGTCGCCTATGCCGTCGCCGTCCTGCGGGGCGAGGTCGGGCATCTCCTCCGCGAGCCGCTGGTCGAGCGTCTCGCCCTGGCGGCGCTCCGCGGCCGTCACACCGATGTGCTCGACGGCCCATGGCCTCTCCGGAGGCGACCAGCCCCGGTCGAGCGGATCGGCGACCCCGTCGTCCACCAGGGTGTCCTCCGCGTCGAGCAGCCCCGCGTCGTCCTGGATGTCGGAGGCATCGGGCTGGTAGACGTCGTCCCCCCATCCGTCGGCGCTGTTCACGGGTACCTCCAAGGGGTGACGGACCCGTCCTCACCGGGTTGGGCTGCGGGAGACAGCCGCACGGAGCCCCGGCCGGGCGCGGCGCCTTCCGGACGGACCGGTCCGGCTGCCCTCCGCGCGGGTGCCGCTTTCCAGCGTTCCACCCCGGTTCGGTGGCGCGCAACGGCAGAGGTGACGGGGCCGGGGAGCAGGCGTCGTCGTCGCCGCCCGCTCCCCGTGCACCGCCCGCGCGTCGGGTGCGCGGCGGCCTCCCGTCACCCGTGCCAGGACAGCCAGAGCGCCGCGTACGCCCCGTCGGCCGCGACCAGCTCCGGGTGGCTGCCCAGCTCCGTGATCCGGCCGTTCTCGACGACGGCGATGACGTCGGCGTCATGGGCGGTGTGGAGACGGTGCGCGATGGCGACGACGGTACGGCCGTCCAGGACGCGCGCCAGGGACCGTTCCAGATGGCGGGCGGCCCGCGGGTCGAGGAGGGAGGTCGCCTCGTCGAGGACCAGCGTGTGCGGGTCGGCCAGCACCAGGCGGGCGAGCGCGATCTGCTGGGCCTGCGCCGGGGTGAGCGCGAGGCCGCCGGAGCCGACCTCGGTGTCCAGGCCGTCCTCCAGCGCCCGGGCCCAGCCGTCCGCGTCGACCGCGGCCAACGCGGCCCACAACTCGGCGTCCGCGGCGTCCGCGGCGTTCGCAGTGCCCGCGGTGTCCGTGCCGTGCGCCGGTGTGCCGTCCTCAGCACTGAGTCGGGAGTGCGGCAGGGCGAGCCGGAGGTTGTCGCGCAGCGAGCCGACGAAGACATGGTGCTCCTGGTTGACCAGTGCCACGTGCGAGCGGACCCGTTCGGCGGTCATCCGGGACAGCTCTGCGCCGCCGAGGGCGATCCGCCCCTCGCGCGGGGCGTAGACACCGGCGAGGAGCCGGCCGAGCGTCGACTTGCCCGCTCCCGAGGGGCCGACCAGCGCGAGCCGGGTCCCCGGGGGGACCTCGAGGGACACCTTGCGCAGGACGTCGACGCCCTCGCGGTAGCCGAAGTGGACGCGGTCGGCGAGCACGTCCCGCCCGGCCGGCTCCACGCCGGGGTCCCCGGTGTCCGAGTCGATGTCGCGGACACCGACGAGCCGGGCCAGCGACACTTGCGCCACCTGGAGCTCGTCGTACCAGCGAAGGATCAGGTTCACCGGGTCGACGAGCATCTGCGCGAGGAGCGCGCCCGTGGTGAGCTGGCCGACGCCGATCCAGCCCTTCAGCACGAACACCCCGCCCAGCATGAGCACCGAGACGAGGACGGTGACGTGCACGATGTTGATGACCGGGAAGAGCACCGACCTCAGCCACAGTGTGTACCGCTCCCAGGCCGTCCACTGCCTGATCCGCAGCTCCGACAGCGCGACGCGGCGGTCGCCGAGGCGGTGGGCCTCGACGGTGCGTCCGGCGTCCACGGTCTCGGCGAGGGCGGCGGCCACGGCGGCGTACCCGGCGGCCTCCGAGCGGTAGCCGGCCGGCGCCCGTCTGTAGTACCAGCGGCAGCCCACCACCAGAAGCGGCACCGCGACCAGCACGGCAGGGGCGAGGGGCGGCGCGGTGACGACGAGTCCGCCGAGCAGCAGCGCCGCCCACATCACGCCGATCGTCAGCTGGGGCACGGCCTCACGCATGGCGTTGCCCAGCCGGTCGATGTCCGTGGTGATGCGGGACAGCAGGTCGCCCGTCCCCGCCCGTTCCAGCACGCCCGGCGGCAGCCGGACCGAACGCACCAGGAAGTCCTCGCGCAGGTCGGCCAGCATCCGTTCGCCGAGCATCGCACCGCGCAGCCGGACCTGCTGTACGAACGTGGCGTGCAGGAGCAGGCCGAGCACGAACAGGGTGGCGCTGAGCTCCAGCCGGAGGTCGCGCGTCCCCTGGGAGAGCCGTTCCACGAGGTCGCCCAGGACCCACGGACCCACCATGGAGGCGATCGTGGCGACCGTGTTGACGGCCACGAGGAGCAGGAACGCGCGGCGGTGCCGGCGCAGCAGCTCGGCCACATAGGCGCGTACGGTCGCGGGGGCGCCGACGGGCAGGGTGCTCGCCGTCCTGGGCGCCGCGGGGTCGTAGGCGGGTGGCGCCACGCCGATCATGCCGTCTCCTCGATCTCTCGCAGTTCGTCGTCGGTGAGTCCCTTGAGGGCGCCGCTCAGCGCGGAGTCCTCGTCGGTCTCCCGGGTCACCACCGCGCGGTATCGCGCCTCGGTGTCCAGCAGTTCGCGGTGGGCGCCGACCGCCTCGACCCGGCCCTCGTGCACCAGGACGACGCGGTCCGCGCGGTCCAGGAGCAGCGGCGACGAGGTGAGCACGACGGTCGTCCGGCCGGACCGCAGGGCGCGCAGTCCTTCGGCGATACGGGCCTCGGTGTGCGAGTCGACGGCGGAGGTGGGCTCGTCCAGAACGAGGACCTCCGGATCGGTGAACAGCGACCGTGCCAGTGCGAGCCGCTGTCGCTGCCCGCCCGAGAGGGAGCGCCCGCGTTCGGTGATGCGTGCCTCCATGGGATCGTCGGCCTCCAACGAGCCCTGCACGAGCGCGTCGAGCACGTCCCCGCACTGGGCGGCCGCCAGCGCGTCGGCCGCGTCGACTGTCCCAGAGGCGGGCACGTCGAGCAGGTCGCGCAGGGATCCCGACAGCAGCACCGGGTCCTTGTCCTGGACGAGAACGGCGGTGCGCGCGCAGTGCAGCGGCAGCTCGTCCAGCGGGACCCCGCCGAGCAGTGCGGACGGGCCGTCCTGCGAGGAGTGCCCGCCCAGACGTTCCGCGAGCAGACCGGCCGCGTCCGGGTCGCCGCACACCACGGCGGTGAGCCGGGAGGCCGGAGCGAGCAGACCGGTCGCCGGGTCGAACAGGTCACCGGTGGGGAGGTCCGCGTCGCGTGAGCCGTCGGCGTCCGTCGCCCGATCCAGCGACAGGACGCGGGCGGCGCGGCGCGCCGACGGCCGGGAGAACGAGTAGGCCATGGCGATCTCCTCGACGTGCCTGAGGGGATAGGTGAGCACCATGACGGAGCTGTAGACGGTGACCAGTTCACCGATGGTGATGCTGCCGGTGCGGGCCAGATGAACGCCGTAGACCACCACGGCGATGATCAGCAGGCCCGGCAGCAGTACCTGGATGGCGCTGATCAGGGACCACATGCGGGCGCTGCGGACGGCCGCGTGCCGGACCTCCTGGGATGCGCGCCGGTAGCGGTCGAGAAAGAGTTCCTCGCCGCCGATGCCGCGCAGCACGCGCAGGCCGGCCACGGTGTCCGAGGCCAGTTCGGTGGCACGCCCGGCCTTCTCGCGCTGGTGGTCGGCCCGGCGTGTGGCGCTGGGCAGCAGCGGCAGCACGGCAAGCGCCAGCACGGGCAGGCCCGCGGCGACCACGATCCCGAGGGCCGGCTGGTAGACGACCAGGCCGACGCAGACGAGCACGATCGTGAGGGCGGCCGCGGTGAAGCGTGACACCGCCTCCACGAACCAGCCGATCTTCTCCACGTCGCCCGTGGAGACGGCGACGACCTCGCCGGCGGCGACCCGACGGCTCAGCGCGGAGCCCAGCTGAGCGGCTTTGCGGGCGAGGAGTTGCTGGACGCGGGCGGCCGCGGTGATCCAGTTGGTGACGGCGGCCCGGTGCAGGAAGGTGTCGCCGACCGCGATGGCGGCGCCGAGCAGGAGCATCAGCCCGCCGGCTAGGGCGAGTCGGGAGCCCGAGCGGTCCACGGCGGCCTCGACGGCGTATCCGACGCAGAAGGGCTGCGCCGAGACGGACACGAAGTGCAGCAGCCCCCAGGCCAGGGACTTGAACTGGCCGCCCAGTTGGTTGCGGCCGAGCCACCAGAGGAAGCGGGGCCCCGAGCGCGCGTCCGGCGCACCCGGGTCGGGATACGGAAGGTCTTGGATGTGCATGACGTCCCAGTGGCTCGTGTCAGGTGGGGGAGAGGGGCGGACTTACGGGTCCGCGCGGGCTTCGCAGCAAACCGTGAAAGGTTCGCGTCGACGGGTGCTCGGAATCAACCCGTTTTTCCGCGAAAGCAAGGCAGTTCGGACGTCTTCGAACGACGCCGCCGAGGCAGCGGAGGCGCGACGGCCTCACGGGGCGGCAGCACCGGACGGCATCGCCGGTGACGGGTTTTACGCGGTCGCAACACGGTGGTTTCAGGTGCGATCAACGACGCCTTCACAGTGACGGTACGGAAGCTGCTTTCCGTATCGCAGAAGTTCTCCCCCCATCGTCCTGCCGTGCTTCCGCGTGTCTGTGTCCCCCCGAGGAGTGCCCGTGTCGCCGTCCGTCCCGTCTCTGCCGCGGCGCGTGGTACGCCTGCTGCGTACCTCGCTCTTCGCCCAGGTCGCCTGCGCTCTCGTCCTCGGAATCGTCTTCGGGAAGCTGTGGCCCGGCGTGGCGGCGGACCTTCAGCCGCTCGGAGACGGATTCCTCCGGCTCATCAAGACGATCATCTCCCCACTGGTGTTCTGCGTGGTCGTCGTCGGCATCGCCAAGGCCGGTGATCTGAAGGCGTTCGGCCGGATCGGGCTCAAGGCGCTGATCTGGTTCGAGGTCGCGAGCACCCTCGCCCTGCTGATCGGACTCCTCGCGGCCAACGTCGTCCAGCCCGGCTCCGGCATGCGTGTGAACCCCTCCATGCTCGACGCCTCGGCCGTGGAGGCCAAGACGGGCGGCAATGCGCTGCCCTCGGCGACGGAGTTCGCACTGGACGCGCTGCCCGCCAGTTTCGTCGGCGCCTTCGCGGAGAACTCGCTGCTCCAGGTGCTCGTCCTGGCCTGCCTGGTGGGGGCGGCGCTGCTGCACCTCGGCCACACCAAGGTCCCCCGGGTCCTGCCCGCCATCGAGCAGGCCCAGGAGGTCGTCTTCGCGATCGTCGGCTTCGTGATGCGGCTCGCCCCGCTCGCGGTGTTCGGCTCGATGGCCGTCCTGATCGGCCAGTACGGACTCGGCGTGATCAAGACCTACGGCGAACTGATCATCCTGTGCTACGCGGCCGCCGCGTTCTTCGTCACGCTGCTCGCCCTCGCGCTGAAGGCGCTCACCGGGATCAGCCTCTGGAAGTTCCTGCGCTACATCAGGGAGGAGGTGCTCCTCGCCCTCGGCACGGCCTCCACCGAGTCGGTGATGCCGCGCGTGATGGAGAAGCTGCGCAAGGCCGGCGCCCGTGACGACGCCGTGGGCCTGGTGCTGCCGACGGGCTACTCCTTCAACCTCGACGGCGCCTCGCTCTACCTGTCGATCGGCACCCTGTTCATCGCCCAGGCCGTCGGCGTGGACCTCGGGCTGGGCCGGCAGATCACGGTGGTACTGGTGCTCATGCTCACCAGCAAGGGCATGGCGGGCGTTCCCGGTTCTGCCTTTCTCGCCCTGTCGGCGACCGCCTCGTCGCTCGGGGTCGTCCCGGCCGGCGCCGTGGCTCTGCTGCTGGGCGTGGACCGCGTCATGGACGCGATGCGCGTCGTGACGAACCTCCTCGGCAACTGCGTGGCGGTCTTCGCCGTGTCCCGGTGGGAGGGGGCGCTGGACATGGAGCAGGCGAAGAGGACTCTTGCCGGGGAGACGGAAGCGACGGCCGGAGGGGGCGTCCCGGCGCAGCCGAAGACCAAGGAGCCCGCTGCCGAGGCCTTCTGACGGAAGGTGCGATGTCAGCTGGTCCGGGCCTGTCAGGGGCCCGGATTCAGCCGTGTCCCGGGGCTCCGCAGTGGGCGGAGGGGGCCCCGTCGACCAGCGTGTCCAGCAGCTCCCCGAGCACGGTCCGCTCCAGGCCGGTGAGCGGAGCGAGGATCTCCCGCGCGGCCGACTGCCGCGCCCGGTGCAGTTCGCTGAGCGTCTGGCGTCCGTCGTCCGTGAGCTCGATGCGGATCACCCGGCGGTTCGTCGGATCGGGGACCCGGCGCACCTTGCCGTTCGCCTCCAGACCGTCGACCAGCGTGGTCACCGCGCGGGGCACCACCTCGAGCCGCTCGGCGAGATCGGCCATGCGCGGTGGCGCGCCGAAGTGGTCGAGGGTGCGAAGAAGGCGTGACTGGGCCGGGGTGACACCCAGGTCGGAGAGCTCCAGATGGCGCTTCTGGATGCGGTGCACCCGGCGGGTGAGCCGCAACAGCTGCTCGGCGAGAGCGCCTTCGGGATCGGGGGTGGTCATGCGGGAACAATATCAGGACGCCGTTCATTGTGAGTATAGGTAACAATGAGCTACGCTCTTCAAAATCCGCCCGTCTCATCTCCGAAGGAGCCCATGCGCCCCGACACGCCAGAGCTCTGGTCCCCACCCGCCGAAGCCGACGCACAGCAACCCCGGCAGGTGCGCCGCATCGTGCGGCTGTTCCGCCCCTATCGAGCCCGTCTCGCGGTCGTCGGCCTGCTGGTCGCCGCCTCCTCGCTGGTCTCCGTGGCCACGCCGTTCCTCCTCAAGGAGATCCTCGATGTCGCCATCCCCCAGGGTCGCACCGGCCTGCTGAGCCTGCTCGCCCTCGGCATGATCCTGAGCGCCGTCCTGTCCGGCGTCTTCGGCGTCCTGCAGACCCTGATCTCCACGACGGTCGGCCAGCGCGTCATGCACGACCTGCGCACAGCCGTCTTCGGCCGTCTCCAGCGGATGTCGCTCGCGTTCTTCACCCGCACGCGTACCGGCGAGGTGCAGTCCCGCATCGCCAACGACATCGGCGGCATGCAGGCCACCGTCACCTCGACCGCGACCTCCCTGGTCTCCAACTTCACCAGCGTCGTCGCCACGGTCGTCGCCATGATCGCCCTCGACTGGCGCCTGACCGTCGTCTCGCTGCTGCTGCTCCCGGTCTTCGTGTGGATCAGCCGCCGTGTGGGCGACGAGCGCAGGAGAATCACCACCCGACGTCAGAAGCAGATGGCGGCGATGGCGGCCACGGTCACCGAGTCGTTGTCGGTCAGCGGCATTCTCCTGGGCCGCACCATGGGCCGCGCCGACTCCCTCACCCGATCCTTCGCCGACGAGTCCGAGCGCCTGGTCGACCTGGAGGTCCGGTCGAACATGGCCGGCCGCTGGCGCATGGCCGTGATCGGGATCGTCATGTCGGCCATGCCGGCCTTCATCTACTGGACCGCGGGCATGGCCCTCCAGCTCGGCGGCCCCGACGTGTCCCTCGGCACCATCGTCGCCTTCGTCTCGCTGCAGCAGGGCCTGTTCCGCCCGGCGGTCAGTCTCCTGTCGACCGGTGTGCAGATCCAGACCTCCCTCGCGCTCTTCCAGCGGATCTTCGAGTACCTCGACCTCCCCGTCGACATCACCGAACGCGAGGACCCGGTGCACCTGGACCAGGTGAAGGGGGAGATCCGCTTCGAGAGCGTGTCCTTCCGGTACGACGACGGCGCGCATGGCCGTGAAGACCTGCGTGGCACGCCCGACGAGGGTGGCCGGGAAGAGGGAGGGGCGGCGGGTCCCGTGCTGGACGGCATCGACGTCGCCGTCCCCGCCGGCGGCAGCCTCGCCGTCGTCGGACCGACCGGCGCGGGGAAATCCACGCTCGGCTATCTGGTGCCCCGTCTGTACGACGTGACCGGCGGCCGGGTCACCCTCGACGGCGTCGACGTCCGCGACCTGGACTTCGACACCCTCGCACGTGCGGTCGGCGTCGTCTCGCAGGAGACGTACCTCTTCCACGCCACCGTCGCCGAGAACCTGCGCTTCGCCAAGCCGGACGCCACCGACGAGGAACTGCACGCGGCGGCGCGGGCGGCCCAGATCCACGACCACATCGCCGCACTGCCCGACGGCTACGACACCGTCGTGGGCGAGCGCGGCCACCGCTTCTCCGGAGGCGAGAAACAGCGCCTGGCCATCGCCCGCACCATCCTGCGCGACCCGCCTGTGCTCATCCTCGACGAGGCGACCAGCGCCCTGGACACCCGCACCGAGCACGCCGTCCAGGAGGCGATCGACGCGCTCTCCGCCGACCGCACCACCCTCACCATCGCCCACCGGTTGTCGACCATCCGGAGCGCCGACCAGATCGTCGTGCTCGACGCGGGCCGAGTGGCCGAACGCGGTACCCACGAGGAGTTGCTGGCGAGCGGAGGGCGATACGCGGGTCTGGTGCGGCGGGACGCGCGACTGGAGCCGACAAGATGAAAATATGGCCGGTCATGTCGGGTTTGTGACGATGTGCAGGTTACCGTGCCCGCATGCAGATGAACACTCCGTCACGGAGAACGATGCGACTGACCCGCCGGGGCCGTCTCACCCTCATCGCGACCGGAGCCGTCGTGGCCGGCGCCGCCGTGGCGGTGCCGCTGCTGACCCCGGACGGCCACAAGGAGGACAAGCGCCCCACGTCACTGGTCATCCCCGAGGGCTGGCGCGCCAACCAGATCTACGAGGCCGTCGACAAGGCCCTCGCCCTGCCCGCCGGCACCACCAGGAAGACCCTGCCCGCCGCCGACCTGCGCCTGCCGAACGACGCCGACGGCAACCCGGAAGGCTACCTCTTCCCGGCGACGTACCCGCTGGAGCAGAAGACCACTCCGCAGACCCTCCTGGCGTCGATGGTCGACACGGCGAACAAGAAGTTCAACGGCGCGCCGATCGCCGCGGGAGCGCAGCGCAACGCCATGAACGTCTACCAGGCGGTCACCATCGCCAGCATCGTCCAGGCGGAGGCGGCCACCAAGGACGACATGGGCAAGGTGGCCCGGGTCGTCATCAACCGTCTGGAGCGCGGCATGCCGCTGCAGATGGACTCCACCCTCAACTACGCCCTGAACCGCTTCACGGTGAGGACCACGGAGAAGGACACCCGCATCGCGAGCCCCTACAACTCCTACCAGCGCATGGGGCTGCCTCCGACCCCGATCGACAACCCCGGTGAGGAGGCGATGCAGGCGGCGATCAACCCGACGCCGGGCGACTGGCTGTACTTCGTCACGGTCAAGCCGGGCGACACACGCTTCACCGCGAGCTACGAGGAACACCAGCGCAACGTCGCGGAGTTCAACCGGAACCAGAGCGCGCAGGCCGCGCCGAGTCCGTCGAAGGTCCGGTGACCCGAACGCGGCGGCGTCTTTCGAGACCATGACGCAGTGGGGCCTCGAGAGCACATCACGCCGCAGCGGCAGCTTCCCGCTCTCCCTCGCCCTGCGCGAGCAGCCGGGCGATCTCCCGCACCGCCGAGCGTCCGGCCCGGTTGGCGCCGATGGTGCTCGCGGACGGACCGTAGCCGACGAGATGGACGCGGGGATCGGCGACCGCGCGGGTGCCCTCGACACGGATGCCGCCGCCCGGCTCCCGCAGCCTCAGCGGGGTGAGATGGTCCACGGCGGGCCGGAAACCGGTCGCCCAGAGGACGACGTCGGCACTCACGTGCCGCCCGTCGTTCCACTCCACGCCGTCCGCGGTGAGCCGGTCGAACATGGGCAGCCGGTCGAGCACGCCGTCCGCCAGTCCGCGGCGGATCGCGTCGTTGAGCGGCAGACCGGTCACGGAGACGACGCTCTTCGGCGGCAGCCCCTGCCGTACGCGCTCCTCCACGAGCGCGACCGCCGCACGGCCCGCGTTCTCGTCGAAGGGACCTTCGCGGAACACGGGCGGCCGCCGCGTCACCCAGGTGGTGTCGGCCGCGTACGGGGCGAGCTCCAGCAGATGCTGCGTGCCGGACGCGCCCCCGCCCACCACGACCACGCGCAGTCCGGCGAAAGCCTCAGGCCCCGGGTATTGCGCGGTGTGCAACTGCCTACCGCGGAACGTCTCCTGGCCGGGGTAGCGCGGCCAGAACGGCCGGTCCCAGGTGCCGGTGGCATTGATCAGAGCCTTGGCGGACCACGTACCGTCGGACGTCTCCACGAGCAGCCGTCCCCGCGTCGCGGACCCGCCCTGCGTGCCGATCACGCCGGCGTCCACGCCCGCCGAGCGCACGGCCCGTACGTCCACCGGCCGGCGCACCCGCAGGTCGAACGTGCGCTCATAGCGCTCGAAGTACTCACTGATGACCTCGGACGAGGGCCGCGCAGCGTCCGCGCCCGTCAGCTCCATGCCGGGCAGGGCGTGCATCCCGTGCACCTTGCCGTACGTCAGTGAGGGCCACCGGAACTGCCAGGCGCCGCCCGGGCCGGGGGAATGGTCGAGCACCACGAAGTCGCGCTCCGGGACGAAATCGGCGCGCCGCAGGTGATAGGCGCTGGACAGGCCGGCCTGCCCGGCGCCTATCACGACCACCTCGACCTCGCGTATGTCGTTCACGCCTCTGCCAACAGTGCCGAGGGCGTGGATCTTCCCCGGTGCCGGGAACACTCCCGTCGAGGTGTCCACGGGTCACGACGACGCGCGCGGGGCGCTCGTCGAGGCGGGCAGCTTGCCGTTGTACCGAGGGTCCACGAACTCGCCGAAGTCGACCTTCCGCGGAATCAGCTTCAACTCGGTGAACGCGTCGGCGATCTTCTGCTCGGAGGCGATGAGCGGCTGGTCGACGGCGACCGCGACCCGGGTGGAGTTCGTCCGCCTCACCGAAGCGAGCGCCACCTCGTACGGCAGCCGGGTGTCCTTGGCCCACACCTTCGCCCACTCCTCCTGGTGGTCGTACACCCAGGCGGTGGCCCGCCGCAGCCGGTCCAGGTAGTCCTTGATGGCGGCGGCCTTCTTCGCGTCCTTCAGCGCGGCGGGTGCGGCGACCTGGAAGGTGAGGCCATTGGTGACGCCGTCGCCGGTGGTGAGCACCCGTCCCTGCTTCGCCTGGAGCACCTGCGAGCTGTACGGGTCCCACACCGCCCACGCGTCGACCTTGCCGGAGGTGAACGCGGCGAGCGCGTCGGCCGGCTGGAGGTACTTGACCTTCACGTCGCTCAAGGTCAGTCCGGCCGCCTTCAGGGACGCGACCAGCTGGTAGTGCGCGGAGGAGCCCTGCGCCACGGCGATGGACCTGCCCTTGAGCTGAGAAGTCCGCGTGAGCTTCGAGCCGTTCGGGACGAGGATGGTGTCGCCCTTGGACGTGCCGTGCCAGGCGGCGACGACCGAGATGCCGGACCCGGCGCCGGCCGCGAAGACCGGCGGGGTATTGCCGACGCCGCCCACGTCGACGGCCTTGGCGTTGACGGCTTCCAGGAGGGGTGGCCCTGAGGTGAAGGTGGACCACTTGATCTTGTAGTTCAGGTGGTCGAGCTCGCCGGCGGCTCGCAGGATGGCCTCCGAACCACCCTTCTGGTCCCCGACGTTGAGCGTGACGGAGCCCTTGCCGTCGGTGCCGCCGTCGGTGCCCGTGCCGGCGGACGAGGCGCCGCCGCAGGCCGTGAGCAGGAGAGCGAGGGGAAGCAACAGGGCAGCGGGGGCGAGGGGACGTCGCATTGGGCGGGATCCGTTTCGTGGACGTGGGGGGATGAGGAGAGGGGCAGGCGAGGGGGGATGAGCGGGGGATGCGGTGAGCGGAGCCGCTCGCTCCGGTCAGGCGGCGGCTCGGGCGGCCCCGTCGGCCTCGGCGACCTGGGCGGCACCCTGGGTGTCCGGAGCGTCGGGGGCTGCGGCGTCGACGCCGAGCCGCTGCAACAGCTCCGCGCGCAGCTCGGCGAAGCGCGGTTCGGCGATGTCACGCGGCCGTTCGAGGTCGATGTGCTGCTCGTGAGCGATGACACCGTCGTCCATCACCAGGACGCGGTCGGCGAGCAGGACCGCCTCCTCGACGTCATGGGTGACCAGCAACACCGTGCAGCCGCGCCGCCGCCACAGCTCGTCCACCAGGCGCTGGGCCTTGATCCGGGTGAGGGCGTCGAGCGCGCCGAACGGCTCGTCGAGCAGCAGCAGATCGGGCTCCCGGACCAAGGCGCGGGCCAGCGAAGCGCGTTGGGCCTCGCCACCGGAGAGGGTCTTCGGCCAGGCGTCGGTGCGGTGGCCGAGGCCCACCTCCTGCAACGCCTGCTCCGCGACCGGGCGTTCGGGACGACCCGGCAGGCCGAGCAGCACGTTGCGCCACACCTTCTTCCACGGCATGAGACGCGGCGCCTGGAAGGCGACGGCCTTGCGGCGCGGCACCAGCACGGTGCCCTCGATGTCACGGTCGAGCCCGGCGAGGATGCGCAGCAAAGTGGACTTGCCGCAGCCGCTGCGGCCGAGCAGCGCGACGAACTCGCCCGGCCGGATGTCGAGTCGGAGGTCGTCGATGACGGCGCGGCCGTCGAAGGAGCGGGTCAGCCCCTCGACCCGCACGGCCGGGGCGGGGATCACCGGCCGGTGAACGTCGGTCGCCATTGCAGCAGCAGCCTTTCGAGAGAACGGACGACGAAGTCGGCCAGGAGGCCGAGGAAGGCGTAGACGATGAGGCAGACCACGATCACGTCGGTCTGCAGGAAGTCCCGCGCCTGCCCGATGAGGAACCCGATGCCGGAGTCGGCATTGACCTGCTCGGCGAAGACCAGGGCGAGCCAGGCGATGCCGAGCGAGTAGCGCAGGCCGGTCATGGCGCCGGGCAGCGCGCCCGGCAGCACGACGTGCCGCACCAGGCCCCAGCGCGACAGCCCGAGGGATTCCCCGGCCTCGATCAACTGGGCGTCCACACCGCGGATGCCGGCGTAGACGTTCAGGTACAGCGGGAAGGTCACGCCGAGCGTGATGATCGCGACCTTCGGGGCCTCGCCGATGCCGAACCAGATGATGAACAGCGGGATGAGACCGACGAAGGGAACCGTCCGCAGCATCTGGACCGGCGCGTCGACGAGATCCTCGCCGATCCGGAACAGCCCGGAGAGCAGGGCGAGTCCGGTGCCGACCACTACGCCGAGCGCCAGCCCGGCGGCCACGCGCTGAAGCGAGGTGCCTATGGCCGAGGGGAGTGAGCCGTCGGAGACCAGCTCTCCGGCGACCTGCGCGATCCGGCCAGGCGACGCGAGCACGCCGGGAGCCAACGCACCTGTACTGCTGAGGAGTTGCCACAACGTCAGAAGGACGAGCGGTCCGGCGGCCCGGCGCAGCCAGCGGGGCACGCGGGTGCGGCGGGCGGAGCGGGGGAGGAGGGGTTCGAGCTCGGGAGAGCCTTCGTGACCGCCGGGAGCCTCACCCGACTTGACGACAGACGGCGAGGGCGACAAAGGCGAAATATCGGATTCGGAGGACTGAGGTGGGGCGTGACTGATGCTCATGGGGGCTCCACGGGGGAGGGGCGACCAGTTGGGGGGCATGCCTCCACGCCGCCGGATCACGTCAGGGCACAACCCGATCGGAACTACGACCGGCACCACGACCGGACGGGCGACGGCGAGCACGGCCAAGGGAGTGATTCCCGCACACCGGGAACACGGGCATGGCCGGCCGACTCAGGCGAGGGCGCAGCTGAAGAGGAGGGCGAAGACGAAGAGGACCGCGAAGGCGGAGGGGGAAGGCGTCAGCAGCCGCGACGACAAGCGGCGGAGGCCACCCGCAGCAGGTCGATATGACCGCGCGTGGTGAGGAAGGCTGAACGCAACATGCGACTGAACGTAGCCAGACGGCCCGACCATGGTCAACGCCGTCTCGCGGATCGGACTGGCGTCCCACTCGCCGAACCGTCGGGCGGGTGTGGAATCCAGCATCCGGGTCAGGATGGGAACATGCCAGATGCGTTCACCACACGAGTCCTGCACATCGCCTCCGGCTCACAGGAGAGTGTCATCGACCTCACCCGTGACTGCGAGGGCTTCCTCCGGGAAGAGGCGGCAGGTCGCGACGGCCTGCTCAACGTCTTCGTCCCGCACGCCACCGCCGGCATCGCGGTGATCGAGACGGGCGCGGGCAGCGACGACGACCTCCTCGCCGCCCTGCACACCCTGCTCCCTGCCGACGACCGCTGGCAACACCGCCACGGCAGCCCGGGCCACGGCCGCGACCACGTCCTGCCGGCCTTCGTCCCACCGCACGCGACACTGCCGGTCGTCAATGGAAGGCTGCAACTGGGCACCTGGCAGTCGGTCTGCCTGGTGGACACCAACAAGGACAACGTCAACCGCCAGGTCCGGCTGAGCTTCCTGGGCTGACCAGTTTCACCCGCGCCTGGTCGCCCGGATACGGGAAGTGTCGGCTCGGGGTGCGACGGCCGTCGCGGATGAAGCCCGCCGCGTCGTCTCCGCAGCGGCCGAGCGAGGACGCGCTGACGGCCGTCGCGGCTGTCGGGGACCATTTCTTCAGCTGGCCGGACGACTGGAGTTGTCGGGCGGACCCGCCCTCGGTGACACGGCCGAGGCTTGGCCCATGGCTCCCTGACGAGAGGTGTTCGGACGGGTTGGTGGCTGCGGCCGTGGACCGCCTCGGCCGCAGTGTGGTCGATTGCCTTTCATGTGCTCGGTCGAGATGAACTCTCGTCCTCGCCAGAACGAGTCGCGGAGATAGGGCATCGGCCGCTCGACCCGCGGCTTGCCCTTCGGCTTCGCCGCCCGGGCCGGATCGACCAACGCGGTGTATTGAGTGGCCAGTTCGGCGTACGCCTGGTTGGTCTTCGGGTCGTAGAGGTCGGGCTTGTCGACCCCGGTCTTCAGGTTGTCCGGGACGAGCCGGCGCGGGACGCCACCGAAGTATCGGAAGGCCGCGACGTGCGCTTCCGTCCATGCGTGCTGGTCCAGGCGCAGCACCGGGCGGACGAACATGTGCCGCGAGCACGGCAGGACGACAGTGGGTGCTCCCCGCCGACCCGGGGGTGAACCGATCCTGCCGCGTCCGAAATCCGTACCGTTCCCATGCTCCCCGCCGACGCGGGGGTGAACCGCATGGCGCATTCCTTGCCAGGGCGTTCTGGCATCCTGTGGGGGTGCCCCATGGGTTACGCACGAGGCTTCTTCCGGTATGCGGCCAGCAGGATAAGGGTGATCCGCAGACTCAGATCCAAGTCACTTTTCTTTTGTCCGCGACAGAGCGAATAGGCCAGTTCCCCGGCCGGCCCCGGCAACGGCGTCGCAGAGAAACCTAACCCCGGGCCGTGGAACTCCTCGAAAGTCCCCCGGAAATCGCACGCATACCGGTGTAACAGCTCGACCATCGGCCAAGCGGGGTCGTCCACGCCGTCCGGTAGATAGTTCGGGTAAATCCCGCATTCGCGTGAATCCCAGGTCAGGCCCAGGAGCAAGGCGGCCCGGATCTGAGGTTCAGCCGAGCTCCAGGCTTGGGTCACCTCTGGGTCGTAGAGAGCGTCTTCCAACTGTGGGTGGCGGCCGACGGCGTCAGCCAAAGCCAGGTTGAGGGTCAATCCATGCAACGTCATGCCCACAGACTGATGGTCTTCGGACCGAACCGTCTTATCAGATTCGTTCATTCTGATCTTATGTGATCCGGTGGGGCGTCGTGATCCGTGCTGCGCTGGTGGCATCACAATCTGATCACTGCTCCGAGCCGCCTTCCTGCGCTTCCTGCTGAAAATCCATTTACGCGGCTTCTTTCTGGGCTTCCCCTGGAAGGCGGCGTACAGCAGGAGCGTCGTCCGCAGGCTCAGATCCAAGCCGCTTTCCGCTTGGTCGGAGCAGAGCGAGTTGGCCAGTTCCTCGGCGGGCCCCGGCATTGTCGACGTTGAGAACCACGCGCTGTGGAACGCTTCGAACCGCTGGGTGTTGATCGCGTACTCATGTAAGGCTTGGGCCATCTCCCACCCCGGGTCGTCAACACCATCGGGCAGGTAGTTCGGGTAGATGTCATGTGACCGCGACTCCCAGGCCACGTGAAGCATCGTGGCGACCCGGATGCGGGGGTCGGCCTCCCTCCAGACCCGGATCACTACCAGATCGTGCAGCGCGTCCTCCAGACGCCGGAAGCGGCCGACGGCATCGGCCAAGATCAAGTTTAGGGTCCAGCCCTCCATGACCATGCGCTCTTGGTCACGTTCTCCTGCCGTCTCCTCGAAATCGCTCACGACGGCCTCCTTCACTCTCGTGGTGTCCAGTCGTGACTCCCACTGTGCTGGTGGTCGACGGGCGGGACAATGGAGTAGGTCTCGAGTCCCAACTACCCACCGAAGTAGAGGAGGTGACGGAACCGGCAGTGGCCAGCCAGGTGTGCGCGGTGTCCCAGTCGCCGTGACCGGTGCGGGCCCGTTCGATGTGCAGCAGCGCGATGTCCGAGGCTCCGCCGGCGAGCGACTGTGGCCAGGCGCGAGCCCCTTGGGGCCGGTCGCCGGGCCGTACACCTCTCGGGTCCGTCAGTGCGTGTGCCACCTGTTCGACAGCCGACAGCGCGGCGACGGCGGAGGCTGCCGTGGTCACGATGTCCTCCTTGCTCGTGCCGTCCAACTCAAGGCGGCAGCTCTGGCCAGGTGCAGGTGGATGCGTTCCTCGGACAGTCCCGGTCCACACATTCGGACGTGGTGGAGGTGCAGCAGGTCGGGCAGCACGTCGTGGGGGTGTGTGACCGTCTCCTCGAGCGCTCGGCCGTAGGCAGCGAGGGCCAGGCGGCGCGCGGACCAGGCCGTCGTGATGCGCTCGTCCAGGCACTCAGGGCCAGCGTTCCAAGATCGATGGCTTGGCGGTAGACGACGCGCGGCGGCGCTGTCCGGTTGGTCCGGGCTGCGCCAGCGCTGACCAGCACGCCCTTCTTGCCATTGGCCTCCGCCTGATGACCGCCGGAGTGGGGGCCCCACGCCCACACGCCGGCGCTGACGGCGAGGGCACCGACCGCGGCGATGAGGGCGAAGAGGTTGTTCGAGCCCATTACCTGCTTGAGGACGTTCAGGCCCGGCAGCCCGCCCTCGTTCGGCCTGATCCCGGGATCGTAGGCGAGCTGGATGACCTGGTCGGCGAGATGCATTTACGAACTCCTGTTCGATCAAGTGCGCACCACAGCCTGCTCGGGGGCGAAGCGGCGGTGCTTAGGGATGGGGGAGCGAGAGGAGGAGAGCCGGTCAGACGACTCGCCAGACCGCGAGAATGCCCGGCTTCCACGACGCGAGAGTCGGGGGAGCCCGCCCCGGATGCCTTTCTCGCTGCGGATGCGGGCGCGTTCTCGGCGCTGGGCAGCGAGCACGTCGGGGTGGCGGGCGCGTCAGCCTTGCGCGAGCGCAGGTAGGCGTGCAGGGACCGGGTCTGCACGGTGTGGTTGGAGTGGTGGGAGTTGGCGACGGTGAACTGCCGCAGCGGTCCGAAGTGCGCCTCGATGGGGTTGGCCCAGGAGGCGTAGGTCGGGGTGAAGCACAGCTCAACCTTGTTCTTCTTCGCCCAGAGGCGGATCTCGGCGCCCTTGTGGGCGGACAGGTTGTCCAGGACTACGTAGATGGGTGCGCCGTCCGGGCGGGCGGCGCGGATCGACTTCAGGGCGGCCGGCGTGTTGCCGGCGCCCTTCCTGCGGCGGTTGACGCCCACAGCCGGTCGTCGCCGACCGAGTAACAGCCATGGAAGTAGCCCACGCCGGGAGTGCGGTGGTAAGTGGCTGGGAGCCGGTCGGGGCGGCCCTGCCTCGCCCAGCCGGAGCCTGCGGTGGGACGGATCCCGAGCGGGCCGACCTCGTCGAAGGCGAAGACCCGGTCGGGGAAGCGGTCCGGCACATCCTCGATCCGGTCGAGTTTCGCGTCGCGTTCGGGGTCCAGGGACTCCTTACGCGTCTTGGTCCGCTGGAAGGTGATGCCGCGGCGGGCGAGTAGGCAGCGTAACGCTTCGCGGCCGATGCGGATGATGCGGCCGTGGACTTTGCGCAGGTGGACGACGAGCTTGCGCAGTGACCAGCGAGTGAAGGGCTGGCCGAGCTTGGCGGGTCGGGTGGTGGCCGTCTGGATGACGAAGTCCTCGTCGTCAGGACTGAGCTGGCGGGGACGGCCTCCCGCCCATTGAAGGTCCAGGCAGGCCAGGCCGATCTCGTTGAACCGGTGGATCACGTCGCGGACGGTGTCCTCATCGGCCTGCACCAGCTGGGCGATCACCAGTACCCGGTTCCCGCCGGCCGAGGCCAGCGGCATGATCGCGCGCCGGTAGCGCACCGTGCTGGTGCTGCCCCGACGCACGATCCGCTGCGGCTTCTGCCCTCCTGGTCGGTCAGTCTGCGCACACGGACAGGTTCAGCCACCGCACCTCCAGCGGACGGATCGGACGTCACCGCACATCCAACCGCCACGACCACCAACCCGGCGAACCTACGCGGTCAGAGCACTAGAGCAGCCGCTTCACGCGCGGGGCCGGCCGCCGGACGGACATCGGACCGTCCGCGACGGGCCGCGCCTCGTGCTGCCCGACGGATCCTTGACCCGGGGTCCTCACTCCACGATGCTGTGTTGCGTTACAGGCAATGAGTACCGCGATAAGAAACATCGAACTCAGCTCTCGAACCAGCCGAGGAGTGGTCATGGCTCACCAGGTCCGTGCTGTCGTCGCGCGGGGCAAAGGTGCCCCTGTCAGCCTGGAAACGATCGTCGTGCCCGACCCGGGGCCGGGTGAGGCGCTGGTGAGGGTGCAGGCGTGCGGTGTGTGCCACACCGACCTGCACTACCGTGAGGGCGGGATCAACGACGACTTCCCGTTCCTGCTCGGGCATGAGGCCGCCGGTGTGGTGGAGTCGGTCGGGGACGGGGTCACGGACGTCGCTCCCGGTGATTTCGTGATTCTCAACTGGCGTGCTGTGTGCGGGAGTTGTCGGGCGTGTCGGCGGGGGCGTCCCTGGTACTGCTTCAACACGCACAACGCCACGCAGAAGATGACGCTGCTCGACGGTACGGAGCTGTCTCCGGCGCTGGGTATCGGCGCGTTCGCGGAGAAGACGCTGGTCGCCGCGGGTCAGTGCACCAAGGTCGACCCGGCCGCCGCGCCGACGGTCGCGGGCCTGCTGGGCTGCGGGGTGATGGCGGGCATCGGCGCCGCGATCAACACCGGGAACGTGGGCCGGGGCGACACCGTGGCCGTGATCGGCTGCGGCGGTGTAGGCGCCGCGGCGGTCGTGGGATCCGAGCTCGCGGGCGCGGCGAAGATCATCGCGGTGGACATCGACGATCTCAAGCTGGAGACCGCCCGGAAGCTGGGCGCGACGCACTCCGTCAACTCCCGCGAGACGGACCCGATCGAGGCGATCCGTGAGCTGACCGGCGGTTTCGGCGCCGACGTCGTCATCGAGGCGGTGGGCCGCCCGGAGACGTACAAGCAGGCGTTCTACGCCCGTGACCTGGCCGGCACGGTCGTCCTGGTCGGTGTCCCCACCCCGGAGATGAAGCTCGAGCTCCCCCTCCTCGACGTCTTCGGACGCGGTGGCGCGCTGAAGTCCTCCTGGTACGGCGACTGCCTACCCGACCGCGACTTCCCCATGCTCATCGACCTCTACCTCCAGAAGCGCCTGGACCTGGACGCCTTCGTGACGGAGACCATCCAGCTCGACGAGGTCGAGAAGGCCTTCGACCGCATGCACCAGGGAGACGTCCTGCGCTCGGTCGTCGTCCTGTGACGCCCGGCGCTCTTCACGCCTGACGCCTGACGCTTCACGCCTGACGTGCCGCGTCCGGCGGCCGTGCGGTGACCGGGAACTCCGCCACCGCACGGCCCGTACATCCCTGCGTACCCCTTGACAGGGGAACGGGGATCACGCTTTCTTGATTGTGTTGCGTATCACGGCACTGTTGTGCAGTGCGCAACTCATGTGAGAGGCCGGGACGCCCGGCGACGGAACGGCCTGATTCCCCTACATCCCGGAGTGGCGCCTCAGATGACTCGCAACGCACCTGTCGACGACCCCGGAGACGCCCGGCTGCGGGTCGGCCCCCCGAAGGAGTACGCCGCCGGCATCCCCGCGGTCACCTCCTCGCTCCGGCACGCCGGCGAGCAGATGGGGGCCCGCCGGGGCCTGCTCACCCTCCTGCGCGTCAACCAGAAGGAGGGCTTCGACTGCCCCGGCTGCGCCTGGCCCGAGCCGGAGCACCGGCACGCCGCGGAGTTCTGCGAGAACGGGGCCAAGGCGGTCGCCGAGGAGGCCACCGTGCGCCGGGTCACCCCGGACTTCTTCGCCGGCCACACCCTGGAGGACCTGCTTCCCGCCAGCGACTACTGGCTCGGCCAGCAGGGCCGCCTCACCCACCCCATGTACCGTGCGGCCGGCGACGACCGCTACCGGCCGATCTCTTGGGACGACGCGTTCGCCGTGATCGCCCGTGAACTCGCCGCTCTCGACCACCCCGGCCAGGCCGCCTTCTACACCTCCGGCCGGGCGAGCAACGAGGCCGCGTTCCTCTACCAGCTGTTCGTCCGGATGCTCGGCACCAACAACCTGCCGGACTGCTCCAACATGTGCCACGAGTCCAGCGGTTCGGCGCTGACGGAGACCATCGGGATCGGCAAGGGCAGCGTCACCCTGGAGGATCTCCACGACGCCGACCTCATCCTGGTGGTCGGCCAGAACCCCGGCACCAACCACCCCCGCATGCTCTCCTCGCTGGAGACCGCCAAGCGCCGGGGCGCCCGGATCATCGCGGTCAACCCGCTCCCCGAGGCGGGGCTGCTGCGGTTCAAGAACCCCCAGCGGCCCTCCGGCGTCCTCGGCGGCGGCACCCGCCTGACCGACCGGTTCCTCCAGATCAGACTGGGCGGGGACCAGGCGCTGTTCCAGGCCTTCAACCGCATGCTGCTGGAGGCCGAGGACGAGGCCCCCGGCACCACTCTGGACACCTCCTTCATCGAGCGCTACACCCACGGCTTCCAGGAATTCGCCGAGCACGCCCGCAAGGCCCCCTGGCAAGAGATCCTGACCGCGACCGGCCTGCCCGAGGAGGAGATCCGGGGCGCGTTCGACGAGGTGCGGGGCGCCGAGAAGATCGTCGTCTGCTGGGCGATGGGCCTCACCCAGCACAAGCACTCGGTCCCCACCATCCGGGACGTCGTCAACTTCCTCCTGCTGCGCGGCAACATCGGCCGCCCCGGCGCCGGCCTCTGCCCGGTGCGCGGCCACTCCAACGTGCAGGGCGACCGCACGATGGGCATCTACGAGAAGCCGGACGACGCGTTCCTGGACGCGCTCGGCACCGAGTTCGCCTTCACGCCCCCGAGGCGGCACGGCCACGACGCGGTCGAGAGCATCCGCGCCATGCGTGACGGTGACGTACGGGTCTTCGTCGCGCTCGGCGGCAACTTCGTCGCCGCCGCCCCCGACACCGACCTCACCGAGCGGGCCCTGCGCAACTGCCGCCTCACCGTGCAGATCTCCACGAAGCTCAACCGCTCGCACGTCATCGCCGGGGAGCAGGCGCTCATCCTCCCCTGCCTCGGCCGGACCGAGGCGGACCTGCGGCCCGCCGGGCCCCAACAGGTGACCGTCGAGGACTCCATGGGCATGGTGCACCTCTCCCGGGGGCGTCTGGCCCCCGCCTCCGAGCACCTGCTGAGCGAGCCCGCGATCGTCTGCCGGATGGCACGGGCCGCGCTCGGGGAGGCGAGCTCCCACGTGCCCTGGGAGGAGTTCGAGAGGGACTACGACAGCGTTCGCGACCGCATCGCCCGCGTGATCCCCGGCTTCCAGGACTTCAACCACCGGGTGCGACGGCCGGGCGGCTTCGCACTGCCCCACCCGCCGCGTGACGAACGCCGGTTCACCACCGCCACGGGACTGGCCAACTTCACCGCCAACCCGCTGGAGCGGCCCCATGTGCCGCCGGGCCGGCTGCTGCTCCAGACGCTCCGCTCCCACGACCAGTACAACACCACCGTCTACGGCCTGGACGACCGCTACCGCGGCATCCACCAGGGCCGCCGGGTCCTCTTCGTGCACCCCGACGACCTCGCCGACCGGGGTCTTGCCGACGGCGACCTAGTCGACATCGTCAGCGAGTACGAGGACGGGGTGGAACGCCGGGCCCCGGCCTTCCGCGTGGTGCCCTACCCGACACCCCGCGACTGCTGCGCCGCCTATTTCCCCGAGACCAATGTCCTGGTCCCCCTCGACTCCACGGCGGCGATCAGCAACACCCCCACCTCGAAGTCGATCGTCGTCCGCCTGGAACCGGTGCCCGGCGGCCCGGCCTCGGGGACCTGAGGCCCGATGAGGGGAACAGGGCGGCACCTCGCCCCGCTGGCCCGCTTCGGCGGTCTGGTCGCCACCGACCTGCGGGACGTGACCGGCGATCCCGCGGCCCTGGAGTCCAGCGGGTTCTGGGCCGTGGTCGCCGACTTCGAGGGCGCTCTGGTCTGCGCGCGCTTCGGGGACGTACGCCGTGCGCCCGTCCCCGCGGTCCGTCCGGGCGCGTGGCACGGACCGGACCCGCACGAGTGGACCTCCTCGCTCGACCGGGACGCGTACACCGCCGGGGTCCGCCGTGTCCGCGCGCACATCGCGGCCGGAGAGGTCTACCAGACCAACCTGTGCCGCATCCTGTCCGCTCCGCTGCCGGACCCGGAGCACGCGGACGTGGACGCGCTCACGGCCCTGCTGGCGCACGGCAACCCCGCCCCGTACGCCGGCACGGTCCGGCTGCCCGCACACGGGGTGGAGATCGCCACCGCCTCGCCCGAACTGTTCCTGCGTCGCACCGGCCGCACGGTGGAGTCCGGCCCCATCAAGGGCACCGGCCGTACCGTCGACGACCTTCTGGACAAGGACCGGGCCGAGAACGTCATGATCGTGGACCTGGTCCGCAACGACCTGGGGCGCGTCTGCGCGACCGGCAGCGTGACGGTCCCCGAGCTGTGCGCGGTCGAGCACCACCCGGGCCTGGTGCACCTGGTGTCCACCGTGCGCGGCCGGCTCGCCGAGCACGCCGGATGGCCGGAGCTGCTCGACGGGACCTTTCCGCCCGGGTCCGTCACAGGTGCCCCCAAGTCCAGCGCGCTGCGCATCATCGAGGCACTGGAGAACGCGCCACGCGGCCCGTACTGCGGGGGCGTCGGCTGGGTCGACGCCGATCGCGGCACGGGCGAACTGGCCGTGGGCATCCGCACCTTCTGGATCGACCGGACCGCGCCCGGCGGGCCCTGCCTGCGCTTCGGCACGGGGGCGGGCATCACCTGGGGCTCCGACCCCGACCGGGAATGGGCCGAGACCTGTCTGAAGGCGCGCCGACTGCTCGCGGTGGCGTCGGTCGACGACGGCCGCCGCGTCGCGTCGGCAGGCTGACGCGTCGGGGGACTCGCCACGACTCGTCGTGACGCACCTCTTGACACCGTCTCCGGGACGCCGAGATTGTTGTTTCTCATAGTGAATCCCAGTGCATTATCCGCAACGGGGTCTTGGTCGGATCCCGGTGGCGGTCGCCCCGGCGGCCGGCACGTCTTCCTTCTTGCCCCGCCCCGCCGCGCGACCGTCGTCCGCGACGGGGCGCCCACCGCCGTCTGTGGAAGGAACGAGCTGATGAGCAGAGCCCGCGAACGGAACGGGAGCGCAGGTCCTCCTGCCGAGCAGGAGATACCGGGAGGCGGCGCGGCCGGCGGGCGTCCCCGGACAGACCCCGTCGTCTTCGGTGTGGCCGCGGCCCTCACCCTCGCCTTCGTCGTGTGGGGAGCCACGGCGACCGACGCGCTGGAGAGCGCGTCGGGGAAGCTGCTGGACGGGACGATCCGCAACGGCGGCTGGGCCTTCGTCCTCGCCGCCTCGGGCTTCGTGGTCTTCGCCCTCTGGCTCGCGATGAGCCGCTACGGGCGGATCACCCTCGGCAAGGAGGGGGAGCAGCCCGAGTTCCGCACCGTCTCGTGGATCGCCATGATGTTCAGCGCCGGTATGGGCATCGGTCTGATGTTCTACGGCGTGAGCGAGCCCCTCTCCCACTTCGTCACGCCGCCGCCGGGCACCGACCCGGCCGACGCCAACCAGGCCATGGAGACCGCAATGGCCACGACCCTCTTCCACTGGACGCTCCACCCGTGGGCGATGTACGCGGTCGTGGGTCTCGCCATCGCCTACAGCACCTTCCGGCGCGGCCGCCGTCAGCTGATCAGCGCGGTGTTCACGCCGTTGCTCGGTGAGAAGAGGGTGAACGGATGGCCCGGCCGGGCCATCGACGTCCTCGCCATCTTCGCCACCCTCTTCGGCTCGGCGGCCTCCCTCGGACTGGGCGCCCTGCAGATCGGCAGCGGCTTCACGGGGCTCGGCTGGCTGGGGTCGGTCGGCACCGGACTTCTGGTCCTCGTGATCGCGGTGCTGACCGTGGCGTTCGTCGCCTCGGCGGTGTCGGGCATCGAGAAGGGCATCCAGTGGTTGTCCAACACCAACATGGTGCTGGCGGTGCTCCTCGCGCTGTTCGTGTTCCTCGTCGGCCCGACCATCTTCATCCTCGACCTGCTGCCCACCTCCGTCGGCGCCTTCTTCGGCGACCTCGCCCAGATGGCGGGCCGTACCGAGGCGTCGAGCGGCAAGGGTGTCGCCGACTGGCTGGCGGGCTGGACGGTCTTCTACTGGGCGTGGTGGATCTCCTGGACGCCCTTCGTCGGGATGTTCATCGCGCGCATCAGCCGCGGCCGCACCATCCGGCAGTTCGTCGGGGGCGTCATCCTGGTCCCCAGCAGCGTCAGCCTGCTCTGGTTCGCCGTCTTCGGCGGCTCGGCGATGCACCTGCAGGAGGCCGGCCGGCTCAACGACGCCGCCACCGCCCAGGGTCAGCTCTTCGACGTCCTCCAGCAGTACCCCCTGGCCACGGTGACGAGCATCGTCGTGATGGTGCTCGTCGGCATCTTCTTCGTCTCCGGCGCCGACGCCGCCTCCATCGTGATGGGGACACTGTCCCAGCGGGGCTCCCTCGAACCCTCCCGGGGCGTCGTGGTGTTCTGGGGCGTGCTGACCGGGGCGGTCGCCGCCGTCATGCTGCTCATCGGCGGCGGCAAGGGCGATGCGCTCACCGGGCTGCAGAACCTCACCATCCTCGCGGCGGCCCCCTTCACTCTCGTGATGATCGGGCTGTGCGTCGCGCTCAACCGGGACCTGCGCCACGATCCGCTCATCATCCGCGGGCGCATGGGCAAGGAGGCCGTCGAGACGGCCGTCATCGCCGGACACGAGAAGTACGACGGGGACTTCGAACTTCGCATCGGCCCGGCCACGTCCACGGCCGGCGCGGAGAGCGAGCAGCCCCGGCAGGACGAGGGGGCCACGCCCTCCGCCGTCTGAGAGCGACGGGACCCGCCGCGCGGCGGGGCCGTGGCGCCGCCCTGTGCGGCCGCGGCCCCGCCCGGCCCGCACGGCCCCGCCCGGCCTCATCCGCCCGCCCTCGTCCCGCGGTTGCCGCGAGCCGAGAAGGCGGGCCTTTGTTGTTCTATGTGAGCCGAGTTTTGAATACCGCAACGCCTGGCGGGACTCACAGGGCCCTGTGAATGCCTTGACAAGGGTTCTGGGCGACTCCAGACTGATGTTGCGCTTACCGCAAACCGTTTCGTTATACGCACCCGAGGTGTCATGATGATTCCCGCGTGCCGTCTCGCGGATCTTCCGCGAGGTGAGGCCTTCCGGCTCGACATCGACCCGCCGGTGTCGGTGTTCCACACCGACGACGGCGAGGTCTTCGCCATCGACGACACCTGTACCCACCAGGACGCCTCGCTCGCCGACGGCTGGTTGGAGGGCTGCGAGGTGGAATGCCCGCTGCATGCCTCCAAGTTCGACCTGCGCACCGGCGCGGTCGACTCCCCGCCGGCGAAGCTGCCGGTCCGGACGCACGAGGTCGTCGTCGAGGACGACATGATCTACGTCCGGCTCTCCATGGAGGCTCCCAACCTGCCGCCCTGCATCTCGGCCCGCCTCGCCGGCGGTCCCGCGTGAGGACCGTGGCCGTGGTCGGCGCCTCCCTCGCCGGCCTGTCGGCGGCGCGCTCGCTGCGCAAACAGGGCTTCGCCGGACGCCTGGTCGTCATCGGGGACGAACTCCACCGCCCCTACGACAGGCCCCCGCTGTCCAAGGAGTTCCTGTCCGGCACCCTGGGCGAGGCCGAACTCGCCCTGGAGGCGGAGGGCGAGGACCTGGCGGCGGAATGGCTGCTCGGCACCCGCGCCACCGGGCTCGACCACACCGCGCGCACCGTCCGTCTCGCCGACGGACGCGAGGTGCGCGCCGATGGCTTCGTCATCGCCACCGGCGCCGTGGCGCGCACCCTGCCCGGCTCCGCGGGGCTCGCCGGGGTGCACACGCTGCGCACCCTGGACGACGCCCGCGCCCTGCGGGACGAACTGGCCCGCGGCGGACGCCTGGTGGTGATCGGCGGCGGTTTCATCGGCGCCGAGGTCGCCTCCACCGCGTACACTCTCGGACTGGACGTGACCGTCGTGGAGGCGGCCCCGACCCCGCTCGCCGGGCCGCTCGGCGCCACCATGGGCGCCGTCGTCTCCGGCCTGCACACCGACCACGGGGTGCGGCTGTTGTGCGGTGTCGGCGTCAAGGGGCTGAGCGGGGAGCACCGGGTCGACGCCGTCCTGCTGGAGGACGGCCGCAGCGTTCCCGCCGACATCGTGGTCGTCGGCGTCGGGGCCCACCCGTGCGTCGAGTGGCTGGAGGGTTCCGGCATCGCCCTCGACAACGGCGTGAAATGCGGTGCGGACGGCCGCACCAGCCTGGCCGGGGTGGTCGCGGTCGGCGACTGCGCCAACTGGTACGACCCGAGGGCCGGTCACCACCGCCGGGTGGAGCACTGGACCGGCGCGCGCGAGCGCCCGGAAGCCGCCATCGCCACCCTGCTGGCGGGAGGCGCGGTCGAGCCCGGCGTGCCCCGGCCGCCGTACTTCTGGTCCGACCAGTACGGCGTCCGCATCCAGTTCGCCGGCCACGCGGCCGAGGCCGACAGCATCACCGTCGAGGCGGGCGGGGCGGAGGACCGAGATGTCCTCGCCGTCTACCGGCGCGACGGCCGGCCGGTCGCCGTGCTCGGGATGAACCAGCCGCGGCTGTTCATGCGGGCCCGCAAGCAGCTGGCAGCCCCCGCGTCTTGACAGCACCCCGGCGTCACCCCATGCTGCGGTTGCGCACAGCACGCAGCGTTGCTCCATGTACAACGCCGTCCGGAGTCGTGCTCCCGGCGTCCGAATGACCCTCCGCGACGTTCACCGAGGAGTGACCCGTGACCTCGACCAGCCTGCCCGACAGCCTGATCGCCACTCTTCCCGGCTCCTCCTACACCGATCCGGCGTTCTTCGCCCAGGAGCAGGAGCACATATTCGAGACCATGTGGTTCTGCGTCGCCCGGGCCTCCGAGCTGGCGAAGCCCGGTGCCTTCCGCACCGTCGACGTGGGCCGCGAGAGCATCCTCGTCACCCGGGCCCGGGACAACTCGATCCGCGCGTACTTCAACGTCTGCCGGCACCGCGGGGCCAAGCTGTGCACCGAGGAGTCCGGCGAGGTCAAGCGGGCCTTCCAATGCCCCTACCACGCCTGGACGTACGACTTGAACGGCAAGCTGGTCGCCGCGCCCAACCTCACCAAGATGCCCGACGTCGGCCGGACCGAGTACGGCCTGGTGAGTGTCGCCGTGCGGGAGTGGCTCGGCTATGTCTGGGTCTGCCTCGCGGAGAACCCGCCCTCCTTCGAGGAGGACGTCATCGGTGAGGTCGTCACCCGCCTCGGTGACGTGGAGTCGATCGAGCGGTACGACATCGACAACCTCTCGGTGGGGTGCCGGATCACGTACGACGTGAAGGCGAACTGGAAGCTCATCATCGAGAACTTCATGGAGTGCTACCACTGCGCGACGATCCATCCGGAGCTGACC
>NZ_JBIWPF010000031.1:0-57088 GCF_044768125.1 Streptomyces sp. NPDC101166
CGACAACGCGGCGAGCGCGCGTGCCAGGCGTCGCGAGCCTGGGGGCACCTCCCACGCCCTTAGGGCAGTGGGGGAGGGACTTTCGAAACACGCCCCAGTGCCCCGGCAGGACCGAAACGACGAAGACCCCGGTCCAGTGGACCGGGGTCTTCGCAATGGAGCGGACGACGAGGTTCGAACTCGCGACCTCAACCTTGGCAAGGTTGCGCTCTACCAACTGAGCTACGTCCGCAGTGCGCCGTGGCGCGAGAGCAACTATACCCAACCGCGCTCACGTGCGAGACGCACCGCCGCGTGCCGGTTCTCCGCCCCCAGCTTGGACACGGCCGACGAGAGGTAGTTCCGCACGGTCCCCGGCGACAGCGTGGCCCGCTCCGCGATCTCCGCCACGGGCGCGCCGTCGGCGGCGAGTTCCAGCACCTCCGTCTCCCGGGCGGTCAGCGGCGAGTCCCCGGAGGCGATCGCGTCGGCGGCCAACTCGGGGTCGACGTACCGGTTCCCTGCGTGCACGGTCCGGATGATCTCCGCGAGACGCTGCGCGCTCACCGTCTTGGGGACGAACCCGCGCACACCGGCCGCGAGCGCCCGCTTCAGATGCCCCGGCCGGCCGTGGCTGGTCACGATCAGCACCCGGCAGTCGGGCAGCTCGGTCCGCAGCGATGTGGCGACCTTCACACCGTCCGCGCCCGGCATCTGCAGGTCCAGGACGGCGACGTCCGGCCGGTGCGCCCGCGCCATCGCCAGCGCCTCCGGGCCGGTGGCCGCCTCGGCGACGATCAGGAGGTCGTCCTCCAGCGACAGGAGCGCGGCCAGCGCGCCCCGGATCAGATGCTCGTCGTCGGCGAGCAGCACCCGCATCGTCACGAGGCGACCTCGCTCAGTGCGGCGGTCCCGCTCAGCGGCACCTCGGCCACCACCCGGAACGTCCCGGCCTGAGCGAACCCGGCCTCCAGCGTCCCGTCGACCAGCCGCAGGCGCTCCCGCAACCCGGCGAGCCCCGATCCCCCGCCCCGGCCCCCACCCCCACCACCGCCGGAGCCTGCCCCGCCGGCCCCGTCGTTCTCCACCGTCAGCACCACAAGCCCCTCAGTCACCCGTAGTTCCACCGAACACCGCGCGGCGTCGCCGTGCCGCAGCACATTGGTGGTGCTCTCCCGCACCACCCAGCCGAGCGCCGACTGCACCTCCGCGGGCAGCCCCGCCGCCTCCCCGCGTACCTCGCAGTCGATCCCGGCGGCCGTCAACACCCCTTGAGCCCCGGTGAGTTCGACCCCGAGGTCGGCCTCCCGATAGCCGCGTACGACATCCCGCACCTCCCGCTGCGACTCCTGCGCGATCCGCTGGACCTCGATCATCTGCTCCACGGCCTCGGGCCGCCCCCGCCGGGCCAGCTGCACCGCCAGCTCGCTCTTCAGCGCGATCACGGCCAGGTTCCGTCCCATCACGTCGTGCAGGTCCCGCCCGAACCGCAGCCGTTCCTCGGCGACGGCCAGCCGGGCCCGGGTCTCGCGGGCCTCGTCGAGCTCGTACACGGCGTTCAGGAGCCAGACGGAGAAGACGAACGTGGCGGCGAGGAACGCGCCGCCGAGCAGCACCGCCGTCGTCGACCCCAGGACGGCCGGCACGGGCGCTCCGAAGGCGAGCATCAGGGCGCCGCTGCCCAGGGTGTAGCCGACGACGACCGCGCTCACGCGCCGCCAGCCGCGCACGCACAGCGTGGAGTTGCCCGCGGCGAAGACCAGGGTGACTCCGTAGACCCCGCCGGCCGCGGGTTCTACGCCGTCGCGGCCCCCGTCGTGCTCGGCGACCCACAGCGCGAGGACGCCGACCGCCGCCGTGGCCGCGGCGAGCGCCCACATCAGCCGGACGGGCCGGGGGCGGCGTCCACGCGTCCAGTCCAGCGCCCGCGAGGCCATCACCGCGCAGAGCACGCAGTGTCCGACCACCAGGAGCGGCAGCCACAGCGCGGCCCCCGTCCACAGTCCGCCGCCGAACGGCAGGGCCGCCGTGCTGAGTTCTGCCAGCGCGAAGAAGTGGAACGTCCACCGCGTGTACGTCTCCACCTTCGCGGGCGTGCTTTTGCGCCCCCACCAGCCGCCCGCCCCGCCCACCCGTACGCCTGCCTCGCCCACCCGTGCGTCTCCCCCGACCGTCATCCGTGCATCTCCCCCGTCCCCCGGACCGTCAGCGCCGGGGCTCCCACCGGAACCACCGCCCTACAGCAAACACCGCCAGCACGGTCCAGGCCAGCGCGGTCGCCAGGCAGCCCAGCGCCTCGTACGCCGAGAGGTCACCGCTCCAGCCACTGCGGACGAGGGTGATGACCGGGCTGAGCGGCAGCAGTTCGAGCATGGAGGCGGCCCGGTCGGGCAGCATTTCCAAGGGCACGCTGACGCCGGAGGCCACCATCGAGAGCAGCAGGAACGGCAGCGTGGTGACCTGAGCGCTCTCCACGGTGCGGGTCAGGCTCGACGTGAGAGCCGCCAGCGCCGCGCACATCACCAGGCCCAGCAGCACCCCTGGCACGACGAGTTGGGGTGACTCGGGCGCGGGGACGTCGAGGAAGGCGACGCAGCCGACCGCCATCACCAGACACTGGATCAGCCCCAGGAGCACCACCGGCAGCGCCGATCCGGCGATGACCTCGACGTCCCGCAGCTCACCGGTGCGCAGCCGCTTCAGCACGAGCTCCTCGCGCCGGGCGGTGTAGATCGCGGTGAGCGCCGCGTACACGCCGAACAGCAGCGAGAACCCGATCGCGGCGGGCAGCAGCACCAGCCCGACGGTGAGCCCGGCGTCCTTGATGTCCATGTCCTCGAGGAACGGCCGCAGACTGAACGGCAGGCCGAACGGCACCAGCACGCCCGTGAGGATCGTGGCCTTGCTCCGCCCGAGCAACGCCAGCTCGGCGCGGCCGAGAGCCGCCATCCGACTGGCAGGCGTGGTGACTGCCCCCCGGCGCGCCCCCGTCGACACCGCGTCCGAACCCTTGACCATGGCGCCGCTCATGCCGCGACCTCCCGCTCCGAAGACGTCTCCACCGCACCCGCCGTACCGGACGCGCCCACGGCGCCCGCCGTACCCACCGCTGCCGCCGCGTCCCGGGCGATCCCGAGGAACGCCTCCTCCAGCGACGCCGACCGCACGTCCAGCCCCCGCAGCTCGACCCCGGCCCGTTCGGCCCAGACCAGCAGCCCGGTGGCCGCCCGCTGCAACTCCCGTGTCCGCAGCAGTACGACCCGGTCGTCGACCTCGTGGTCGCACACCCCCAGCTCGCCCAGCGGCGGCAGGTCGCCGACGAAGTACCCCTCGGGCAGCCGGAAGGAGATCCGGGAGGGCTGGGCGGCGGTCACCTCGGCGGGGGTGCCGGCGGCCGCGATGCGTCCCTGGTGCAGGATGGCCAGCCGGTCGGCGAGGCCCTCCGCCTCCTCCAGGTAGTGCGTGGTCAGCAGCACCGTCGTCCCTGCGTCGCGCAGCGCGCGGACCAGGTTCCAGGTGTCGCGGCGGCCCTCGGCGTCCAGGCCGGTGGTCGGCTCGTCGAGGAACAGCACCTCCGGCTCGCCGAGCAGCGCGAGCGCCAGGTCGAGCCGCCGCCGCTCACCGCCGGACAGCTGCTTCACCCGTACGCCGGCCTTCCCGGCGAGTCCGACGAGGCCCAGCGCCTCGTCGACCGGGCGGGCGCCGCTGACGCAGCCCGCCCACATCCGCGCGGTCTCCCTGACGGTCAGCTCCGAGGGGAAGCCGCCTTCCTGCAGCATCATCCCGGTGCGCGGCCGTACGGCGGCGCGGTCGGCGTAGGGGTCGTGGCCGAGCACCCGCACCCGTCCGCCGTCGGGCCGCGCCAGCCCCTCCAGCAGTTCGACCGTCGACGTCTTGCCGGCCCCGTTCGTGCCCAGCAGCGCGAAGATTTCGCCGCGGCCCACGTGGAAAGAGATCCCGCGCACCGCCTCGAACCCGCCCCCGTACACACGCCGGAGGTCGGTGACCTCGATCACGTGCTCTTTCGTGTCCCTGGCTTCCATGACTTCAGCGTCCCGGCAGTCGGACTCCGTCGGCAGTGCGCGCTGTCACCACTCCCTATGACAAATGTCAGCAGCCGACGGGCGGGGTGTGATCGGACAGCGCGGTGAGGGCACACGAAAAGACCCCGGTCCGATGGACCGGGGTCTGATTCCCGAGCGGACGACGAGGTTCGAACTCGCGACCTCAACCTTGGCAAGGTTGCGCTCTACCAACTGAGCTACGTCCGCATTGCCTCCGACCGGCTCTCACCGATCGGCGCGAGCACCAGCCTACCCGATCGAACAGCTTGATCGGGACGGTGATGCAGAGCGGGTGACAGGGATCGCACACTGCGCCTTCCCCCTGGAAGGGGGATGTTCTACTACTGAACTACACCCGCGTGGCCTCCGTGAGCTGGGCTTTTCGGCCCTGCCCGGCGGCGTGCTCCAGACATTAGCCGACCATGTGGGGGGTAGCGCAAGTCGGTTGCCCCCGGGGCCCGCTGAGGGCCCCGGGAGGACGCCGGCGCAGGGCGGGCGCGGGCGGCTCAGCGGGCGTCGGCGAACGCCTCGTAGACCTTCTTCGGGATCCGCCCGCGCGCGGGGACCTCCAGCTTGTTGGCCTGGGCCCAGGCCCGGACCGCCGCCGGGTCCGGGGCGACCTCCGTCTGCTTGTACGCCTTGCCGGACCTGGACCGCTTGCGGCCGGCCTCCACGTAGGGCGCGAGCGCCTTACGCAGTTTCCTGGCATTGGCTTCATTCAGGTCGATCTCGTACGACTTGCCGTCGAGTCCGAAGGCGATCGTTTCCGCCGCTTCCGAGCCGTCGATGTCGTCAAAGAGAGTGACCACGACCTTCTGCGCCACGAATATCGGTCCCTTCGTTCGGCGCGGCATACAGCTCAGCTGCGTGCGACGTGCCGAGTCTCGGCTATTTCCAATTCATTTGTACAGTGCGCGGCAATGCAATGGGAAGCCCGACTAAATCTGTCCGCGTGTCCGAGTGCAATAGGTATCCGGGGTTCATCGGGGATCTTTCCCGTAACTTTTCACGTACGTCCCCTTCTGGTACCGGATCGTGATGGCTGTCACGTAGCTTCCTACAACTCTACTCGCGTAGAAATTTTGTGCGGGTAGTCTGAAGACACCTGTTGGAGACATCTGCGGGCACCTGCTCAGCACCACAACACCGGGAGTGCCAGTGGCACGCGTCGTAGTCGACGTCATGCTCAAGCCGGAGATCCTCGACCCCCAGGGCCAGGCGGTGCAGCGCGCACTGCCGCGGCTCGGTTTCGAGGGGATCTCCGACGTACGTCAGGGAAAGCGATTCGAACTGGAAGTTGACGGCCCCGTCGACGAGGCCGCGCTCGCCCGCATCCACGATCTTGCGGAATCCTTCCTCGCCAACACCGTGATCGAGGACTTCACCGTCAAGGTGGAGGAAGTCGCGGAGGCCGCGAAGTGACCGCTCGTATTGGCGTCGTCACTTTCCCGGGCAGCCTCGACGACCGGGACACCCAGCGCGCGATCCGCCTCGCGGGCGCCGAGCCGGTCGCCCTGTGGCACAAGGACAAGAACCTCCACCAGGTCGACGCCGTGGTGCTGTGCGGCGGTTTCTCCTACGGCGACTATCTGCGCGCCGGCGCCATCGCGCGTTTCTCGCCGGTGATGGAGCCCCTGCTGGAGCAGGCCAGGGCCGGACTGCCGGTGCTCGGCATCTGCAACGGCTTCCAGATCCTCACCGAGGCGCACCTGCTGCCCGGCACGATGCTGCGCAACGACCACCTGCACTTCATCTGCCGTGACCAGAAGCTGCGGGTGGAGAACGCGGAGACCGCCTGGACCACCGACTACTCGGCCGGCCAGGAGATCCACATCCCGCTGAAGAACAACGACGGGCAGTACGTCGCCGACGCGTACACGCTCGACAAGCTGGAGGCCGAGGGCCGTGTCGCCTTCCGGTACCTCGACTTCAACCCCAACGGATCACAGCGGGACATCGCCGGCGTCACCAACGAGGCCGGCAACGTCGTGGGCCTGATGCCGCACCCCGAGCACGCCGTGGAGTCGCTCATCGGCACCGGCCGCACCGACGGCCTCCCCTTCTTCACCTCGATCCTCAAGAAGCTGGTCAACGCATGAGCCGGACGCCTCTGGACACGGTCGAGCACGCGGCCGCGACCCCCGACGTCGAGCTGCCCTGGGCCGAACTCGGCCTGAAGAAGGACGAGTACGAGCGGGTGGTGGAGATCCTCGGCCGCCGCCCGACCGGCGCTGAGCTCGCCATGTACTCCGTCATGTGGTCCGAGCACTGCTCGTACAAGTCCTCCAAGGTCCACCTCCGCCAGTTCGGCGAGAAGGCCTCGCAGAGCGATGCGCTGCTGGTCGGCATCGGCGAGAACGCCGGTGTCGTCGACGTCGGCCAGGGCTACGCGGTCACCTTCAAGGTGGAGTCGCACAACCACCCCTCCTACGTCGAGCCCTACCAGGGCGCGGCCACGGGCGTCGGCGGCATCGTGCGCGACATCATCGCGATGGGCGCCCGCCCGGTCGCCGTCGTCGACCCGCTGCGATTCGGCGCGGCCGACCACCCCGACACCAAGCGCGTCCTGCCGGGCGTCGTCGCCGGCATCGGCGGCTACGGCAACTGCCTGGGCCTGCCCAACATCGGCGGCGAGGTCGTCTTCGACGCCTGCTACCAGGGCAACCCGCTGGTCAACGCCGGCGCCATCGGCGTCATGCGGCACGAGGACATCCACCTCGCGAAGGCGTCCGGCGCGGGCAACAAGGTCATCCTCTACGGGGCCCGGACCGGCGGCGACGGCATCGGCGGCGCCTCGATCCTCGCCTCCGAGACCTTCGACGACGCCAAGCCGTCCAAGCGCCCCGCCGTCCAGGTCGGCGACCCCTTCCAGGAGAAGCTCCTCATCGAGTGCACCCTGGAGGCGTTCAAGGAGAAGCTGGTCGTCGGCATCCAGGACCTCGGCGCGGCCGGCCTGTCCTGCGCGACGAGCGAGCTGGCGTCGAACGGCTCCGGCGGCATGCGCGTGACGCTGGACGACGTACCTCTGCGCGACTCCACGCTCTCGCCCGAGGAGATCCTCATGAGCGAGTCGCAGGAACGCATGTGCGCGGTCGTCGAGCCGGAGAAGGTCGACCGCTTCCTGGAGATCTGCGACAAGTGGGACGTCATCGCCACCGTCATCGGTGAGGTGACCGACGGCGACCGCCTGGAGATCTACTGGCACGGCGGCAAGATCGTCGACGTCGACCCGCGCACCGTCGCGCACGACGGCCCGGTCTACGAGCGCCCCTACGCCCGTCCGGACTGGCAGGACGCCCTCCAGGCCGACGACGCGAACAAGCTGCCCCGGCCGGGGACGTCCGAGGAGCTGCGGGACCAGGTCCTGAAGCTGGTCGGCTCCCCCAACCAGGCCTCCAAGCAGTGGATCACCTCCCAGTACGACCACTTCGTACAGGGCAACACCGTCCTCGCCCAGCCCGAGGACTCCGGCATGATCCGCATCGACGAGGAGACCGGCCTCGGCGTCGCCATCGCCACCGACGGCAACGGCCGCTACGCCAAGCTGGACCCGTACCACGGCGCCCAGCTGGCCCTCGCGGAGGCGTACCGCAACGTCGCCACCACCGGCGCCAAGCCGCTCGCCGTCTCCGACTGCCTGAACTTCGGCTCGCCCGAGGACCCGGCCGTCATGTGGCAGTTCGCGGAGGCCATCCGCGGCCTGGCGGACGCCTGCCGGCAACTCGGTACCCCGGTGACCGGCGGCAACGTCTCCCTCTACAACCAGACGGGCGAGGTGGCCATCCACCCCACCCCGGTCGTGGCCGTCCTCGGCGTCATCGACGACGTGGCCCGCCGCACCCCGGTCGCCTTCCAGGAGGAGGGCCAGCTGCTCTACCTCCTCGGCGACACCCATGAGGAGTTCGGCGGCTCGGCCTGGTCCCAGGTCGTCCACGACCACCTCGGCGGTCTGCCGCCCAAGGTGGACCTGGAGCGGGAGCGGCTCCTCGCCGAGATCCTGATCTCCGCCTCCCGCGACGGCATGATCGACTCCGCGCACGACCTGTCCGACGGCGGCCTGATCCAGGCGGTCGTCGAGTCGGCGCTGCTCGGCGGCAAGGGCGCGCGGCTGATCGTGCCGGACGGGCTGGACGCGTTCACCTTCCTGTTCTCCGAGTCGGCGGGCCGCGCGGTCGTCGCCGTCCCGCGCTCGGAGGAGGTCCGCTTCAACGACATGTGCGGCGCCCGGGGCCTGCCGGCCACCCGCATCGGTGTGGTCGACGGGGACACCGTGGACGTCCAGGGCGAGTTCGCGCTCTCCCTGGCCGAACTGCGCACGGCGCACGAGGAGACGATCCCGGCGCTGCTGGCGTAAGGACCCTGGACGGCCTCCTGAGCCGTCGTACGACGCCGAAGGCCCCGCCCGTCGAGATGATTCTCGGCGGGCGGGGCCTTCGGCCGTCCCCGGATGTGCCGCCGCATAGGCTCATGGGCATGTCCCCGGCGAAGAAGCGCACCAGGAGCTACGACCCCGCCAAGATCCGCGCGGCCGTCCTAGGCCAGTTCGGGCACGTCCATCTGGCCGTCCGCCGGCTCACCCCCGAGCAACTGGCCCTCCCCACACGGCTGGACGGATGGAACGTGCGGGCTCTGGTCGCGCACGTCGGGACAGCCCTCACGGCGGTCGGCCGGGCCCTCGCTCTCCCGGAGCCGGCGCGACAGGACGCGACGGTCCTCGACTGGCCGTTCGCGACCGCGGCGAACGCCGCGGCCATCGACGAGTTCACCCGCGGGCTCGCCGAGAGCACCCCCGACCTGGACGTCCACCTCACCGGCGTGGCCCGGCAGCTCGCCGAGCAGCTCGACGCCCACCCCGGCGACAGGCTGCTGCAGACCGGCGCCGGGGCCATGCCGCTCGGCGACTACCTGGTCACGCGCGCCGTCGAACTCGTCGTCCACACCGACGATCTCAACGCCGCCGTCCCGGGTCTGGACGTCCCCTACGACCGCCAGGCCCTCGCCGCCACCACCCGGCTCCTCGCCGACGCCCTCGCGGTCAGGGCGCCCGGCGGCGCGACCGAGGTGCGGGTGCCGCCGTTCGCCGTCGTGCAGTGCGTCGAGGGGCCCAAGCACACGCGGGGCACCCCGCCCAACGTCGTCGAGACCGACCCGCTGACCTGGATCCGGCTGGCGACCGGACGGCTCGCCTGGGCGGACGCGGTCGCCGAAGCGAAGGTGAGTGCGAGCGGCGAGCGCGCCGACCTCGCGTCGCTGCTGCCGCTGATGTCCTGACACCGACGCCGATCGGTGTGCGACACCTCACTCGCGCCCTTCCGAAGGGCTCCGGGGCGGGCCCCGCGGGAGCGCTCCCGGCACCTCGAAGGGGCGGCGAAATGCGGCCCTGAGCTGCGTAAACGCGCCCAGGGGAGGAGGCCGCGGCGGCACAAGATCGAGTTACCGGCGGGTATCCCCAATTCGGACCAGTGGACGACCTCGCCTACACTCGATGACGTGCCACGTGGTGACGGTCGACTCAGTCATGATCTGCTCCCCGGCGAGAAGGGCCCCCAGGACGCTTGCGGCGTCTTCGGTGTCTGGGCTCCGGGTGAAGAGGTCGCCAAGCTCACTTACTTCGGGCTCTACGCCCTCCAGCATCGGGGTCAGGAATCCGCGGGAATCGCGGTCAGCAACGGCTCCCAGATCCTCGTCTTCAAGGACATGGGCCTCGTGTCCCAGGTCTTCGACGAGACCTCGCTCGGTTCGCTCCAGGGTCACATCGCGGTCGGACACGCCCGCTACTCGACCACCGGGGCCTCCGTGTGGGAGAACGCCCAGCCGACGTTCCGCGCCACCGCGCACGGATCGATCGCGCTCGGCCACAACGGCAATCTCGTCAACACCGCCCAGCTCGCCGAGATGGTCGCCGACCTGCCCAAGCAGGAGGGGCGCACCCAGCGCGTGGCGGCCACCAACGACACCGACCTGCTCACCGCGCTCCTCGCGGCCCAGGTCGACGAGGACGGCAAGCCCCTGACCATCGAGGAGGCCGCCCACGCGGTCCTGCCGAAGGTCCGCGGCGCCTTCTCCCTCGTCTTCATGGACGAGCACACCCTCTACGCCGGCCGCGACCCGCAGGGCATCCGCCCGCTGGTCCTCGGCCGGCTGGAGCGCGGCTGGGTCGTCGCCTCCGAGACCGCCGCCCTCGACATCACGGGCGCCAGCTTCGTCCGCGAGATAGAGCCGGGCGAGTTCGTGGCGATCGACGAGAACGGTCTGCGCACCTCCCGATTCGCGGAAGCGAAGCCCAAGGGCTGTGTCTTCGAGTACGTGTACCTGGCCCGCCCGGACACCGACATCGCCGGCCGCAACGTGTACCTCTCCCGCGTGGAGATGGGCCGCAAGCTCGCCAAGGAAGCGCCGGCCGAGGCCGACCTGGTGATAGCGACCCCGGAGTCCGGCACCCCGGCCGCCATCGGCTACGCGGAGGCCTCCGGAATCCCCTTCGGCTCCGGCCTGGTCAAGAACGCCTACGTCGGCCGGACCTTCATCCAGCCCTCGCAGACCATCCGGCAGCTCGGCATCCGCCTGAAGCTGAACCCGCTGAAGGAAGTCATCAAGGGCAAGCGCCTGGTCGTCGTCGACGACTCCATCGTGCGCGGCAACACCCAGCGGGCCCTGGTCCGCATGCTGCGTGAGGCGGGCGCCGCCGAGGTCCACATCAGGATCTCCTCGCCGCCGGTGAAGTGGCCCTGCTTCTTCGGCATCGACTTCGCCACGCGCGCGGAGCTGATCGCCAACGGCATGACCATCGACGAGATCGGCACCTCGCTCGGCGCCGACTCCCTGGCGTACATCTCCATCGACGGCATGATCGAGGCGACGACCATCGCCAAGCCGAACCTGTGCCGCGCCTGCTTCGACGGTGAGTACCCGATGGAGCTCCCGGACCCCGAGCTGCTCGGCAAGCAGCTGTTGGAGACGGAGCTGGCCGCCGGCCCCGCCGCCACGGCCGCCGCCGACGCGATCCGCCGCCCGTAGACGGTCCGTAACACCCGCCGTACGACACGAAGGTTCTCCTAGCCATGTCTGAGACCCCCATCGCCGAGGGCGGCGCCAGCTACGCAGCCGCGGGCGTCGACATCGACGCGGGCGACCGCGCCGTGGAGCTGATGAAGGAGTGGGTGAAGAAGACGCAGCGCCCCGAGGTCCTCGGCGGCCTCGGCGGCTTCGCCGGCCTCTTCGACGCCTCCGCCCTCAAGCGCTACGAGCGCCCGCTGCTCGCCTCCGCCACGGACGGCGTCGGCACCAAGGTGGACGTCGCGCGCCGGCTCGGCGTCTACGACACCATCGGCCACGACCTGGTCGCCATGGTGATGGACGACATCGTGGTGTGCGGCGCGGAGCCGCTGTTCATGACCGACTACATCTGTGTCGGCAAGGTCCACCCCGAGCGGGTCGCCGCCATCGTCAAGGGCATCGCCGAGGGCTGTGTGCTGGCCGGCTGCGCCCTGGTGGGCGGTGAGACGGCCGAGCACCCGGGCCTGCTCGGAGAGGACGACTTCGACGTCGCCGGCGCCGGTACGGGCGTCGTGGAGGCCGACCGCCTGCTGGGCCCCGACCGCATCCGCACGGGTGACACGGTGATCGCCATGGCGGCCTCCGGCCTTCACTCCAACGGCTACTCCCTCGTCCGGCACGTCCTGCTGGACCGGGCCGGCCTCTCCCTCGACGCGCACGTCGAGGAGTTCGGCCGCACCCTGGGCGAGGAGCTCCTGGTGCCGACGAAGATCTACTCGCTCGACTGCCTGGCGCTCACCCGCACCACCGACGTGCACGCCTTCTCGCACATCACCGGCGGCGGTCTCGCGGCCAACCTGGCCCGGGTCGTGCCGGACGGGCTGCACGCCGTCGTCGACCGCTCCACCTGGACGCCCGACCCGGTGTTCGACCTCGTCGGCAGGACCGGCCGGGTCGAGCGGCTGGAGCTGGAGAAGACGCTGAACATGGGCGTGGGCATGATCGCGGTGGTCCCGGCGGACTCCACCGACGTGGCCCTGGCGACGCTGGCCGACCGCGGGGTCGACGCCTGGGTCGCCGGCGAGATCACCGAGCGCGGCGAGCACACCACGGGCGCGGAGCTCGTCGGGGACTACGCGGTCTGACGTCTTCGGGCGCCGGACCCCGCGCGCAGCACAAGACCCGGTCGGTGACCGAAGTCACCGACCGGGTGAGTGCTCGAATGCAGGGTCAAGCGCCGCGACGGTGTTGGTGCGGGGACTCCTCGTCCTCGCCATCGTCGTCGTCCCCGTACAGCTCGGCGTACCGGGCGTACGGGTCGTCGTCCTGCTCATCGTCCTCGAACGGCTCGCCATTCGGCGGCATGTTCGATGGCGATGCGCCCAGCTCTTCGGCCAGGCGTGAGAGATCCGTCCCGCCGCTGTTGTACTTCAGCTGGCGGGCGACCTTCGCTTGCTTGGCCTTGGCCCGGCCGCGCCCCATGGCTCGACCCCCTCAACGACGGGGCTCGACGGCCCCAGAGTCTTGACACGCGTTCATGATCCGGAACGGACTCTCCGCAGAGAGGCCGGTCCGTAGGGCTTCCACGGTACCTGAGCCCGCACCCATACGGTACGTCGCCCGTGGCACGCGCGTGTGCACAGAGCCTTCGAGGCGCCCCGTCCTCGCTGGTCAGTGGCGATTTTAACCACTTATCCGCGGCCGACCCGCCGGGAAGAGTGAGAGTTCTCTCCAACTTTCCCCCCGGCGGTACCGGCGAAAGCCTTCGGAGCGACCCCGCGGTCTCATCGGAACCTTGCGCTCCGGTCGGCCGCCGGGCTCGCCGCCCGGCCCTTCGTCCGCCCGGTCGCCCGGCTCACCAGCCGCGCGCCCGGGCCGCGTCGTGCATCCGCTGCTCGGCGATCCGGTCGGCCGCCGCGGCCGGCGGAATCCCGTCTTCCTTCGCACGTGCGAAGATTGCGAGCGTGGTGTCGTAGATCTTCGCGGCCTTCGCCTTGCACCGGTCGAAGTCGAACCCGTGCAGTTCGTCGGCGACCTGGATGACCCCGCCGGCGTTCACCACGTAGTCCGGCGCGTAGAGGATCCCGCGGTCGGCGAGGTCCTTCTCCACACCGGGGTGGGCGAGCTGGTTGTTGGCCGCGCCGCAGACCACCTTGGCGGTGAGCACCGGGACGGAACCGTCGTCGAGCGCCCCGCCGAGGGCGCAGGGGGCGTAGATGTCCAGGCCCTCGACGCGGATCAGCTCCTCGGTGTCCGCGACGGCCGTCACGCCCTGCGGATGCCGGTCGAGGATCCGGCGTACGGCGTCCTCGCGCACGTCCGTGACGACGACCTCCGCGCCCTCGTCGCGCAGGTGGCGCACCAGGTGATGGCCGACCTTGCCGACGCCTGCGACGCCGACCCGGCGGCCGCGCAGGGTGGGGTCGCCCCACAGGTGCTGAGCACTCGCCCGCATGCCCTGGTAGACGCCGAACGCGGTCAGGACGGAGGAGTCGCCCGCGCCGCCGTTCTCCGGGGAGCGTCCGGTCGTCCAGCGGCACTCGCGCGCCACGACGTCCATGTCGGCGACATAGGTGCCGACGTCGCAGGCGGTCACGTACCGCCCCCCGAGCGATGCCACGAAACGGCCGTACGCGAGCAGCAGCTGTTCGGTCTTGATCGTGTCGGGATCGCCGATGATCACGGCCTTGCCGCCGCCGTGGTCGAGTCCGGCCATGGCGTTCTTGTACGACATCCCCCGCGCGAGGTTCAGCGCGTCGGCGACGGCCTCGGCCTCGGTCGCGTAGGGATAGAAGCGGGTGCCGCCGAGGGCGGGGCCCAGGGCGGTGGAGTGGAGGGCGATGACGGCCTTGAGGCCGCTCGCGCGGTCCTGACAGAGCACGACTTGCTCATGACCCCCCTGGTCCGAGTGGAACAGGGTGTGCAGTACATCAGCGTGCGCGCCGGATACGTCGGTCACTGTGGTGACTCCTGGGTAACTAGCGGCGGGTGGGGACGGGGGCCCCGTAGAGGTGGCGGGGCCCGTGGGATGAGCGTAGAGCCTGGACGGTCCGCTGATCGCCTGCTGTGCGCGATCACTTTCCCGCGGGGCGGCGATCCCCTTCTCCCGGAGTAAGCACGCGGGACGATTTCCATGTTTGCGGCCCGGCCCGCGGACGGGCCGGAAGGTTTCCCGGTCGGTCTGACGGGGAGGGAAGGAGGCGTGCCCCAGGTGTCCTCGGTGATCGTTCCGTACGCGGCCTATCTGCGCGTGTACGAGCCGCTGGCCGCCTTCCCCGAGCCGGAGCGCGGCCACTGGGCGCGCTACGCCCGCCGTACCGACCGGCCCTCCTACCAGGACGAACTGCGCCGCTCCCTGGCCGACCTGCTGGCCACCCCGCCGATCGCGGTGCCGGTGCGGGAGAGCGCGGACGCCTTCGTGCTGGAGGTGGAGGGCGTGGTGTGCGTGTGCCCCTGGCGCACCCGGCTGCGCGGCTGGCAGGCCCTGGGGGAACTGGGCGACGAACTGCCCGCGCCGGTGCTGGACGCGGTCCTGCCCCCGGTGGTCCGGCTCCAGGCCGCGCAGGACTACGAGCGCTGGCTGACCCGCAACCCCGACGCTCGCCCCTGGATCCGCACCGCGACCTGGCAGGTCCCGCTGAACTGGTTCGCCCTCGTCTCCGACGAGGAGCGCGAGTACGACGAGGGCACCGCAGGGCTGGCCCCGGTGCTGCGCTACCGCACGCCGATGGTCCAGGCCCGGCGGCGCGTCGCCCGGTCCCTGCGCGCGTTGAAGGACGCCCTCGACGAGGGGCCGTTGATCGAGGGTCTGGTGGACGTGGGGCGCTGGCTGGAAGAGTTCCACCCGCGCTCGCTGGTCGAGCTGGACTACGGCGGGCTGGTCCACGCGCTGCCGGCCGGCGATCTGGAGGGCGACCACTCGGCGGCGGACGTGGCCGCCGGCGTCGACGCGCTGCGCCAGGGGGACGGCGCGGCGGCGGGCGAGGCGTACGGCAGGCTCGTCGAGCGGTGGCGGTCGGTGCGGGACCGGCGCTCCGCGAACTGACGGCGCGGCAGGGGTGGCGGCGCGCAGGGGTGGCGGCGCGGCAGGGGCGACAACGCGCCCTTTTCCGATGATCTGTCCGCTGAGTGATGTGGGTCACGGCCATAAGCGGGCGATCAGCGTACGGTCAACCGCACTTCACGGAACGGACGGGACGTAGATCCCGATCCGGGCTTATGTCTCAAGGGTGACGGACCGCACGTACGGGGCCCTTGCGTCGCTTGCCCCTCCTCGTGCCAAAATAGGACAAGGAGTCCGGGGAGGGCTCCGTCCGTCCACTTGTGTTCCATCGTGGGGGGAATCTCAGCATTGCACGCTTTGGGGGGTCTGGTGACTCCTGATCGCCATGTGACTGATCGTCACACCGGCGTGACTGTCCGCTATGGCATGGTCCATCGGCTTCCGTCGCCGATGAACACCTGGGGGGCAATTCCATCGGTTTGGCCGACGCGGCTGGACAGATGGTGTAGTTGTAGTGCCGAGGACAAGCCGTTCGTCCTATAACCGACTCGACTCGCGTCCGCCATTTCGGGCAACGCGGGTCAAGGTGCAGAATTTAGAGGAAAGAACCGAGAAGGTTCGGTTCTCCCGAGGAGGCCGCTCATGACCGCTCGCACCCCTGATGCTGAGCCGCTGCTGACCCCGGCTGAGGTCGCCACCATGTTCCGCGTGGACCCGAAGACGGTCACGCGGTGGGCGAAGGCCGGCAAGCTCACGTCGATCCGCACGCTCGGCGGGCATCGCCGTTACCGCGAGGCTGAGGTCCGCGCCCTGCTGGCGGGCATCCCGCAGCAGCGCAGCGAGGCCTGAACAACTGAATAACCGGGCAAAACGGCAGGTCCCCCAATCTGTCGAGGTGCCCGAACCATAGCTCCAAACGACGCGGGTCCTGCCCCAACAGGCCCGTCACCCACACGGTGCGTCGTCGATCGCGCTGGACTCCGCCGGGTCCAGCGCGATTCTTTTTTGCCCTCCGGACCGCCGGCCGCCGGTGCTCATGGGCGGATCGCGGGTGTCTTGCGGGTGTCCTGCGAAGGGGTCACGGGGGGTTTCAGAGGTCCGGCGGGGCGTGGCTTGCGGTGCTGTGAGCGGGGGCGGTGAGCGGCCTTGTCGGAGTCTGGGGAGTCTCTGGGAAGGTTCGTGGAGGGTTGCGCGGGCGGCCCTACAGGGTGGTGCAATTGCACATATTAAATTGACCAGTTGTAGGAGACTGGTAAGAACCGGGGTTTCGGAAACTCATGCGGTGACACCCGTCACATGCCGCTGACCTTGTAGGCGTCGTCTCAAGTGCGCTAGTGGAAGCGCTTGTTGTGTGGCCTCGTCGGGCTCGCCCCGGTGAAGCGGGGTGGGCCGGCAGGCTCGACGGGTGTGCCTGCGGGCGGTGGCGAGGGGGAGGCGGGCTTGCGCGATCTCTCACGGCGGCCCGGCCTGGCGGCGCTGTGTCGGGACCTCTCGTGACGGCTCGGCCCGGCGGCGCTGCGAGCGGTCGTGCGGGGGTTCGGCTCGGCGGGGCTGTGGGGTCTCGTTCGCTTGCTCGGCCCGGTGCGGCTGCGGGGCTTCGTGTGGCGGTTCGGTTCGGCGCGGCTGCGGGGTTCCGCGTGGCGGTTCCGGCCGCCCGCTGGGAGGGGTTCCGCGGGGCTGTTCGGCTTGGCGGCTCGGAGGGGCTGCGGGCGGGCGGCGGTCCTGCTGTGGCTCCGGTGGTCGTCCGGGTGTTCGAGGGGGCTGCTGGGTGCCGTGGAGGTCCTCGGCTTCGCGTGGCGGTTCCGGCCGGCTCCCATCGGCTTCCGGAGCCCTGTCGGCCTCCGTGTGCCCGTCGGCTTCCCGGCCGTTCCGGTCCGCCGGGACCGCTCGTGCCTCGCGGGTCTCTCCGAAGGCGCCGGCTTCCCGGGACTCTTGGCTCTCCCCGGCCCTTCGGCCTGCCTGCTCCTCCCCGAGAGGCAGTGTGCGCGTGGGCGGTGGCGGGTCGCTCTCGGCGAGGCGCAGGAGGCGGTGGCAGATGGGGCAGTGGCGGGTGACGTGGCGGTAGGACGACGCGGCCGACAGGTGCGCGCGGAGCAGCGCCCGCGTCTCGTGCCCGGCCGATGCCGCCATACGCCACCTCCAGCGGGACCACGCCGACGGCGGTGTCCTGAACTCCGGGGTACCGACGGAACGTGACGCCGTCAAGGGTGCGGTGCGTACGGGCCTCCACGGCCACGCGAAAAGAGCCCGGGTCCGAAGACCCGGGCTCTTTTCGATCTGTGCGGTCCTGACGGGATTTGAACCCGCGGCCTCCACCTTGACAGGGTGGCGAGCACTCCAAACTGCTCCACAGGACCAGGCTTTCCGGCGCCTTCTCGCTGCGCCGTGCTGCGAGACGAGACTCTACAGGAGGGTGGCCCGCCTGGTCGAACTCACCCTCCGTGCAGTGCCCGTCACGGCGCGGCGGCGTCGATCGCCTTCACGATCCGCTTGTCCGAGACGGCGTAGGCCGTGCCCAACGCGTGGGCGAAATAGCTGACCCGGAGCTCCTCGATCATCCAGCGGATGTCCAGGACCGAGGACGGTACCGGCCGGCCCTCGGGCAGCTGCTCCAGCAGCCAGGCGTACTCGTCCTGCATCTCGTGGACCTTCTCCATGCGGGTGGTGTCCCGCTGGGCGTTGGTCGGCATCTGCTGGAGCCGCCGGTCCACGGCGATGAGATACCGCATCAGGTCCGGCAGCCGGCGCAGACCCGTCTGCGTCACGAAGCCGGGCCGCACGAGCGCGTCCAGCTGCTTGCGCACGTCCGCCAGGTTCTGGAGCAGCGCGGAGCTGCGTACGCCCTTCAGCCGGCGCTCGCAGGCCTGCCAGGCGGCCAGCACCTGCTGCACCTGCCCCACCGCCCGCACGGTCGTGTCCACGATCTCGGCGCGCACCTTGTCGTACAGCTTCCGGTACGACTCCTCGTCCCACGCCGGCCCGCCGAAGTCGCCGATCAGCTTGTCCGCCGCCGCCATCGCGCAGTCGTCGAACAGCGCCTGGATCGAACCGTGCGGATTCGCCGACAGCGCAAGCTTCTGAGCGTTCGTCATCTTCTCGGACGCGAACTTCGCCGGATTGACCGGGATGGAGCGCAGGATGAGACGGCGCGTGCCCTTCCACATCGCCTCCGCCTGCTCCGCCTCCGTGTCGAACAGCCGTACGGAGACGGTGTTCTTCGCCGGGCCGTCGTCGACCAGAGCCGGGTACGCCTTCACCGGCTGTCCGGCGCGGCGGGTCTCGAAGACGGGGGTCAGCGCGCCGATCGTCCAGTCCGTCAGCCCCGACCGCTCCAGGGACTCGCCGCCCTGCCGCTCGGCGGTGGCCGCGGCGGCCTGGGAGAGGGCCTGGCGGGCCTTCGGCTTCAGCCGGAGCTTCAGCGCCTGGAGGTCTTTGTCCTCGGCGAGCTTGCGCCGCCGCTCGTCGACGATCCGGAACGTGATCTTCAGGTGGTCGGGGACCTTCGCCCAGTCGAAGTCCTCGGCCTCGAAGGGCACGCCGACCATCCGCTTGAGCTCACGGTTCATGGCGACGGTGAGCGGCTCTCCAAAGGGCGCCGCCTGCTCCAGGAACCGCCTGGCGAAGTTCGGCGCCGGGACGTAGTTGCGGCGGATCGGCTTGGGCAGGGAGCGGATCAGCTCGGTGACGATCTCCTCCCGCAGCCCCGGGATCTGCCAGTCGAAGCCCTCGTCGGTGACTTGGTTGAGCACCTGGAGCGGGATGTGGACGGTCACGCCGTCCGCGTCCGCGCCCGGCTCGAACTGGTACGTGACCCGGAACTTCAGCTGCCCCTGCCGCCAGGAGTCCGGGTAGTCGGCCCTGGTGACCGCCTCCGCCGACTCCCGGATGAGCATCTCCCGCTCGAAGTCCAGGAAGTCGGGCTGCTCGTGCCGCTTGTGCTTCCACCAGGAGTCGAAGTGCGCCCCGGACACCACGTGCTCGGGCACCCGCTGGTCGTAGAAGTCGAACAGGGTGTCGTCGTCGACCACGATGTCCCGCCGCCGGGCCCGGTGCTCCAACTCCTCGACCTCGCTGAGGAGCTTGCGGTTGTCGGCGTAGAACTTGTGGTGCGTGCGCCAGTCGCCCTCCACGAGCGCGTTGCGAATGAAAAGCTCGCGGCTCGTCTCCGGGTCGACACGGCCGTAGTTGACCTTCCGCTGGGCGACGATCGGCACGCCGTACAGCGTGACCTTCTCGTACGCCATCACCGCCGCCTGGTCCTTCTCCCAGTGCGGCTCGCTGTACGTCCGCTTCAGCAGATGGCCGGCGAGCGGCTCGACCCACTCGGGCTCGATCTTCGCGTTGACGCGGGCCCACAGCCGGCTCGTCTCCACCAGCTCCGCCGACATCACGAACCGCGGCTGCTTCTTGAACAGCGACGAACCCGGGAAGATCGCGAACTTGGCGTTGCGGGCGCCCAGGTACTCGTTCTTGTTGCCGTCCTTCACGTCCTTCATCCCGACGTGGGAGAGAAGGCCGGCGAGGAGGGAGACATGGACGCTGTCGCCGGCGGCGTCCTGCTCGTTGAGGTGGATGCCCATCTGTTTGGCGACCGTGCGCAGCTGGGTGTAGATGTCCTGCCATTCGCGGATGCGCAGGAAGTTGAGGTACTCCTGCTTGCACATGCGGCGGAACGAGGACGAGCCGCGCTCGCGCTGCTGCTCCCGTACGTACCGCCACAGGTTGAGGTAGGCGAGGAAGTCGCTGGTCTCGTCCCGGAAGCGGGCGTGCTGCTGGTCGGCCTGCGTCTGCTTGTCGGCCGGGCGCTCACGCGGGTCCTGGATGGACAGCGCGGCGGCTATGACCATGACCTCGCGTGCGCAGCCGTTCTTGTCGGCCTCGAGGACCATACGGGCCAGGCGCGGGTCGACCGGCAGCTGGGCGAGCTTGCGGCCGGTCTGGGTGAGCCGCTTGCGCGGGTCCTTCTCGGCCGGGTCCAGCGCGTTCAGCTCCTGCAGCAGCTGCACGCCGTCGCGGATGTTGCGGTGGTCCGGCGGGTCGATGAACGGGAACTTCTCGATGTCGCCGAGGCCGGCCGCGGTCATCTGCAGGATGACGGAGGCCAGGTTGGTGCGCAGGATCTCCGCGTCCGTGAACTCCGGGCGGGCGTCGAAGTCGTCCTCGCTGTACAGCCGGATGCAGATGCCGTCGCTGGTCCGTCCGCAGCGGCCCTTGCGCTGGTTGGCGCTGGCCTGCGAGATCGGCTCGATGGGCAGCCGCTGCACCTTGGTGCGGTGGCTGTAGCGGCTGATGCGGGCGAAGCCGGGGTCGATGACGTACTTGATGCCGGGGACGGTGAGGGAGGTCTCGGCGACGTTCGTCGCCAGCACGATCCTGCGTCCGGTGTGCGCCTGGAAGACGCGGTGCTGCTCGGCGTGGGACAGCCGGGCGTAGAGGGGCAGGACCTCGGTGAACCGGTATCTCTTCTTCTCCAGCGCGTCCGCGGTGTCGCGGATCTCCCGCTCACCGGAGAGGAAGACGAGGATGTCCCCCCGCCCCTCGCCCATCAGCTCCTCGACGGCGTCGCAGATCGCGGTGATCTGGTCCCGGTCGGCGTCCTCGGCATCCTCCTCCAGGAGCGGCCGGTACCGCACCTCCACGGGATACGTCCGCCCGCTGACCTCGATGATCGGGGCGTCCCCGAAGTGGCGGGAGAACCGCTCGGGGTCGATGGTCGCCGAGGTGATGACGACCTTGAGGTCGGGGCGGCGGGGGAGCAGCTGGGCGAGGTAGCCCAGCAGGAAGTCGATGTTGAGGGACCGCTCGTGGGCCTCGTCGATGATGATCGTGTCGTAGGCGCGCAGCTCGCGGTCGGTCTGGATCTCCGCGAGCAGGATGCCGTCCGTCATCAGCTTGACGAAGGTGGCGTCCGGATTCACCTGGTCGGTGAACCGCACCTTCCAGCCGACGGCTTCGCCCAGCGGGGTCCTGAGCTCCTCCGCGACCCGCTCGGCCACCGTGCGGGCGGCGATCCGGCGGGGCTGGGTGTGCCCGATCATCCCGCGGACGCCGCGCCCCAGCTCCATGCAGATCTTCGGGATCTGCGTGGTCTTGCCGGACCCCGTCTCACCGGCCACGATGACGACCTGGTGATCACGGATGGCGGCCGCGATCTCGTCCTTCTTCTGGCTGACCGGCAGCTGCTCGGGATAGGAGACGGCGGGAACGCGGGCGCGCCGTGCCCCCATATGTTCCTCGGCCCGTACGACCTCGGCCTCGATCTCGGCGAGCACGGCGGCCCGCGCCTCCGGCTTGCGGATCTTGCGCGCACCTTCGAGCCTGCGCCCGAGCCGGTGCGCGTCGCGCAACGACAACTCGGTCAGACGGGGGGCGAGGGCGCCGAGGGCGGGGGCGGGATGCGTAGACATACGCGGTCCAGGATCTCATCCCGGGGAAAAACCTGGCGAACCCTTTTGCGGGGGTGGTGCGCCGGACGCCCGCGGTCCGCGCACCACCGAACGCCCGACGCCCGGCTCAGCCCTGGCGCGGCCCCGCGTCGGACGACGCCGACGACGACGCGGCCGAGGGGTCCGTCGACGCCGGGACCGGCTTCGCCGGACGGAAGCGGGCCGTCTTGAGCCAGCGGCGCATGGCCGTGGCCATGGGGCGTTCGACGAAGCGGTGCACGACGTAGCAGAGCAGCACCAGGCCGATCACCGTGCCTACGATCAGCAGCCGGGGGTCGACCCGGTCGCCGAAGCGGTAGGCGATGGTCAGGCCGATGGGGCTGTGCAGCAGGTACAGCGGGAAGGTGAGCGTGCCGGCGACGCTCAGCCACCGCCAGCGGATCCGGTGCGTCCAGCCCAGCGCGATCGCGGCGATCATGAAGAAGAACGCCGTGATCACCAGGATCAGCCAGCCGCGCCACGGCGACCACTCGTTCCAGCTGATCCGGCCCCCGCCCGGCGTCAGCAGGAAGTGCAGCGCCAGCAGCCACGACATGCCGACCACGCCCCACAGCAGCGGCGTCGGACGGAAGCGGTACATGAGGTAGAAGGCCATGCCGGCGATGAAGTACGGCGCGGACGGCGGGTTGACCACCAGCGTCAGCAGCGGCAAGTCCGCCGCCGGCGCGAGCACGGCGGCCACCGTCCACAGCCCGGCGAAGACCAGCACCCGCTGGTAGGTGAGGCCCTTCCACACCACCACCGCGAAGGTCAGGTAGAAGCACAGCTCGGGCCAGAGCGTCCAGTACACCGAGTCCAGGTGATCCACGCCCAGCGGCTTCTGGAGCATCGTGAGGTTGGTGAGGATCACCCGCGGATCGGTGCTCCCGAACGGCGCACCGGCGAACTTGATGCATATCGCCGAGACCACGACCCCGATCCAGTACATCGGGTAGAGGCGGGTGACGCGGGATATGAAGAACTCACGCGGGGTCCGGCCCCAGGCGCTCATACAGATGACGAAGCCGCTGATCAGGAAGAACAGGTCGACCCCGAGCCGTCCGAAGGCGAAGACGGGGTGGGCGTCCGGGAAGATGTTCTCCGGCGTACGGCCCCAGAGGTGGACCATCGTCTTCGGCTTCTGGCCGATGAAGTGGAAGAGCACCACCGCCAGCGCCGCCAGGAACCGCAGCCCGTCCAGCGCGGCCAGCCGTCCCCCGCCGGCACCGGCACCCGAGCGGGACACGATCACGCGTCCGGAGGCGGGCGCGGCCTGCGTCGGCAGTGTCTTCCGGGCCGCTGCTCCCTCACTCCCTGGGTCCGTGGTCGCGTCGACCTGTCCCGTCCCGTGCGTCGTCGTCATCCCTCTACCGTTCTTAGGTGTGGTCTGTGGGCCCGCTGAGCCAGCCTGACAGTCTGACTGGCGTACCGATGAAAGGGTTGTAAGGACCAGGAGGAAATGTCTTGGCTTTGTACTGCCTGGACCCGCCCCGCCCGGAGGCGCGCACATACCCGGGAGCCTCTGGCATGCCCGGACCGGCGCCGCGAAAAAGCGGAAGCCCTGTCCGCGAGGACAGGGCTTCCGGGCTGTGGCTGGGGCCGGGGTCGAACCGGCGACCTTCCGCTTTTCAGGCGGACGCTCGTACCAACTGAGCTACCCAGCCACGAGGTTTCACGTGAAACCTCAGCGGTCCTGACGGGATTTGAACCCGCGGCCTCCACCTTGACAGGGTGGCGAGCACTCCAAACTGCTCCACAGGACCAAGCGTTGTGTACGACAGTGTCGCACACGGTGTTGCGTGCCCCCAACGGGATTCGAACCCGTGCTACCGCCTTGAAAGGGCGGCGTCCTAGGCCGCTAGACGATGAGGGCTATCGGCCCGCCTGGGCGCTTCTCAGCGCGTCGGGGACGTGAGAAGCATATGGGATGGCGGGAGGGATCGCCAAAACGGTTTACCGGGCGGGAGCGGAGGGGGTCGGGGACGGGGTGCCGGGAGCCCCGGTGGGAGCGGTGTCCGTCGGGGCCGTGGGCGGTGCGCCCGCCGGCGATCCGGAGGGGGCGGCCGGCGTTCCGGAAGGGCTGGGCGGGGTGGTGGCGCCCGGTTGGTTCTCCTTCGGGAGGTGGCGGCTGACCTCGGCCGTCGTCAGGCCCAGGCCGCCCAGCTTGATCTCGTCCCAGGCCTGGAGGCGTCGGGTGTCGCGGTCGAAGTAGAGGATCGAGGCCTGGATGGGATCGGGGTACTTGCCCTCGACGGCACGCAGGCCGCTGCCGCCCGTGGACCCCTCGACGCGCAGCCGGGTGCCGTTCTTCAGGATCTCCATGTCCTCGTGATGGACATGGCCGGCCAGTGCGAGGGGCACCTCGCCGTCGGTCCGGCGGGCGGCGGCGGGCTCGTGGGCGACGGCCACGTCGACGGGCGTGCCGACGGCCCGCTGGGCGCGGAGCGCGTCCGCGAGCCGGGCGCCGGCCGCCTCCTGAACGCCCTCGCCGCTCTGCTCGGTCGAGCGGTCGGGGGTGAACTGCGGGTCGCCGATGCCGGCGAAGCGCAGGCCGGCGAGGGTCACGGCGCGCCCGTCGTCGAGCACGTGGACGTTGCGGACGCCCTCCAGGTAGCGCTGGGTGGTCGCCGAGTCGTGGTTGCCCCGGACCCAGACGTAGGGCGCGCCGAGGTCGGCGATGGGGTCCAGGAAGCCGTTCTCCGCCGCCGATCCGTGGTCCATGGTGTCGCCGGAGTCGACGATGACGTCCACGTCGTACTGGTCGACGAGCGAGGAGATGATCTTCCAGCTCGCGGGGTTGAGATGGATGTCCGACACGTGCAGCACGCGGACGGTGGTGGGGTCCGGCTGGTAGGCCGGGAGGGTCGAGGTGACGTCGTAGAGCTTGGTCACATTGGTGACCAGCCGGGCCAGTTCCTTCTGGTAGACGTCGAACTCGGTGACGATGCTGCGGGCGTTGCCGACCAGGGAGGGGGCCGAGGAGAGCAGGCCCGAGAAGCGCGGTTCGAGGACCGACTTGGGGTTCCAGGTGGCCCAGGCGGTCGCGCCCGAGGCGGCGAGGAGGCCGAGGGCGAGGCCGCCGGCGGCGAGGGCGCGGCGGGGGCGGCGGTAGACGGCGAGGCCGAGCGCGGTGGCGCCGGTGACGACGGCGACGCAGGAGCGGACGGCGAGGTCGAGGGTGCCGTGCTCGACGTCGCGGGCGATCTCGTCCTGGAGGCCGGAGAGGCGCTCGGGGTGGTCGACCAGGGCCTGTGCGCGAACGGGGTCGAGCTGGTCGACGTTGACGTCCAGCCGGACGGGTCCGGTGTGGCTGTCCAGTTGGAGGGCGCCCAGCGGGGAGACGTTGATCTTGGTGCCGCCGGTGGTGGAGGGGCGCAGGGTCATCGTCGTGTTCATCGGTCCGACGGGGGCGCGGACGTTGCCGACGATCAGCAGCCCGAGCCAGGCGCCGAGCAGGACGACGGCGGTGAGACCGAGAGCGCGGGTCCACGGGCGGGGCCGGGCGGCGAGTTCGGGGACGGTGCGGGGAGCGGCGGCGCGGGAGCCGGGCTCGCCCGGGTGCTTGCGGTGCTTCATGGGGTTCAGGGCGGCGGCGGAGGCGCGGAGGGGGACGCGGACGCGGACCATTCGTCGCGTATGCCCAAGCGTGCGACCGGATATGCGGGCCGTTCGCACCCCTCGTACGTCGGTGTCGTACCGGAGAATGGGCGTGTGCTGGAGATGACGCGCGAGGAGTTCGAGGAACTGGTCGCCGAGGCGCTGGACCGGATTCCGCCGGAATTGACGCGGCTGATGGACAACGTCGCGGTGTTCGTCGAGGACGAACCGCCCGCGGACGATCCCGAGCTGCTCGGGCTGTACGAGGGGACTCCGCTGACCGATCGCGGCGAGTGGTACGCGGGGGTGCTGCCGGACCGGATCACGATCTACCGGGGGCCGACGCTGCGGATGTGCGCCACGCGTGAGGAGGTCGTCGCGGAGACCGAGGTGACGGTGGTGCATGAGATCGCCCATCACTTCGGGATCGACGACGCGCGGCTGCACGCGCTGGGGTACGGCTGAGTAGCTCGGGCCGCTGAGCCGCTGAGCCGCTGAGCCGCTGGGTACGGCTGAGTCGCTCGGGCCGCTGAGCCGCTGGTGTCCGGATGCGGCTGAGGGGGTGCGGGCGGGCCGGGCCTTCGGGACGCGTGTCCTCCTGCGGGTGGCGGGAGTTGAAGTGGTTGACTCCCGCTTCGTCACCGGAGGTGGCCCGTGCGCCCCTTGTACCTACCCGTTCGCCTGGCCGCCACGGTCCTGGTCGTCGCAGCGGCCGCCGGTTGCATGAGCGTGGGCGACGACGAGGGCGGCCGGGTCCGGCCCTCGCACTCGGCCGGGCATCGGGGCGGTGAGGCGGCTGACCACGGGGGCGGAGGCTCGGCCGGTGGGCACGGCTTCGCCACGGCGGGCGGCGAGAGCCGGCACGGGCGGGGCAAGGGCGGCAAGAAGGGCGAGCCGGGCGCGTCGGCTGCCCCGTCGGAATCCGCCTCGCCGAAGGTGAGCGCGGCGCCGTCGGCGAGGACGCAGCCGGGCAAGCCCGGGCAGAGCGAGAAGCCGGGGGCGCCGGAACCGCCCAAGGAGGAACCGGCGCCCACACGCCCCGCCGAACCGCAGACGCCGATCCCGCAGCCGGACCCGCCCCTGCCCTCCGTGCCGGAGCCGACGGTCGCCGAGCCGTCGTCGTCGGCGCACGAGGAGCCGGCGCCGCAGCTGGTCGAGCGGGAGCCGGCGCCGGTGGCGGGGGTGCCGGTGTAGGAGCTCCGGCTCAAGGGCGTTGCGGCGGCGGCTCGTTCGCCTTCGAGCGGGGTGCGCCGCGGCGCGAGGTCGGCTGTGCCCGATGTGACGTACGTCTACAGGACTCGGTTTGCCTTAGGGGATGCAGGGTGCGTATGGTGGTAGATCGTTTGATCCCATTTGCCCGGCGCCACCGCAGAGCGCGCCGTGTGGCGCGTACTCTCCCTTGCCGTGGCGGCGGACCGCATAGAGGCGGTCGTAATGCGAACACGGAGTTGACGGGCGCGTGCCGACGAGACTCCGGAAGGTTTCGCATTCGCATGTCCATTTCCAGTACTGATCACGCCGTCGTGCCCGAGAACGTCGAGGCCGACCTCGTGAACGACGAGGCCGCCGACACTCAGGTCGACGAGACGCCCGAGCTCACCTTCGCGGACCTCGGCCTGCCCGAGGGCGTGGTGCGCAAGCTGGCGCAGAACGGCGTGACCACCCCCTTCCCGATCCAGGCGGCGACCATTCCGGACGCCCTGGCCGGCAAGGACATCCTCGGCCGTGGCCGCACCGGCTCCGGCAAGACCCTCTCCTTCGGTCTGCCGACCCTGGCCACGCTGGCCGGCGGCCGCACCGAGAAGAAGAAGCCGCGCGCGGTCATCCTGACCCCGACGCGCGAGCTGGCCATGCAGGTCGCCGACGCGCTCCAGCCGTACGGCGACGTCCTCGGCCTCAAGATGAAGGTCGTCTGCGGCGGTACGTCGATGGGCAACCAGATCTACGCCCTCGAACGCGGCGTCGACATCCTGGTCGCCACGCCCGGCCGCCTGCGCGACATCATCAACCGCGGCGCCTGCTCGCTGGAGGACGTGCAGATCTCCGTCCTCGACGAGGCCGACCAGATGTCCGACCTGGGCTTCCTGCCCGAGGTGACGGAGCTGCTCGACCAGGTCCCGGCCGGCGGTCAGCGGATGCTGTTCTCCGCGACGATGGAGAACGAGATCTCCACGCTGGTCAAGCGCTACCTGAGCAACCCCGTCACGCACGAGGTCGACAGTGCCCAGGGCAACGTCACGACCATGTCGCACCACATCCTGATCGTGAAGCCCAAGGACAAGGCGCCGGTCACGGCCGCGATCGCCTCCCGCAAGGGCCGCACCATCATCTTCGTCCGCACCCAGCTCGGCGCGGACCGCGTCGCGGAGCAGCTGTGCGAGGCGGGCGTGAAGGCGGACGCGCTGCACGGCGGCATGACCCAGGGCGCGCGCACCCGGACGCTGGCCGACTTCAAGGACGGCTACGTCAACGTGCTGGTCGCGACGGACGTGGCGGCCCGCGGCATCCACGTCGACGGCATCGACCTGGTGCTGAACGTCGACCCGGCCGGCGACCACAAGGACTACCTGCACCGAGCCGGCCGCACCGCCCGCGCGGGCCGCACCGGCACGGTCGTCTCCCTCTCCCTGCCGCACCAGCGGCGCCAGATCTTCCGCCTGATGGAGGACGCGGGCGTCGACGCCGGGCGTCACATCATCCAGGGCGGGGCCGCCTTCGACCCGGAGGTCGCCGAGATCACCGGCGCCCGCTCGATGACGGAGGTCCAGGCCGAGTCCGCGGGTAACGCCGCGCAGCAGGCCGAGCGCGAGGTCTCTCAGCTCACCAAGCAGCTGGAGCGCGCGCAGCGTCGTGCGACCGAGCTGCGCGAGGAGGCCGACCGGCTGGTCGCCCGGGTCGCGCGCGAGCGGGGCGAGGACCCCGAGGCGGCGGTGGCCGAGGCGCAGGCGGCGGCCGTCGAGGCCGTCGAGGCGCCGGCGGTGGCCGAGGTGTCCGTGCCGGAGCAGCCGGCCGCGCGGGACATCGACCGCAGCGGTGACCGTGGCGGCCGTTCGTTCGAGCGTCGTGACGACCGTCGGGACGACCGCGGTGGTCGCTCCTTCGAGCGTCGTGACGACCGTGGTGGCTTCAACCGCGACCGCGACCGCGGCGGTGACCGTGGCGGCCGTTCGTTCGAGCGTCGTGACGACCGTCGGGACGACCGCGGTGGCCGTTCCTTCGAGCGTCGTGACGACCGTGGTGGCTTCAACCGCGACCGCGACCGCAGCGGTGACCGTGGCGGCCGTTCCTTCGAGCGCCGTGACGACCGTGGTGGCTTCCGCGGGCGGGACGAGCGCGGCGGGCACCGTGGCAGCGACCGTCCGTTCAACCGCGACCGCCGCGACGACCGCCCGGGCTTCCGCACCGGCGGCCACGACCGCCCGTACGGCCGCCGCGACGACCACCGCGGGGGCGGCTCCATCGGCCGCCGCGAGGACAAGCCGCGCTGGAAGCGCAACGGCTGAGCAGCGCTGAGGCCGACTGAGGCCGGCTGAGGCAGCGAAGGGCCCCGTGACACGAGATGTCACGGGGCCCTTCCGCATTCACCACGCGCGAAAACGACGCCCGAAGCGCCCGTTTCCTTCCCCTTCCCGACCGCTGACAGGGCCGTGTCCCCGATACCCGATCGGAGACACGGCCACGTCCCGCTATGCTCGGGGAGGCAACATCGCCTGGGCCCTTAGCTCAATTGGCAGAGCAGTGGACTTTTAATCCATTGGTTGTGGGTTCGAGTCCCACAGGGCCTACGGACGCAGGGGAGAGGGGCACTCTCCCCGACCTGCCAAGCGGCGCCCGGACCAGCCTCGGCTGATCCGGGCGCCGCTTCGTTTCCGGGCCTGTGCCCTTGGGACGGCACTGAGTTCGTCGTATGCGTCATCTCCTCCGCTGCTCCCTGGACGGCTGGGCCGAGGTCCGCGGGCAGGTGAGACAGCGCCACGACCGCTTCGTCAGTCGGCTTACCTCTCGCGGGTGAATCAGCGCCGGCCTTCGGCGGTCGATGCCGGGGGTTCGGGGTGGCTGGGCGTGGTGCTGTCTTTCGGGCCGGAAACGCGCCCTGGCCTCGGGTGGGGTGCTCTCGTCGCCGGGTTGGCGGTGTCGGGGACGGGCGCGTTGCTGTGCCGTTTTCAGGCACATGTTCTGGAATGTGCGGCATGTACTGTGCGGCGTCTGAATCAAGGACGTGTGGACGGTGACGCATGAACACGGGGGATCGACGATGAAGAGGACGTTGCTGACCACGGGGCTCGTCTCGGCGCTGGTCATGGGGTACGTCACGCCGAGCGTGGCCATCTCCGACTCCGCCTCGACGGCTCTGCCCGGCACCGGCGCCAAGCTTGAGGTGAACGCCTGGCAGTGCAGCGCCTACGCCGACAAGTGCTCCTTCAAGACCTCCACCAAGGCCAAGAAGGGCGGCGTGAAGTACAACGTCAGCAAGATCACCAACATGGCCACCGTCAAGGCGAACGGCTGGCAGGCCACCCTTGCGCTGAGTCCCAGCGGGACGCAGGTGAGTGAGAACACCCGGCAGGTCAGCTGGACCAACGAGAACACCTGGATCGCCGACATCAACGGCATCGCCGACCCGGGCGGTTCGTTGAACACGAGCATCACCACCTGCTCCGACGGCGGCGCCTTCAAATCCGGTGTCAAAGCGTTCGCTTCCGCTTGCGCCAACGACTGAGCGACGAGGTGAAGCGGAGCGGCCGCGTGAGGAGCAGTCTTCTTCCGGGCGGGGCGCGCCGTCCGAGCCGTCGTCATGCGCTCGCCGCGGGAGCGATGGCGGTGGCCGCCGGGGCGCTCGCCGTCTCGATGACCGGCGGCGGAGTGGTCGAACGTCCGGAACCTCCGGGCAGCCACCTGGCCGCGCAGCTCGACGCGCTGCGCGGCGCCAACGATCTGGTGCGCGCGGGCCGTACCGACGTGGGGCGGGACCCCGCCCTGTATCCGACCGCGTTCGGACGGCTGGAGGCGGCCCTCGCCGGCGGTGAGGTCCCGGCGCTCGACGGGGAGGCGTTGGCGGACCTCGTCCGCACCGACATGCTGGACACTCCCGCGTGGCAGGCGCACTACGTGTGCCTGGCGCTGGCGGATTCGAACAGCCTGGGTGTGGGAGAGGTTCTGGAGCGGGCCGGGCTCCGGCGCCGGGCGGTGAGCGAGGCTCTCGCCTACCTGCGGGCACCGGACCGCGGGGACGACGCCCTGACTTCGCTCGCCACCCGTGCCGCCTTCCTCCGTACGGTGACCTGTCTGGGCGTCGACGACGAGGTGCCCCGCGCGACGCTCGACCGCCTCGCGGCCGACACCGCTCGGGCCGAGCAGCCTGCGCCGGCGCTCTACGCCGTCGAGGCGTTGCGGGACGTAGGAGTGAAGGCCCGTGCCACGCGGGCACTGAGGGACGCCGACACCGCCGCGGCAGCCGACTGCACGGCCGTAGAACCTGTTCAGCGTGCCGCGCTGGCTCTGTTGCGTCGGCAGGTGACGCGGCAGACGCAGACCTGTCTGCTGCCGGTCCTGCATGATCCGGACACGCAGACCCGGTGGCTGGCCAGGCGTGCGCTCATGCTGGCGGCCGACCGCCCGGCGTCCTCGCTGCCCACCGCTGTCGGCGACGTCCGTCCCGACGGCCTCGTCGCCAAGGCGCCGACGCAGCTCGGCACCCTCACCGCCACCTACGAAGCCGCCCGTGCCCTCACCGCCAGCGCCCGGCAGGCGCACACCCCACACTGGCTCAAGAAGCGTCTCCGGCAGATGGGTTCCGATCCCGCACTCGAGGCCTCGGACCGGCTTCTGCTGGCGATGACGTGCCACCGGCTGTCCCTGGCCTGCGGACCGCAGGCGGACAAGGGCGTGAAGGAGGCCGCCGCGCTGGCGGTTCCGACCCGCCTCACCGAGGCGAACCAGCGGAGTTGGTACGGAACCATGGCGGCGCGTGCGGAGTTCGGGCTGGGATGCCCGCGCACCGCCGTCGACCTGCCCGCCGGCGAGGACGCCGTACTGTCCGACGCCTCGCTGCGCATCGTGGTCGTCCTCGCCGACGCGGGCTGCGCGAGCCGGGCGCGGCAGCTCTCCGCGCACGCCGATCTCATCGGGCAGGCCCAGCGGGCCCTGCGTGAGGGGAAGTTGGCGACCGCCTCCGACGCGGTCCAGGCGGCGCTCGCCTCCGACCGGAGCATCCCGCAAACGTGGTGGGACGGGCTCCCCCGTCTGCTCGACCGCTACCGCGACGCGAAGTACCCCGATCTGTACGCCGACGCGCCGGGCGGTGCCGCGTCCGCCGAGGCGACCCGAGCCGCTTACTACCTCCTCGCCTGACGCCGAACTCCGGCCCCACGCCCGGGGCCCCTCTCGGAAGGACGCCTCCCCCATGTGCACCGACTCAGCTCCACCCGTCCTGGCCGAAGGCCTCGCCTTCCGGTACGGCGGGTCGGGCGGCGGTCTCGTATCCGCGGATCTACGGCTCGACGCCGGGGTCATGGCAGCCGTCGAAGGGCCCTCGGGGTCGGGGAAGAGCACGCTGCTGGCTCTGCTCGGGCTGATCCTCTCGCCGGACGCCGGGACTTTGCGCATCGCCGGGACGGACACCGCGCGCCTTGCCGGGATCGAGCGGGATCTGCTGCGGCGGCGTTCGGTCGGCATCGTTCTCCAGGATCTGGGGCTGCTCGGTTTCCTCAACGCGTGGGAGAACGTCGCCGCCGCCTTCGGGCCCCGGTTGGGCCGGCACCGGGCCGTGGCCCAACAGCTGCTCGCCGACCTGGGGATGGGGGAGTTGACCGGCTCGCCGGTGGCCGAGCTGTCCGGGGGGCAGCGGCAGCGGGTCGCCGTCGCACGCGCCGCCGTGAAGAAGCCGGCGCTCGTACTGGCCGACGAGCCGACCTCCGGACTGGATCCCGACAACGCGGACTCCGTCATGCGTGCCCTCCGCGCCTGCGCCGAGCGGGGCGCCGCGGTGCTGCTCGTCACGCACGCGGGCGCCGTCGCGCAGGCGTGCGACGAGCGCTATGTGCTCGACGCCGGTGTGCTCGACAAGGTCGGCGCCGAAACCGGTGCCGGTGCACATGGGACGGCGGACGAGGGAGCTCTGGGATGAGTCGGTGGTGTCTGTACACATGGGTGCGTGAGCCGCGGTCCCTGCGTCGGGGGCTGCCCGCCCTCGCCGTGCTCGCCGCCCTCCTGACCACGGCCGCCGGTGTGGCCGGCGGCGCCGCAGGGGCAGTGGAGCGGGACGTGCTGGGGTCGGGCGGCCTGACGCAGATCGAGCTGTCCGCGTTCGAGGGGGATGCGTCGGTGCGGCCCCTGACCGCCTCCGCCCTGCGGGACGCCGAAGGCGTGTCCGGCGTCCGCGAGGTCGTCGCCGACTATGTCTCCGTGCTGTACGCCGAGGAAGACGGCACCTACGACCTGCCCAGTCACACGCTGACGCCGGGCGATGATCTGCCCTACGTCGAGGGCGCGGCGCCCTCCGGACCGCTCTCGGAGGGAGAGGTGGTCCTGCCCGCGTCCGCGCAGGGGACCGACTTCCGGCCGTTCCTCGGACGGTCCCTCGCCTTCGGATACACCAGGGCGACCGGGAGCGCCTCCGGAGAGACGGAGGTGCTGCGGCTGAAGGTCGTCGGGCTGTACGACCCCGGCTGGCAGGTCGACGGGCCGGGGACGGCCTATCTCACCGAGGGAACGGCGGCCTTCCTGGCGGCCGCGCGGGCCGGGCAGACGGCGGAGGTCTTCCGGGACACGGAGGGGGCGCGGTCCGCCGTCGTCGTGGTCCGTCACCAGCGGGATGTGGCGGCCGCCGTCGCGGCCCTGCGGCGGGACGGGTTCTCGGCGTCTCCCGTGTCCGACAGGGTGCGGCACCTGCCGGGGCTCTTCGGGGCAGCGGACCTCGCCATGCGCGCCGGCGTGCTGGTTCTCGCGGTGGGCGCCGTGGTGCTGGGCGCGGTGCGGGCCGGGGACAGCGTCCGGGGGCGGATCGGGCAGTTCGCTGTGTTGCGGATTCTCGGATCCGGGCGGGGCGAGCTGCGGTGGATCCTGCTCGGTGAGGCCGTGCTGACCGGCGGGGCGGCAGGCTTTGCCGGTGTGCTCGTCGGGGCCGGGACGTCGTCGGCGCTGGCTCGTCCGCTCAGCGGCCTGCTGGGGCTCCCCATCGCCCCCCTCGACGCTCTGCCGGGGATCGGCTGGGCCGCGTCCGCTCTGGTGCTGCCCGCCCTCGGGCTCGCGGTCGGCACTCTGCTCGGCAGTCGGGAGGCGCTGGGGCGTGACCCTTATCTGGTGGCGCGGGCGCACGGCGTGTAGGCGATATGCAGTGGTGTGATCGTCGGTGCGGGGACCATCATGCTGCTCGGGTGGCCGCGTTCGGCGGCCCGCCGGCCGGTGCAGGCGGGCCCTGAGCCGGACCCCTACGGGCAAGGAGACGACGATGTGGCCACGGGTCGACGGTATGCGGGCGTTGGAGCTCGGCAGCCCGGACGAGATGCGGGTGAGGCTCAACTCCCTCGTCCTCGACGGGGCGAAGAGGGCCACGACCGGGCTGCTCGCGGAGTACGTGGAGGAGACCGAGGGGCTGGAGTACGTCGGTGAGCGTCTCGCTCTGGTCGACGTCGACGGTGTGCGCGTCGCGACCGTCGAGGTCACCGGCGTCGAGCGGACCGCCTTCGCCGAGGTGACCTGGGCGCACGCGGCGGCCGAGGGGGAAGGCGACGCCGACCTGGAGGAGTGGCGGGCGGGACACCGCCGCTTCTGGGATTCCGAGGGTGCGCCGGTGGAGGACGACACGCCCGTGGTGTGCCTGGCGTTCCGGGTCGTGGAGACGGTCTAGTCCCGCGGCGTCAGGGGGGTTCAGCCGACGCTCAGTTCGGTGAGACTCGCCAGCGGCAGCGTGTGCTGGGTCTGGAGGACCTTCGCCCGCAGGTAGCGGACGTTGTGCTCGGTGGTGAAGACGCCCGTCGGCACCCGGTCGAGGACGTCGATGCCCAGCGCCCGCAACTGGCCTGCCTTGTCAGGGTTGTTGGAGAGCAGGTCGAGCCCGGAGATGCCCAGGGCGCGCAGCATCTGGGCGGCGGCCGTGTAGTCGCGGTCGTCCTCCGGCAGGCCGAGCGCGGCGTTCGCCTCGTAGGTGTCCAGGCCCTGGTCCTGGAGGGCGTACGCGTCGAGCTTGTTGTAGAGGCCGATGCCGCGGCCCTCCTGGCGCAGATAGAGCAGCACGCCACCGCGGTCGGCGATGCGTTCGACCGCCTCGCGCAGCTGGGGACCGCAGTCGCAGCGGGCGGAGCCGAAGACGTCGCCGGTCAGGCACTCGGAGTGCAGTCGGACCAGGGGGACGGGGCCGGGGTCGCCGAGGACCACGGCGACGTGCTCCTGGCCGTCGGCCAGGCCGTGGAAGGTGACCAGTTCGGCGTCGACGGAGTATCCGTCGCCGAAGCGCAGCGGCACCCGGACTCGGGCTCGCGGGGTGGCGGCAGGGGTGTCGGGCATGAGGGTCCTCCCGGTCCGGGAACGGATGCTTCAGTTTTGAAGCAGATCGACCGAGCCTGACGCTATCCCATGCTTTAAGTTTGAAGCAACTGCCGTCGGTTGTGACGTGGGCCATGCGGCGCGCGGGTGCGGGCGGCCGGCCTCACTCGTTCCCGGAGCACGGCGACGACCGGCGACGCCAGGGGAGGTCCTCCGGCGCGCTCTCTGCGCCGTCGCCCTGGAGTCCCCGCGTGACCTGCGTGAAAATCTCCTCCAGTTGCCCCACCTGCTCGGGGGTGAGCCGGTCGAACAGGAAGGCCCGGACCGTGTCGACATGGCCGGGCGCCGTGTTCTCCAGGACCGTCATGCCCTCGTCGGTCAGGACCGCGACGCTCCCCCGCCGGTCCCAGCGGCAGTCCTCGCGCCGCAGCAGCCCGTCCTTCTCCAGTCGCGTGACCGCGTACGTCAGCCGGCTGCGGGTGATCTTCAGCCGCTCGGCGAGGTCCGTCATCCGCAGCCGGCGTTTCGGCGACTCGGAGAGGTTCGCGAGGATGGAGTAGTAGAGATGCGGCATGCCGGCCTCCTGCTGGAGCTGCCGGTCGATGGCGTCCTCCAGGAGGAGGTAGCCGGCGACGTAAGCGCGCCAGGCGCGCTGCTCCTCGGGGGTGAGCCAGCGGGTCGTCATGCCACCAGTGTAAGTTTGTTTCAAACTTGAACCAAGGGAGAGGTCGCGCGATGCCGTACCCGTACGTCCTGCTGTCCGCCGCCGTCTCCCTCGACGGCTACCTGGACGACACCGGCCCCGACCGCCTGCTGCTCTCCAGCCCCGCCGACTTCGACCGGGTCGACGAGGTGCGCGCCTCGGTGGACGCCATCCTGGTCGGCGCCGGCACCATCCGCGCGGACAACCCCCGGCTCCTGGTCAACTCCCCGGACCGCAGGGCCTCCCGGGTCGCCGCGGGCCGCCCGGAGTACCCGCTCAAGGTCACGGTCAGCGGCACCGGCGAGCTGGACCCGGCGGCGAACTTCTGGCACACGGGCGGCGAGAAGGTCGTCTACACCACCGACGAGGGCACCGGGCGCGCCCGCTCGCTCGGCATCGCCTCCGACGTCGTCCCGCTCGGCCCGGCCCTGGACTGGCGCCGGCTCCTCGAACACCTGCATGACGTCCGGGGTGTGCGGCGCCTCATGGTCGAGGGCGGCGGGACGATCCACACCCAGCTCCTCCAGCAAGGCCTCGCCGACGAGATCCAGCTCGTCCTGGCCCCCCTCTTCGTGGGCGACGCCGACGCGCCCCGCCTCTTCGGCCCCGGCGGCTACCAGGGCGGACGGCTGCGGCTGGTCGAGACGCGGCGCATCGAGGACGTCGTCCTCACCCGCTACGAGCCCACCGCGCCCGGCGCCGGCCCGCTGCCCGTCGCAGCCGACCGGCACTGGCTGGCCCTCGCCTGCGAGCTGGCGGCCGCCTGCCCGCCGTCGCGGACCGCGTTCAGCGTCGGCGCGGTGGTGGTGGCCGCCGACGGGACGGAGCTGGCGCGCGGTCATTCGCGGGAGGCCGGCGATCCGGTCGTCCACGCTGAGGAGGCGGCCCTCGCGAAGATCGACCCCGCAGATCCCCGGCTGGCCACGGCGACCGTGTACAGCAGCCTGGAGCCCTGCGCCCAGCGCTCCTCCCGGCCGGCCCCCTGCGCCCGTCTGATCCTGGACGCGGGCGTCCGCCGTGTGGTGACGGCCTGGCGGGAGCCGGACACCTTCGTCCGCGAGGCCGACGGCAGCGGGCGACTGGCGTCCGCGGGTGTGGAGGTGCTGGTGCTGCCCGAGTACGAGGAGCGCGCCAAAGCTCCCAACAGCCACCTGTCGGCGCCCTGAGCGCACCCCGGTGTCCGGCCTGTCCGGGGCCCTGAGCGCCCCTGACAGGCCGGTGGTCAATCGGGGTCCCGCGCATGGTCTACACTGGTGTCATACCGACGCGGGGTGGAGCAGCTCGGTAGCTCGCTGGGCTCATAACCCAGAGGTCGCAGGTTCAAATCCTGTCCCCGCTACTGAAGGCCGAGGGCCGGAACCCATTGGGTTCCGGCCCTCGGTGCGTCTCCCTCCGGAGAGCTACGGCGTGTACCGCCCGGGAGGAGTGGCCTTCCTTGATCATCATCACGTCCAGTGATCGGGCGAGCGCCCTGTGCACGACGCCTGAGCGCCCGTCACCTGCGGTGTCCGGTTCAGGGGTGACCCGTGGGGGTGGAGGGGGCGGTCAACTCGCCCGTTTTTCACCGCTCCTGGGGAGAACGTCCAGGCCAGAAATGTTGTTGATCAAGAAGAACGGCTTGGAAACATGCCCCGGAGTCTATTAACGTTCGATAACGCAGCGCGGTCGTCCCAGCCGACACAAGAGTCGGCTCCGTGCGCACGCGCCGAATCCCGCAAGGGAACCGGGGAACCACCACCATGGGGTGAATCACGCGTAGCCGCCGTATGACAACGGCCGGTTTACGCGCGTAGGAGACCTTCCCGCTCCGAACCCGTCAGCTAACCCGGTAGGCGACGGAAGGAAAGGAGTACGCCCGCGTGGCGTCCAACCGGCCTGCCGCAGAAGCCCCCTCCGTGCCCAGCCAGACGTTCGGCTATGGCAGCTACCGCACCGACGAGGGCCCCTGGGAGGAATGGAACCCCACCGCGGAGTCCGTTCGCCCGGTTCGCGGCCGGCATCGTGTCGCCAAGCAGCGCGGCGGCCTCGCCCGTAGCTCCACCGTTCTCGGCGTCGGCGTCATAGCCGCCGTCGGCGGCGCCGGCATGGCCAGCGCCAACACCGGCAAGCCGCCGGTCTCCATCTCCATGCCGGACCTCCCCTCCGTGGGTTCCCTCATCTCCGACGATGACACCCCCCAGGAGAGCGCGCCGGCCCTCGCCGCCTTCGGCAGCGTCGCCGCCGAGCCGGTGGCCGCCGCGGCCGTGGACCAGACCGTCGCCGAGAGCACCACCGACGCCGGCGAGGTGCTCCGCAGCCGGATCATGGCGCAGGCCGAGTCGCAGCAGACCCAGATCGAGGCCAAGGCGGCCGCGGCAGCCCAGGCGGCCGCCGTCAAGGCCGAGGCCGACGCGGCCGCGAAGGCCAAGCAGGAGGCGGAGGCCAAGGCCGCCGCCGCGAAGGAGAAGGCCGCCGAGGAAGCCGCGGAGAAGGCCGAGGCCGCGCGCCTGGCCAAGCTCGCCGGCCAGTACACGCTGCCGACCTCCTCGTACACCCTCACCTCGACGTTCGGTGAGGCCGGCGCCTACTGGTCCTCCGGGCACCACACCGGGCTCGACTTCGCCGCCCCCACCGGCACCCTGATCAAGGCCGTGCACAGCGGCACGATCACCTCGGCCGGCTGGGACGGGTCGTACGGGTACAAGACCGAGCTCACCCTGGACGACGGCACCGAGATCTGGTTCGCCCACCAGTCCTCCATCAGCGTCAGCGTCGGCCAGAAGGTCACCACCGGCGAGGTCATCGGCCGCGTCGGCGCCACCGGCAACGTCACCGGCGCCCACCTCCACCTGGAGGTGCACCCCGGCGGCGGCAGCTCCGGCATCGACCCGGCGGCCTGGCTGCGGGACAAGGGGCTCAACCCCTGAGGTTGCCCTGACGTTTGCGAACTCTTGGCCGGAGGTGCGGAATGCGCGCCTCCGGCCGTCGCGTTGAAGTGAGGCATGACTTCTCTGCGCAAGCTAGGTTCCTCCGACCTCGAGGTCTTCCCGCTGGCCCTCGGGGGCAACGTCTTCGGCTGGACCGCCGACGAGGCGGCCACCTTCGCCGTCCTGGACGCCTACACGGCCGCCGGCGGCAACTTCGTCGACACCGCCGACTCCTACTCCGCCTGGGTCGAGGGCAACAGCGGCGGTGAGTCCGAGACCCTCATCGGCAAGTGGCTCAAGGCGCGCGGCAACCGCGACGACGTCGTCGTCGCGACGAAGGTCAGTCAGCACCCCGACTACCAGGGGCTGACCGCCGCCAACATCAAGGCCGCCGCCGACGCCTCCCTCCGCCGCCTCGGCACCGACCACATCGACCTCTACTACACCCACTTCGACAAGCCCGAGGTCCCCGTCGAGGAGATCGTCGGCGCGCTCGACGAGCTGGTGAAGGCGGGCAAGGTGCGGCACATCGCCGCCTCCAACATCTCGCCCGATCGCCTGCGCGCCTCCCTGGAGTTCTCCGACCGTGAGGGGCTAGCCCGGTACGTGGCCCTCCAGCCGCACTACAACCTGGTCTCCCGCGACACCTACGAGGGCGCGCTGCAGGACGCCGCCGCCGAGGCCGGACTCGCCGCCGTCCCCTACTTCTCGCTCGCCTCCGGCTTCCTCACCGGCAAGTACCGGCCCGGCGCGACGGTCGACAGCGCGCGGGCCGAGGGCGCGGCCAAGCACCTTCAGACCGAGCGGGGCCGGCGGGTCCTGGTCGCCCTGGACGAGGTCGCCCGAGCGCACGACGCCGAGGTCGCCACGGTGGCCCTGGCCTGGCTCGCCGCCCAGCCGACGGTGGCCGCGCCGATCGCCTCCGCGCGGACGGTGGACCAGCTGCCGGCGCTGCTCGCGGTGGGCGGACTCGAACTGACGGAGGCGGAGGTCGCGCGGCTGACGGAGGCGTCCGCGTGAGCGGCGCCGGAGTGCCGTGGGCCTTGCACGAGTGTCAGGACGCCTGAGGGCGGGTGCCGTTCCTCGGGTTCACCCGTAGGGGGTGTGGCCCGGGTAGGTCGGAAGCCCCGTGTGCCCGGTGTATCCGGGTCCGGCCACGGGTGCGGGCTGCCCCGCGTACCCGGGCTGCCCGGCGTGCTCCGGCTGTCCCGTGGGCCCGGCGGCGTGCGGGTGCCCCCCGTACGACCCGTAGGCGCCGGGCACGCCATGCGACCCGTAGGCGCCGGGTGCCCCGTGCGACCCGTAAGCCCCGGGCGCCCCGTAGCCCCCGTACGACCCCGGGCCGCCGGGGCCGGGCTGCGGGAAGGGCCCCGGCGCCGGGTGCCCGTACATCCCGTGGACCGGCCAGGGCGGCACGGTCACCGGTACCGGAGGGGCCGTCATACGGGCCGCGTGCTCCAGCGCCGGCCGGGCCACGTCCTTGCGCCGCCACAGCTCGTCGAGCAGTTCCCTTTCGCGGGAGACGAAGTCGGCGCCGGCCCGGCCGAGCCGCCCCCGGTGCCGCAGGAACGCCAGCGACGTCGCGTAGGCCTCGTACTGCGTGACCGTCCGCGCGGCGGGCTTGCCCAGGTGCTGCCGGGCGTACTTGCGGGCCAGCAGGCGCGCCCGCATCGAGCCGAGCGCGTACGGCTCCGCCGGGGTGATCCAGCCGGCCGCCGCGTACACGGGCAGCTCCTCGCGGACCGTGCCCAGCTCGCGCTGCCGCGTCCACACCACCAGCCAGGTCAGCACGCCGAACGCGGGCACCATGAACGCCCCGTACACCGCGAAGAACCCCCACGCGCCCAGGACCGACGAGCCGTTCCAGAAGGCGTGCATGCCCATAGCGAGCAGCAGTCCGCCCAGCGGGAGGAGGACACGGCGCACCCGCCGGCCCTCTCCGGAGAGCGCCGCGATGCCGAAGCCGATGCCGGTCAGGACGGTGAACAGGGGGTGCGCGAACGGCGACATGATGACGCGTACGAAGAAGGTCGCCGCTGTCACCGAGGCGATGCCGCTGTCGCCGCTGAGCTGGTCGGTGCCGAACGCGGTGCCGAGGTAGAGGATGTTCTCGGTGAACGCGAAGCCGGTGGCGGTGACGCCGGCGATCACGACGCCGTCCACCAGCCCGGTGAAGTCCCGCCTGCGGAACAGGAAGACGAGGAGCACGGCCGCCGCCTTCGCGGACTCCTCGACGACCGGGGCTATCACCGTCGCGCCGAGGGTGTCCGCGCTGGAGGGGTCGGCGGTCGAGGTCGCGATCCATCTCGTCGCGAAGCTGTTGGCGACGATCGCTATCAGCGCCGCCGCGCACGCCCCCCACGCGAACGCGAAGATCAGGTTCCGCCAGGGGCCGGGCTCGACCCGGTCCAGCCAGCGGAACGCGGCTATGAGCAGCGGCACGGGCAGGACCGCGAGCCCGAGGCCCACCAGGAACCCCTGCGTGCCGGTCTGTTCCCGGACGAGGGCCAGGATGACCAGTCCGGACAGCGCGAGCAGCATGATCAGGGCGCCGTAGCGGACCCACTTGTGCTGCCACCAGTGCGCGTGCCGGAGCCCAACGCCCTCGGCTGCGGTGCCGGGGTCCGGCGGGTACGGCGGAAACGGCGGACTGATGGCCACGGCATCGACCCTAACGAGCGAGAGGACGGCGGTGTAGGGGATTTCGGCCGGTCAGTGATCCCCGCGCTCCCCGTGCTGTACGCGGCGGAAGAGCAGATCGTTCACCACATGACCCTTGTCCAGCCCCTGTCCCTCGAAACGGGTGAGCGGACGGAAGTCGGGACGTGGCGCGAAACCACCGTCCGGGCTGGTGTTCTCGAACTCGGGGTGCGCGGTGAGGACCTCGAGCATCTGCTCCGCGTACGGCTCCCAGTCGGTCGCGCAGTGCAGGAGCGCGCCCGGCCTCAGCCGCGTCGCGGCGAGGTCGAGGAACTCCGGCTGGATGAGGCGCCGCTTGTGGTGCCGCTTCTTGGGCCACGGGTCGGGGAAGTACACGCGCAGCCCGCCGAGGGAGTCCGGGGCGAGCATCTCGCGCAGCAGGATGATCGCGTCGCCGTTGCCGACGCGCACGTTGGCCAGGCCGTTGCGGTCCGCGAGGGCGAGCAGGTTTCCCTGGCCCGGGGTGTGCACGTCCACCGCGAGGACGTTGGTGTCCGGGTCGGCGGCGGCCATCTGCGCGGTGGCCTCGCCCATCCCGAAGCCGATCTCCAGGACGACGGGGCCGTCGTCGCCGAACAGCTCGGCCAGGTCGAGGGGGCGGCCGTCGATGTCGAGGCCCCACTTGGACCACAGCCGCTGCAGCGCGTCGGCCTGACCGGCGGTCACCCGGCTCCGCCGGGGCTGGAAACTGCGGATCCGCCGCTCGAAGTGCGAACCGGCGGGATCGGCCTTGGGCCCGTCGGGGAAACGGGGCTCGCCCTTGGCCCGCGTGTACCGGACGGACTCACCCGGGGCATGACCGTGGGCGGAGGACTCGGAGCTCAGGAAATCAGACACAGTGGGTCGATTTTACGTGCCCCCGCGAGGGAGGCGGGGCCCGACGGCGACCGGACCGCGCCACCCGTGGCGGCACGGCGGGGTACGCGCCGCGGCAGCGGCCCGCCCGGGCAGCGCGGCCCGCTCAGGGGGCGGCCGGCCCGGCGGCGACGGGACTGCGCCACCTGCGGCGGCACGGCGGGGTACGCGCCGCGGCAGCGGCCCGCCCGGGCAGCGCGGGCCCGCTTTACAGGGGCCGGCCCGCCGGCGCACCGAGACCTCCGGCAGGCCCGCTCACCGAGGCTTCCGGCCCGCCCGCTCACCGAGGCCTCCGGTAGGCCCGCTCAGCCGAGGCCCCGGGCAGGCCCCCTTACAGGGGACTCCGCGGGTCCGGTCCTCGAGCCTCCAGCGGACCCCCTCACAGTGCCCCCAGCGCACCGAGTGCTCTGCGGGCCACCTCGCGGCCGATCGGGAGGGAGGCCGTTGCCGCGGGGGAGGGGGCGTTCAGCACGTGGATCGTGCGGGGGGCCTCGCGGATCAGGAAGTCGTCGACCAGGGCGCCGTCCCGCAGCACCGCTTGGGCGCGGACGCCGGCCGGCGCGCGCACCAGGTCCTCTTCCTCCACCGCCGGCAGCAGCCGCCGTACCGCGTCGACGAACGCGCCCTTCGACACCGACCGCCGCAGCTCGCCCACCCCGTAGCGCCAGTGCCGCCGGCCCATCCGCCACACCCCCGGCCAGGCCGCCGTGGCCGCCGCCTCCCGGGGGCGGACGACCCCCCAGTCGTACCCCTCCCGGGCCAGCGCGGGCACCGCGTTGGGGCCGACGTGCACCTCGCCGTCGATCCCGCGCGTGAGGTGCACGCCGAGGAACGGGAACGCCGGATCCGGCACGGGATACACCAGCCCCCGCACCAGAGAGGGCCGCGCCAGCTCGTAGTACTCCCCCCGGAACGGCACGATCCGCACTCCGGGCTCGTCCCCGGCGAGCCGGGCGACCTCGTCGCAGTACAGGCCGGCGCAGTTCACCAGCACCCGCCCGCGCACGACGTCCCCGCGCGAGGTGCGCACGGCGACGCCCCGCTCCGGACGGCGGTCGATCCGCACGACCTGCGCGCCGTAGCGGATCTCCGCCTCCGACGCCTCGCCCAGTTGCCGGGCGACCGCGGTGTAGTCGCAGACGCCGGTCGTGCGTACATGGATGGCGGCGAGCCCGCGCACCTCCGGCTCGTACTCCGTGATCTGGGCGGGGCCCAGCTCGCGCACCGGGATGCCGTTCTCCCGGCCGCGCTGCACGAGCGCGTGGAGCCTGGGCAGCTCGGCCCGATCGGTGGCGACGATCAGCTTGCCGGTGACGGCGTGCGGAATGCCGTACTCGGCGCAGAACTTGATCATCTCGGCGGCGCCGCGCACCGCGTAGCGTGCCTTGAGCGAGCCGGGCCGGTAGTAGATCCCGCTGTGGACGACCCCGCTGTTGCGCCCCGTCTGGTGCCGGGCCGGTCCGGGCTCCTTCTCCAGCACCGTCACCCGTGTCCCCGGCGCGGCACGCGTGATCGCGTGCGCCGTCGACAGCCCGACGATGCCGCCCCCGATGACGAGCACATCGCAGTCGTACGCCACCACCTGCACCACCTCCGCCTCCGATAGTGCCCTGCGCCACTGACAGTCACTTCAAACGCCGGGAGGTACAGCGCCTTGAGGGGGCGCGGAGAACTGCGCGATGGGCGCTATGCCGGAGTCATCAGCAGGGGCCGAGCCCTCTCCCGCAGCTCCACCACGCGCGGTTCGTCGCCGTACGGCTCCAGGCGGTGCAGGAGGTCCTTGACGTACTCGGTGGTGCGCGCCGAGGAGATCCGCCCGGCCACCTCCACCGCGCGCACCCCCTGCTCGCAGGCCGCGTCGAGGTTGCCGGACTCCAGCTCGGCGACGGCCGAGACGACGAGCCTGAGCCCGTGCGAGCGCACGAACTCCTCCGTCGGCTTCGACAGCGCCTGCTCGGTGAAGCGGCGCACCTGGCGCGGCGCCTTCAGGTCGCGGTAGCACTCGGCGGCGTCGGCGGCGAAGCGGTCGTAGGAGTAGAAGCCGAGCCACGACGGGTCCTGGTCGCCGTCGCGGGCGCGCTCCAGCCAGCTCTCGGCGGCTTTGAGGGCCGCGCCGGCGGCCAGGGCGTCTCCCGCGCGCGCGTGGGCGCGTGCCTCGACGAGGCGGAAGAAGCTCATCGTGCGGGCCGTGGCCAGTCCCCGGTTGCGCTCCAGAGCGGCCTGCGCGAGGTCGACGCCCTCGTCGCCGAAGCCGCGGTAGGTCGCCTGCAGGGACATGGACGCCAGGACGTAGCCCCCGAGGGGGACGTCGGCGGCGGCACGCGCGAGGCGCAGCGCCTGGATGTAGTAGCGCTGCGCGGCTTCCTGTTGACCGGTGTCGAAGGCCATCCAGCCGGCGAGGCGGGTGAGTTCGGCGGAGGCGCCGAACAGGGCCCGGCCGACCTCGTCGGAGTAGGAACCGAGCAGCAGCGGGGCCGCCTCCACCCGCAGGCACTCCGGCACCATCGACGAACGCCAGTCGCCGCCGCCGTACTTGGAGTCCCAGCGGCGGGCATCCTCGGCGGCCTCGCGCAGTTTCTGCACGTCGCTGTGGCCGACCTTGAGCGGTGCGCCGGAGCCGTCGCCGGAGTTCGCCTCCCGCGCCACCGAACTGTCGGCCGGGGTTATCAGCCACCGTGAGGCGGGCGTGGCGTACGCGCTTACTGCGAACGAACCGGCCAGTGACTGCCAGATGCCCCCGGCGCCGGCCCGTCGGCCGGCGAGGTCGAGGCGGTACAGGTCGGTCGCCGAGCGCACCGCCTGGCCGACGTCTCTGGGGAAGGCGAGGCCGACTTCGGGCGCGGGGTCCGCGTCCGCGAGGCCGATCTCGTGCAGGGGCACCGGGCGGCCGAGTTTCTGCCCGATCGCGGCCGCGATGAGGTGCGGTGCGGCGCCCTGCGGCACCATGCCCTTCGACACCCAGCGCGCGACGGACGTCTTGTCGTAGCGGAGCGTCAACCCGCGCTGAGCTCCGAGATCGTTGACACGTCGGGCGAGTCCGGCGTTGCTGATTCCCGCGAGGGCGAGAACGGCGCCGAGCTTTTCGTTCGGCCCGCGTTGCTCCCTGGACATTGCGCCACCCCTCGACACAGACGGCTGCCGCGCTGGCATAACCACGCGGCATTCGTAAACCCAGCGTAGTTCGCCGCATCCCAAGCGTTAAGGGGCATTCTTCCGGTTGGCGGGATTGTGGTCCGTACGCGAGTGCGGGCGTCGGCACGGACGGTTGCGGCGTGCTCCCGCCATGTGGCCGTGCGCCCGCCCGTGCGCTCTTCTGCGGCCCTGGGGAGAGCGGTTCCATGGTCGGGCGTGGGTCGGCCCGCTGTACTGGATCCAGTGGGCTGGGGGATGCCGCCGCCACAATCCCCGCGGGCGGCGGAGCGGTCCGGGGGGCGTTCTCCGCCTCCCGGATCGACGCGCCCGGCCGAGGGCGCGGTTGTGTACGGAGCGTGTGCGAGGCTGCGTCAACGGCCGTCGCGCGTGCCGGATTTGGCCGAAAATCGACCCTGTGTTCCGCTGGCGTTCGCGCTTCTCACCATGGAAATCGACGGCGCACGAGGCGGTTTGAGGGAGCGTACAGGGGGCGCATTCGTGTCGCGCACGCCGGGGCGTGTGCGACTGCCGGCGCTCCCCGTGCGGGAGTTCGCGCAACGCTCCCGGTCGGCGTGGGGGCGCTCCAGGGGCGCACTGCGGGGATCGCAAGCGGCGTCACCTCCTTCTGCGGCGCGCTCTTCGTGGCAGCATGTGAACCGTTCGTACGGTGCACTGGTTGTCCACAGCCTGTGGAGGCGTCGATGCGGTGGTTGGTGGGATGGAGCAGCGCCGCCACGGGAGTCACCGGCCCTGGCGCCCCCGGGACGGGGAGCATGGGCGGCCTCGGCGGCCCCGGAACGGGACGTCATGACGGCTACGGCGGCCCGGAGGTCTACGCCGGCGAGGACGGCGGACGGATCGGTCACGACGGCGAGACCCTCCACCCCGTGGGCTCCCGGCTCCTGTGGGGCGACCCCGACCCGCTGTGGGCGGTCGGCGACTGGCGCCCCGACGAGGTCCGCGTCGTCCGCGCCGACGCCCAGACCCGCGTCGCCGTCCTCGGCACCTGCGGCGCCACCGACGAACAGCTGCGCGTGGGCCTGTTCGCCGCGCGCGGAGGGGCACTTCGGCATCTGACGGCCTGGCCGGGCAGCTACACCGCGGTCGTCCAGGTCGGACGCCGCATCACCGTCTGCGGTGATCTGGCGGGCGCGCGCCCGGTGTTCCACACCCCCTGGGCCGGCGGCACCGCCTACGCGACGGCCGCCCTGCCGCTGGCCGACCTCATCGAGGCCAACCTCGACTTCGGCCACCTGGCCGCCCTGCTCGCCGCCCCCGACGTCCCGGCCGCGGTCCACGACTCCACCCCCTACGACGGCGTGCGACGGATTCCGCCGGGGCACGCGCTGATCCTGCGCGCCGGGGCGCGCGAGATCGCCGGGTACGAGCAGGTCGCCTCGCTCGCCGTGGCTGCGGCCCCCGTCGACCCCGACAGCGCGGTGGACGCCGTACGCGACGCGCTCGTAGAAGCGGTACGCGCGCGTCTGTCCGCGCCGCGCCACGTCCCCGACATCGATCCCGGGCCGGTGCCCGGAATGGGGCCCGCCGAACGCCGGGCCGCGCGCGGGATGCCCGTGCCCGGCATCGGCGCCGACCTCTCCGGCGGCCCAGCCTCCACCACCCTCGCGCTGCTCGCCGCCGGCCTGCCCGGCATGCCGGGCACCGTCCTGGGCCACGGCACGGGCGCCGGTGAACGCCTGCTGGCCGTCACCTTCAACGACCTGGCCGTCGGCGGCCACGAAGCGGAACTGGAGCGGGCCGGCGCCCTCGCGGCCGGCCCGCGCCTGCACCACGTCGTCGTCCCCGGGGGCGAGGAGACGCTGCCGTACGCCGATCTCGACGGGCCGCTGACCGACGAGCCCGGCGCGAGCCTGGTGACCGCCGCCCGGCACCGCGCCCGTCTCGCCGCGGGCAGCGCCGACCACTTCACCGGGTACGGCGCCCGGCAGGTCCTCGACGCCCACCCGGCGCGCCTGGCCGACCTGCTGATGGACCGCAAGAGACGCCACCTCGTGCGCCCCGTCGCCGCCCTCACCAAGGCGGACGGCTCCGTGCTGGTCCCCGCGCGCGTGTACGGCGCCGCCCGAAGACTCGCCCGCACGCCCTACCGGGCGGGCGTGGAGAACCTCGCCGACCGGCTCCTGCACCGCCGTTTCGACGACCCCGGGGACGCGGCGGGAGCCGTCGGGGCCTCGCTGGCGGCCCTCGCCTGGGGCGGGCCGGGGCCCGCCGCACGCTGGCTGACCGGCGAGGCGCTCGCTGAAGTATCGGTTCGTCTCCAGGGCACGGCCCACCGGGCCGGGGTGGGGCCCGGCCAGCGCCCCGGCGACTATCGCGCGCGTGCGGCACTGGCCCGGTACGCGGCGGACCTGCGCATCCTGGAGCAGGCCGCCGAGCTCCGCTCCCAGCGGCTGCACGCCCCGTTCCTCGACAACCAGGTCGTCCGCGCCTGCCGCGCCCTGCCGGAGACGCTGCGCGTGCAGCCGGGGGCGCGGGCCGCGATCCTGCGCACCGTGCTGAAGGGGGCCGGCGTGGCCGAGCTGCCGACCGGCTGGGGCGCGCCCTCCCAGGCCTCCACCGCGGCGGCGGCCCGAGCGGGCCTGCGCATGGCCACGGACCCGCTGCTCGCCCTCTTCGACGCACCCCTCCTCGCCGAGGCCGGCCTGGTGGAGGCCCGCGTCGTCCGCAAGGCGCTGCGCGGGGCGGCCGCCGGCGAACCCCTTCCGCTGGACGGCCTCGCCGACCTCGTCTCCCTCGAACTGTGGCTGCGCCGCCTCCTCGCCCGCAGGGGCACCTGCTGGACGGGCACCCCGGCCCGCTCCCGCGCGGTCCCCGCGGGGATCGCTCCGCAGCGGCGGGCGGTGTCCTCCGGCGGGTGACCCTCAGGAACAGGTGAACCGCGACTCCGCCCAGTCGGCCAGAGCCACCGTACCGAGGCGGCCGCGCGCCTCCACGTCCAGCCGGACGGTCCTGCGGCCGGCGAGGTCCACATGGACGGGCACGGCGGGGTCGCCGCCCTCCAGCGCGCCGGACGTCCACAGCGGGACTCCGTCGGCGTGGACGACGAAGGAGACGTCGCCGAGTCCTCGCGTCAGGCCGTCCACGCCCACCAGGGCGTCGAACGCCGTGCAGGCGCGGTTCAGCTCGACGGTGACCGAGGAGTCGCCGTGCACGGTCACGCCTGAGCTGAAGCGCCGGTCGGCGACGGCCGCACGGTCGTGCTGCCACACCCAGCTGCTCCGGGCGAGCCGGATCTCGGGACGGGAACCGTCGCCCACGACGTCGAAGTCGAGCTCGCCGAACCGGAAGACGGAGGGAGCCGGGGCGGGCGGAGGCGGTGCAGGGGTGGGCGTCGGGTCCGGGGCGGGCGCAGAGGACGCCGGCGCGGCCGCCGGAGCCGCCGAAGGCTCGGCGGCGGTCGGCGTGGGCGCGGGCTCGACTGCATGGACGGGAAGGATCTGCGCAGGTCCGGAAAGGGGTTCTTCCAGCGCCGCCGACGGGCGGCCGGACGCCGGCGACGGCGTGATCGGCGGCTGCGCCGGGCTGGGCGTCGCCTCTTCCGGCAGGACGACCGGCGCCGAGACGGAGGGCGTTGCCTCGGGCCGCTCACCGGGACTGTCGTCACCGGCGAGCGCGAGAGCGACCACCGCGACGGCGGCCACGGCCACCACCCCGGCGGCGACACCGGCCTTGACCGCCCCGCCGGAGGCACCGGCTCCCACGCCGCCGTTCGCGAAGCCCCCCGCGTCCCAGGCCGCCCCGCCGCTTCCCCCGACACCCGCCACCGAAGAACCCCCACCTCCTACGGCAGCCCCGCCGGCAGCCCCGGCAGTCCCGCTGACACCGCTGGCAGCGCCGCTGACACCGCCCGCCGCGCCGCTGACGCCGCCGGTAGCGCCGCCGGCGCCGCTGCCTGCCGTGATGCCCGCACTTGTGGCTCCGGCCGTTCCGCTGGTTGCCGTCGCCCCACCGGCAGTTGCGGTGCCCGCGCCTGTCGCGCTGCCAGCCGCGCCCCCTGCGGCTCCCGTTGCCCCGGTGCCCGCAGCCGTGACGCCGGCCGCCCCGCTGCCTGCCACCCCCGTGGCCCCCGTGGCCACGCCGCCCGCTGCCGAGCCTCCCGCCAGGATCGCCGCCGCCTTGGCGTAGCCCGGTGCGCCGAGCCAGCCGAGTACGGCCAGGGGGACGACCGCGGGGATGGTGCCGGCGACCTCCTCGATCTGCAGGGCCGCCAGCCGGCACCTCGCGCACTCGTCCAGGTGCCTGCGCAGGCCCCGTTCGGCCCGGGTGCGCAGGCGGCGACGGGCGTAGGCGCCGAGCTGGTCGGCGTAGCGGGCGCACTCTTCGTCGCCCATGAGGGTGGCGTTGACGTGGGCCTGGAGATACGCCTGCTTGAGGCCCTCGCGGGCCCGGCTGGCCAGGACGCGCGTGCCGTTGGCGTCGAGGCCGAAGAGCGTGGCGATCTCGCTCGGCGACTCGTCCTCGACCTCGGTGTGCCACAGCACGGCCTGCCAGCGCTCCGGCAGCGAGCGGAAGGCATGCATCGCCATGGACCGCTCCGCCTGGTGCATCGCGCTCACGTCGGCGCCCTCGTCGAGGGTGTCGTGCCCGGCGGTCTCGGCGGAGCGGGCGGCGCGCTCCGCGAACACCGCGAAGTCGTCGACGAGTTGCTCCCGCCTGGCCGACTGCGTCCACCCCGCGGCGACGCGCCGGACGCAGGTCAGCAGATAGGCGCGGACGGCGTGCCGGGGGCCCGAACCGCCGCGCACCGCCTGGAGCATCCGCGCGAAGACCTCGGCGGTGAGGTCGTCGGCGGTGTGGGCGTCCCGGCAGCACGTACGCGCGTAACGGCGTACGGCGTCGGCGTGACGCCGGTACAGCTCCTCGTACGCCGTGTCGTCGCCCGAGCTCATCCGGGCGACCAGGTCGCCGTCGGCCGACGGGATCTCCCGCGGCGGCAGAATGTCGCCCTCGCGCCGCTCACGCTGGGGCGGTACACCGCCGGAGAGAAACTCCGCACGTCCGCCCCGGCCCGGCGCCTGCGGTGAGATCCGGCCCCCGGCCCGTACCTCACCGTCGTCCTGTGAGGCGTCCCGCCCGCCAACGCTCATCGCGCACAGCCCCCGCCGCCCGCACAACCGGTCCCGATCACGGCGTCAGAGTGCCACATCGGAGCCGACGTGCCGGCCGCGCGAAAACACGAAAGTGCGGGTCGGGGCGGGAACGCCGAAACGTCCCCGCCCCACAATCACCCGTTCGGAGCAACCCGTCAGGAAGAGGGCCGCGACCTCAGCCCCTCCAGCAGGATGTCCAGCAGCCGTGCCGACGCCGCCGCCTGCTGTGCCGCGTCCGGCAGCGAGGGCGCCGCCGTCGCGATCACCAGCAGCACGTCCGACACCGACACGTCCGGCCGCAGTTCGCCCGCCGCCCGGGCCCGCTCCACGAGCTGGCCCACCACGTCGAGCAGCGCCGCCGACCCGGCGTCGTCCAGGACGGAGGACGCGGTCGGCTCGGACACCAGCCGCAGCTCGCCGCCGGCCGACTGGGACCGCTGCTGCGGCACCCGCGCCAGATCCGCGGCGGGAGCGTCGTCGCCGTCCTCGGCGACCCCGACCCGCAGCACCTGCGGCGGCAGCAGCCGCCCGGCGCCCGACGCCACCGACGTCCGCAGGAAGCGCGACAGCGCCGACCACGGCTCGTCCTCCTGCCCCAGCGCCGCCCGCGCCTGGTCCGTCAGCCGGGAGGTCTCCTCCTCGGCTATCCGCCGGACCAGCACGTCCTTGCTGGGAAAGCGCCGGTAGACCGTGCCGACACCGACGCGCGCGCGGCGCGCCACGTCCTCCATCGGCGCGCCGTAGCCCAGCTCGCCGAACACCTCACGAGCCGCGCGCAGTACGTGCTCGAGATTGCGCTGTGCGTCCACGCGCAGCGGCGTGGTCCGCGGGCCGTCCCCGCGTCCGTTGCCCACCGCCGCGCTCACCGCGCCGCCGGGTGCAAGGGCGGACGCGGACGACCAATGCGTGTCCTGAATGTGCATGAATGATCCCCCGGTAATGACGTCTCCCCCCGGAGACACTCCCCGCCATCGAAAGCCGGGGTGCGCGAAGAGGGGACCGCGACCGGCGGACCCGCTCGCCGCGGACCCGACGAGCGCTTCCCCCTGACACCCCGTCGACACACGAACATAGTTGAGAGGCAGTCAATTCAGAAGGGGCAGGTTCCGCACGGAGCGCCCCCCGATCGGAGCACGGGTCGTATAAGTCCCGATTGCGCCCTTTCCCGCCCCCCAGCGCACCCACGCTGACCTGCACATCTTCCGAGGACGCCGGTGTTTCGGCCAACCCGGCGCGCGCCACGGAACCGGTCACACAAATTGTCGGGCCTGTGGACAAACTCCGGCGACGGGTGCGTCATGGGATGGTGAAGGAACGTGCGCGCATTCTCGTTGTCGGCGGCGGCTACGTCGGGATGTACACGGCCCTGCGGCTCCAGCAGAAGCTGAAACAGGAACTCGGCCGCGGCGAGGCCGAGATCACCGTCGTCACACCCGACCCGTACATGACCTACCAGCCGTTCCTGCCCGAGGCGGCCGCCGGCGCCGTCTCACCCCGCCACGTCGTCGTCCCGCTGCGCCGCGTCCTGCCGCACTGCCGGATCATCGTCGGCGAGGCCACCGCCGTCGACCACGCCGCGCGCACCGCCACCGTGCGCACCCTCGCGAGCGAGGAGGACAGGACCGGCGCGCTGCGGCTGACGTACGACGAGCTCGTCCTCGCGCCCGGATCCGTCTCCCGCACGCTCCCCGTGCCGGGGCTCGCCGACCACGCCATCGGCTTCAAGACCGTCGAAGAAGCCATCGGCCTGCGCAACCACGTCATCGAACAGATGGACATCGCCTCCTCCACCCGCGACCCCGCGATCCGCGACGCCGCCCTCACCTTCGTCTTCGTCGGCGGCGGCTACGCCGGCGTCGAGGCGCTCGCCGAACTGGAGGACATGGCCCGCTACACCACGCGCTACTACCACAACGTCACGCCTGAGGACATGAAGTGGATCCTCGTCGAGGCCTCCGACCGGATCCTGCCGGAGGTCGGCGAGGACATGGGCCGCTACACGGTCAGCGAACTGCGCCGCCGCAACATCGACGTCCGTCTCGGCACCCGGCTGGAGTCCTGCACCGACCGCGTCGCCGTTCTCAGCGACGGCGCCCGCTTCCCCACCCGCACCGTCGTGTGGACGGCCGGCGTCAAACCCGCCCCGCTCCTGGCCGCCACCGACCTCCCCCTGAACGCGCAGGGCCGCCTCAAGTGCACCCCCGAGCTGAGGATCGACGGCGTCACGCACGCGTGGGCCGCGGGAGACGCCGCCGCCGTCCCCGACGTCACCGCCGAACCCGGCAAGGTCACCGCCCCCAACGCCCAGCACGCCCTGCGGCAGGCCAAGCTCCTCGGCGAGAACATCGCGCGCTCCCTGCGCGGCGAACCCCTGCGCACGTACTCCCACAAGTACGTCGGCTCGGTCGCCTCACTGGGCCTGCACAAGGGCGTCGCCCACGTCTACGGACGCAAACTCAAGGGCTACCCCGCCTGGTTCATGCACCGCGCCTACCACCTCAGCCGCGTCCCCACCTTCAACCGCAAGGCGCGCGTGCTCGCCGAGTGGACGCTGGCGGGACTCTTCAAGAGGGAGATCGTCTCCCTCGGCTCACTCGAACACCCGCGCGCGGAGTTCGAACTCGCTGCCGGGGGAAAGCCTTCCGACGAGTCGTCCGGCGACCCGAAGGGGTCGTCCTGAGCCGAATCAGGAACTCCACCGACCACCCCCACGTCTGACGAATGCCGGCCCGGACGGCGGCCGCACTGCCAGACTGCATCCTGCTTCCCGAGCCCCGGCGGACCACCGCCCACCCCCCGACCACCAGGCCGTCCTCACCGCTGCAACACCCGGGTGCTGCGACAACGCGCACCGCCGCGCGGCCCCGGAGCCCAGGGCGGGCCCGGAGCCGGCCGTCGACGACTACACGAGGCAAGGATTCGTGAACTTCACGCGCTGGAGCGCCCGGCTCCCCGGAACGCAGCGCCGCGCCGCCGCGCGAGCCGAGCACACGGTCACCACCCCGGACCGCCGGGGCGAGGGCTCCGTGCCCGCGGCCCGCGCCGAACGACTCACCGACGAACCGCCCCCGGCCCCCGCCGTCGACGAACTCCCGGTCCGTGAGGTCCTCGACCGCGTCCCGGCCCTCGTCGCCCTCGTCCACGGCCCCGACCACCGCCTCGCCTACGTCAACGACGCCTACGCGGCGGCATTCGGCGTACGCCACCCCGGCGCACCGGCCGCCGAAGCCCTCCCCGAACTGCGCGACCTCGGCCTCATGCCCCTCCTCGACCAGGCCCAGCGCAGCGGCAAACCCCGCACCCTGAAGTCCCGCAAGGCCCCCGACGGCCGCCATTACACCTTCACCTGCACCCCCGTCACCCAGGACGGCGGCAAGTCCGCCGTACTCGTCTTCGCCACCGACGTCACCGACCACGCCGAGGCCGCCGACCGCCTCAGAGCCAGCGAACGCCGCCAGCGCGAGACCGCCGTCACCCTCCAGCGCTCCCTCCTCCCCCAGGAACTCGAACAACCGGACGACCTGCGCATCGCCGCCACCTACCACCCCGGCGGCACCGAGGCAGCCGTCGGCGGCGACTGGTACGACGTCATCACCCTCGGCGGCGGCCGCACCGCCCTCGTCATCGGCGACGTCATGGGCCGAGGAGTACGCGCGGCGGCCGTCATGGGCCAGCTCCGCACCGCCGTCCGCGCCTACGCCCGTCTCGACCTCCCGCCGCACGAGGTCCTCCAGCTCCTCGACGGCCTCGCCATGGAGATCGACGCCAACCAGATCGCCACCTGCGTCTACGCCGTCCACGACCCGAACGAGGGGCGGCTGCTCTACGCCTCCGCCGGCCATCTGCCCATCCTGGTCCGCGACGAGAACGGCGCCGTCCGGCGCGCCGACGAACCCACCGGCCCCCCGCTCGGCACCGGCGGCTGGATGCACGCCTCCGGCACCGTCCCCCTCGGACCCGGATCCACCGCCGTCCTCTACACCGACGGCCTGGTCGAACGACGCGACGAGGACCTGGACGACGGCATCGCGGCTCTGGAGCGCGCCCTGGCCGGCGCCACCGGCACCCCCCAGGTGGTCTGCGACCGTCTGGTCCGCTCCGCGGGCGTCACCGCGGACCACGACGACGACGTCGCCGTCCTGGTCCTCCAGCACCCCCACCGCACCGGCGCCGACGGCGAACTCTTCCGCAACGCGGCCCTGGAACTCCTCGGCGGAGTCGAAGCGGCCCCACGCGCGCGTGCCTTCGCCTCCGGCGTCCTCACCAGCTGGCGCTTCCCCACCGAACTGCACGACCTCGGCGTCCTCGCCGCCAGCGAACTGGTCGCCAATTCCCTGCAGCACGGCACCCCGCCGATGCGCCTGCGTCTGCGCCGCACGGACCGCCGCCTGATCATCGAGGTCACCGACGGGGACGACCACCTCCCGCTCCGCCGCCTGGCCGAGCCCGGCGACGAGACGGGCCGGGGCATCGCCATCGTGGCGGCCATCGCCACCCACTGGGGCAGCAGACGTACCCCGGGCGGGGGCAAGGCGGTGTGGTGCGAGTTCCTGCTCCCCAAAGCCGCCGACTGACGCCGGATGCCGACACCGGCCGATACCGTCCGGACCGCCGCCGCGCAGACGAAAGGGCGGCCGTCGCCCATGACGACGGCCGCCCCTGCCCTGCTGCCGCCCTGCCTCACGCCTCGGCGGCCACCGGCTCCGCTGCGGCCCCGCCCCGGGCGACCACCCGGTTGCGCGCCTGCCACGGCTGGTCCTGCGCCACGGTGAGCCGTCGCCCCAACCGCAGCGCCAGCACGCTGATCCCCAGCGAGAACAGCAGAAACGTCACGACGTAGGGCGCGTGCAGCGAGGCGCCCATCGGCCCGCCCACGGCCGGCCCCACCGCCAGCGCCAACTGCTTCACCAGGGCGAACGCCGAGTTGTACTGACCCGCCATCCCGGACGGCGCCAGATCGGCGACCAGTGGCGCGACGGTCGGCGACAACATCGCCTCACCCAGCCCGAACAGCGCGTACGTCGACACGAACGCGGCCGTCGCCATCTCCTGGCTGCCGTGCCCGAGCCCGGCGAACCCGGCCGTGACCCACGCCACGGCCCAGATCAATCCCACGCCCGCGATCACCCGCGACCGCCTGCGCCGCTCGACGAACTTCAGCACGGCGAACTGCGCGACCACGATCATCGCCGTGTTGGCGGCCAGGGCCGTCCCCAGCGCGGACGTCGAGATCCCGGCGGCCTCCACGCCGTACGCGCTCAGCCCCGACTCGAACTGCCCGTAGCAGGCGAAGAACAGCACGAACCCGAGCACGCACAGCTGCACCATGGCCCGGTTCCCGAGCAGCTGCTTCCAGCTCCCCTTCGCCGCTCCCCGCGGAGCGTCCTCGACCCGCGGCGCGCGCGGCATCCGCACCGTCGCCATCACCACGACCAGCAGCAGGAACATCGCCGCCTCGATCGAGAACAGCAGCGTGAACGACGACACGCGCGTGGCGTCCACGAGATGCCCGCCGATCAGCCCGCCGACGCCCAGCCCGAGGTTCTGCAGGAAGAACTGCATGGCGAACGCCCGCGACCGGGTCTCCGCGCTCGAACAGTCCACGATCATCGTGGCGAGAGCCGGCTGCATCACGGCCTGCCCCGCCCCGAGCGCGCCCGCGGCGGCCAGCACAGCGGCGGCGTCGCCCGCGAGCCCCAGGCTCAGCGCGCCCACGGCGGCGGTGACCAGGGCGGCGATCAGCACCGGCAGCGGGCCGCGCCGCACGATCGCCCGACCGGCGAACGGCAGCACGATCAGCGCGGCCACGGCGAACACGGCGAGCACCAGCCCCGCCGTCATGGACCCCAGGCCCCGCACCTGCGCCACATAGACGTACAGATACGGGACCGTGAAGCCCAGCCCGAACGCGCTGAGTGCGTTGCCCACGTGGATCCGGCGCATCGCTGCGCCCATCGCCCTGGTCACGTTCACCTCTCTCAAGACAGGGGTCAGCCGGTAGATGGCTGACCCAAGGACTTACAACCGAAGACTTCGAAGATAAATTTCGAAGCTAAACAGTACAGCCACAAGAACTTCGACGCGAACGAGTCCCGTGCGATACTGACGGCCATGGGCGACACCCCCGACGGCAGCGCAGACCTCGACGGCGAACCGACGCTCGAGGAGCAGATCGCCGCCTACCAGCGTGAGTTCCAGGACCTCGACCCCCAGGTCGAGAAGATCGTGTCGGCGTTGTCCCGCCTGAACCGCCGTATGAACGTCGCCTACGGCCGCCAGACCGCCGCGCTCGGCATGAGCAACACGGACTGGGAGGTCCTCAAGGCCCTCGTCCTCTCCGGCGCCCCGTACCGCCTCGGCCCCAGCGACCTCGCCAAGCGGCTCGGTCTGACGCCGGCCGCGATGACCCACCGGATCGACCGCATGGTCTCCGAAGGACTGGTGACCCGGGAACGGGACGAGACCAACCGGGTCCGCGTGATCGTGGAGCTGACGCAGGAGGGACGGGAGAAGTGGCTGGAGGCGATGAGATCGGCGACGGTCTTCGAGGAGGACCTGCTCCAGGACCTCACCCCATCGGACCGCACCGCCCTCGGCGAGGTGCTGACCAGGCTCCTGCGCCGGGTGGAGCACGCCCAGCCCGACGCCGGCGGGCGTCTCAGCGACCTCGACTGACCTCGCCGAAAAGACCTTGACAGGGGCGCTTGACATCCCCCTGGCCGATCCGTAAAGTTCTTCGGGTTGCCACGGAGCCGTAACGGTTCTTCGGTAGCACCTCCGTCGCAGAAGCGACACCTCACACCACAGCAAGATCTCCCATCGGGATCTAATTCGGCGCGCCCGAATTCCATTCGATGGGGCATTCGGCAGCTTGATCGGTTCGATCGACTCGATTAGCACTCGCCGGGGCGGATCCGCTAAGGTTTGAGACGTCGGAACGGCCCAACAGCCGGGAAGGCAAACCCCCTCTGACTGGGAATCAGGGCCGAAAGGATCTGATAGAGTCGGAAACGCCGGAAGGGAAAACCGCGAGAGCGGAGAACCGGAAAGCACCGAGGAAATCGGATCGAGAAAAGATCTGATAGAGTCGGAAACGCAAGACCGAAGGGAAGCGCCCGGAGGAAAGCCTGAGAG
>NZ_JBIWPF010000032.1:0-48921 GCF_044768125.1 Streptomyces sp. NPDC101166
TGCGGTGAAGATTCGACACCTCCACCACACACGGGGGCCTTCGTCACGATCAAGACCGACCCGCGTTAACAACGCTCGTGATCAATACACCTAGGACCTGGCTCGCGCCCGCCCACACCGCCGAGTTGAGGTGCATCGGGTGGAACAGCGGCAGGTGGTTGAGCGTGACGGAGGTGCAGTCCAGCCTGTGGACGGCGGCGATTTGGATGGCGTTGACGACGAGGTTGCGGTGGGTGAGCCGCACGGCCTTCGGGGCGCCGGTGGTGCCGCTGGTGAACTGGATGCAGGCCACCGCGTCCGGGTCTGGAGCCGGACCCGCCGACGTCGGCCCGGGGCGGATGACGTCCTGCGGCGACAGCACCGTGACCGGGCCCGGCAGGCGGTCGCGGATCGCTTCCGCCCGTGCGGCCGTCTCCGGTGGGGCCACCACGACGGACACGGAGGCGGTGGTGAGCACGTGGGTCAGGGCCTCCTCACGGAGGAAGGGGTTGATGATCGCGACCACCAGGCCCGCCCGCATCGTGCCGTAGTAGGCGATGGCGAAGGACGGCGTCAGGGAGGACACGACGCCCACCACGGCGCCGGGGCGGCCCGCCGCCCGGGCGATCACCGTCGCACCGCCGTCCGCCAGCGCGTCGAGCTCGGCGTAGGTGAACGCCTGGTCGCGGGTGCGCAGGGCGGTCCGGTCGGGCACGGCGGCGGCCGCCCGCCGCAGCAGGCCGTCCAGCGGTACATCGGGGACGTGGGCGAGCGCGGTCGAGTCGTCCGGCACCTGGCCGAACACGGGTCGCTCGCCCGGGAGTTCAGGCGGCGCCAGCACGGGCGCGCTCCTCGGCGAACTGCTGGGCGTAGCGCAGGGTCTGGAGGCTGTTGGTGCTCAGGACGCGTCGCAGGTACTTCCGGGCGTCCGTGACCGTCGTGCCCTCGCCCAGCAGGGAGAGGGCGGACGGCTTGATGGTCGCGGTGTGTCGGGCATGGGCGACCACGCCCTCCGGCGTCTCGATGAACACCCAGTGGCCCGTGTGCGCGTCGAGGAGGGCCGGTAGCCCGATCTGCTTGTAGACGATCTTGTGCTGGGGGAGGCAGATCCGTACGGAGCGGGTCGTGTGTTCCCGGCCGTCCGGCGTGTGCGTGTGCATGTCGAAGAACTGGACGCCCGGCGTGTCCTCCGTCAGGTCCAGCTTGGTCACGTGCGGGACGCGGTCGGGCCACTTGTCGGCGGCGTACAGGAACTCGTAGACGTCCTCCAGACGTCCGCCGATGAAAAGCGGGTCCTCGAAGGAGATCACCCGGGGCTCCAGTTCCTCCCACGCCCCTGCGGTCTGCCGCAGCGACTCCAGTTGGCCCGGGGTGCGGCTCTCGAGATCGGCGCCAATCGTGTTCACGGCATCGTCCGGCGCGTCGTCGCGCAGGGTGAACTCGTGTGTGACGACGACCTCCGTCGTGCCGGACGCCGCGGTCTCGAACGTCCACGTGGCGCGCATGGAGGCGAGCGGCGCGTCGGGCTCCACCTGGTCCAGGTTGATGCGCCAGCCGGACTCCAGCCGCCGCCAGGCGTCCCAAGTGTGGACGGAGGAAGGGCCGGTCACTGCCCAGCGCCGGACCAGCTGCGCCCCGTCGTCGCGGCGCTCGAGGATCTCGGCATGCACGGCGGGGGCGAAGTGCTGCGGCCAGGCGTCGAGGTCGGCGATCAGGGTGTGGCAGCGCTCGGCGGGCGCTTTCACCGAGGCGGTGTGTCGAACGACATGGGTGCGGGACATGGTGTGCTTCCTCTCGTTGGTGGTGGGAGTCATGGGGGGGGGAGACGGGAGCAGGGGCTATCGGCCGCCGGAGACGTCCAGGACTGCGCCGGTGATGTTGTCGTTCGCCGCCGAGCACAGGAAGGCGATGGCGCGGGCGACGTCCTCGGGCGAGCTGAGGCGGCGGGTGGGCGTCTGGGCCAGTTCCCTTTCCCGCACCTGGGCCGGCAGGTCGGCCAGGACTCCGGCGGTACGGGTCAGTCCGGGGCTGACCACGTTGACCAGGACCCGGTCCGGACCGGCGTCCCAGGCCAGGCTGCGCGCGAAGCCGTGCAGGGCCGCCTTGGCCGCCCCGTAGATCTCCTGGCCGGGGGCGCCGTCCCGGGCGATGTGTGAGGACACCAGGGCGACGCGGCCCCACTTCCTAGCGCGCAGCATGCCGGGCAGCACCAGCTGGACAGTGTGCAGGGTCTGCTCCAGGTTGTCGCGGAGCAGCGCGCTCCACTCCTTCGGCGGTACGTCCTCCAGGTGCAGTCCGGGCGGAATGAAGGAGGCGAAGGCACATGGCAGGGCCGCCCCGAGCCGACAATCGGCCGCCGTACGCGCGCATCGCGGGCCACTATCGCGACCTGATCACCTCTGGGCAGTTTTCGCCGGGCGACCTCCTGCTTACACGACCGCTGAGTTCACCGCAGTCTCACCCCTGCGGTGAACTCCATGACCGACAATGAGGTGTTCGCGCCCGGTCGCCCGCCGTCTGCGCACCTATCGCGAACTGCGGGTTCCGGTGGTGCGGGACGGCAAAGGCCGCTATGGGCGCCTCGACGTGGTGATCTGGATGCCCGGCATGATCTCGAACATCGTTGTGGAGATCGACTACGGGCCCCGAACCCGGCCCGCTGGCCACGACGTCCGGATCGCCGCGCAGCCGTCGATGCACCCGGTGATCGTCCGGTCCGGCATGCCCGCCGTGGCCGTCGGCCTGGATGTGGACTTCGCGGCCGTGCGACGGCGCACCCTGTCGCACGAGCGGCGGGAGACCGACCGGCCCGGGACGGCCGAGGAACTTCGGGAGGCGGCGAAGCGGGACGACGGCGGTCTGTTCAGTGCCTGGAACGAGGCCACCACCGCCGCGCTCGACGACATCGTCGCCTTCGCCCGTGCTTTCCGGCCCGACCTGGTCATCGGCGACACCATGGCCCCGGCGGCGCTCGTCGCCGCGCACGTCCTGGGCGCGGTAGGCGTACGGCACCTGTGGGGGCCGGACATCCTGGGCTCACCGGGCGGTGAGAAGATCCTCGACGTGCTGCCCGGCTACTGGGAGCAGTTCGAGCGGCATGGTGTAAGGCCCTCTTCCGGGGACCCCGCACACCGCACGGTCTCGCCGTGCCCGCCGAGCCTGCGCCTCCCCGCCGCACCGGGACTGCTGCCGCTGCGCTGGGTGCCGCAGTGACGCGGAGGTCCTGGAGCGGGCCGGCGTGGCCCGGCGGGTGCCGGCCGAGGATGTCACCGCGGGGCGGCTGCGCGAGGCGGTGGAGGCGGTGCTCGGGCTGCCGTCGTACACTGACGCAGCCACGCGGGTGCGGGAGGAGATCGCTACCCAGCCGCCCCCGCGTGAGGTCGCCCGGCCCCTGCGCGACCTCGTCGACGCCGGTGAGTGACGCGGCGGGCGCAGACGCGGCCATTCCGCTGGTCGTCGTCCTGGGTGCCTCCGGTTTCATCGGATCGGCCGTCGCGGCGGAGTTCGCACGGCGGCCGGGCCGCTTGCGGTTGGTGGGACGCCGACCCATGAGCCTCGGTGCGGGAGGCCTCGCGCGTAGCGAGGTGTACGCGGCGGATCTCACGGCGCCGGACAGCATGCCGCGGGCAGTGACGGACGCCGACGTCGTGATCCATCTGGTCGCGCGAATCGAGGCCGGCGTGGCCTGGCGGGCAGCGGAGCGCGATCCGGTCGCCGCCCGGGTCAACGTCGGGGTGATGCACCGCCTGGTCGACACCCTCGACAAGGGCCGCCGGGAGCGGGAGGCACCGCCCCCGGTCGTGGTGTTCGCGGGGTCGGCCTCGCAGGCGGGCGTACCGGGCCGGATCGACGGTCGGGAGCCGGACCACCCGGTGACAGAGTACGCGCGGCAGAAGCTGGCGGCGGAGCGGGTCATGAAGGAGGCAACCGCGCGCGGCGCCGTGCGCGGCGTGTCCCTGCGTCTGCCGACGGTGTACGGGGCCGGGCCGGGGCCGTTCGGCAGCGGCGTGGTCGCGGCGATGGTCGAACGGGCGCTCGCGGACCATCCGCTAAGCGTGTGGCGTAGCGGCGCCGGGCAGCGCGACCTGCTCCATGTCACGGACGCCGCGCGGGCGCTCGCGACGGCGGCGGACCACGCGGACCTGCTGGCCGGGCGGCACTGGCCGGTGGGCACGGGCCGGCCGGTCGCGGTCGAGGACCTCTTCCGCGCCGTTGCCCGTGCGGTGGGCGCGCGTACCGGGCGGCCACCGGTTCCGGTGCTGGAGGTGGACCCTCCGGCGTCGGCGACCGCCGCCGACGCGCTGGGCATGTCCGTCGACTCCTCGGCGTTCCGTGCGATCACCGGTTGGCGTCCTCGTGCAGCGCTCGGGGCGGCGCTGGAGGAGTTGGTGGGTGAGGTGCTGGAACGCCGGGGGCGGGCGGGGACTCAGGCGGTGTGGACGTCGGGTACGTAGAGGATCCAGCGGCTGCCCTGGCGGCCGAATGCGGCCTCCTTGCGCATGATCTCCTCGGCGTGGTTCCACGCGAACAGCAGGGCGTAGTCGGGGTAGGGGTCGGCGAATGCCTCGGGCGCGCGCACCGGGATGTGTGAACCGGGGCTGAGCCGGCCCTGCTTGGCGGGGGTGCTGTCGACGATGAAGGACACCAGGTCCGGGCCGATGCCGCAGTAGTTGGTCAGGGTGGCGCTCTTGGCCGTGGCACCGTAGCCGACCACGGTCCGGCCCTCCTCGCGGCAGCGCTCCAGCAGGGCCCGCAGGTCGTCGCGGACCTTGTCGACGTTCTCACCGAAGCGCGCCAGGGTGCCGGGCTCGGTGACGCGGGCGGCCTTCTCCCGCTCCAGGAAGCGGCCCACCGCGGGGCTGGGCGTGCGGACGCCGGGGCGGGCCACGGTGTAGCGGATCTCGCCCCCGTGCACCGGCAGCCATTCGGCGTCGACGAGTTCGAAGCCGTGGTGGGCCGCCATCGCCTGCACGGACCGGACCGTGAAGAAGTAGAAGTGCTCGTCGTAGATTTGGTCGAACGACGTCCGCTCGAGAACGTCGGCCATGTACGGGTCCTCGAAGACGAAGACCCCGTCCGGGGCGAGGAGCGCGTCGACGCCTCGGAAGATCGAGTCGACGTAGGAGATGTGAGAGAAGGTGTTCGCCGCGTAGATCACCTTCGCGGGGCCGTCGGCGGCGGCGACGGTGACGGCGGTCTCCTCCTCGAAGAAGGCGTTGCGTACCCGGATGCCCTGCGCGGCGGCCGCCTCGGCGACACCGGTGCTGGGCTCGACGCCGAGGTGGCGGCGGCCGGCCCGGCGGATCGTGTCGAGCATGATGCCGTCGTTGCTGCCGAACTCGACGAGGAAGTCGTCTGGGTTGCGCAGTTCCGTGTCGAGGAGGCGGCGCGCCGTGCTGCGGAAGTGCTCCTGCATCACCGTCGACAGGGAGGACAGGTAGGGGTAGTCGGTGCGGAACATCCTCTCGCGCGGCACGTCCTCCAGCAGCTGCACCATGGTGCAGGACGTGCACATCGCGACGGCGAGCCGGTGGAAGAACTCCTCCGTCCCGCCGGCGGGGTCGACGAACGCGTCGGCGACGGGCTGGCGTCCGAAGTCGAAGAACTCGTGCAGTGTGCCGCCGCAGATACGGCAGTCGGGCGTGGCAGTCATATTGCGTCCCTCAGCTCTGTTGGAGAGTCGGCCCCCGGGCCGGGCGGACACCCGCGCCGGTCGGCGGAGGCCCGCCCGGCCGCGGCGTCCGGGGAGGATCCCGGGTGGTCGGGATCGTCCCCGTCGCGGCTCGACGATCGCTCAAAAGGGGCTGGATGACGTGGGCGGGACGTCAGTCCCCGGCCGTCGGGCCCTCGAAGAGCGGCCGGAGGAACCGAGCGGTGACCCCCGGGCCTCGGACGATCCGGTCCGGGGTACCCTCGGCGACGACGCGCCCGCCGCGGTGGCCGGCGCCCGGGCCCATGTCGATGATCCAGTCCGCACAAGCGGCGACGTGCAGGTCGTGTTCGGCGACGACGACCGAGTTGCCAGCCTCCAGCAGGACGTCGAGGGCGTCGACGATGCGCTGCACGTCGGAGGGGTGCAGCCCGGTGGCGGGCTCGTCGAGCAGCACCATGCCGCGACTGCGTCCGTCGCTGCCCTGGAGGATGGCGTTGGCCAGCTTGAGCCGCTGGGCCTCGCCGCCGGAGAGCTCGGTGCCGGCCTGGCCGAGCTGGACGTACCCGAGTCCGGCACGGCGCACAGCGTCCAGGGTGGCCACCAGGGGTCGGGGCGCGGTGAAGAACTCGGCGGCCTCGTCCACGGTCACGGCGAGCACCTCGTCGATCGACCGGTCCTGGTAGCGGACGGCCAGGACCTCCGGGGTGAAGCGGCGGCCCTCGCAGACGTCGCACTCGACCCACATGTCCGGCATGAAGTGGAGGTCGACCTGGCGCTTGCCGTACCCGGTGCAGGTCTCGCAACGTCCGCCGGGGGAGTTGAAGGAGAAGGCGCCGGCGGTGAGGCCGCGGTCGCGGGCGCGCGGGCTGGCCGCGTACAGCTTGCGGATGAGGTCGAACGCCTTGGTGTAGGTGGCGGGGCAGGAGCGGGGAGTGCGGCCGATGGGGTCCTGGTTGACGACCGTCACCCAGTCCACGGCCGCCGCGCCCTCGATGCGGGCGAGGGCGGCCGGCCGCTCGCCGCGCAGGGTGGCCGCGAGGCCGTCGCCGAGGGCTTCGTGCAGCAGGCTGCTCTTGCCGCTGCCGCTGACCCCGGTGATACAGGTGAGGGTGTTCAGCGGGACGGTGACGCGGTCCAGCTGTACGTTGTGGACGTCGACGCCGACGAGCGCGACATGGCCCGCCGCCCCGGCCTCCCGGCGCCTGGGCCGCCGTACGCGCGGTCCGCGGCCGGCGAGATAGGCGCCTGTGACGGACTCGGGGACGCGGCGCACCTTCTCGGGCGGGCCCGACGCCACGAGGGTGCCGCCCTGCCGTCCGGCGCCGGGACCGAGGTCCACCACCCAGTCGGCCAGGGCGACTAGTTCGGGGTCGTGCTCGACGAGGAGCACGGTGTTGCCGGCGTCGCGCAGGTCCGTGAGGATCTCGCGCAGGGGGTGCTTGTCGGCGGGGTGGAGTCCGGCGCTGGGCTCGTCGAGGACGAAGATGATGCCGGTGAGGTCCATGTTCAGCTGCGCGGTGACACGGGCGCGCTGGAGTTCGCCGCCGGACATGGACGGCGCGGTGCGCAGGGGCTGGAGATGCCCGAGGCCGAGTGCCGTCATCAGCCGTAACCGCTTCTCGAGGTCGGGCAGGAAGGTGGCGGCGACCTCGCGCTGCATGGGCGTGAGGGTGGGTTCGACGGTCCCCGCCCAGGCGTGCAGCTCCTCCACGGGCTTCTCGACGACCTCCGGGTAGGTCAGCCCGCCGACCCGCAGGGTGCGCGCGACATCTCCGTAGCCGGTGCCGCCGCAGGCGTTGCAAACCTCGCGCCGCATGAAGCTCTCGTAGTGCTGCCGGGCCGACTCGCTGCCGGCGGTCTCGTGCAGCCGCGTTATCTCAGCGAGGACGCCTTTGAGGGGAACGCTGCGCTCGACGGTGGTCTCGCTGCCGGACTTCTTCTGACGGGTGGTGATGCGGAAGCTGACCGGCTCGTCCCCTGTGCCGTGCAGGACAGCGTGCCGGAACGCCTCGGGCAGTTCCCTCCATGGCAGTTCGAGGTCGGCGCCGTACCGTTCGGCGAGGGCCGGCAAGGCGAGGTGCTCGCCGGAGTTGGTGCGGTCGAACCAGGCTCCCGCACCCTTGAGCAGCGGCAGGTCGGGGCGGGTGATGACGGCGTCCGGGTCCGGACTGACGGTGGCGCCCATGCCGAGGCACCTCTTGCAGCGGCCTTCCATGCTGTAGCGGTCGAAGTAGGCGCTGGTAAGCCCGCGGAGTTCGGGGTGCGCCACGGCCTCCGGGCCCAGGGCCGGCATCCGGGCGAATAGGAGGCCGAGGAAGTCGTTCAAGCCGGTGATGCTGCCGAGGGTGGAGCGCTCGCTGCGGTTGAGACGGCGCTGGTCGACGGCGAGCGTGACGCCGAGGCCGCTGAGGCGGTCGAACTGCGGTCGGTTCTTGGAGGAGATGAACTGCCGGAAGAAGGGGGAAATGCCGTTCAGATAGCGCAGTTGGGCCTCCGCGTGGAGGGTGTCGATCGCCAGCGAGGTCTTGCCGCTGCCGCTCACCCCCGTGAATGCGACGATCTTGTTCTTCGGGAAGGTGACGCTGACGTTCCGCAGGTTGTGGGTGCGGGCGCCGAGGACGGTGATGACGTCGTCGCCGGGGGACCCGTTCATGAGGTGACTCACTCCGCTCCTTCGCGTACTACGACGCTCTCGCAAGTGCCGGGGAGCTCTCACGAGCTTGACTTCTCGATATTACTCTCACGATACTAGCCGCGTGAATCTTACTCGTTTGATGGCTCTGGGCACCCTGCAAAACGTGGGCCCGCTGCACGGCCACGAGATCCGGCGCATCGCCGAGGTGACGAGCGTCAGCAGCTGGGGCGGGGTGAGCGTCGGAGCGCTCTACCGGGAACTGCGCACCATGGACGAGGACGGGCTCGTCCAGCCGGTGCGGACCGAGCAGGTGGGCCGACGCCCGGCCCGCACGGTGTACCGGATCACCGACGAAGGGGAGGCGGAGCTGGCCAAGCTCCGCGAGGAGGCGGTCACCCAGGTGCACCACGGCACCGACCCCTTCAGCGTGGCGCTGCTGTTCACCCGCACCAACGACCTGCCGATCCTGCGGGACCTGCTCGAACGGCGCCGCGCGGCCGTCGTGGCGATGCGCGACGACATCGACGCGGAACGCAGGAGCCTCCTGGCGGCGGGCTCGATTGGCCCGCTGGACAACGCGATGTTCCGGCGCAGAGTCATGCAGCTCGAAGCCGATCTCGCCTGGCAGGGAGAACTCGAAATGGCGATCGAGGAACCCGACGCCGCATCCGCGGACCCGACCGAGGAGAACCAGCCATGACCATGATCGAGGCGCACGGACTGGCCCGGACTTTCCAGGCCCCCCACGGAGAGGTCACCGCCGTACGCGGTGTGGACTTAACCGTCGAGGACGGCGAGATCGTCGGCTTCCTCGGCCCCAACGGCGCCGGCAAGACGACCACCCTGCGCATGCTGACCACCCTGCTGCGCCCCACCGCGGGAACCGCCCGCGTCGCCGGATGCGACCTGCTCACCGACCCGGTCGGAGTGCGCCGACGGATCGGATACGTCGCACAAGGCGGCGACGCCAACCCCGCGGAGGTCGTCGCCAACGAACTGCTCCTCCAGGCACGGCTGTACGGCCTGTCCAAGGCCGAGGCCGGACCCCGCATCGCCGACCTGGCGGAGCGCCTGGGACTCGGCGGCCTGGAGTCGCGCCTGGTCGGCAGCCTCTCCGGCGGCCAGCGGCGCCGTCTAGACATCGCACTCGGGCTGGTGCACCGGCCGCCGCTGATCTTTCTGGACGAGCCCAGCACCGGACTCGACCCGACCAGCCGCAACCAGCTCTGGGACCACATCCGCAGCCTGCGGGACGAACTCGGCGCGACGGTGTTCCTCAGCACGCACTACCTCGACGAGGCCGACGCGCTCTGCGACCGCATCCTGATCATGGACCAGGGCGCCATCCTGGTCGAGGACGGCCCGGAGGAGCTGAAGAACCGGGTCTCGGGCGACGCGGTGACCCTGGAGGTTTCCCCCGAGAACGTACGCACCGCCGAGGACACGGTCAGCGGCCTTCCCGGGACCCGCGACGTCGCCGTCACCGGAAACACCATCAGGTTCCGCGCCGAGCACAGCAGCCGCTCGATGGTCGAGTTCATGCGGGCGCTCGACGCCCGCGACGTCGACCCGGTCTCCATCCAGATCGACCGGCCCACGCTCGACGACGTCTTCCTCACCCTCACCGGGCACCAGGCCGGTGCGGCCGCCCTCGTCGACGCCGCCTGAACAGGGAGAACCCTCGCCATGCAGACCCTCAGGGAAACGTTACTGGTTTTCGAGAACCAGCTCCGCTTCACCTTCCGTTACAAGATCACCATCGTAATGGGCCTGGTCCAGCCAGTCCTCTACCTCCTGCTGTTCGGTCCGCTGCTGACCGGACTGGGTGACATGGGTCGCCCCGGCGACACATGGCAGACGTTCGTGCCCGGTGTCCTCGTCTACCTGGCACTGTTCGGCGCGGGCTTCTGCGGATTCGGCATCATCGCCGACGTGCGCTCCGGCGTCATCGAGCGGCTGCGCGTCACACCGGTCAGCCGGTTCGCGCTGCTGATGGGACGCGTGGTCCGCGAGGTCACGGTGCTGCTCGTCCAGTCCGTGATCATCGTGACGGTCGGGCTGCTGCTCGGCCTGCGCGCCAACCTCCTCGGCATCCTCGCCGCGCTCGTCCTCGTCGTCCTGTTGGGCATCGCCCTGGCCTCGCTGTCCCTCTCGCTGGGCGTCGCGCTCAAGTCGGAGGACCAGTTCGCACCGTTGCTCACCTCGGCCACGCTCCCCGTCATGCTGCTCGCCGGCATCCTGCTCCCGATGAGCCTCGCGCCCACCTGGCTGGACGTGCTGTCGCACTTCAATCCGCTGCGCTACGTCGTGGACGCCATCCGGGACCTGTTCGCCGACCACTTCGCCACCTGGGCCGTCCTGGAGGGCAGCGTGGTGGCGGTCGCGCTGGCGGTCGTCTGCGTCGCCGTCGGCATGCGGACCTTCGCCAAGGAAAATGCCTGAGCGACGTCAGGACGTGCACCCGCGGCGGAGGAGCCGCGGGTGCACGCCGTGCGGTTAGGCGCCCGGCGCCCGGGAAGGGGCGCAGGTGTGCCGGGGGCGCAGCGGGGGTCTGGGCGTGCCGGTGGGTTGGGCGCGCGGAACGGGCGCGGGATCGGCGCGACCAGCCACGACGGACCGGCAGGTGACGCGCCCGGGGGGCCCAGGCGCACCGGAGATCCGGTGTGCGAGGGATCGGGCGCACCGAACATCCACACGCACCAGTTGTCCAGTGGAGCGTTCAGGCGCGGCCGTCCAGATAGAGGTAGCCCTCGGGGTCGAGCCGGCCGATGTCACCCGAGCGCAGCCAGTCCTCGAGCAGCACCCGCCGTGTCGCGTCCGGGTCGCGCCAGTAGCCGCTCATCATGTGCGGGGCCCGCAGCCACACCTCGCCCGGCTCGCCCATCGGACGGTCCCGGCCATCCGGCCCGCAGATCCGCAGCTCCACCCCCGGCAGCGGACGCCCGGCCGACCGCAGCAGGTGGGGCCGCCCGTCGGCGGCGGCCAGATGATCCTCCTGCCGCAGCAAGGTGACGGCGCGGAGCTCGCTGGTGACGTAGTTCTGCGACAGGATCGGGCCCAATACGCCGATCGCTCGGCGCAGTGTGTCCGGCGCGATGGGGGCATTGCCGTACGGCAGGTACCGCAGGCTGGACAGGTCCGTGCGCCCCACGTCCGGGTGGCTGACCAGCCGTTCCAGGTGCGGGGACGGGAGATACACGCTGGTGATCCGCTCCGCCTCGACGGCGGCCAGCACCCGGCTCGGGTCGAAGTCGTCCATCAGCCGCACCGTGCACCCGGCCCGCAGCAGCATCAGGGCGACCTCGCCGGCGTTGCCCGACAGCGGGCTGACGGCCAGCGTCGTCACCCCGGCGGCAAAGTCGCCCAGTTCGCCCTCGTCCGGGCGGCGCCAGGTGACGTTCATCGCCCGGAAGCGGTGCACGGTGCCCCGCCGGACCCCGGTGCTGCCGCAGCGAGCTGGCCGCGGGTTGCCTGGCGCAGGATCTGGCCGAGGACATCGACGCCGAAGGCACCTCTGTCGCGGCGGCCGACGCGGAGGATGAGCGGCGCGAGGTCGAGGGCGGTGGCCACCAGGTACGACAAGCTGGCCGTCCGCTACGAGGCCACCGTCACCATCGCCGTCATCAACGAATGGTTTGATCTGCTTGGCCAACCTCGGCTAGCTAGGTGACCCTTGAGCATTCCGGTTGGCCCCTGTGTTTGGGGTCAGCCCCGTACGAGCCGCTGGTTCACCGCCGCGAGGCTTCCGGTGGACCGTCGGGCCAGTCATGATCAAGTTCCGGGAATTTGGCGGTTGGGGTGTGACGTGAAGGACTGGCGGACCGATCCGACATTCGCGATATGCCGGAAAGTGGCGGACCGGGCGGACCTGGCCGCGTTCTCGGGAGGTCCGTTCGACGTACGGGCGGTGGGGCCGGCATCCTGTCCGATCCCCGGCCGGGCTTGGGCCTCGATGCCGTCCCGTGGGACAACTTCCCCCATACTCGGCAGCTTCGCCACCGTCAACCGGATCACAGTGCCCTCGATGATCGGCAATGGTCCCTCGCGGTCGCCCCAAGCCGCCCGACGCGTCAAGCGTGGATGGAGCCGGTCCCACGCCTGCGCGTTCGCCGTCCCGTACCGGTCGGTGTCGACCGTGGTGCGCGGTGGCCTCGCCCCAGGTCTCGGGATGGCCGAAGACGAACTCGCCGCCGTGCTTGGGTGGGCGCCCGCCCAGCGGCGGGCAGATCAGGGCACCGGCACGGGCTTGCGCATCACGCGGTCCGACCGAAGTCGGCCCACCACCTCGACCGGCAGGTCAGCCAGGAGGTGGGCGTCGTAGCCGGCGTCCAGCACGACCAAGACGTCCGGGTCACCCGCCTGACACTGGTCGGCCGCGACGAGGCGTTCGATGACCTCGCGGACCTGGTTGGCGGTGACCGCGGCGAGGTCCGCGCCGGGCTCCAGCCGGACCGCGTCCCGCAACGCGGTCCACGAGGTCCGGCCCGTCTCGGGTGCCGCGCGCGGTGGTGATGGGCTGAGGCGCACGCGCGGATCGCAGTCCATGAAGGATGTCTCGAACCTCCAGTCGCCGCTGGTGGGGTTGGCCACCGGTCATGGTGTGCTGGGCGCTGGCGCCAGACGGCGTAGCCGGTGAGGATGGCGTGCTCCCAGTCCCTGGCGCGGCAGGTGCTGACCTCGCGGTGGGCGGTCATGTGGCCGATGTTGGCCAGGACTTCGTGATCGATGTTCTTGATGTCGGCGAGGTAGCGGTGGCGGGCGACGTAGGAGAAGACGAGCGCGGATCGCTCTGGCAACTGTCGCACGCGAAGACTGGCGTGCTGGCGCGCCGTCGCCTGGGAGGCCTGTGGACGGGCAAACTTGTCAGCTGCCTACGGGCTGCCACTCCCCGCAGTTTGTGCTGTTGAACGAGTGATCTCCAGCGCGGATGGTGACCTGTATCCGCTTCGCTCCTATGACGTAGCTGTTGTCGATGATTTCGCCGCTGGCGTCTGTCCGCTCCCAGTAGCAGCCTTCCACGTCGGTGGAGTAGTAGGTCCCTGGCTTGACCTCGTTGCCGACGCGATAGACGCCGTCGCCAAAGACGCGTCCTTCGCTCTCCAGCTTGTTCTTGCGCTCTGCCCCGCCCACCAGGGCACGCAGCTTGCTCTTGTCCGGGTGACTGGGGCATACAAGAAGCGCCCCCCGGACCTCGGCAAGCTGTTCCGGACTTCCGGCCGATTCCAGGTAGCCGAAGGCGCTCGGCCCGGACTGGGCGCACATCCCGTACAACACAGCGAGCTTCTCCACGTCGCCTTCGGTGGGGGCTCCGTAGGCGGTAGTGACGGCCTTCGCCTCGGATTCGCTCATCTCTGTGCCGCTGAGGGTGGCCTCACACTGGTCCGCACCGGCTGTCCATGCTTCCTCAACGGTGGCATATGTCAGGCCGGAACAGTCGATCTCATCGAGCGTGATCGGATCCGGTCCGGCAACCGGGTCCGGCGCGGCATCGACGACTTCTGGTTCGCTCGTCGGGCTGACGGCGTTCCTCTCCGCCGCCGACTTCGCATCTTCGGTGTCGTCCGCGCTGTTGGAACACCCGACGGCGAGCACCACGCTCAGCGCAGCAGCGGCCACAACCTTCTTCATCGCCCCCCGGGTATGTTTGGGGCCGGTGTCACGCCGAGCCCCCTGCGGATGCACAAAGTAAACGATCTTTTAGCTCGGAGGCCACATCTCATGGCCCCACCGCACCTGCCTGGTCGGGGCGAAGAGGCTAGGTTCTTTCGTTCAGCGCATCGAGACGGCGAAGGCGCGCTGCCTCGCACCACTACTTGTAGGGGGCTGGGGTCTGGTGGTGGCCGTGGTCGGTGAGTGCACGTACTGAACCGCATGCGCCCTTGTCGGCGGCCTTGAGTAGCCGACAGGCGGCAGGCCTTGTCAACGTCCGCGTCCTCCTGGCGGGTGCCTCATGGAGACTGTTCCCGGCGGGACCGACACGACCGAACACCCCTACCGAAGCCGTGGTGCCCATGGAACCTTCGACATATCCCGAGCCCGAAATACGCCTGGCACGCCTGGCGGATTCGGTCGGCCTCTCGCCCGTGTGGCCCCCGACCGGAGAGTTCCTCGACGGCCTCGCGGAGCGGACGGGGCTGCGCACCCACGACCTCCTGCTCGTCGCGGACCTCCCCCTCCCCGGAAACACCTGGCTCTTCGACGAAACAGCCGGCGCCTCCAGCTCCCTGGTAGAGCGTTCTCTCGCCCTGTCCGCGTCCGCCCGACGCCTGCTGCGCACCCGCGCACGATCCATGACCGCGCCGGCGGACACGCTCGCCCCCCAGGAACTCCGCCCGTACGAGCAGTACCCGCCGGGCTTCGGGTCGCTCCTCCTCCGGATGCTCGCGCTCCGCAACCTGAACTGGTCGGGAGCGGCCAAGGCGATGTGCCTGATGTCCGGTGTCTGCAAGGCGGCTTCGACTATCGGCGCAGTGGGGCGGGGCGTCAAGCCCCTCGACGCCGAGATGCTCGACGGCTTCGCCGCGACGCTCGGCACACCGGTCGTCGTGCTGGCAGGACTGACCGGCGTCCAGCAGAGGGCGGAGAGCCGCGAACTCAAGCCTGAAGTGGTCGACACAGCCGCGTTGGTCTGGGAAGTCCGGCACTTGACCTGGGACCAGGAAAGCCAACTCACCGAGTACGCGGAGGTGTTGGGCAAGGGATGAAGCCTCTGCCGACGATCGAGGGGAGGTTCTGTCCCGGGAGAGACGCTCCACATAGGCGATCAGAAGTTCAGCGGCCACCAGGTGCGCATGCGGATGGTGCTGCTTCCGCCGACGATTCCTTCGACACGGCAGACCTCGTCGGAGCTGCCCTACATCTACCAGGTCACCAAATGACCCCACCGACCGCGACGAGCACGGCCACTACACGGGCGCCACGCCCGCGACCAGTGATCACGGCCCAGTCGAAGCCGCCTACCTGCGGACCGTCGCCGCCTTCGCCGAGGAAACCGGTATCGACCGGCTGGCCACCCGTGAGCCGCAGGTCGCCGGCTTCGCCCACTTTGGCCTGGACCCACCGGTCGACTGTTACGGCCTGGCCAGCAAGAACGTGGAAATTGCCGCTGCCCTGCGGATCGGCGTGCGGTCGGTCGAGCGGCAAAGCCGACCTGGCGCGAGAGCGGAGAAGCGGGAGTCCTGTCGAAGGGATCGCCGGGCAGAACTCTCGACCCTTCAACGCCGGGTGCACCCCCTCGGCGACCAGCCTGAGGTCCCCTCCTTTGCCACAGGCATTTCGCCCACACCTCTTGACCGGCCGTGCAGCCAGGCTCACGGCTCGCCGTGCTCGGACGTCAGTGTGGCCGCTGTGCCGCCCCGCAACTGGGGATCAGAGCTTTTCCAGGAGCCACCCACAGAAGCCGAAGAGCAAGGCGACACAGCTCAGACGGAGACCAATGACCTGCAGCCGTTCCACAGTGCGTTTGTCGGCTTCGCGCTGTTCCAACCCCACATCGGTCGCGCGCTTCAGTTCGTGTTCGTCCATCACTTCTCCCCCTGATCAACCAGTACATGCAGAGTGCCAGACACGCCACAACGGCGTGCCGCCAACTACCTGGGTGGCGAGTCCCTTACCAGCAAAATGAAGAACGCCTCCCTGAACTGGACCCTAACCAGTTACCCGTCGACTGGTGGGCGGACAGTGTTGGTCACCAGAGGTTGGACAGGCCGCCGGTGATCGAGGAAACCAGCTCCGTACCCCTTCCGCGACCGGAAGCGCCCGATCCCAGGTAGGAGCGGCTCGGATCGTCAGCACGGTCTGCTCGAAGTCGGTGCCGGCGGAGCGGGCCACGTCGATGCGCACGGGCAGGATCCGATCGGCCGGCCAGCCGGGCTCGCCCCGCTGGGGCAGGCCGCCTTCCAGTGTCGATGAGCGCCGCCTCCGGCGTCCTGGGACAGGGCCGTCTTGCCGATGCCGCCTACCTCGTGGAAGACGAGCACGTGGTTGCGCGGCACCTCGAGGCTCGTCGACCTGGGCACGCCCTGACACCATGCGGCCCGTTCTCCTTCGGTAGGGCGGGGCCGCTTTCGTCATGTCCGGCCTCAGTCGTCAAGCTCAATGCGGAAGTCGACGATGGTCGTGTCGCCACGGCGCACGATCGGGTGGGCGACCTCGACGACGCGGCCAGTGTCGGTGATGTGCTTCCGCGTGTAGCGCAACACTGGGATGCCGGCCCCGATGCGGAGCGTCGCCGCCTCGAGCTGGTTGGGCATGGCCGTCGTAAACGACTCGGTGATGGCGGTGACGCGGAAGCCGAGCGTCGCCAGCTGCGCGCGGGTGCCGCCGGGCCATGGTTCGTTGATTGGGTCGGCGACTGGAGTTCCGGCGACGTCGGACCAGCGGACGTAGCTGGTGCTCATCTGGGTGGGCTGGTCACTGTCGTAGAACACGAAGTGCCGGGCGAGCAGCCGCTCCCCCGTCTCGCATTCGAACAGGGCGGCGAGCTCAGCATCGGCAGGGACCCGCTCGAACCGCTTGTCGAGCCGGTACTCGGACCAGCCGATGCCCTGATCCCGTGTGTACGGGGTGGGCTTGGAGCCCGGCGTGGACCGGTACCGGTCGGCGGCCATGCGGTGGATCGGCGGCCTCGGTCGGACCCGCGTGCCGGCGCGGGCCCGGGTCTCGATCAGGCCTTCGGTGGCGAGGAGTCTGAGCGCGTTACGGATCGTCGTCTCGGATACGCCATACGTCGTACATAGAGCGGGCAGCGTCGGCAGCTGGTCGCCGGGCGCAAGCTGGCCGGAGGCGATGCGCTGCCGCAGCTCAGCGGCGATCCGCAGGTAACCCCGCCGCCCTGCACGCCTTCCAGGGCAAGGAGGGCGGCCTGACCAGGGCAGACGCCCGGGTGGTCCTTACCCTCGCCCCGACCCCGGCGAAGGCCGCGAAACTCACCCTCGCCCAGCTGCGCGCCGCCCTCAAGCGCAGCGGCCGCACCCGCGGCTTCGACACCGAAACTGCCCGCCTGCGGGAGATCTTCCGCTCCGAGTACGCGCGGCATCGCCCGGCCGTCGAGGACGCGTTCGGCCAGCAGCTGTTGGCTCTGCTCAAGCAGCTGGATGCCACCTGCCAGGCCGCAGACGACCTCACCACGGCCGCCGAAGCCGCGTTCAAGGAGCACGCAGACAGCGAGATCCTGCTCAGCTTCCCCGGCCTCGGCCCCCTGCTCGGAGCCCGGCTGCTCGCCGAGATCGGCGACGACCGGCCGACCGAGACACCGAGACCGGAACCGTCCCCTACGAGCTGTACGCGCTGGAGAGCGGTGCCTGACATGAAGCTCAACGACCTTGGCCCGCTGATGGCCCGCCGCCAAGACGGCGGCCTCAGCTTCGAGCGCTTCCGCGCGGACCCGGCACTGGCCGCCCTGCAATGGCCCAACGATGTCCTGAGGGACTTCCTCTTCGACCAAGGCGACAACGGCCACTTCGTGGACGACTACGGAGACATCGATCTGCGCGCCATCACCTGGACGCTGGAGACGATTCCGGCCGCGGCCTTCCCCACCATGCCGACCGGCGAGAGCGACGCCGGCTGCATCGAGAGCTACGCCGCCGACCCGGTGTACTGGGTCAAGGTGCGGCCCCCGGAAGTCGGCCGGCACTGGGAAGGCACGGGACGTGGCTGCGCCCGCCGCTCCTCATCGACCGGTGCCTCCTGGACCGGCGGACAGCGGACTGCAGGTCCTGGAGGGCCGCACCCGCGTCGGAGTGCTGTGCGGCCGCCTCCGCGAGCAGCTGCGCGTCGCCCCGCACCACCAGACGTGGGTGGGACGTTCGTGAGAACCTGCCGCGTCTCGCTGCGTACGCTGCGAGCATCGAGGTGTTTTCGAGGAAGAGCTGCGGATGACTGAGAAGGTGTCTGTTCCCGGGCCGCGCCGGGACCTGGCGATGCACAACGACTGGTGGGTGTCAGGCTGGGAGCACGTCCTGCCCCGTCAGGGCTTCCCGCTGACCATGCTGATCGGGACGGCGTGCCAGCCCGGCTTCACCGGCTCCCTGGACGACCTCCTGCGGGAGATCTTCGACGGGCACTGGGACATGATCGGCGGCGACCTCGACGGCGCGCTCACCTTCTCCTGGCCTGATGAGGAATGGGACTACGAGGCCGCGCCGGAGGGCCGCGAGGCATGCGAGGCGGCCCGCTGGGAGCAGTTCAGCACCATGCTGACGACCGCCGGCTTCCCGGTGCCCACCACCGTGCGGGACCTGTCCGAGCTCTACCTGACGTGGGGCCTGGCCCGCCGCGAAGAGACGCCGGACGGCACCCGATGGTCCATGCCCGCCGCGCTGCCGCTGCCCGGCGACCTGCTGCCCCTGGACCCCGAACTCACCGAGCGCCTCGACGGGATCCGCTGGACGATGCGCACCGGCCCGCTCCTCGACACCCTCATCGACCACCTGGTCGACGATCTGGGTGAACCGACAGAGACTCTCACCTCTCTGGACCGGCTGGCGGCAGCCACGGGTCAGGACGTCGACGACGTCCGGCTCGCTCTCGCGGAACTGGTGAAGTCCGGCGACGCCCGTGTCCAGCGCGGCGAGGAGCCGGCCGACGCGGAGCGCCTGGAGGCCCACCGCCGCTTCCGCCTGGTCATGGACTGGGAGCACTTCCACGAGAACCGCATCCAGGTCAGCCGCGGTGACTGAGGCCGCGCACGGCACGGTGGGGACCAGCGACACGCGCCTGATCGTGCTCCGAGGCAACAGCGCCTCGGGCAAGTCCTCCGTCGCGGCCTGCCTGCGAGAGAAGTTTGGGCGCAACCTCGCCATCGTCGCCCAGGACAACCTCCGCCGGATCGTGCTGCGCGAACGCGACCGGCCCGGCGGCGCCAACATCGGCCTGATCGACCTCACCGCCCGCAGGTCGTCCGGAACAAGATCAGCACGCACCCCGGACACCCTGCCGATCAAGATCGCCGAGCACCAGACCCGCGGCTCAACTCATTCTGAAACGATCAGTAACGAGCTGGTGCGTGATAGTGGTTGAGGCGTCGTTGCTGGCTGGTGGCATGATCCGACTGTGGCGATCATGGTCAATCGGGCGGTGCTGGCTCATCGGCTGTTCACGGGGTCTGGCAGCGTCACTCGCCTGTCTCGTGGAGGAGTTGGCGGTGCCCTGGGAGGCCGATCTCGAAGGCCGTCGTCATCGCCCGGGGCGGGGACCGGAAGCGGGCTGCGGGTGCCGGCGCCCGTCACCGGCTGGTGTTCGTCGAACGGCTGGTGGCCACGCTGATCCATCTGCGGCACGACCTGCCGCACGCGGTACTGGGACTGCTGTTCGGTGTCGACCGCTCCACCGTCACCCGCGCGATCGCAGAGATACGTGCGCTGCTGGCCGAGCGGGGATGCGCGGTGCCCGACCGTCCCAGTCTGCGGCTGCGGACCCTGGCCGATGTGTTCGCCTACGCCCAGGCGGAGGGGATCGAACTACGTCTGGACGCCACCGAGGTCCAGGTCCGCAGGCCGCCTGCCCGACGTGGTGGGCGGCAGGCGTTCGTGTCGGGAAAGAAGAAACAAAACACGATGAAGGCCACCGTCATCGCCGACGCCCAGGGCCGCACGTTATGAGTCGATGCCCTGCGACCTGGACGGATGCATGATGCGACCGCCGCGCGCAACGAAGGCATCGCCGTCTGCTTCCAGCAGTTTCCTGACGTTCAGGTGTTCTTGGACGACGGCTACCTCGGGCTTCGCCGCGATCACCCCGCACAGGCGGTGACCCCGCCGAGGAAAGGCAACAAGATCAGCCCGCCCGAGGTCCTTGAAGCCCGACGCCGAGCCCGCCACCGGCACTCCTCGAAGCGCATCACTGTTGAACACGCCCTCGCCGACCACAAACGCTGGAAGCAACTGACCCGCTGGACCCACCGACGAGAGGTCCTGCCCGCCACCTACCGGGCAATCGCCAGCCTGGTCTCCGACCGCAACACTGGAGCCTGACAACGGTCACGACCAGGCCAAACACCTCAACCGCTATCACGCACCACCTCGTAAAAGCGCGCACCGGCAGCGGATGATCAGGCGGATCCCGGCCGGCCCTCGGAGCCATCCGGTCCGCACGATCCGAAGTCCGCCATCGCGCCTGGTCGTTGGGCGGCCAGAACGCCCCGAACGCAGACGGCCAGGTCATCATCGATCTCGACGGTGTCCTCGTGATCGCGCACTCCGACAAACAGGACGCGGCCCCGACCTGGAAGAAGACCTACGGCCATCACCCCCTGACCGCCTTCGTCGACCACGGACCGGGCGGAACCGGCGAGCCCGTCGCCGCCCTGTTCAGGCCGGGAAACGCGGGCTCCAACACGGCAGCCGACCATATCACCACCGCCCAACTCGCCCTGGCCCAACTGCCGAGCAATACCGGCGAGGGCGGCAGACCCTGATCCGCACCGACTCCGCAGGCGGCACCCACGACTTCGTGTCCTGGCTCGTCAGGCGAGGACGATGGCTGTCCTACTCGGTCGGCATGGTGATTACCGAAGCGATCCACGAACACGTGCTGACGATCCCCGCCTCAGCCCGGACGCCGGCCGTCGAGGCCAACGGTGAGGCCCGCGACGGGGCATGGGTCGCAGAGCTCACCGGCATACTCCTGGACGGCTGGCCCAAGGGCATGCGACTGATCACCGCAAAGAACGGCCCCATCTGGCGCCCAGTTGAGGATGGGTGCGGATCTTCTGGGGGTGCCTCGTTGGGGTGATTCGCAGAGGTTCGGGTGTGGCTGGTCGTGCCGGCTTCTACCGTCGCCGGGGTCGAGCCCGCCGCGAGGGGTGCGGGTGCTGAGCGAGGGTGGGTGTGGTGTGCCGTCGTTGATGGAGGCGTTGGAGGCCAGGCGGGCTGAGGTGCTGGGCCAGGCCGAGCGGCTGCGTGAGCAGATCAGTTTCGACAACGCCGTTTCTGAGGCGTTCAACAGCGTGCTCAAGGCGGAGTACGTAGACCGGCACCGGTTCGCGACCCGCAGCGAGGCCCGGCTGAAGATCGCTACGTGGATCACGGACTTCTACAACACCCGGAGGATCCACAGCGTGTGCGACTTTGCCAGCCCGGTGGATTTCGAGCAGCAGTACTGGGCTCAGCAAGTCTGGCAGCAAGCAGCGCAAATCGTCTCCACGCTGCGAGGGGACTGACATCGACGGCTTCCCGTCCTGCCGCCACGTCTCGTTGCACGCGTGCGCTCGTGCACGTGTGCACGCTTTCGTGCCCGTGAGGCATCCCGGGCCGTGACAACACCGATCGAAGTTGAACGTGTTCAAATAGCTCTGTGCGGGTGACCGTGCAGCAACTGGCGCGAACACGCGGCAGGCACCGCTAGGAGGACATCGTGGGCGCAGGCGTCATAATCTTCGTATTCTTCTTCTACGTGCTCCTCATGGCACCGTTCTGTATCCTTATCGGTGCGAAAACGTCCTCGCGCATGGGCTGGGTGATGGCAACTCCCCTAATTTTTCTGCCCCTTACCCTATTGATCGCCGCTCTGATCCCTTGAGTGGCTTACCAACTCCCAGGCGGGCGCGTTGGCCTGGCGAAACGCGGTTGGGATTAGATCCAATGAGGGTGCTGTTGATCAGGCGGTGGGTATGACCTGGTCGCGGTAGTGCGTCTGGTGGTTGCGGATGAATTCCTGCTGCTGGTGCCAGGTCCAGTAGGCGTCGAAGTCGCCGTTGGCGCGGACGGCACGCAGCTTGAGTACGGCTTCGGCTCCGGAGAGGCCCCAGTGGGCGCCGGTGATGTCCAGGCGGTCTTTGACCAGGTGCCGGCATGCTCCCTCGATGATTCCGGTGGCGATCGGCCAGCCGCGTTCCAGGGCGGTGTCGTAGCGCAGGTGCCCGGCCTTGCCGGTCAGGTAGTTCACGGCCTCGTCGATGCCCTTGCGCTGGGCGCCGCGCAGTCCAGCCGCGCGGGCGGCCGCCTCGAGTGCGGCGGCGGTCTGCTGCACGCCGCCGCCCAGCAGGACGCGGGCGTGACGGGCGACCCAGGTCTCGGCGGAGGCATCGCCGCTGCCGTGTAGGCACCATGCTGCTCGCCACAGATATTCGAGCACGTGGATGAGGTCGACGATGATGTGGACGTCCACGCCGCGCTGCAGTGCTTCGGCCTTGATGAGGTCGATCTGATGGCGGGCTCCGTCAACGAGGACGACCCAGCAACGGCGGTGGGCGGGGTCGCGGTACTCGGCCTGGTCGAACACGGCGGCCACGACCTGCGCGGCGGTGTCGTTCACCGAGCCGCACAACCACTTCGACCGGGCCTTCGGCCCCTGGCGGCGCTCGGGCGCCGCGCCGTGGCCGGCGTCGTCATGCCGGTCGGGGTCGGCGATGATGTCGTCGGCTGTGCGCGGCGCGGGTTCGGCATCGTAGACGGCTCCCAGGGTGGCCATCCGTTTCCTGCCGTGTTTCTCCCCGGACGCCAGCCGGGTCTTCATCGCGTTGCCGCCCTTGGCGGCCGCGGCCTTCGCGGTGTCCTCACGCAGCGCTTCGGGTCTTATCACCACGCCCTTGCCGTCCACCGACAAGATCAGTGGCGTGGTGTCGGTGCAGGGGGCGGGTACCAGGGCGTCGTAGAACGCGTCGATGTCCGCTGCGGCGCTGACAGCGAGTTCCTGGACCTGCCGGTGCCCGATGCCGGAGCCGGTGTGGGCGTTGATCCGCTCGCAGGCGTCGGCGAAGCTGCCGCGGGAGGACTCGATAGCGGCGAGCCTGGCCAGCCCGTGCGAGTGCATTCCATCCGGCAGGTTCAGCACCGCGTCGGCCGGGTGCAGGTCCGCCACACCAGTGCCGCGATAGGCGATCCGAACGACGGTGACCTTGCCGAACACCGTGGCCAGCAACCGGCGCCGGCACCGCTCGATCCTCGAGCGTCCGACACCGGCGGCGTCCACGACCTCTTCACGACGGGCCTCGTCCCTGGCCCGCAGGGTCAGGTGGTCCTGGAACAACTGCCGCGTGACCTCGCGCATCCGCGCTCCCAGCAGGTCCTCCAACTGCGCGTGCGTCATCACCGCCGCCCGAGGGGCCGCCAGCTCCGCACACGCCGCGGCGAACAGACCCGCCGAGGCGGCGAAGGCGTCCTCACACTCCGCGAGCGCACCCTGGGCCGGCCCCACCACGCTCACCACCCCTGCTTCCTGCCGTCGACCTTGAACAGCCCGGACGAGGGCTCGGCCAGGATCCCGCGCTCCACCAGCCGCTTCAGCTTCGAGCGCATCCCCTCGACATGGCGCGGCTCAGTCCCCAGACTCAATTGCTGGCAGACCTCTTTGCAGCGCATCGCCGCCCCCGAGGTCGCGAACAGGGCGATGATCTCCCGGTACTCGGGAGACATCACCGCCACGTCCAGCTCTGCCTCGGCCTTCTCCAGCGCCACGGCGACTCCGCCGTCACCCCCGCCCGCGGCGTCCGTGTCCGGCACCGGCGAAGACGGTGCGGCCAGCACCTCCTCCACCGTCTCGCGCGCGACCTGCAACCGCGCCAGCCGCTCCTCGGCCCGCGACAACCTCTTCGGACAGACCAGCGATCTGCTCACGAAGCCGCTCGGCCCGGCCCAGCACCTCAGCCCGCCTGGCCTCCAGCGCTTCCATCAACGACGGCACACCACACCCACCCTCGCTCAGCACCCGCACGCCTCACGGCGGCTCGACCCCAGCGACGGTAAGAGTCGGCAAAACCAGCCACACCCCGAACCCCTGCGAGTCACCCCAACGAGGCACCCTCAGAAGATCTACACCCGTTGAGGATCACGGACGCGGACGGCATGAGGATCACGTGCTTCGCGACCAACACCACCCACCGGCCGATCGCCGAGCTCGAGCTCCGTCACCGGCTGCAGGCCCAGGCCGAGGACCGGATCAGGGCCGCCCGGGCCACCGGCCTGCGCAACCTGCCCCTGTGCATAGGGCAGCGCAGAACAAGGTCTGGCTCGAGATCGTCCAGATCGCCCTCGACCTGCTGGCCTGAATGCCGATGCTCGCGCTGACTGGCAAGGCCCGGCCCTGGGAACCCCGTCACCTGCGATTCCGCCTGTTCTCCGCAGCCGCTCAGCTCGTCACCACCGGCCGACGCAGGATTCTCCGCCTCACCCAGCACTGGCCATGGACCGGCGAGATCACCGCCGCTCTCGAACGGCTCGCGCTCCCGCCCAACCCCGGCTGACCAACAACCTCAACCATCCCGACGACAGCACCACTCGATCCCGGACAGTGGAACCCGGCGCCCACCCGACGCGACAACCGGGCCGCCGGCCTGCCTACCAACAGCTACGGAAAGAGAAAGGGCTCACCGACTCCGTCGGCGGACCCTCACGAAAGATTGAGGCTAGATTCTCTGAGTCAGCAGCATCTTTCCGTCGCCACCGAGGACCAGGACGTTGCGGGCGACGCCGTCTTCGCCCTTGCCGTGGTCGCCATCCCACCAGGTGACGAAGCTTCGTGCGAGTTCGTTGGCCTGCTCGCGGCTGGCTGCGTCGTATTCGGTGCTCAACTCGAGGTCGTAGTCCGTCCTCGTTAGTTGTGCCACGATCAGTTTGGACACATGCTGAGCTAACTCCCTCCTGCCGTTGGCATCCGCCCAAGAGCGGAACGCCCGCATCAAGTCCGCGTCCTCGGTGCGGCTGGTGATTGCGGCGGTGGGGGGACTGGCAGGCCTGTTGGCAACGCCGTCCAGGCAGCCTTGCACCCAGGCGCCCCGGTCAGCCTCGGCTTCAGTGGCTTTGGCGTCAAGGGCCCGTCGTGTGCAGCCACCCCAAACGGTTTCACGTACAGCCGCTCCTTTGCCCTGCGAGTCGTAGATGGCCTTCCCTGTTCTATGGCCCGCACCGTAGGCCACCGCGTAGGCCGCATCTGTCTTACTCGGTAAGGCCGAACCCTTGGGGGATTCTGAGCGAGCGCACCCCGCCAGGGGGATACAGAGCACCCCTACGGTCATGACAAGCGCGGTACGTACCGTTGTCCTCATTGCTCTCCCCTACCTCGCCTTTGTCTCCAAGTTGGAGAGATGGAACCCAGCGCCCATCCGTTCCACCGAGATGCGGCCAAAACGTCGAAAGGGCTCGTGAACGCGGCAATCTCCTGGTTACGGTCTAGTACTCCAGTGCGGCTTTGTGATTTATGCGGTGGAGGGGGCGGAGATCCGTCGTCGGTAATGGCTCCGGCGGGCTGTGGCCTGGTGGAGCCTGCGCCAGGTCGACCAGGCCAGCAGCTTGTTCAGGGTGGTGAGTGGGTTCAGCAGTGCCCCGAGCAGATGGCGGAGCTCAGGAACGGTCAGGTCGATCGGTTCGCTGCTCCCGAGCGGGGCGGTTCGGCTCGGCTGGTCTGGTCGGCCTTGCGTCGGCAGCCAGGACGGTGAGGAAGGCTAGCGCGAGCATGGCCAGGGTGATGTGCCGGTGCCATGCGGTCCAGTGGCGGACCTGGTAGTGGTCCAGCCCAACCTGTCCCTTCGCTGCCTGGAAGCACTCTTCGATGCACCACCTGGTGCCGGCGACCCGGACCAGCTCTGACAGTGACACTCGCTGTGGGGTCCAGCAAAGGTAGAAGGCGAGTTCGCCGCTGGTGGGGTTGCGGCGGATCAGTAGGTAGCGGTGACCGTCAGCACCGATCTCGATCCAGGCCCAGTCGTAGTAGCGGGGGCCCTTCGCCCCGGCTTCGGCACTTTGCCGATGCCAGGCCGAGGCGGGCAGATGGTCGGCAGCGACGTCCGCTCGGACTGCGGTGCGGTCCTGGTTGATCCGTACCCGGGTGCTGCAAGCTACGGCGAGGACATAGCCGATCCGGCGGGCTTCCAGCAGCGCCCGCAGGCCCGGATCCTGGCCGTACGCCTCGTCGTCCGTCGCCCATGAGGTAGTGATCCCGGCGTCCAGCGCAGCCTCGATCATCCGCCCGGCCAGGGCGGGCTTGGTCGCGAACTCCACGTGGTCGGGGACGCCGGCCCCGGCTCGGCGCTCGCCGTCTTGGCACCAGGCTTGCTCTGGCAGATACAGACGGCGGTCTATCAAGGCCCGCCCGTGACGGGAGGCGTAGGCGAGGAACACGCCGACCTGACTGTTCTCGATCCGTCCGGCGGTTCCGGTGTACTGCCGCTGAACCCCGGCCGAACCGCGGCCCTTCTTCGAAAATCCGGTCTCGTCGACGATCAGCACGCCGTCGTCGGCGCCGAGGTGCTCGACGACGTCGTCGCGGACCTCATCGGCGCTCCAGCGCGCGGTTCGTAGCAAGCGCTGCATCGGCCCAGGGCGGGCGTGGCCAGCCTGTTCGGCCAGCCGCCAGCAGCTCTTCCGCTCGACGCCGGAGAGTAGTCCGAGCAGGTAGGAGCGGGCCGTCGCCCTCGGCTCGACCCGGCGGAACCGGCCGGCGATCCTCGACATGGCTTGGTCGAACATCGCCCGCCAACGGGCTGCGTCTATGCTTTGGCCCGCGGCCACCGCACGATCTTCAAGAGTCCACACAACCCTTGATCATCTCGCGGTGGCCGCGGGTAGTGTTCACCGTCGTCGCCTTGCACCCGAGCCCCCCAGTGCCTGGCGAGCTCGCACATCTTGGCGATCAGCACGTCGCTCGGGTGCTTGGCGCTGACCAGGCCCTGGTCCCAGTGCAGCGCCTCGATCCCGTCTTCTTGGTCCGGCCGCGTAGTCATCAAAGCCGAGGAGAAGGCATCTGCAGGCCAGCCGTCGGGGATGGGCTGCATGACCAGATCGGGATCGGCGGCAACGGCGGACTCCCATTCCTGCCGACTGATCTCAGGCCCCTCCTCGTCCCACCAGTCGTCGCGCCGCGTGTTGTGCAGTTCATACCCCATGCACAGCAGCGTACGAGGAAGCACCGACAGAGCCGCCGATCACGAAACCACACTGGAGTACTAGGGCGTGTTTTAGAAGTCGGTGACCTGTCTGGTTGGCCGTCCGGGGAAGTCGCGGCCGGCGATCCAGATGGTTAGGTCGCGAGCGATGTCGTTGATGCTGGTCTCCGTAATGACCTCGTGCTCGCTGCGGACGGTGTCGCGCCGGACGATCTCGTAGCCGCCTTCGTCCAGGACAGCCACCGAAGCGAACCAGGCCGGGTCGTCCTCGTCGGGCTGGACGACCACGAACGTGTTGTCCGAGTCGTTGAGGTCGCTGATCATCATGAACAGCGCATCCTCGGAGGGGTCGTCGATACGGTCGCCGTTCTCGCTGTCGGCGCCGAAGTACTGAGCCCCCATCGTTGCCTCTCCCTTGCCCTGTTCACCCTGGTCGCCGTCAGCATGGCATGGGGAACCGACAGCCCTGGCCGCTCATAACCATTCGCCAATCGCGGCGATCAGGACGGTGGTTTCGAAGCGGACGGCGAGTTTGTCGAACCTGGTGGCGACCGCGCGGTTGCGCTTGAGCCGGTTGATTCCGCACTCGACCGCGTGCCGGGCCTTGTAGTCCTCGCGGTTGAAGGCCGGAGGCCGCCCGCCGCCCCTCCCGCGTCGCTTGCGGTTCGCAGCCTGGTCCGTCGGTTCGGGGATCGTGCACCGGATTCCGCGCTTTCGCAGGTAAGCTCGGTTGGTGCGTGACGAGTACGCCTTGTCGCCCCGCACTCGCAGGGGCCTGACACGAGGACGTCCGGGTCCGGTGCGAGGCACCCGGATGCCTTCCAGGACGGCAGCGAACTGCGGGCTGTCACCGCGCTGGCCCGCGGTGACCAGCAGGGACAGCGGCCGCTGGCCTTGCTCGCAGGCCAGGTCGACGTCGTCGGCCGGTCGGTGAGCGCGGTCTTGGCCACGGGCGGCGGCTGCGTCGACGTCACGCTCACAACCGACGGCGGCGTACGAGTGGCGGACGACGGGACGGTGGTTCCCTTCGAGGACGCCGGGGATGGCAGTGTCCTGGGCCTCGAAGCTCTGCTGACGAGCCTGCAGGCCGGACCGGATCCCGATGGCCGGCACATCGCGCTCGTGGGCCACTTCAGTGTGGGGCTCCTCGTCGTCAACGCCCTGTCCAGCCGGCTGACGGCCGAGGTGCGGTGCGGGGGAGTCCGCCGGGTTCAGGAGCACGCCCGTGGCGTCGCTTTCGCCCCGCCCGCCGCCGTGGGCCCTACACGCACAAGCGGGACGACCGTCGCGTTCTGGCCGGACGCCGAGATTTTCGAGACGACGTGGTGCTCGTTCGCCGTGCTGGCGGAGCGCTTTGGGCAAGTTGCCTTCCTCAACCGGGGCTTGGAGATCTCGCTGACCGATGAACGTCGGGCGGTAGGGGTCCGCAGGGTGCGATTCCGGTTTCCGGAGGGGGTCCGGGACTTCGTGGCCGCTCTCGATGCCGAGACGGGCGCGGCCCTGGGGCCGGACGTCATCGCCTTCGAGCGAGAGGACCCGCGGATGGCGGGCACGATGGAGGTCGCCCTCCTGTGGGGCGGCTCGCGCGGGGAGCGGTTGCGCAGTTTCGCCAACAGCCGGCTCACCCGTGAGGGCGGCACGCACGTGGACGGCTTTCACGACGGGGTGGCGACCGCGGTCGCCGCCTGGGCACGCAGACGGGGCCTGCTGACAGCCCAGTACTCCGGTCCCGGCGCCGACCGGATCGGCGAGGGCCTCACTGCGGTCGTGTCAGTGAAACTGGACCGCCCCGAGTTCCTCGGCCCCATCCGCGGATTGCTCGGCGGCGCCGAGGTGCGTGCCTGCGTCGGGGAGGCTGTCCGGGAACATCTCGGCGCCTGGTTCGAGGAGCGCCCGGACCGGGCCGCGGCAATCGTCGACCGGATCATCCGGGACCGCCACCGACGATGACCGCCGACGGATGCCCTGCGCGACGGACCATGCTGGCCGGGACGGCACCTCGCCCCTGCGACCCGGGTGATCAGCTTCCCGGACGCTCCACGACGATGCCGGTGCTCCGGCGGAGAAGGTCCAGCCTCTGAGTGAGAGACCGACGCTCGGACTCCGCTCATGGCGAGGTGCCCGTTGACTGGCGTGGGTGGTCTCCGCGTCAATGTGCTCCCGGCGCTCGTATGTGCCCGCGCCGCACGCAGGTGACGTCTCCTCCGAACTGACCCCGACTTTGCCCAGCCTGACCGCTGGTTACCACCGGTCCCTGCCGTCATCCTCCGGTCGCACCGCTCTGTCGGCCGTCAGGCGGAGCCGAGTTCAGCCCCCAGAGCGATCCTCGGAGCCCCGTTGACTGGGATCTTCATTGCGGAACAGGTCGAACATCAGTCCACCGAAACCGAGGACCGCACATGCAGCCACTCTTGCACGCCGAAGAACCCGCCACCGCCCGCCTGGGACGATTCAACGCCACATGGCGGACCGCCCACGAGCCCGTTGCCGGAGTGTCGCGACGGATGCAACTCGTGGCCTACGCCGTTCCGTTGACCGTCCTGCCTTCCAGTATCTGGCGACTCCCGATCGCGTTCGACGGCGCTCTCGGACTCGGCGAACGGGCTTATGTCGTCTTCCTGTCGATCCTGTCGGAAGTCCTCGCGTTCACTGCGATCGGCCTGATCGCCCGCTGGGGTGAGGTGTTCCCGCGATGGATCCCGTTTCTGCGCGGCCGCCGGGTGCCGAGGAAGGCGGCGGTCCTCCCGGCTGCTGTCGGGGCCATGGTCCTCACTCTCCTGTTCACCCTCCTGTTCATCGTCTCCGAGATCGGGGGCACCACGATCCGAGGCGGCGACCTGCCGGCCGACTCCCCAAGCGAAGCCAGCGGCTGGGAAGCTGCCTGGTTCTATTTCTGCTACGCGCCGCTGACCCTGTGGGGACCGCTGCTGGCTGTGCTGACCGTCGCGTACTGGAAGCGCCGTTCCGCGGCCGAGAAGGTGCCCGGGGCGGCGTGAGAGTGCCGTCATCCCGAGACTCAACCGGTCGGACTCATAGGTGAGCGTTGTCGAGAGGCGGTGCTCAAACGCAGGGCATGACCTCGCGGTGGGACGCTCCGTAGAGCGGAGCTTGCCGGTCACGATCACTCGCGGCACCGCACCGGTCCTCTTCGGAAGTCTGCGGAAGAAGAGCCGGCCGCGACCTTGTCCCGGCGGTCCTGCACCAGGATGTCCAACGGGTTGCCGTCCTGGTTGACGGCTCGCCACAGGTTCCGCTGCTCGCCGTCGACCTTGACAAAGGACTTCGTCCGAGTGCCACTTGGCCCCGGAGCGGGGCTGCCGGCGGCGCGACGCGTTGCGTAGGAATGCCCGAAACTGCCGCACCAGCGGCGGATCGTCTCGTAGGAGACGACGACCCCACGCTCGAGCATGAGCTCTTCGACCTCGCGGAACGACAGCGGGAAGCGGAAGTACAGCCACACGCAGTGGAAGATGACCTCGACGGGGTACCGATGCCCCTTGTACAGCAGCGACGCACTCCCCACGGACGCCCCTCCCGGCCTGATCGACCCGAAGATCACTCCACCGGTCAGCCAACGTGACAGTGCCCGCCGGGCCGCCCGTCGCCCCGCTGGTCCGGTGCGACGGGCGGCCCCAGTGCCGAGAGGAGAGGGTCAGAAGCTCAGGTTCCAGCCGTCGAGGTATCCGGGGTCGACGGTGAAGATACCGGGGGTGTTGTCGTGGACGCGCAGCTTCCAGGTGCCGTCGGCGGGGACCCCGGAGGCGTCGACGGTGTACGTCTCGTGCAGTTCCGTGCCGGTGTCCCAGACGAAGTCCTTCACCGGGATCACCGTGCCGTCCTGCGCGACCAGTTCGATGACCTGGCCGCCGATGAAGTCGTGGACGAGATCGACGCCGACCTTCAGATCGCGGGGGGCGTTTCCTTCCCGGCCGGTGACGGTGATGGGAGACTCGACGACCGCCCAGTTCGGGATGTCGACCCGGGCCGGGTTGGTGAAGAAGGCGCCGCCGGAGGCCAGCACGGTCCAGCGGAAGGACAGGGCACGTGTCTGCGCCGCGGAGTTCGTGATGGTGATGACCGTGGTGAACTCACCGGCCGTGGTCGGCGTGCCGCTGACCGCACCCGTGGCGGTGTCGATCGACAGTCCGCCGGGCAGACCGGTGGCGGCGTAGGTGAGGGCACCCGGGCGGGTGGACACCGCGTCGATCCTCAGACCGGTCGGCTGCCCGACCGCCGACTTCTGGGCGGGCGGCACCGACGCGGCGATGTTGTTGACGTACGACGGGCCCACGTTGACGGCCGCCCAGGCGTTGCCGACGGCCGTGTAGACATCGTTGTCCATGCCGAACAGATCGGCCGCGGCCCGCAGGGTGGCGGTGCGGGCCCCTGCGTAGTCGGTGCGGCTGGTCATGTAGACGGTCAGCGCCCGGTACCAGATGGCGGTCGCGTTGTGCAGGCCGATGTCGGCGACGGGGTTGCCGTCGTAGGTGGGGCTGTCGTAGTCGATGCCGTGGATGGTCTTCTTGCCGCTGCCCTCGGCGAGCAGGTAGAAGAAGTGGTTCGCCACGCCGGAACTGAAGTGCGGGTCCAACTTCTTCGTCTCAGGGGTCCAGTAGTCCTGGGAGGTGCCCTTCGAGGAGGCGTCCTTGGAAGGGTGGTCCATGTAGCGGATCGGCTTGCCGGTGCCGCGCAGGTCGATCAGCTCGGCCATCCGGTAGTCCGGCGTGTCCTTCGGGTTGTCAGCGAAGAACTCCACGGCCGCGGCCATGATGTCGCTGGTCGCCTCGTTCAGACCCCCGGACTCCCCGGCGTAGTACAGGTCCGCGGTGGCGTGGGTGACGCCGTGGGTCATCTCGTGGGCGGCGATGTCCATGGAGGTGACGGGCCTGGCGTTGTCCAGTCCGTCACCGTAGGTCATGCAGAAGCAGAGGTCGTCCCAGAAGGCGTTGGCGTAGCCGCTGCCGTAGTGGACCCTGGAGCGGGCGCCGACGCCGTCGTCGGCTATGCCGTTGCGGCCGAACCGGTCTTTGTAGAAGTCCCAGGTCCGCTGCGCGCCGTAGGCGGCGTCCACGGCCGCCGTCTGGCGGTCGGCGGGCGTCCCGTCGCCCCAGTGATCGTCGTCGTCGGACAGCAGGGTCTGTGCGCCGTTGGCGGCGATGTCGTACGTCCTGTGCTCACCGCGCTGCGGGTCGGTGAGTTCGTAGGAGTTGCCGTTGCGGACCGAGCCGATCTGTACGCGTCCGCTGTACCGGCTCTCGCCCTCGCCGGTGTGAATCTGCTCGACGCTCTCCACCTGCTTGCCGGTCGCGGCGTCGGTCACAACCTGCCGGCGGCTCGGCGTCCCGTCGTCCTGTACGCCGGTGACGACGGATTCCCAGGCCAGGGTGGTCTTTCCGGCCTCCGCCCAGACGACGAGACGTGGGGCCCCGGCCGAGGTGGCCCTCTCGGTCCCCTCCGCCTTTCCGATGGCCAGAGCGGACCTCTTGGCGGTCGCGGCCGGGACGGTGGCCTTGGTCGTCGGCACGGATACGGCCCTCGGAGACGCCTTGGTGGCGGTCAGGGACTCGCCCCGCTCGTGGACCACCAGGTCGCCGCCGCGAACGGGCAGTCCGGCGAAGGTCCTCTCGTACCGCGTGTGCACCGTGCCGTCGGCATCCTTGACGACGTCCCTCGGCACCAGCTTCTCCTGGTCGCCGAGCTTCAACCGGCGGGCGGTGGTGGTGCTCTCGTCGGCTGCGGCGCTGAGCATCCGGTCCCGCTGAGCGGGGGAGAGTTCGACGGTGTCAGCCCCGGGGCGGGGGGCCGCCGCGATCTGCCGCGGAGCCCGGCCCTGGTCGGCCGCGGTCGCGGTGGCGACCGTCGCGGGGAGCGCCGATAAGAGGAGAGCGGCCGCCACCGTGGCCGTGGTCGCCGTCACGCGTCTGCGCGGCACCACTCCAAGGCGGGTGAAACGGGATTCGGCGGGTGATGTGCCTCTGAAGACAGGCGAGTTGTTCGTCACTCCAGCAGCTCCTTTGGTCGGCCGCTCGGTGACGGCCGGTAGGGCAGACCCGGAGACAGGACGCTCCGGTGGGCGAAGGTGCAATGCCCGGGCAACGCGCAGATCGTTTCAACAAGTGAAGGCAATGTCATTGATGCGGGAACTGTTGTCCGAAAGCTGGCGGCCATTGGCTGACTGATGCACAGTCACGAGCCATGCGCAGCAAGGCAGTTCACGCGGTGGCAATACCGCTTTCACCTGTGATGATGACGACTTCTCATTGTTCGGTCGGTCGGTCGACCGTCCGGCCCAGGAGTCACCCCGACTGCGGCGCAGAGCTGTAAGAGGTGAAGTGAAGAGATCGAGTAAACCCCCTGATTCTTCGATGCCTTGACGGCTACTGAGCCTTTTCCGACCTGGCTGCGGCGGTGAGGTGCTGGAGGTTGCCAGCTGTACGGAACGACGAAGCTCCTGGTAGACGGGATCTCCACCAAGATCATCCGTGTCCGCCAGGAGCTTCGCGTGCTTGCCTACCCCTCGTCGATCGATCTGTCCAGCGGCACACTGCGCTACCTGACCACGCGGCTCCGTGCCTGGCAACGAAAGATCGGGACCCGGTGGCGACGGCTACCTGCCGGCCGTCAGGCCCTGCTCGCCCTCGCCCACCTGCGGTGCGGGGACACCTACGCGCGGCTCGCCGCCGGGTTCGGCATCGGCGTCGCGACCGTGTACCGATACATACGTGAGGCGATCGACGTCCTGGCTGCCGCCGCGCCGACCCTGACCGAGGCGATGAAAACCGTACGAGCGAAAGCCTTCGTGATCCTGGACGGCACCCTGCTGCCGATCGACCGGATCGCTGCCGACACCCCGTACTACTCCGGGAAACACAAACGCCACGGCATGAACATCCAGGTCCTCACCGACCCGTTCGGCCGACTGCTGTGGGCCTCGCCGGCATTGCCCGGCTCGGCACATGACCTGACCGCCGCCCGGCGCCACGGCATCATCGACGCGCTCGCCGAGGCCGACGTGAAGTGCTGAGCGGACAAGGCTTACCAGGGCGCCGGTCGCTCCGTCCGGGTGCCATTCAGGGGCCGTTGGCTCAAACGCTGGAAACGGCGACACAACACCACCCACGCCAAGATCCGCTGTCTCGGCGAACAGGCCATGGCCACCCTGAAGGGCTGGCGCCTTCTGCGGAAGCTCCGCTGCAGCACCAACCGGATCACCGACATCGTGAAGGCCGTCGTCGTCCTTCACCACGCCTCAGCCTGAGGTTAGAAAAGACTCCATGAGTTTTGACATCTTCGTGTGCCGGTTCGAGAACGGTGATCTGGCACCGCTGGACATGAGTGCCGCGCACGAGGTCCTCGACCCCTATGCGGTGGCGCGGGCCCCCGAGACGGACTTCCTGCTGGTGAGTACGGCGGAGGGGGAGGAAGCGGGCGTGTACTTCAACAGCCCGACCGGCATCACCTTCAACCGCTTCGGAGGGGACGGGATCATGGACCTCCTCGCCGTCCTGCTACGTCAACTGGATGCCGTGCTCGTCGTCCCGGGCGGGCCGACCATGATTCAGCGGGACGAGGACCGCGAGCTTCTGCCCGCCTCCCTCAAGGACGAATGGCCCGTCGTCGTGGCCCGTAGCGGCGCGGAGATTGAGCAGGCGATCCGGGCTTCCTGAACGAGTGGGCCAGGGGCCGTCCCCGGTGCGTGTCACCGGGAACGGCTCCGTCGTCTCCGCGCGGGCGCAGGCGCGCGGCCAGTACGCCTCCGCCACAGCAGCTGTGAAGCCCGTTCTCGTCCTTCACCATGCCTAATCTGAGGTTGGAAAAGGCTCCATGACCGGACGGTACCGACAGCCGCTGGCAGGGCGGGGTGCATTTTCAGGGCGAGCCCGCCCTTCGACAGCCCCACCCCGCCCTGATCACACGATCGGGTGATCCGCTCACTTGCGGGGCTTCTCGGCTAATCCTTACGGGTGACGGTTTGTCAGTCCTGCTGCGTACCGTCCCGGTTCATCGCGACTCAACCGCGCCCTGGTGGCGCCTGTTGCCCAAGGCGGTGACTTGATGAGCCTGACCTCCGGGATTCACTGTCCACGCACCCCGCTGCGCCGGTTTCTGGACCGTGAACTGTCGGCCGGTGCCCACCCGCTGCGTAAAAGCTTCCGAGCCCGGGACCGCAGCAGCCAGATCCTGATGCCGGGGCCGGGCGTCGGCACGGAGGCCGGTAACGTCGGCACCGCGATCGACTACCGGCTCCGCCTGGCATTCACCGCCGCCGAGCCCGTCGACCACGTCGCCCGCCTCGGCATCCTGCTCACCGGCTCCTACGAATCCGACGCCCGGCAGCGGATGCGGGACGTGGGCGAAGAGCTCATCGAGCGCCTCCAGGAGACGGTCATGCGTCTGCAGCTCGACAACCGAGAGCTCCCGATGGACCGCGCCCATGATGAGGAGGAGGACCTGGCCCGCCTGCTGATCGCCGCAGCCTGGTACCAGGTCAACTACCGCACTTCGATCGGGTTCGCCTTCACCCCGCTGGCCATTGCCGCCCGAGAAGACCCCGGCGCCTTCACCCTGGTCCGGCTCCTCCAGCTGCCGCACCGCGACATGGTGGCCGACGTCGTCGCCCAGCTCTACAAGGCCGCCGACGGCCCACTGAACGATTTGCGGACCCGCACACGGCCGGAGGACTGCACGCCAGCGCCCACCTTCCCGACCGACCGCATCGCCGCAGACGCCGACCTGGCCGTCGACGGACTGCTGCTCGACTTCAAGAGCACCCGGTACACCCGCACCCTGCGCCAAGCGGAAGCGTGGCAGCTGACCGGCTACCTGCTGCTCGACACGGAGGACCGGTACCGGATCGACACCGTCGGCCTGTACCTCTCACGCTCGGGCACGCTGGCCAGTTGGCCGGTAGAGGAGTACCTGGACCTGCTCGGAGCCTGCCGCCGCGAGATCCCCGCCTTCCGGGCCGCGTTCACCGAGCTGTTTGAAGGCTGCACGGCTGACGTCGAACCGTACGAGCAGGAAGAGGAAGACCGGGTCCGTGAGCTCCTGAAGCGCCTCGCGCCCGTCGCCGCCCCAGGCCAGTGCCTGGTGTGCACCCAGCCCTGCCCCGCGTCCGGGCGCCGGCCGCGGGAGTTCTGTTCCTCCTGGTGCCGCGGCCGCGTCAAGTTCCTACGCAACAGGGGCCTGCTGCCCGGCGGCCCGGACGTGTTGCTTCCTCGGCCGCGCCAGCGCCTGGACCTGCCCGACGACGCGGAGATTGTGAGTCTCACAGCCCGTTTCCCCAGGTAGACGGGGTGAACTGTGAGGCTGTGAGACGGAGCTCGCGCCGGTGCTCCCGTACGCCCTGGTGCCGCCCACCGGCGCGGAGGACGATGGAGTCGTGGGCGAGCGGCATGAGGACCAGGAGCAGGGCGCCGCACCGGCGCGGCCGCCGCTGACCGCGGCCCGCGCCCGGGAGATGACAGCGGGGCTGCGGGAGGCGATGGACGACGTCCGACGGTCCGTGGCGGTGCTCGCAGCCCGGGTCCGCGATGCGCACGCCGCCCGTGTCTGGCTCCCTCTCGGGCACAGCAGCTGGGAGTCGTACTGCGAGGCGGAGTTCGGCATCAGCCGCGCGCAGGCGTACCGGCTGCTCGGCGTCGCCCGCTCCCTCTCCGCGATCCACGGCGCCGTCGCCGCCGGCGCCGAGACGTCTCGCATGCGAGACAGCGACCGGGACGCCGCGGACGCGCTCGACTACGGTCTGTCCCAGCGCGCCCTGATCGCCGTCTCCAGCCGCAGCGGCGACGTCGCGGAGCTGATCACCCGCCGCCTCACCACGCTCGCCCAAAGCGGCCTCCAGGCCCTCGACGCAGCCGCTGTGCGCGCGGTGGTCCGCCAGGCCGTCCGCGACATCCGCACCGCCCCGCCCCCGCCGCCCGCCGATCCGCCGGCGGACCCGACCCTCGCCGCGCTGCGCCGCGTCGTCGACGAACTCGCCGCCAGCACCCACGCGATCGGGGAGCTGATGCTCGAAGTCGCCCCGGCCTACCTCTCCGACACCGAGGCCGCCGACGTCCTGGCGCTGCTGTGCGAGCAGATCGGCGAACCCCTTGAGCACGGCCTCGCCGCCCGCCGCTACGCCCTGATCGGCGACCGCCGCGCTCTGCGCGGCACCGTGCTGTAGGCGCTGCTGTGCGCGTCCGGCCTCGCCCGGGCAGGGCGGGCAGGCCTCGAGGGCAAGCCTGACCACGGGCCGCCGGTACCCGGCCGTGGGTCCGCCCGCGGCAGGTCAACGTCCTGTACGCACGGTCGGGGCCACCGCGCCGCCGGGCCCGGCTTCACCAGACTGTGCGCCGGCCTGAGTGACCCACGCCAGGAGCGCGACCAGGACGGTGGCGGCAGTCAGGGAGACCATGACCGGCCCCTTCAGTCGCGGGCTGCGGAAGACGAGATAGCCGAGACCGACAACGACCGCCAGGCCGACGACGACCCAGAGCAGTACGACGAGCAGAGCAAGCGTGGACACGAGGTTCCCCCTCAGGTGTGGGCACGCGGCGGGTCCGCGTGCGGTGGAAGGCGGAGCGTGGAGACTCCTCAGCCCTTGCGTCTCGGGCAGGACGCTCCGACAGCAGGCGTCAGGGTCGTTGGTGGCGGGGTTAGCCCCGCAACCCCGGCTTGACCTGCACCTTCAGTGCTGGCGTGTTCCTCGTCACACGGTTACGTGTGGGGTACGTCCCAGCAGCAGTGCGGGGCTGACTCTGGCCAGCGGGCGGGCAGCATTCAAGAGTTCGATGGCTTCCGATGGCGGAAGCTTTCCGCGCTTCCGCTACCGGAAGCCCCGGACCCCTTGAATGTGCTGAGTTGTTCGGCTAGAGCCCCGCCCTTGTTATGGGGCGCGCGGGGGCAGCTTTTGGGTCCTCGTACTTCAGTTAGAGAGTCGACTGCCTGCCGACGCAGGGCCGGGACTGTGCGTCGGTCGGCGGCCGGGGAGGATACACCGATGCTGACCCAGCGAGAGGCCGCCAACGCTGCGGCGTGAGCCGTACGACGATCCGGCGCCGCCGTGAGGCCGGCGAACTGCCCGGGTCGGTGCTGGACGATGACCGCGGCTGGCTCATCCCCGTGGACGACCTGCTCGCCGCCGGCTTCCGGCTGCACGCCCCGGCACCTCCGGACCAGGCAGGCCCCCAAGAGGCCACGGCCGGGGCCGGGCAGACCGACGGCCCCGACGAGGCGGCCGAGCTGCGCGCCGAACTTGAGCGCCTGCGCCACGAGACCGAACTCCTGCTCATCCAGGAGCGGCACGCCCGTGCCCTGGCCGAGGCGGAGGCACGGCACCTCGAGGAGCGCCTGGCGGAACGCGCGGTGCACATCGCAGATCTGCAGCGCGCTCTCGCCGCGCTCACCCCCGCGCCGGAACGGGCGGCCATCCCCCAGCCCGCGCCCCCCGCCACGGCCCCGGCCGTCCCGGCGCCCGCCCCCGCAGCGGCCCCGGCCGCGCCCGAGACGGCAACCGCCGACCACAACGGCCACCAGGAGCAAGGCGAGCGGCGGCGCTGGTGGCCCCGCCGCAGCTGAAGGGGGGCTTCTGGCATGAGAACCCGGGGCACGGTCCTGACCTGCGAGCAAGCAGAAAGGGGAGGCCGATGGCCTCCCCTTCGCTGGCGGGGCGTGCGCCAACACGTTTCCCGCCGACAACGCCCTTGAGGTTCTTGGTTGCACCCAGTAGACCGAGGGCCCCGCGGCGCCGTTTCCGGTGCCGCAGTACCCCTAGCCTCACGGCTGAGGGAGGGGGGCGTCGTAGACCGGGGCGCCGGCGGCGAGCAGCTTGCCCAGCGCGTGGCGCTGCTGGGCGTCGGTCTGCTTGTCCGCCGAGTGCGGGAGTTACAGGCGGTCAGTCACGGCGGCCGTCCTTCGCGACGTCCTTGTCGGCGGCTGGCGCGAGGACGGCGGGGTGCTCGTCGGAGGACGGCACCACGGCCGCGGCGGACGACGGCACCGGGTCCGACTTCCGCGAGACCCCCTCGTAGGGAAGTAGTCGGCGCCCGGGGAGTTCCGGCGGCGCTCCCTTGACCACCAGGTCAGGTGTACCGGCTGGTGCCGGACCTCGCGGCCGTGAGGCAAGTTGTACGGCAAGCCGTAGAGCAAGTTGTAGGGCCACTTGTACGGCAAGCCGTAGGGCAAGTTGTAGGGCAAGCCGCTCACGGGTCGCCGCTCGGCTCCTACGGCTTGTGCGCGGTGCCGGGTCCGAGGGGCCGTCGGCCTCTTGGCTGGGCCACCTCCTGGTGCTCGCCGTCGTCCGGGAGAGCGGCGGACTCGACCCGCTCGACGGGCAGAAGCCGCGGGACCGTGTCGGGAGTCGGCGTGCTTCTGGGGGTGCTCGGGCCGGTGCCGAGAGGGCGTCGCATGGTGCTCACTGGGGGAGCCTCCCACGCGAGCGTGGGGTACGCCGCGACCGGTCCGAGTCGCATCCTGGGGCGCGCCCTGAGTTCCGCCCTGGGGCGCGCCCCGGGTCACATCCTGAGTCGTGTCCTGGGTCGCGTCGGGGTTCGCCGACGGGGGCCTTGGAGACGCACTGCGACCTGGGAGACAAGGGGGTGCCGCCGGTTGGCCGGTACGCCGACTACTTACCGGGGGCGTTGTCCGGCGCGGCCGACCGGGCAGCGCAGCATTCGCACGGGCCTTGGCTACGGTCGCCGAAGGGCGGTGTCCTCCGGCGCGAACGGGCTCGACCCCGACGATGCCGGAGCGCGCCGGGGGATGCCGACCGCAGCGGGGGCCCGCGGGGGCCGGCGAAGGCCAATGCAGTTGCCTTGCGGACAGCGTGAGACACGCAGGGGACACTGCCCCGCTCCGAGCTATCCGGCGGTTGCCGAGCGGGGCACGCTGATGCGCGCGTTCTCGCGTCGCATAGCCTGCGGCCAGCGACTGTCGATGACGCTCGCTGCGGATCGGCAGTCGCCGCAGGCGTTCTCCCTCTCCGGTAGCCACCAGTAGTCGGAGGGTGCCATGCCGGCTTGCTGGATCCCGCACAGCGTCGTGTCGAAGGCCCCGAAGGCATGAGAGACATCGAGGGAAAGGCCGTCAGCAACGGCGCTCTCCCAGCGCATGCCCATGGGCTGGTACGGGGGTCGCGAGATCTCGAACCACTCGCTGCCCACATGGGTCGAGGCGTAGCACCAGGAGCAGGACCAGATCTGCTCTTCCCAAGTAGTTGGCGGCACGAGCCCGGCGCGCCGAGGTTGTACCGCTGAGGGGAGCGGAACCGGCGGCACACACTCTCGCCCGCCAAAAAGCCCGACACATCAGTCATATGACGGCCGGTCACGGACCGCCCCTGCGACCCGGCCGGCGCGGCGCGCGGCAGGAGGGGACGGGGGCCGCCCCGCGCCTACTCCCCGGCCGGGAAGTCCGCGGCGCCACTGACCTCGGCCCACTTCCTCGTCTCCGCGGCACGTGCCTCGCCGAAACAGGGAAAGGTCCGGCTGACGAACAGGGCAAGGTCCGGCTGACGCCGGCCCCTTCGCTCGTAGCGGGGGCGGGATTCGAACCCCGCGAACGCCGAGCTGCCGACGTGACCCCAGTCTTGACGAACTGACTGGGCCGGTGACCCGTCGCCGTGGTCCGTACGTGCGCTGGTCTTCGGGGCCCGGAACACGACGTGCCGCATGCCGGCAGCAAAGACGATCTGCGGTCACAGACGTCGAACCTCTGGGCTGGATCGCCGACTGAGCCATCGCGCAGGCGCGCCGCATCGTCATCGAGCCCGGCGTGTCGCCGCCGAGGTGGACGATGCCGCCGGAGCCGAGGCTGAGGCTCAGCAGGCTCTGGTCGCGGATGACTCCCAGATAGACGTTCTTGGCGCCGGTGGCCGGCCGGGTCTCCTCCTGCGCGCGCGGAACGCCGAGTTCGACGGGGGCTTCGGCGGTGCGGTAGCGGTAGACGGCCCCCTGGGGGCGGGTGGAGACGTACGGGGTCGACGACGGACAGCGCGCCGTTGAGGGCGGTGCCGAGCGGGGCACTGGCGATGAGGAGCTTTCCGGTGACGGGGTCGTACTCCATGTCCCAGGGGCGTTGCTGTCCCGAGCCGAGGTGGCCGAGGGAGCGCAGCGGGCTCGTGGGGTTCACGGCGTCCAGCTCGACGATCTCGCCGCTGGGGTACATCGCCGCGCAGATCTTGTCTCCGTGTCGGGTGAGCGCCTTCGGCTCGCCGGGGACCCAGACGCGGGTGCGGGTGAGGCCGCCGGGGTGGTGGACGGTGATGGCGTAGTGGCCGGCCACCCAGACGGCGCCGCGGTCGGCGTCGAGGAGGACGGACTGGGGGCGCTCGGTGCCGGGGGTGAGGGGTGACGAGATCCGTGGACGAGGTGGTGGCGTGGGCGCCGCTGTCCATGGTCCACACGCCGCCGCTGCCGGTGAATCCGGTGAGCGTGGCACCCTCGAGGTGCAGGCGCCGGGTCTCCTCCTGCGCGCGCGGAACGCCGAGTTCGACGGGGGCTTCGGCGGTGCGGTAGCGGTAGACGGCCCCCTGGGGGCGGGTGGAGACGTACGCGGTGTAGTCGGGGCCGCGGCCGATGGCGTCGACGGAGCCGCCCAGTTCGACGGCGCGCAGATCGGTGCCGTCGGTCTTCACGTCGTACAGCTTGGTACCGCTGCCGGCGCGCACGCGCGTGCGGCCGAGACCGACCGTGGCGAAGCCGCCGTCGCCCTCGGCGAGGGTCCTGACGGCTCCGGTCAAGCGGTTGACGGAGATGAGCGGCTTGCTGTCGAGCAAGCCGGCGTACACGTAGGAGGAGTCGACGGCGACGGAGCGCACGTTGTTCTCGCCGGCGACGGTGGCGAAGCCGCGGACGGCGCCGCTGGCAGGGTCGTACTCCCAGACCTTCCCGTCGGGGTAGGTGCCCGCGTAGATCTTGCCGTCCGGTGCGGCGGCCAGACTCCAGACGAAGCCGCCCCTGCCGCCGAACGAGGTCAGGTGCTCCATCACGCCGGTGGCCGGGTCGAAGCGGTACAGGTCGGGGACGATGTACATGCCGATGTAGATTGTGCCGCCGGACTCCACGGTGGCCCAGGAGCCCTCGATCTCGCCGTCCGTGGGCATGTCCGGGATGGCGACCTGGCGCACAACGGTGCGGGTGGCGAGGTCGTACTCGGCGAGTACCGCCGGCTTGAGGCCGCGGGTGACGAGGTAGCCGCGCCCGTCGTGGACGGTGGCGCCGACGATCGCACCGGTGAGAGAGGCGGGGCCGAAGCGCTCGACGGCGGGCGTGGCGCACTCGACGGCCGCTGCTTGCCGGGCGGGCACGAACAGGCCGAGGAAGACGGCGAAGAGCGCCGCGAACAGCGACAGGGGGCGGCGTATCGCGGTGCGCCCGATGCCGAGATCCATGAGTCCGTCCTGAGAGAGGTCGACACAACCTCGGGAGCGACAACCCGCCGCCGCCCGGGCGGAGACATTGGATCTTCTCCCCGCGACGGGTGGCAAGCGCCGGCACGGCCCCGGTGAGAGGAGCGATCGAAACGGGGCAGGCGGGACTTCGCCCATATGACGTACAGTCACCATCCGCCAATGCCACCTGTGTTACCGACCGGGCAGGCATCGTGACTGGCCGGTCCCGGAAGTCAAGGCCGGCAGGCGGTCGACGCTGACCCGCGGGTGACACCCAAGGCACCGGCCCACTCGGCTGGGCGAGCGGACCGGACGACGCGGCAGCCACCTTCAAGACGACCCCGTCCTGCTCCCGCAACCACGGGCTGGACCTGGCCGGCTACGGTCCCTACCGCCGCACAGGCAGCACCGGCGCCTGGACCCGCGCAACAGCACCCCGACCACCGGCGCCGCCCACGACTACGCCCTGCACGCCGTCGACCGCTGCGGCACCCCTCCCCGCTGTCCTACCTGACGCGCGTCGTCAGCGCCGGCAAGAGGGCCCCCACCACCCCCACCCATCCCGCGGCCGCGCCAGGAAGAGTCGGCACCCGGCTCGGTGAGCTCCTATGAGGTGCAGCGCCCCCTCGCGCCCGCAAGGCCGTTCTCCTCCCCTCCCCACGCCCACTCAGGAGCACCGTCCTGACCGACGTCGGCACCGCCGCGCGGGAACCACCCGCTACTACCACGTGCAGACCCTGGACGGTCGCGGGCGAGCCTCCCCGTACCCACGCCCGCCCTCTCGACGCGGCCGAACTCAAGCGCTCCCACCGGTTCCACCTCTACGGCACCCGGTCGGCCAGGTGCGTCACTGCCAGGTCAGGACGGTCGCGACGCGCGGCACGGAATCGAACCCGTCGGCGACGGCGTCGGCCGCCCGCACCGCCGAGGCCACCACGCCGCTCATGCCGTACGGCCTTCACGCGTGGAACGGCACCGACGGCATGCACCTCGTTTGGACAGCGGACATCGACGACACGGATCGCCCCCCTCATGCGCAAGCCGATGTCCGGTGCGTGGGAGCACAGCGCCTGGTACGCGCCGTCAAGTACCTGGACAGCGCCCCGTTCGAGGTGCAGTTCGGCTACAGCGTCCGCGCCGTCGACGCGGCCGTCGACGTCTGCCGTACGACTTCTTCGGACGCCGCGTCCGTGCTGCTGGGGGGCGTCACCGGTCGGGGGCGGCGCCGACGCTGACTCCGACGACCAGTTCGGGTTTTGCCGGGGTGACGTACAGCGCCTGGCGGCTGCTCCGCCTGGCGGAGAACGACCAGCCGGTCCACGGACGACAGCGCCGGGCCGGAGCGGGTAGTCCGGTGATCGGGCTGCAGGCGGCCATGGTCGTCGTACCTGCCGAGCAGCAGACTGCTCGGCGCGGCAAGGGAACCGACGATCGGCTTCGCCGAACCCGACAAGGACGCTTTCACCGCGCAGGGGCGGGCCCCGACTGCCTGAGCGAGGACAGCGGGGCCCGGCGGTCTACAGCGGCTGCCTAGTTTCCGAGCGGATCTTAAGAGCGGTCTCGGCCGCCACCGCCAGGTCGATGTCGGAGGCGGACTGCCCGACGTTCTCCGCGGTGATCTCGGCGACGACGGCCGCCGTGTTGCCGTCCGCCCAGGCGCAGACCGGATACACCAGGGTGGCGCCGGCCTGCGACTGGGAGACCACCTCGCAGGTGACCGTGGTGTCCGCGCCGCTGGGACGGAAGTCCTTCGGCTGCACGGCAACTTTCAGGCCATCAGCCTCGCCGACGCCCTTCAGCATGGCGTCGCGGCCGTCGTCCGTGTTCTGGAACCGGCCGTACATGCCCGAGACCACCAGCATGCCATCGGTGTCGTCGCCGTTGAGGCTGTACTGACCCACCGCGGAGTCGGTGACCTTGGCGTCCCAGGCGCCCTCCATCTCCTTCTCGATCGACTCGCCCTCGCTGTCAGAGAGGTCTTGGCCGAGCTTGTAGCGCCCGTCGAGGAGGGTCTCGGGCAGGGTGAGCCGGTACTCGGCGTCGGGGAAGTCCTTCTCGACCTTCATTCCGATCAGCACGAGCGCCACCAGGCCGGCCACGCCCAGCCCGACGACTCCGCCCACGATCCCGAGCACCAGCCCGACCCGGCTCTTCTTCGGCGGCGGGGCCCAGCCGTAGGACGGCGGGGGGTACGGGCCGCCGTACGGCTGCGGCGCGGGCGGCTGCCCGTAGGGGCCGAGGGGCGGAGGCAGCGGGCCCTGGGGGCCATAGGGGTGGGGCGCATGGGGGCCCTGCGAGGGCTGCGGGCCGTACGGGTTCTGCGGCGGCGGAGGCGTGGACACGTCAGCACGTTACTCCACGGGTGTGAGGCGCCGACCATCGAAGACTCCTCCCCCTCACACGGATCCGGGCCGGCACGGCCTGCACGACGACGATGCCGGCCGCGCAGAAACCTCCGCAGCCACCCGGCGACGACGAAACCGCTGACGACCCCTCAGAAGCTGCACCGGCAGGCCGAACAGACACTGAGGCCCACAACGCCACCGAGGAGAAGCTGAAGCAGCGCCGGACCGAGGCCCGCCGCATCGAGGCCGAACTGGCCAGGACCCGCCTGCCGCATCCCATTTCGCACTCCGCCCACAGAGCCGAACGTCTCGCCGACTCAGCCGAAGGGGAAACGCGCGTCAGAGACCAGATCCCGGTTCTGCCGGACGTCCCTGGCCCCGCGGACGTGTGGTCAGCCGTGTCCGGACTGTTCTGCAGCCCAGGTGTAGCCCAGCTCGGCGAGGTCGGCCCGCTGTGTCGCATCCAGCCGGTCACGCCTGGCTCTCTGGTTGCTCAGAAACACGCCCAGCTTGATCGTCGAACCGTCCGGCAGCTCCTCAACGTGCGCCCTTCCAACGACGGTTCTGCCTTCCCGCTGGATGTACTGGGTGAGGGCGGCCAGACCGCGCTGGAAGGCTGACGTCTTCCCGCCGTCCTTGGCCGCCGGGGCCGGGGTGGGCCGTTCGGCGGGTTTCACGCCCAGCGCTGTGAGCCGCTGCTGCTGCTCTTCGGAGAGCTCCATCCAGCTGCGGCGCTGCCGATGGAGCCATTTGCCGAGGTCGTCTCCTTCGAACTGCACGCCGGGCTGGATGTCGGGGAGCCGGCCGTGGGGTTCGTCGGCGGCGAGGTCGGCGAGGACGCGGTAGTGGCGTTGCCAGTCCAGTGGCCAGGGGCAGTTCCAGTCCGGGTCGATGGCGGCGAGCTGTGCGGCGCGGGCCGCGGCGCGCCGCGGGTCCTTGCCGAGGCCCTCCTTCCTGCGGAGGTTGGCCATGTGTTCCCCGACCGGGACCAGTTCACTGTCGGCGTCGCCCCATACGGCGTCGCGTCTGGGGGCGAGGTGGCCGTGGGCGCGGTGGAAGGAGCGCAGGGCGGCGAGTTTGTTTTCCCAGGCTTCGTCGCCGGGTTCCCACACCATCCCGGCTTCGTCGAGTAGCGTCTTGCGGTGGTCGTCGAGATCGCCCGCGCGGTACACGCGTCGCTGCTGGTGGACCCACCGCCCGAGAGGGAACGCTTTGGTGACGCCGGCCTCGGTCTCGGTGTCGTACGGGACGGCGTGCAGGCCGGTGATGTAGTTGGCCTTCCGCCAGCGCAGCAAGGCCTGGTAACCCTCGAGCCAGACCAGGGACTCCGGCCGGTACACCCGGGTGCGCAGGAACGCCGCGATCGTCGCCGCGTCTCTCGGGGTGGAGAAGTGCAGCAGCGCTGACTCCACGGCGCCCTCGGTCTCGTCCCGCCCACTCTCGCCTTCGGGCGTGGTGCCGATGATCCGCCCGTCCTCGTCCCGCTTCACGTGCACTTTCCGCTGCCCGCTGCCCAGAGCCCGGCTGGCGAGTTGTTCGACGAGGCGTTCGGAGTGACTGCGCAGGCCTTGGAGGACGGCTACGAGGGGTGCGAACGAGGCGGAGGCGACCATGTCGGTGGGGTCTTCGCCGGGCTTAAGGAAGACGGGTACGATGATCCTTGCGGTCTTGGTCGTGCCGTCAGGGTTCGGGCGCAGTGCCCGGCCGATGTTCTGCACGATCTCCACCTGGGAGCCGCGGGTGTCGGCGAAACACACCGCCTCCACGCCCCGCTCGCCGACGATGTCGACGCCTTCGCCGAGCACCCGGACGGAGGCGAGGAAGGCCCGGTGCACCCGCTTGGCGTCGGCGTCGACGCCGTCTGCGAACTGCCGCAGAGCTTCCCGTCGCTCGGCGACGAGGTGATCGCCGCACAGCCACGCCGACCACACCCGCTCCGGAGGCACGTGGCGGCCGGCCTCCAGCTCGTAGAACTCCGCGTCGATCGACGACTTCGGCAGGGCTTCCGCGTCGGCCAGGGCCTCGCCGGGGACCTCGGCCGCGTACAGCTCGGCGGCCGTCTGCGGCATCTTTTCGGCGAACGCCATCGCCTCCTCCACCCGCTGGTGGAAGGTCATGACCGTGCGCAGGTTCCGCGCGGCCGCGTGCTCCAGGAGCGCCGTCTGCAGCAAGGCGAGGCGCCGGCCCCGCTGCGCCTCCTCCGACTCCTCGAGGGCGGGGGAGGGGTCGTGGATCTCCAGCACGTCGATCTCGAACCCGGCGAGGATGCCGCGTTCGATCGCCTCGGACAGTCCGAGCTCGTAGATCCACTCGCCGTAGAGGCCGTCCGGGTCGGACGCCATGGTCGCGATCTCCAGCTCCTGCCCGTCCGCGCCTTTCTGCGACCGGGGGGAGGCGAGGATACGGGGGGTGGCGGTCAAGTAGAGCCGGAAGTCCGCCGGGATGCGGGCGTTGTCGTGGATCGCCGCCCACGGCCGACCAAGATCACCGGTGGTTGAATGGGCTTCGTCGACCACGGCGAGGTCGAACGGGGCCATCGTCTGTCCGTACAGCCGCTCCCCGCCCGCCAGAGCAGCCTCCAGCGGCCCGCGAACGCGCCCCTGACCCATCAGGTCCTCCGGGTCGTCGCGGTCCACGAGGGAGGCGTACGTGGCGAACACGACCACCGGCCCATGCCCCGCCCACAGCGCCAACTGGATCGCGTTCGTGGTGGTCCGCACGCCCAGCTGCTCCAGGACGTCGTCCTTTTCCAGCGAGCACACCGCGACCATCGGCCCGCTGTGGCCGACCCTCCGCCACGCCTGAACGGTCTGGACGAGCAGATCGAGAGTGGGCACCATGACGAGGATCCGCCCGCCACAGAAGCACTCCAGAGCACTCCACGCGGCTGTGATCGTCTTTCCTGAGCCGGTCGCTGACACGACCGTGGCACGGGCACCCTGCGTGGGCACGGAAGATCTTGCAGGGAATCCTACCCATTCACGAATATGCGCAGTCGCATCCCGCTGGTGTTCCCGAAGCTGAACCGCAGCCATTCCCCAACCTTCTCTAATCCATGATCAACCGGATTCCCATGCCTCACGCGACGGACATTCCTCGGTCAGCTCGTCCGCGCCTCGGTCACGGCTGCCGTTAGGGCCGCGGTCGTCCAAAGGCGCTGTGGCGAGAGTTGCTTGACCACCCATGCCAGCCAGTCACCGTCGCCCAGCCGTTCGAACTCGCCCGTCTCGGACGTCTGCCTGAACAGCTCCCTGAGCAGCGCGAGATGGACCAGGCCGTACCTGCGCTGATGGTGGCTGAACTGCGCCACCCAGTCCTCGTAAGGATGCCGGAGCGTCACTCGCAGGCAGGGACCGAGCATCCCCACCGAGCCACCGCCACCGATATCGTTGAGGAAGCCGACAGCCCGGGTGCTGCCGATCGGCCTAGGCGTGACGTCAAGACTGTTCAACAACATGAACCGCGACCACGGAACCAGGACCTGCCGGCTACCGCGCCACCAGTGTTCAGCCCCTTCTGGAAGAAAATGCAGACAGCCGCCAGAGGGCCGCTGCGCATCACCCAGAACCCAACGGCCCTCACTGTCTCTCTCCAACGGTCCCAGATGCACAGCTCCCCCTAGGCTACCGGTCACCAATACATTGCCGGTTACGACCATCAAACGACAGACCCTCGCCCCCCTCTCCGGATGATAGAAGAAGGGCGGTGCCTAATTTCCCCCAACACTACATCCTGCATCTTTCATGGGCATGCATTACACCCACATCGACACCAACCAACGACCCCCTTCCCCCGTAGCTAGCAGGCCCGCGTCAGCGGGCCCGAAGGGACTGGAGGCGTAGCCGGAAGGACCGTTGAGGGCGCGGGGAGCGCAGCGGACCCGCCCGCCGGCCTGGAGCGCTAGCGGAAGGCCCAGGCCCAGGACGAAGTCCTGCTGCTCAGGGAGCGCAGCGAACGGAGCGTCAACCCGACTGCGCAGCAGTCGGGTTGTGCGGGACGCGCAGCGTCCCGCTCCCGCTCCCGCGGAGCGGGAGCGCGCAACAACCGCGCGCAGCGCGGTTGTTCGCTTGCACATCGCGCCGCGCGGTGGTTCCCGCCCCCCGGGGGTAGGACGAG
>NZ_JBIWPF010000033.1:0-48522 GCF_044768125.1 Streptomyces sp. NPDC101166
TCGAACTCGGCGAGGTCCAGTCCGTGGTCGCCGCGCACCCCGAGGTCGCGCAGGCAGTCGTCATAGCCCGCGAGGACGTGCCCGGCGACAAGCGCTTGGTCGCATACGTCGTCCCCGACGACGACGCGTCGCAGACTGAACTGCCCATTCGGGTCACCGAGTTCGCCGCTGACCGCCTGCCCTCCTACATGGTCCCCTCGGCCGTCGTCCCCGTGGACGCGCTGCCGCTGAACGTGAACGGCAAGCTGGACCGCAAGGCTCTGCCCGCCCCGGAGTACGCCACCGGCACCGGAAGCCGACGCCCGGCCACCCTTCGGGAAGAACTCCTGTGCAGCGTCTTCGCCCAGGTTCTGGGTGTTCCTGAGGTCGGCGTGGACGACGACTTCTTCGCTCTTGGCGGTCACTCCCTGCTCGCCGTCCGTCTCATCAGCCGGGTTCGCACGGTTCTGGGGGTCGAGGTCCCGCTGCGGGCGCTGTTCGACACCCCGACGGTGGCAGGGCTCGCGGCCGGCCTGGAGGGTGCCGGTCAAGCGCGGCCTGCCCTGACGGCAGGGCAGCGACCCGAGCGGACCCCGCTCTCCTTCGCCCAGCAGCGCCTGTGGTTCATCAGCCAGTTGGAAGGCCCCAGCGCCACCTACAACAGCCCGATCGCCCTGCGCCTGTCCGGCGAAGTCGACCGCCGGGCCCTGAACGCGGCCCTGCGCGATGTGATCGGCCGGCACGAGGTGCTGCGCACCGTCTTCGGTGTCGCGGACGGACAGCCGTACCAGCGCGTCATCGAGCTCAATTCGCTCGAATGGGAGTTGGACGTCGTCGAGATCGGTCGGGCCGAGCTTGAAGACGCGGTCACCGGGGCCGCGCGGTACGTCTTCGACCTCTCCGCCGAGGTGCCGATCCGTGCCACCCTCTTCGAGGCCGGTCCCGACGAGCGTGTGCTCGTCGTCCTCGTGCACCACATCGCGAGCGACGGCTGGTCACGGGCGCCCCTGGCCCGGGACTTCTCCACGGCCTACGCGGCCCGTGTCGAGGGCAGGGCGCCGGCGTGGGAGCCGCTGCCGGTGCAGTACGCGGACTACGCGCTGTGGCAACGTGAGCTGCTCGGCGACGAGAACGACCCCCACAGCGTCATCGCCCGCCAACTCGCCTACTGGCGCGAGACACTGACCGGTGCGCCGGAAGAGCTGGAACTGCCCTTCGACCGGCCGCGCCCGCCGGTGGCGTCCCACCTGGGGCACAGCGTCCCGCTCGACGTCCCCGCCGAAGTGCACGCACGCCTCGCGGAACTGGCCCGCTCCGAAGGCGTGACCGTGTTCATGGTCCTGCAGGCCGCCCTGGCCACCCTGCTCTCCAAGCTGGGCGCCGGCACCGACATCCCCATCGGCTCGGCGCACGCGGGCCGCGGCGACGAAGCTCTGGACGACCTGATCGGCTGCTTCGTCAACACCCAGGTGCTGCGCGCGGACCTGTCCGGCGACCTTGCCTTCACCGAACTGCTCGCCCGGGTGCGGGAAGCAGGCCTGTCCGGCTTCGCCCACCAGGACGTTCCGTTCGAGAAGCTGGTGGAGGAGCTGGCCCCGGCCCGCTCCATGGCACGTCACCCGATCTTCCAAGTCGTCCTGACGAAGCAGAACACCGTCAGCGCCGGCCTCGACTCCCTGGCCACGCCCGTCGTGTGGACCGGCGGCATGTCCACCGGCACCCGCGCGGCGAAGTTCGACCTCGATGTGATGGTGGGGGAGACCTACGACGCCGAAGGCGCCCCGGCGGGCCTGCGCGGCTCGGTGACGGTCGCGACCGACCTGTTCGACCCGGAGTGGGCCGAACGGATCGCCCGAGCCTGGGTGCGCGTGCTCGACCTGCTCGGCGACAGCCCGTGGACCCGCCTCAGCGACGTCCCCGCGCTCGACGAGGTGGAGCGGCACCGGGTGCTGGTCGGTTGGAACGACACGGTCGCCGAGGACCGGCCGGTCTTGGTGCATGAGCTGTTCGAGCGGCAGGTGGTGCGGACGCCGGATGCGGCGGCGATCGTCGCGGAGGGCGTCGAGGTCTCGTACGCGGTGCTCGACGCGCGGGCGAATCGGATCGCGCATTATCTGATCGGTCAGGGCATCGGCGTCGAGTCGGTGGTGGGTCTGTGTCTGCCGCGTGGCGTCGACATGATCGCGGCGATCCTGGGCGTGTGGAAGGCGGGGGCGGGTTATCTGCCGGTGGACCCGGCGCAGCCGACGGAGCGGATCGCGTTCATGCTGCGTGACAGTCGGGCGGCGCTGGCGCTGACGACCGAGGAGATCCTGGACGAGCTGCCGGCGGGGCGTTCGCGTCTGGTCGCTCTCGACGACGCGTTCGTGGAGATGCAGCTCGCGGCGGCCTCGACGGAACGCCCTGAACACCTCGTCCTCCCGCAGTCGCTGGCGTATGTGATCTACACGTCGGGTTCGACGGGCCGTCCCAAGGGTGTGGCGGTCACGCACGGCGGGCTCGCCAACTACTTCGCCTCGGTGCCGGAGCGTCTGGGCTTCGGTGGTGAGGGTGCGCGCTATGCGCTGTTGCAGGCGCAGGCCACGGACCTGGGCAACACGGTGGTGTTCGCCAGCCTGGCCAGCGGCGGTGAACTGCACATCCTCGACGAGGGCGCGGTCACCGACCCTCAGGCGGTCGCGGCGTACCTCTCCACGCACCGCATCGACCACTTCAAGGCGGTGCCCTCTCACCTGGCCGCTCTGTCGGCGGCCGGTGGGATCGAAGGCGTCCTTCCGAACCACTCCCTCGTCCTGGGCGGTGAGGCCGCTTCGCCGGCATGGCTGCGGGAGCTGGTCGCTGCCGCCGGGGAGCGTGAGGTGCACAATCACTACGGCCCCACGGAGACGACGATCGGTGTCGCCACCACCCGGCTCACCGCCGAGCGAGTCGCAGGCGAGACGGTCCCGGTCGGCACCCCGATCGCCAACACCCGCTTCTACCTGCTCGACTCCTGCCTTCAGCCGGTCCCGGTCGGCGTGGTCGCGGACCTGTACGTCTCCGGTGCCGGGCTCGCGCGCGGCTATGTGGGCCGCGAGGCCCTGACGGCCGAACGCTTCGTGGGGAACCCCTTCGAGTCGGGGCAGCGGATGTACCGCACCGGCGACCGGGCCAAGTGGACCGCCGACGGACAGGTGGTCTTCCTCGGAAGGGCGGACGACCAGGTGAAGATCCGCGGCTTCCGTGTCGAGCCCGGCGAGGTGCAGGGCGTCCTGACCGGGCATCCGCTGGTCGACCGGGCCGCCGTCATCGCCCGCGAGGACGCCCCCGGCGACCGCAGACTCGTCGCCTACGTCGTCCCGACGGACATCGGCGAACCCCACGACGAACTGCCCGCTCTCATCCGCGAGTTCGCCGGTCAGCGACTGCCGGAGCACATGGTCCCGTCCGCGGTCGTGGTCCTGGACGCGCTGCCGCTGACCGGCAACGGCAAGCTCGACCGCAAGGCCCTGCCCGCACCCGACTACTCCTCCTCGCTGTCCGCCGGCGGACGCCGGGCGGCCACGCTCCAGGAAGAGATCCTCTGCATGGCCTTCGCCGAAGTCCTCGGACTTCCCGAAGTCGGTGTCGACGACGACTTCTTCGAGCTCGGCGGCCACTCGCTCCTCGCGGTGCGCCTCGTCAGCCGGATCCGCTCCGTCCTCGGCGTCGAGGTCGAGATCCGGGCGCTCTTCGAGGCCCCGACGGTCGCGGGACTGGCCGAGCGGCTCGCAGGCGCCCGTACGGCAAGGGCCGCGCTGCAGGCCATGGAACGCCCCGAGCGGCTTCCGCTCTCGTACGGCCAGCGTCGGCTGTGGATCATCGACCAGATGGACGGGCCGAGCCCCACCTACAACATCCCGGTGACGGCCCGGCTTGCCGGAGCGGTGGACGCCGACGCCATGAGCGCGGCCTTCCGCGACCTGCTCGCGCGCCACGAGGTGCTGCGCACCGTCTTCGAGGTCGCCGACGGCGAGCCGTACCAGCGGATCGTCGACATCGACGCGCTCGACTGGCAGCTGACCGTCGCCGACGTCGCCCCGGAGGCCCTGGCCGACGCGGTCGCCGAGGCGAAGGCGCACACGTTCGATCTCGCTGCCGAAGTGCCCATCCACGCATGGCTGTTCAGGGCCGGGCCGGAGGAGCACGTCCTCGTCGTCGTGGTCCACCACATCGCCGGCGACGGATGGTCGTGGGCGCCACTCGCCCGCGACGTGTCCACGGCCTACGAGGCCCGCGGCGCCGGGCGCGCACCGCAGTGGGAACCGCTGCCGGTCCAGTACGCCGACTTCGCGCTGTGGCAGCGCGAGGTGCTCGGCGACAGCCAGGATCCGCAGAGCCTGATCTCCCAGCAGGTCGCCTACTGGCGCGAGACCCTGGAAGGTCTGCCGGAGGAACTGGAGCTGCCCTTCGACCGGACGCGCCCGCCGGTCGCCTCGCACCGAGGCCACCGGGTCCCGCTGGACATCCCCGCGGACGTCCACGCCAGGCTGGCCGAACTGGCCCGCGCCGAGGGCGTGACGATGTTCATGGTGCTGCACGGCGCCCTGTCCGTCCTGCTCTCCCGGATCGGCGCGGGCACCGACGTCCCGATCGGCTCGGCGATCGCCGGCCGCACGGACGAGGCCCTCGACGACCTGATCGGCTACTTCGTCAACACGTTCGTCCTGCGCACCGACCTGAGCGGCGATCCCACCTTCCGGGAGATCCTTGAGCGGGTGCGCGAAGCCGGGCTCGGAGCGTTCGCGCACCCGGACGTGCCCTTCGAGCGGTTGGTGGAGGAACTCGCCCCCGCCCGCTCGATGGCCCGCCACCCGCTCTTCCAGGTCATGCTGCTCCTGCAGAACAACGAGCAGGCGGTGCTCGACCTGGAGGGCGTGGACGCCCGACGCGGGGCCCCGGCGGCTCGGCCCGCGAGCGGCGCCCCCGCCGACGCGGTCGTCAAGTTCGACCTGGACGTCAGCGTCGCGGAGCTCCACGACGCCGACGGCGCCCCCGCCGGGATGCGCGGCTCCCTCGTCGCCGCGGCCGACCTGTTCGACCCCGAATCGGTCCAGCGGATCGCCGAGCGGTTGAGCCGGGTGCTCGCGGCGCTCGCCGCCGACCCGGGCGTCCGCCTCGGCGAGGTGGACGTCCTCGGCGAGGACGAGCGGGTGCGGATGCTCACCGAGTGGAACGCCACCGAGGCCGAGGTGCCGCACGCGACCGTCGTCGAGCTGTTCGAGGCGCAGGCCGCCCGTACGCCCGACGCCGTCGCCCTGGTCCACGGCGACGCGGAGCTGACGTACGCCGAACTGGACGCCCGCGCCAACCGGCTCGCGCGCCACTTGGCCGGCCGTGGCATCGGCCCGGAGACGGTCGTCGCGGCCGTCTTCGAACGCACCGTGGACCTGGTGGTGGCCCTGCTCGGCGTCATCAAGTCGGGTGCGGCGTACCTGCCGATCGACCCGGCCTACCCGGCCGACCGGATCGCGTACGTCATCGCCGACTCCCGCGCCGTGTGCGTGCTCACCAGCGAGGACCTCGACGCCCGCCCGGCGGCGGCCGAGCACCGGCCGCAGGTCCCCGTGATCCTGCTGGATGCGACGGAGGTCCGAGAGCGGCTCGCGGACCTCGCGGACGGGCCGCTGACCGACGGCGAACGCACGGCGGCGCTGCGGCCCGAGCACCCGATGTGGGTCATCTACACCTCGGGATCGACCGGCCGCCCCAAGGGAGTCCTCGTCGAGCACCGCGCGATCGTGAACTTCCTGAGCGCGATGCAGGACCGGTTCGCACTCGGCGCCGACGACCGGCTGCTCGCGGTCAGCACCCATGGCTGCGACATGGCGGGCTTCGAGTTCTACCTTCCACTCCTCAACGGCGCGCGCATGGTGCTCGCCGCGCAGGAACAGGTCCTCGACCCGTGGGCGCTGCGCTCACTGATCCGCACCACCGGCGCCAACCTCGTCCACGCGACGCCGAGTCTGTGGCGCGGTCTGATCGCCGACGCCGACGACCCGGTCGACTGGACCGGCGTACGCGCCATGATCGGCGCGGAGGCGCTCCCGGCCGACCTGGCACAGACGCTCCTGGCCCGGACCCCCACTCTGACCAATCTCTACGGCCCGACGGAGACCACCGTCTGGTCGACCGCCAAGGAACTGTCCGGGCGGGACGCCGACACCTCGTCGATCGGTGGCCCCGTCGGCAACACCCAGGTGTACGTGCTCGATCAGACCCTCTCCCCGGTGCCCCCCGGCGTGGCGGGTGAGCTGTACATCGGCGGCCACAGCGTGGCCCGCGGCTATCTGGGCCGCCCCGGCCTGACCGCCGTCCGCTTCGTCGCCAGCCCGTTCGGCCGCGCCGGTGAGCGGCTGTACCGCACCGGCGACGTGGTGCGCTGGACGCAGGACGGCGACCTGCGGTACGTGGGCCGCTCCGACGACCAGGTCAAGATCCGGGGATTCCGCGTCGAACTGGGGGAGATCGAGGCGCTCCTCGCCTCGCTCCCCGCGGTCGGCCAGGCCGTCGTCCTGGTCCGCGAGGACATCCCCGGTGACCAGCGTCTGGTGGCGTACGTGGTACCGAGCAGCGCCACCTCAGGGGACGCGGAGGAGGGCGGCGAAGCGGCGGAGCGGCTGGGCCGGGAGATCCGGGCCGTCGCCCAGGACCGGTTGCCCGGCTACATGGTGCCTTCCGCGGTGGTCGCCATCGAGCGGCTGCCGCTGATGCCGAACGGCAAGCTCGACCGCAAGGCCCTGCCGGTACCGGAGGCGACCGCGGGTGAGGAGACCGCGAACTGGGCGGTCACCTCCTTCGAGGACAGCATGTGCGAGGCGTTCGCCGAGGTCCTCGGGCTGCCCGAAGTCGGCGTGGACGACGACTTCTTCGCCCTGGGCGGCCACTCGCTGCTCGCGGTGAGACTCGTCGAGGCGCTGCGCGAACGAGGCGTGTCCATCGCGGTGCGCGACCTGTTCGCCGCGCCGAGCGTGACCGAGCTGATGAAGGGGATGAGCCTGTCCTCGATCCGGGACGCCCTCGGCGTGCTGCTGCCGATTCGCGAGCAGGGAGAGCAGCCCCCGTTCTTCTTCGTCCATCCCGCCGGCGGTCTGAGCTGGTGCTACATGCCGATGGCACGCCATGTCGAGGCCGACATCCCGCTGTACGGGCTGCAGTCACGCGGCCTGGACGGCACGGCGGAACTCGCGCGTTCCATCCCCGAGATGGCGGCGGACTACATCGAGCAGATCCGCTCGGTCCAGGCGAGCGGCCCCTACCGCCTGCTCGGCTGGTCCTACGGCGGCGCGGTCGCCCACGAGATGGCCGTCCAACTGCAGGCGGCGGGCGAGGAGATCTCGGCACTCGTGATCCTCGACCAGTACCCGTGGAGCCGCCGGGAGGACGGCGACGTCGAGGACCGGGCGCAGGAGACCGACGTCGACCTGGACGCCAAGGTCGACCGGCTCATCGAGGTCGTACGCCGAGAGGCGGGCGGCGCCCTCGGTGCGGCCACGGAAGAGGAGTACCGGACCTTCGCCCGGGTCCTGCAGAACCACCGCACGATCCGGACCGAGCACGAGCACGGCCGGTTCGACGGGGACGCCCTGCTGATCGTGGCCGAGGAGAGCATGCCCGAGGGCGAGACGCCCGGCGAACGCTGGAAGCCCTACATCACCGGCGGCATCACGCAGAGCGGCGTTCCCTGCACGCACTACGAGATGGCCGGACCGGAAAACCTGGCCGACGTCTGGAACGCCGTGTCGGCCTGGCTGGCCTCCCGCACCTGAACCCACAGACGCACCCACACCTGAGCCACACCCGAATCCGTATCCCGCACATCCGCAATTTCTGCGAAAAAACCCACAAAAAGAGCAGAAGAGAAGAATTCATATGTCTACTGTGAACCCTGCCTCGGCTCTGTCGGCTCCCGAGCCGGAGGGCGACTCCCAGACCCTGGCGCTGCACGACGGCGTCGGAACCTCCGAGCCCGCGCTCCCGCAGGCCGCCGCGCCGGCTGCCCGCCCGACGCCCCGCACCCTGCCGGTCGACAACCCGGGGGTCGACGTCATCGCCGTCGCCGAACTGCGGCGCAAGGCGATGCTCGACGCGCTCGACCCGGGCCCGCGCCCCGAGAGGGCCGCCCGTCTCAGTCGGCGCGGCCTCCTCGCGCGGATCAAGAGCTTCTACGCCCAGGAGCTCATCCACGACACCCCCACCACGACCGGTGCCGCCGACGCCGCATCCGCGACCGCTGTGCGCAAGAGCACGCGGAATTCGACGAGCAACGGCTGATGGCCGTACCCGGCGCCGCCCGAACCCGGGCGGCACACCTCGACAAGGGGAAACCCTTGGCAGCAGAAAGTGCAGATTCGACATGTCACTCGTGACGGCCACAGGAATTCTCCTGGCTTTCGAGCCGGACTACGAACAGATGCTCTCCGACATCAGGGGCGGCCCGGAACGGGGCACCCCCGAGCGGGTTCAAGCCTCCCGGCCCCCGGCCGCCCCACGCCGGACCACTGCGGGACGCCTCGCGATCGAGGCTCGACTCTCCGCTGCGACAAGGGATTTGCACCCCAGGCAGCCTCGCCGCGCGGTGCTGAGGGAGCGCGCGGTCCGCGGCGCGGAGGGACCCCACCCGCTGCTCGGTCGTCCACGGTCGTCCCGGTGGCCCGTCGTGGGCCGGCACAGATGGAAAACCTCGCGCCACCGCCTCGCGCGGCCCGCCACGGCCATCTCGTCCGCACTCAGCGGAGGAAATCCCCCCGACCGAACGACCACCGGACTGAAAGGTCTATTTCACCCCCAGGCAAGGAGTGTCCTCTATGGCTCTCATAGGTGGCCCGAATCTAAATTCCAGAAACGCTTTCGACGAAAAAGAAAAGATCCGCCAGAAGATAGATCCGGGAACACTGCGGCGCATCCTGCCGTACTTGGTCCGCTATCGAGGACAGCTCGCGATCCTGGTTCTCGCCAGCGTGACCTGCGGCGCGATCACCGCGGCGAGCCCGCTCATGCTCAAGCTCATGATCGACGACGGGATCCTCCCCCGGAAGTTCGAAGTCGTCCTGATGCTGGCCTTCGGCATCGTGCTGCTGGCCCTGCTCGAATCGTTCGTCCTCTACGTCGAGGCGCGCTGCTCGGGCAAGATCGGCGAGGGGCTCGTCTACGACCTGCGGACCGAGGTCTTCGAGCACGTGCAGCGCCAGCCGCTCGCCTTCTTCTCCAGGGTGCAGACGGGCGCGCTGGTGAGCCGGCTCAACACCGACATCGTCGGCACCCGGCAGGCGATCACCTCGCTGCTCACCCAGGCGGTCTCAGGACTGCTGACCCTGGTGATCGTCATCAGCACGATGATCTATCTGTCCTGGGAGATCACCCTCGTCGCCCTGGCGATGGTGCCGGCCTTCCTCTTCCCGGCCCGGATCATCGGGCGCAAGCTGCAGCGCATCACCCGGGAGCGGATGACGCTCGACGGCGAGATGGGCTCGATGATGAACGAGCGCTTCAACGTCTCGGGTGCGGAACTCGCCAAGCTCTACGGACGCCCGGAGTCGGAGGCCGCGCTCTTCGAGGAGAAGGCCGGCCGGGTACGGGACATCACCGCCCTCAACGTGGTCCACGGCCGCATGTTCTTCATCGTGGTCACGATGCTGACCTCGCTGACGACGGCTATCGTCTACGGATTCGGCGGCAACCTCGTGATCAGCGGCGCGCTGCAGATCGGCACGCTCGTCGCCATGGTGACGCTGCTGTTCCGGATGTACGGGCCCATCAACCAGCTGTCCAACCTCCAGATCCAGGTCCTGACGGTCCTCGTCAGCTTCGACCGCATCTTCGAGGTCCTCGACCTCAAGCCGCTGGTCGACCAGAAGCCCGGGGCGCATGACCTGCCCGGCAGCCGGCGGTCGGCGGTCGGCGCACAGCAGGTCGGCGCGGAGATCGAGTTCGACCATGTGTCGTTCCGCTATCCGAGCGCGCAGGAGGTCTCCCTCGCCTCTCTGGAGCCGCTCGCGCTCAAGGACAAGGACCGTGGGGACAGCGCCTGGATCCTCAAGGAGCTGAGCTTCACCGCTCCCGCGGGAAAGCTCACGGCCCTGGTCGGTCCGTCCGGCGCGGGCAAGACCACCATCACCCAGCTCGTCCCCAGGCTGTACGAGGCCACCACCGGCTCCGTCCGGGTGGGCGGCCACGACGTCCGGGACGTCACGCTGCAGTCGCTGAGCGAGACGGTGGGGGTGGTCAGCCAGGAGACCCACATGTTCCACGACACGATCCGCGCCAACCTGCTGTACGCACGCCCGGAAGCCACGGAGGAGGAACTGATCGAGGCGTGCGAGGCCGCCCTGATCTGGGATTCCGTCTCACGGCTGCCCAACGGCCTGGACACGGTGGTGGGCGACCGCGGCTACCGCCTCTCCGGCGGTGAGAGGCAGCGGATCGCCCTGGCGCGGCTGCTGCTGAAGTCGCCCCCGATCGTGGTTCTCGACGAGGCGACCGCGCATCTGGACTCGGAGTCGGAGGCCGCGATCCAGCGGGCGCTGAAGACCGCCCTCGCCGGCCGCACCTCCCTCGTGATCGCACACCGGCTCTCCACCATCCGCGAGGCCGACCAGATCCTGGTCGTCGATGCGGGCCGGATCCGTGAACGCGGCACGCACGAGGAGCTGTTGGCCAAGGGCGGAGCGTACGCGGCGCTGTATCAGACACAGTTCGCCGAGGGGGTGACGGACATGGACAGCAAGCGTTCCGCCTGACCGGACGGCCCGGATGACGACCACGCCGTCCGGCCCACGGTACGCCGGCCGGCACACCGGTCACGGGAAACGCTCCCGAGGAAACTCTCACCGTTGCACCGGGAGCGCAGCAGAGCCGGCACCCAGGGAGTGTCCAACTGCCGTGAGACCGCGGTTGGACACCCTTCGGGCCCCCGGCGGGACGCCGGTCGCGAGACGTCGGCGCGCACAACTCGGCGGCTATTGTTGCCGCGCCTCCTGCCGGGCCATAGTGGATCTCCGCGGACCCGCAGTGCTCTGCGAAATGGGAATGCTCGATCACGCAGGCCCAGGAAATCTCTGCTTGCTTTTCCCCAGCGGTTTCCGACGTGATCAGAACTGCTCGCCCGAGAGAGGAAAATGTGGTGACGAATCCGTTCGAAGATCCCGACGCCCAGTATCAGGTTCTGGTGAACGAGGAGGGGCAGCACTCTCTTTGGCCCGTCTTCGTCGACGTACCCGACGGATGGACTTCCGTCTACGGTGTGACCAGCCGAGAGGACTGCCTCGCCTACATCGAGAAGTCGTGGACCGACATGCGTCCCAAGAGCCTGATCGAGGCCATGGCGGGGAAGTAGCGCCTGGAGCAGAACACACACCTCGGCCCGGAGCGCGGTGAACACCGCGCTCCGGGCCGAGGTGTGCGGCGGGTGCGAAGAAGGCGGCCCGCAGGCCCCTCGTGAGCCGGGGCCTGCGGGCCGCCGGAAGACTACGCTCCTCACCGCCGATTGCGCCGGACCGCTTCCCGGTCGCCGGCGCCGACTTCGATCGGGTCAGCGCCTGCGAGCCGGACGCCCCGGGCTGCGCCGGCGATCGGCGAGAGCGCCCGGGATGCCTCGTCGGGCTCCGTCGGCCGGGCCCGCCGGGGCGCGGCCGGCGTCCACACGGAACCGCTGCCTGCGAGCGGGACGAGCGGCCGGGCAGCCCTCAGCCGGCCGGGGCACCCGGCCCGCCGGCCTGCGCCAACAGGCGTGCCACCAGGCTCGGTTCCACGTTCCCGCCGGACAGCAGCACTCCGATGTCGGTGCCCCGGCCGGCCTCACGGGCATACTCGAGCGCCCCTGCCAGGGCCGTCGCGGCCGCCGGCTCGATGAGCACACGGGCCTGCCACAGCGCGGACCGCAGCGCTTCGGCGATGGCCTCCTCCTCCACGGTCAGGACCCGGGCCGTGTCCAACTGCGCCAAGGAGAAAGGCAGATCCCCGATGCGGTCCGGACGCAGCCCGTCGGCGATCGTGTGCCGTGCCGGCACCGTCACGGGCTCACCCGCCTGCAGCGCGGCGGTGAACGCGGGCACACTCGCCGGCTCCGCGCCCACCACCTCCACGCCGTGCCGGGCGGCCGCCAGGCAGGCGCCCGCCAGCGCGCTTCCCCCACCGATCGGTACGACCACGGTGTCCAGGCGCACACCCTGCGCGGCGGCCTGGGAGAGGAGCTCGGCGGTGGCTGTGCCCTGACCGGCGACCACCTGCGGGTCGTCGTACGGATCGACGACGTCGTACCCGTGCAGTTCCCGCAGCTCCGCGACGGCGGCGATCCGGTCGGCCAGCGTCGTCCCGGCGAAGGTCACCTGCGCCCCGGCCTCCCGAATGCGACGCACCTTGGCCTGTGGGGCGTCACAAGGCAGGACGATCACGGTGGGCAGAGCGTGTGCCCGGGCGGCCAGCGCCACGGCGATGGCGTGGTTGCCCGTGCTCTGCGCGATCACACCACGGGCGGCGGCCGCGGCCAGACGCTCGACGGCAAGGAGCGCGCCGCGCACCTTGAACGAGCCGCCGCGCTGCAGATTCTCGGCCTTGAGCCACAGCCGCGCGCCGCACGCCGCGTCGAGTTGTTCGGAACGGATGACCGGAGTGCGCAGGACCCTTCCGGACAGCCGGAGCAGAGCATCGTCCACATCGGCGCCGGCGAGCCCCGCCACGGTGGCACCGGCGGACGTACCTCTCCCGTAGTCAGGCATGGGTGTCCCTCCAAGAAAAGCCATGGGAAATCATGGAATTCGCACAGGGCAGCCCGAAAAGGTGGCCGACGATCCGGTGATGTGATGCCGCGAAGAAACGTCCGACGCCAAGGAGCGCTCGTGTGCGGTGCGTCAGGACGTCAACGTACTGTGCTCATGGAGAAACGCGCACGTGTTCATGCCGCGAGGAATCCGGCGCGGTGGGCCCAGCGGGCATGGTCCGCACACCGGGGTGTGAGACTGCGGGAAGGACGCTGTTGAACGGCTGCGTCCGACCGCGGAACGGCTACTCCGGCTTGGCCGGCAGGTAGCCCTCCTGCACGGCGTGGACGCCGGCCTGGAAGCGGCTGCGGGCGTTGAGATGGGTGAGCAGGCTGGTGGCGACGCGTCTCGCGGTACGCGGGGAGACCCCGAGCTTCTTTGCGATCGACTCGTCCGTGGCTCCCTGAGTCAACAGCTGCAACGCCGTGAGCTGCTGCGGAGTCAGCTCGCCCGGCTGGTGCTTGGTGGGTTCGCCCAGGGGCTGGGCGTTGCGCCACTCACTCTCGAACAGCGCGCACAGGGAGGAGATCAGCCCCGGCAGGGTGATGGCGATGGCGCCCACACTGGTGTCGTCGCTGTCGTTGGCGATGATGGCGACGCGTCGGTCACAAATGATCATCCGGTTCGGCAGCGAAGGCACGGTGCGCACATGCGCGCCGTGCTGGGTCAGCCATTCTGCGTGTTCAACACTCGCCTGGTCGCGGCGAATGCTGTCCAGGTATACGGTGCGCATATTGATTCCGCGATCCAGCAGCCGCTTGTTGAGCGGTCTCGAAGCCTGCATATTGGCTTCGGTCTGTGCGCCGCCGGGAGCGAAAGTAAGGAATTCTTCCTCGACTTGGTTGTTCAGGGCCGCGAGATAGTCGCGAATGGAATCAACGCCGCGGAGGTACTGAACCGATTCGTTCGGATGGGAGGACTGCCCGTGAGTGAACTCGGCAATGAGACGCGCGGCGGCGGAGCGGGACGCCTCGACTCGCTGTTGCAGGGCAGCCAACTCGGCCTGCTGGCGGGCCAGAAGAATTTCCATGCCGAGGTGAGGACTCACCGCGTGTACCTGGCCGGGGTCCTGGGAAGAAGGGCGGACCAGGGCGAGTTCGCTGAGCCTGTCCAGGGCGCGCCGAATCTCCTCACCCGGCATCCCCAGCCGTTTTCCCAGGTCGGTCAGGGAGGCGTCCGGGTGCGTGAGCATGCCCCGGTAGACCACCTCAGCGGCAGCGTCGAGCCCGAGATCTGTCAGCATCAAGCCAGCTTTCCCATCTCCGTTGAGGTTCCGAGCGATGCGGTCCGCAACCGAGCACTTCCCGGTCCGGACATGTGTTCGGGGCGGTTGCTCGCAAGACTAACGGAGGGGTGAGTTCGAAGCGGATGAACACCCGGATCCACGCGCTCCGTAAGTCCGTTCAGAAGCAAGGGCGTTGGCCACACGGATCGTGCCCTCCGCATATGACCGGAGCCCGCTTCGTCCCCCTGAGGGCTGTATTGTGTTTCTTGTACATGTTCACCTCCTTCCTCACCCGCTGGGTGAACCTCTGCCCGAGAGCGTGGCCGCCCTCATGATCGACGAGGGTGCCGCTGATGTGAACCGTGTCGAGCACATCAGCCTTCACCCGCAGGCCCGGCCGGGCCCGGTCATCGGTGTCTATGTGCACGCACGGGACCTGGCGACGGCGGAATCGGTCGCCGAGCAGGCCTGGCAGCGCGCGACAGCACTTGATCCCACCCTCCTGGAATGGAGGCTGGTGTCGGCGGAGGTGCCTTTGATGCGCCCCGACCTCGACCTCTGAACAGCCCGATTTCCACACGGAAAAGGGAACTGAGCATTCCAGTCGGCGGACTTTGGACTGAATGCGCCAAGGCCGCTTTGCCCACCCTGCATCCCCTTCTGCTCCCCCTGACGGCGGACAAGACTCATCTTCGTCGCCACAACTCCTGAGCAGAAAAAAAAGGGGAACCCAATGATCCGTCAGCTTCTTCTCACCGCCGCCGCCGGTGCCGTCGTCGTCCTGGGCGCCCAGTCCGCTTGCGCCGCCGACACCACCACGCCCGCCGCCGGCGCGGTCGCCCGCAGCGTTCAGCTGACCACCGTCAACGACGACTCCGGCTGGCAGGCCCCGAACCCGGCCACGTCGGGTGAGGAAGACTCGGGCTGGCAGGGCCCGACCCCGAATCCGATCATCACGACCAACGGCGACTCCGGCTGGCAGTAGGGGTCAGGAGCAACACCCCTGATGACCCCCACACCCATTCACCAGGAGTTGTCGCTGTGACCGCCGAACCGATCGAAAGACCGCAGACGCGCAGCAGTTCCGACTACTTGCTCGCGCTGCGGGACAAGGGCCTCAACGAGGCGCCCGTAGAACTCGTCCACATCGAGGACCTGCACGTCTCCTCCTCCCCTCGCGCTGACGGCGTCGACCAGGAGTACGCCCGCACCCTCGCCGACACCGAATCCGAGCTCCCCCCGATCCTCGTCCACCGGCCCACCATGCGGGTCGTCGACGGACTGCACCGTCTGGCAGCCGCCCAGGCCAGGGGCGAGAGCCTGATCAATGTCCGCTACTTCGACGGTGACACCACCGACGCGGACCTCCTCGCGGTCGCCCTCAACGTCTCCCACGGCCGTCCGCTCTCCATGGAGGACCGCGTCGGCGCAGCGGAGAGGATCTTCGCCTCGCACCCCGAGTGGTCCGACCGCGCCGTGGCAGCAGTGGCCGGTCTGTCCGCCCGCAAGGTCGCGGAGATACGCCGCAACTCCTCCGGGACGTTCCTGAACTGCGCGCGCCGCATCGGACTCGACGGCCGGGCAAGGCCCGTGGACTCCACCTACGGCAGAGAGCTGGCCAGTCGTCTGATCAAGGAGAACCCCACCGCCTCACTGCGTACCATCGCCCGCCAGGCCGGCATCTCACCCGCCACCGTCGCGGACGTCCGCAGCAGGGTGATGCGAGGCGAGGATCCCGTACCGGCCCGCCAGCGAGGACATGCCTCCGCCGCAGCCCCGACCAACCTCGCAGGCCACCGCCCGTCCCCGCCCGTCCCCGCCAAAGCCCGGTCGGCAGCCGAACTCGGCTCCCTCTTCGACGCCCTGCGCCGGGACCCCTCACTGCGGTTCACCGAAGCGGGTCGCCACATGCTGCGCATGCTCGAAGCCGCCGCCCTCCTCGCTCGCGACCGGCAGCGCATCGTCGAGAACGTGCCCGCCCACTGCAAGATCCAGATGTCGGAGCTGGTCCACGGCTACGCCGAGATCTGGGAACTCTTCGCGCACGACCTGAAGAACCACTTCGAGGCCGAGAGCGCCTGACGACGGGTCCGGCTCGCGGCATCGTGCGTGCCCCCCGCAGGCGACGACGGTTTCGCACCCCACCGCGGTACACGCACCTTTCCTCTGCCCGGACGGTCAAGTCCGGCCCCCCGCTGAGCAGATGAGGCACCTCCATGCTGCGCACCGCCGTTGTCATCGGCGCCGGCCTGATCGGAACGTCGATCGCCCTGTCCCTGTCCGCAAAAGGCGTCACCGTCTATCTGGCCGACCGGGAACCCATGGCGGTCCTGACCGCGGCCGCGCTGGGCGCGGGACAGGCAGGGGAACCCCCCGGCCCCGTCGACCTGGCCATCCTCTCGGTGCCGCCCGGCGAGATCGCGCCGACCCTCAAGGACGCCCAACACCGTAACGTGGCCAGGGCGTACACCGACGTCGCCAGTGTCAAGTCCCAGGCGTTCGAGGCGATCGAAGACGCCGGCTGCGACACCCGCACGTATCTCGGCGGCCACCCCATGGCGGGCGGTGAGCGCTCAGGGCCCCTCGCCGCGCGCGCGGACCTGTTCGAAGGCAGAGTCTGGGCGCTGGTGCCCACCGCGTCCACCTCCGACGACACCTGGCACACGGTGCGCACCCTGGTCGAGCTGTGCGGCGCGGTCCCTCTGGTCATGGACCCGCACGGGCACGACAGAGCCGTCGCCCTCGTCTCGCACACCCCGCACCTGGTCGCCAGCCTGATGGCGGCCCGGCTGGAGCACGCCGCCGAAAACGAGGTGAGCATGGCCGGACAGGGCGTGCGCGACGTCACCCGCATCGCCGCCGGCGACCCCGACCTGTGGCTCGACATCCTGTCGGCCAACGCCGGCACGGTCGCGGACATCCTGAGCGAACTGGCGCACGACCTCGACGAGGCGATCTCGGCCCTGCGGGGACTGACGGACGAGGATGGGACGAGACGCGGCAAGGATGCTCAGGCGCTCACCGGGCTGCTGACCAGAGGCTGCGCCGGCCACGGCCGGATCCCGCACAAGCGCGACGCTCTGCAGGGCAGCTACGTCACCGTCTCGGTCCTCATCGGAGACCAGCCGGGCGAACTGGCCCGGCTGTTCACGGACGTGGGCGCGGCGGGCGTCAACATCGAGGACGTGTTCATCGACCACGCCCCCGGACAGGTCACCGGGCTGGTGGAGATGCTGGTGACCGCCGAGGCGGCGGAACGGCTCACCCGGACGCTGCGGATGCCGAGCACGATCATGGCGCGGTGACCCGGCTGAGACGACGACCCCGCCCCCGTAACCGCTGTCAACTGCGGTCCTACGCAGTCGAACAGGACGACGGACCCGTTCGACTGGCCACGGTCGACGCACCCGGCGAGAAACTCCAAGCTTGGGCAAGCCTGTCCGGCCTCAGCTGCGGAGGACCTCATGACCCAGCCACCCCCACGACGACCACAGGCACGGTCCGCCCACGTGGTACACGTGCGACAACTCACCCCGCGCAGAAGACGCGTCGTGCTCGGTGTGGACGATCCGGCAGACCTCCGGATCGGACCGTACACCGACCAGTACATCAGACTGCTCATCGCACCGAGAGGCATGACCTATACCCAGCCCTTCGACCTGGAGCACATCAAGGCCACCCAGCCGGGAGAGCTTTGGCCCCGATTACGCTCCTACACCATCCGGGCCTGGGACCCGGACAGCGGCGAGATCACCGTCGACTTCACCATGCACGGCCACAACGGCTTGGCCACCGAATGGGCCCGACGGGTCGAGCCGGGCGAGATCGTCCACTTCATGGAACCCCGTGGCGCCTACTACCCTCAGCCGAGCGCCGACTGGCACCTCCTGGTGGGAGACGAGAGCGCGCTCTCCGCTGTCGCCGCCGGTGTCGAAGCGCTGCCGAAGGGCGCGCGGGCCACAGTCCTGCTCGAAGTGGACGACCCCCTCGAAGAACAGCGCATCGACGCGCCCGCGGGAGCCGACATCGCCTGGCTCCACCGAGGCGCCGACCGCGTGGGCGCCCGCCTCCTCGACGCCGTGCACAACCTGCGCCTCCCCTCCGACGGCCTCCAGGCCTTCGTCCACGGCGAAGCGAGCTTCGTCCGTGAGATACGCCGCCACCTGCTGCTCGACCGCGACGTCCCGCGCGAGGACGTGTCAGCCTCCGGCTACTGGCGTCTGGACCACACCGACGAGCACTGGCGGGCCTCCAAACCCGCGTGGAACGCACAGATCGCGGCCGAGGAGGAGCGACTGGTGGAGACCGCGCTCAGCCCCCAGCGGTAACCCGCCACCCCTCTCAGTCACGCACCGCGCAGGCGGCCGCGGCGGCCCTTGGCCACCCCGACGTCGGTGAGCGACCAGGCGGGCACGGGCAGCGGACAGCGCATGACCGATCCACACACCATGAGGAAGGAAGCACATGCGTCTGGGAACGCATCAGGAGAGCCGATCAGCGGTCATGACCGCACCGGTCACGAAGCCACGCACAGCGGACGTGGTGGTCAAGGCAGGCGGGGCGCTCCTGGCGGACCCCGTGGCCTCGGCCGCTCTGGCGGCGGACGTGGTCGCCCTCCACCGCAGAGGACTGCGCCCGATCGTCGTGCACGGCGGGGGTCTTCAGATCACCGAGGTCATGCAGCGCCTGGGCGTCGAAGCACAGTTCGTGCACGGCCAACGGGTGACTTCGCCGGACGTCCTGGACGTCGTGCGCATGGTGCTCACAGGCCGGTTGCAACGCGAGCTGATCGGCACGCTCAACCGCTACGGGCCGTACGCGGTGGGACTCTCCGGAGAGGACGCCCACCTCATGTCCGCACGCCGGCGAGACGCGGCGAACCTCGGCCAGGTGGGCGATGTCACCGGTGTGGACGTCAGCCTCCTGACCACGCTCCTGGACGACAACCGTATCCCGGTCATCTCCTCCCTGGCCGTGGCCGACGACGGAGCCGCTCTCAACGTCAACGCGGACGCCGCGGCGGCGGCGGTGGCCGTGGCGGTGGGAGCCCGAAGTCTGGTCATGCTCATCGCCGCGCCCGGCTTCTGCGTCGACTGGCCCGAACAGAGCACCCCCGTGCCGGAACTGACGGATCGCCAACTGGAGTCGATGAACGATCGGTTCACAGGCGGGATGCTCCCCAAGGCCGAGGCGTGCTTGAGCGCGCTGCGCGGCGGGGTGACCCGCGTACACATCACCGACGGACGTCGACCGCAGGCCACCCTGGACGCCGTGACATCACGGCGACCCGCCGGGACCACGGTGGTCGCCGCGCAGCTCGGTGACCCGCCGTCCGCAGTGACCCACACGACGCGCACGGGGTGAGTCGCGTCTCACCGCGGCAGCGTTGCTATGCAACTAGGTGCATAGCAGGATGGGGTGCATGGCACTCGAGCACGCGATCCTCGTTTCCCTGCTGGAGAAGGCGGGCTCCGGCTATGAGCTGGCCCGGCGGTTCGAGCGGTCCATCGGCTACTTCTGGACCGCCACGCACCAGCAGATCTACCGCGTGCTCAAGCGCATGGAGAACGACGGCTGGATCGACGTCCGGGAGGTCCCCCAGTACGGGCGTCCGGACAAGAAGGAGTACTCCGTCGCCGAGCCCGGTCGCGCCGTGCTCTCCGCGTGGCTCCACGAACCCACCGAACCCGAGAGCGTCCGGCACGACCTGGCCGTGAAGGTGCGCGGGGCGGCCTTCGACGATCCTGCCACCCTGATCGGCGAAGTCGAGCGGCATCGGCAGGCGCACACGGACCGCCTCGCCCACTACCTCGCGGGCGAGGCCCGCGACTTCGGTGAGCCCCCCGCTCACGGCCCCTTGGAAGCCGAACGGGAGCTCCAGCACGTCGTGCTGCGCGGCGGCATCGCGTACGAGCGGATGATGATCGCCTGGCTCGACGACGTCCTCGCCACACTGGCCGGACTCGACGCCGGCCGCTGACCGGCCGAGCAGCCCCGAGGCCCGACCCGCACCCACCCACACCCCTCCCAGACGAAAGGCGGCACCATGGCCGACGCCCTGCTCTTCAACCCGCGGACGTACGACCCCGCGCACTTCGACCCGGAGACCCGCAGGCTGCTGCGCGCCACCGTCGACTGGTTCGAGGAGCGTGGCAAGCGACAGCTGATCGAGGACTACCGGACCCGCGCCTGGCTCGGCGACTTCCTCGCCTTCGCCGCCGAGGAGGGGCTCTTCGCGACCTTCCTCACCCCGGCCTCCGCCGCCGGAGAAGCAGAGGGCGACAAGCGCTGGGACACCGCCCGCATCGCGGCCCTCAACGAGATACTCGGCTTCTACGGCCTCGACTACTGGTACGCCTGGCAGGTCACCATCCTCGGCCTCGGCCCCGTCTGGCAGAGCGACAACGCCGACGCGCGAGCCCGCGCCGCGCAACTCCTCACCCAGGGCGAGGTGTTCGCCTTCGGACTGTCCGAGAAGTCCCACGGCGCCGACATCTACTCCACCGACATGCTCCTGGAGCCCGACGGCGCGGGCGGCTTCCGGGCCACCGGCTCCAAGTACTACATCGGCAACGGCAACGCGGCCGGGCTCGTCTCCGTCTTCGGCCGCCGCACCGACGTCGAGGGCCCCGACGGCTACGTCTTCTTCGCCGCCGACAGCCGCCACCCGGCGTACCGCCTCGTCAAGAACGTCGTCGACTCCTCGAAGTACGTCAGCGAGTTCCGCCTCGAGGACTACCCCGTCGCGCCCCAGGACGTCCTGCACACCGGCCGCGCCGCCTTCGACGCCGCCCTCAACACCGTCAACGTCGGCAAGTTCAACCTGTGCACCGCCTCGATCGGCATCTGCGAGCACGCGATGTACGAGGCCGTCACCCACGCGCAGAACCGCATCCTCTACGGCCGCCCCGTCACCGCCTTCCCGCACGTGCGACGGGAGTTGACCGACGCCTACGTCCGCCTCGTCGGCATGAAGCTGTTCAGCGACCGAGCCGTCGACTACTTCCGCACCGCGGGCCCCGACGACCGCCGCTACCTCCTCTTCAACCCGATGACGAAGATGAAGGTGACCACCGAGGGCGAGAAGGTCATCGACCTGATGTGGGACGTCATCGCCGCCAAGGGCTTCGAGAAGGACAACTACTTCGCCCAGGCCGCCGTCGAGATCCGCGGCCTGCCGAAGCTCGAGGGCACCGTCCACGTCAACCTGGCGCTGATCCTCAAGTTCATGCGCAACCACCTCCTCGACCCCGCCGCCTACGAACCCGTCCCGACCCGTCTCGACGCGGCCGACGACGACTTCCTCTTCCGGCAGGGCCCGGCCCGCGGCCTCGGCTCGGTGCGCTTCCACGACTGGCGGCCGGCGTTCGACGCGTACGCCCACCTGTCCAACGTAGCCCGTTTCCGTGAACAGGCCGACGCGCTGTGCGAGTTCGTCCGCACGGCCGCTCCTGACGAGGAGCAGAGCCGGGACCTCGACCTGCTCCTCGCCGTCGGGCAGCTCTTCGCGCTCGTCGTCCACGGGCAGCTGGTCCTGGAACAGGCGGCCCTGACGGGCCTGGACGAGGACGTGCTCGACGAACTGTTCGCCGTCCTCGTGCGGGACTTCTCCGCGCACGCCGTCGAGCTGCACGGCAAGGACTCCGCGACCGAGGTCCAGCAGCACTGGGCGCTCGGCGCGGTCCGGCGCCCGGTCGTCGACGCGGCGCGCTCGCAGCGCGTCTGGCAGCGCGTCGAAGCCCTGTCCGGGGCGTACGAGATGAAGGACTGAGGCCTCGGCACGGCAGGGCGGGAGACAAGGCGGGGTGGGGCGCATGCGCCCCGCCCCGCCTGCGTCGCCCCCCATGGAAGCCTCAGTCGGCGAGTAGCCCGGGCCGGCAGCGCCAGGACTGCAGAACCGTTCCATCGGACATCCGACCGACGGTCAGTCGACGGAGGCCATGAAGTCCAGCATTCTGCGGTTGGTCTCCTCCGCATGGTCGATCTGCGGCCCGTGGCCCGTGCTGGAGACGATCTCGGCTCGTGCACCGGGGATCAGCCGCGGCACACGCTCCACCTGCCGCTGCGGGTGCAGGAGGAGGCTTCGCTTGCCGAGCACCAGATAGAGCGGAGTCCGGATGGTGGACAGCTCCTCCTCGGACAGGGGAAGCGGCGACGGGCGGCGTATGCGGTAGGCGCGCATCGACGCTCTGATCATCGCGCGCAGTTCGGGTACGACGAGGACCGGTTGTTCGAGCCAGGCCGCCAGTCGCGGGCGGAGCGCCTTGGGCGCGAAGGTCGCGAAGAGGCTCGCGAAGATCCAGACGAAGAAGCGCAACCCCACCTTCTCCAGGCCGCCGGGGTCGAGCAAGGTGACCGAGGCGAGGCGGCCGGGCCTGCGGTGCACCTGGTTCAGGGCGAGCCAGCCACCGTAGGAGGAGCCGACGAGGTGCACGCGGTCGAGTCCTAGCCCGGCGAGCGTCTCGTCCAGCCACTGCGCCGCACGTTCTGGCTGGTGAATGGGTTCGCGCTGCACGCTGCGACCGGGATCGCCCGGGGTGTCGATCGCGTAGACCGGCCGGTCCGAGCTGAGGGCCGCGGTGTTCGGATACCACATGGCGGAGCAGGAGCCCGCCCCGTGCACCAGGACGACGGGAGTGCGGGACGGGACAGCCTCGTTCGCGGAGCCGTAGCGGTAGACGTGCGTCGTACCGAAGGACGTCTCCACATCCTCTTCCGCGACCGCGGGCGCCCCCAGCGCGTAGACCGCGTCACAGGCGGTGAAGTAGCGATCCCGCAAGGCGTCGCTCGTATAACGGCCGACATCGGCCTGGGGTCGGGCAGCGGTCTCGGGCATGGCCACCTCCGGTATTCGCGGTTCGTGATACGAACGTACCATGAACTTGATACGGCTGTATCATCAAGAGGCCCGTGAGAGCCGCAGCGGGAACGACGAGTGGAGACCGGCCGATGCCCAAGCGCGTGGACCACGCAGAACGCCGAACCGAGATCGCCGAAGCCCTCGTCCGGGTCGCCGGCCGACGAGGGCTGCACGCCGTGACGATGCGCGACGTGGCAGCGGAGGCGGGCGTATCACTGCGGCTTGTGCAGTACTACTTCCAGACCAAGGAGAAGTTGCTGTTCTTCGGGCTCGAGCTACTGGCGCAGAGGTTCGGGGAGCGGGTCTCGGCCCGGGTACGGGCGGCCGGGGAGAACCCCGGTCCGCGCGCGATGGTCGAGGCGCTGCTGATGGCGGCGCTGCCGGCCGACGACGAGAGCCGCACCTTCCACCACCTCTACACGTCATACGCGGTTCTGGCCGTGAACGACCCGGCCCTCGCGGCCCAGCCCTTCATCAAGAACCCGGAAGCCGCCGAAGACACGCTGACCGAACTCCTCCGGCAGGCGCAAGAAGCGGCACTGCTCGAGCCCGGTGTGGACGCGCGGTCGGAGGCGGCCGGCCTGCTCGCCATGTCCGCGGGACTCGGCACCAGCATCCTCGTCGGCCAGCGCAGCCCCGAGTCCGCGACCGAAGTCCTGGACCACCGCCTGAACCGAGTCTTTCGCACCAGTGAAGGGCCCTGACATGAGCGACCGCAGCCCGGCAGCCATGGAACTGCGGACCGCCAGGCTCTCGTTGAGCCGCCCGACCGCAGCGGATGTCGACGCGATCCTCGCCGTCCACCGCGATCCCGAGACCTGCACCCACAACCCGTCCGATGCCCTCGCCGGGTTCGAGGAAGCAGAGGCGCTCTACCGGCGCTGGGACGACCAGTGGCGGCGGTACGGATACGGGTACTGGGTCGTCCGACGCCACGGCTCCGCTCAACCCCTCGGATTCTGCGGAATCAAGCCCATGGAACTGCACGGAGTCGCGATCCTGAACCTCTTCTACCGTTTCGCCGCTTCAGCCTGGGGCCAGGGCTTCGCCTCCGAAGCCGCGGCCGCGGTCGCCGCCTGGGCGTCCCACCACCAGCCCGACCTCCCGCTGATCGCCCGCGTCCGCCCGGCCAACCTCGCTTCCCAGCGCGTGGCGATACGCGCCGGACTCAACCGAGCCCGGCATCTCGACACCGAGGGATACGACGGCTTCGACTGGATCTACATCGCTCGACCGGCGAACAGGGCCACGCCCCCTGCCGAACCGATCTCATAGCGACGACACCCGTCTCCAAGGCCCACCCTCACCCGAAACGGAGACATGGACGTGGCTCCGGCCGCCGGCACTGCTGTGCGCCTGGGCGAGGTGCAGGGTCGGCATGCGGAACAGCCAGTCCCCACTTTCGGGGATCGTTCCATCGCGTACACGACGAGGGCCAGTGGTTCATCACGTCACGGACTTCTGATCAGGTGTGGGAGGCCAGCGGCTGTGCCAGACGCCTGGCATGATCGTCCATCCGGCTGGCACCCGTTCGAGAAGGGCGTAGCCCGCATGGCTGGTGGCTCTTGCGGTTCCTAGCCTCGGGTCATGATCTCTCCTCGTTCACGGTTGTCAGCTGTGGTGCTGGTGCTGGTGCTGGTGCTGGTGCTGGTGCTGGCGCTGGCCGTGTCGTCCCCGCTGTCCGCCGCGGCGTCGGCCACACCGCACCCCTCAGGCACGAGTTGGTCCGTGCAGCGTGACGCCGACGCGCTGCGGGACACCGGGGTCACTGGAGTGGCCGTCCGCCTGGAGACTCCGCGCGGGACAGTCACGGCCCGCTCCGGAGTGGGGGACCTGGTCACTCACCGCCCGGTTCCCAAGGACGGCTACCTGCGGCTGGGCAGTACCACCAAAACGTTCGTCGCCACCGTCGTGCTGCAGCTGGTGGGCGAAAAGCGGCTGTCCCTCGACCAGACGGTGGAGCAACTGCTGCCCGGGGTCGTGTCAGGAGCCGGAAACGACGGACGGACCATCACCGTCCGCGACCTGCTGCAGCACACCAGCGGCCTGTCCGACTACATCTCCGAAGTCTTCCCTGAGCCCAGTGCGCAGACCTACTTCACCCACCGGTGGCGGGCCTACAAACCCCAGGAGCTGGTCGCCCTGGCCATGCGCCATGAGCCGGCCTTCCCGGCAGGAACCCGCTGGGTGTACTCCAACACCAACTACGTACTCGCCGGGATGATCATCGAAAAGATCACCGGCCGCACTTGGGAACAGCAGGTCCACGACCGCATCCTGCGCCCGCTCGGCCTGGAACACACCGACACCCCCGGCACCCGGCCCTTCCTGCCGCATCCGCACACGGCCGACTACCAACAGTTCGCTGCCGACGGCCCGATGACCGACACCACCATCCCCTACCGTCCCTTCGACAGCGGCGCCGACGGCTCGATGACCGGCACGGCCCGCGACCTCAACCGCTTCCTCACCGCCCTGGTCGACGGACGGCTGCTGAAGCCCGCCGAGTTCGCTGCCATGCGGACCACGGTCCCGATGCCGCAGGACAGCGGCCATCCCGCAGGCACCCGGGACGGCCTGGGACTGTTCTCCACACCGCTGTCCTGCGGCGGCGGCTACCTGGGACACGGAGGAAGCGGCTTCGGATACGTGGTTCATGCGGCGACCACCACGGACGGCCGGCGCACCGTCACCGTCTCCGCGCACAGCCGCCCGGCGGACCCGCAGACCGCGGACCGTCAGGAAGACGCCCTGCGCAACCTCATCGACCACGCCCTGTGCCGCACCACTTGAGAGCACGCCCTTCAGGCTGCCTGTCCGTCGCCCGTTCGCTCAGGCGCCAGTCGGACGCCTGAGCGAACGGTTCTCCCCGGTGGCGCCGAGCCCGCTGCGGCAGCCGGGCGAGGGTGGGCGGCATCCGGCCCCAGCCGTACACCGCGCCCGGGGACCCTGCCTCCGCGCACGATCACCGGGTCACGTTCGAGGCGCCTCCTCCCGGGGCGATCAGTCCCGTCTCGTAGGCGAAAACGACGGCCTGGACCCGATCGCGCAGATCCAGCTTGGACAGGACGCGGCCGACGTGGCTCTTGATCGTGGTCTGGCTGAGATGGAGCCGGGAGGCGAGTTCGGCGTTGCTGAGGCCCGTCGCGAGGAGACGAAGCACCTCCAGTTCACGCGGAGTCAGGGTGGCCAGATCACGGTGGGGGGCGATGGCCTGTGGTTCGTCGGGCTTGGCGAAGCGTTCGATCAGACGGCGGGTGATCGTGGGTGCGAGGAGAGCATCGCCGGACTGCACCAGACGCAGAGCGGCCACCAGGTGCTCCGGGGAGACGTCCTTGAGCAGGAAGCCGCTGGCGCCGGACGTGAGGGCGGCGTAGACATAGTGGTCGAGGTCGTACGTGGTGAGGATGATGACGCGGGTCTCCGGCAGGCCGTCACTGCCGAGGATGCGTCGGGTGGCCTGGATACCGTCCATCTGCGGCATCCGGATGTCCATGAGAACGACGTCGGGCCGCGTGCGACGGACCGCTGCGACGGCCTCGGCCCCATCAGCGGCCTCAGCGGCCACCTCGATGCCGTCCGCGGCCAGAATCATCCTGAAGCCGGTGCGCACGAGGGCCTGGTCGTCCGCGATGACCACGCGCAGCGGCGGCATGTCCGCCGTCATGCCGCGCTCCGCGGGATACGGGCCGTGACCCTGTAGCCGCCGTCGTCCGTCGGCCCGACCGTCAGCTCGCCTTCGTAGACGGCAAGTCGCTCGCGCAGCCCCAGGTGGCCACGGCCGTTGCTCTCCACCGGTGAGCAGCCCTTCTCCCCGCCCGTGTCCGTGACCTCGATCTGCAGACCGGTGTCGGTGTAGCCGATGGAAAGGGACGCCTCCGCGCCGCGTGCGTGCTTGACGGTGTTGGTCAGCGCCTCCTGCACGACGCGGTACGCCGCGAGGTCCACGCCCGGTGGCAGTGGTTCCGGTGGCAGCGACAGCCCGACGCTCACGGGCGTCCCGGCAGCGCGTACCCGCGCGACCAGCGCGTCGAGCTGCGCGAGCCCCGGCTGGGGCTCCAGACCGTCGGGCTTGTCCTGATCGGGAGCCGTCAACAGGCCCATGACGTGCCGGAGTTCTGCCATGGCGGCCCGGCCGCCCGCCTCGACGGCCAGCAGCGCCTCCTTCGACTGCTCCGGCATCACGTCCATCACCTTGCGTGCCGCACCCGCCTGGATCACCATCACGCTCACATTGTGGGTGACGACGTCATGCAGCTCGGCGGCGATGCGGGCACGTTCCTCCTCGACGGCCCGGCGCGTAGCCTGCTCCTGAGCCTCCTGCAGTTCGACGACCCGGTGTCTGCTGGACGCCAGACGCAGGTGCAGAAAGCGGACGAGGCTGGCCAGCATCCCGGCCACCAGCAGCACGAAGCCCGGGCTGGACCATCCCGGGACCACCGGATCCGCATGGCGGAAAGCGACACCGGACAGGACAGCGGCGATCACCAGGACGGCGATCGACAGAATCCGGTATCGGCTGTACACGACGGCGCTGTAAGCGGCGATGACACAGGCCAGGACGGTGATCCAAGAGGCCGAGCCGCCGATGGACAGACTCGCGCCGAGCACCGCCACGAAGACCGCCAGCGGGTAGCGGCGCCGCAGGACGAGCGGCAGCGTCGACGCGAGGACCAGGGCCCAGGGCACAGGAGGAAGGTCTGCCTCCCCGGGCGCCTGATCGGGGCCGGGCGGCGGCGGGACCGGGATCCCGGTGCCGACGTCGATCTTGGGCGGGTCGATGGACACCGGTCCGTCGCCGGGGTAGCGCATCGCGACGAACACACCGATCGCACTCAGGACGATCGCCAGCACCACATCGGCGCGCACCGCTCTTCGGGACAGCGGGGCGGCCTTCGCCTCGGGGCGTAGCGCGTCCACGAGCTGTCGCTGCCTGCCGCGCCAGTGATCCGTCTCCATCCGACACATTGTGCTGGGTTCCGCACTCGTCCCACGTCCGTCCGGCTGACCACGGCACCCTCCTGGGGTCCTCGTCCTCAAGGATGAGTCCGCGGCCGGATCCTCCGAGGGAACGGGCGGACATGGCTTCTGCGGCCGACGCGCAGCGCTCTCGTCGGCCCCTAGGTTCACAGGGCCGGTGACGGCATGCGCCTCTCGCGACCGTAAGGACGGGCCTCTCACATGAATCAAGTGATCGAACTGAAGGGCGTGGCCAAGCGCTACGACAGCGCCGGCGCGCCCGCGCTCGGACCGCTCACGCTCAGCGTCGCCAGGGGCGAGGCCCTTGCCGTGACAGGTCCGTCCGGCAGCGGCAAGTCCACGCTGCTGAACCTCGTCGCCGGCCTGGACAAGCCGACGGACGGCGCTGTGATCGTGGCGGGCCGACGGATCGACCAGCTGAGCGAGCACGCCCTCGCCAGGTTCCGGCGGGCGCACGTAGGCATGGCCTTCCAGTTCTTCAACCTCCTCGACGACCTCACCGTCACCGACAACATCCAACTCCCGGCCCAGCTGACCGGCGCCAGCCGTCGCGAAGCGGCGTCCCGCGCGGGCGAACTCATGGAGATGCTGGGCATCCAGAAGCACGCCCGGGCCTACCCGGGCCGGCTGTCCGGAGGCGAACGCCAGCGAGTCGGTGTCGCCAGGGCGTTGATCAACCGGCCCGAGCTGCTGCTCGCCGACGAGCCGACCGGTGCGCTCGACACCGCCTCGGGCCACGACGTCCGCGACCTGCTGACGGAACTGCACCGCGGGGGCCAGACCATCGTGCTGGTGACACACGACCTGTCACTGGCGGAGGCGGTCGCGAGCCGCACGATCCACCTCGTCGACGGTCACCTCGCCCTCGACACGTATGCGCGGGCCGTCCGATGAGCCTGTTCGGCAACGGCGCGCTGAGCCGGGTCGTTCGCTCCGGAGTGAGCCGGCGGCGCGTGCAGACCGTGGTGATCGCCATCGCCACCATGATGGCCGTGGCTTCGGCCGTGGTCGCCGGGTCGCTGATGGTCGCCGCGGCCGCGCCCTTCGACCATGCCTTCGACAAGCAGCGGGGCGCTCACATCACCGCTCAGTTCGACCCGGCCAGGGTGAGCACGGCGAAGCTGGCGCAGACCGGGAAGCTGGACGGCGTCGCCGCGAGCGCGGGGCCGTACTCCGCCACGGCGTTCCGCCCGGTGGACCGGACGGGCTTCCGGCTTCCGACTCTGACCCTGGTCGGGCGGTCCGGTACGGACGACGCGGTGGACCGGGTGGAGCTGAAATCCGGTCAGTGGGTGCGGAGACAGGGCGAGATCGTGCTCAGCACGTCCTTCGAGGGGCCAGGCGTCGAGATCGGCTCCACTCTCAGGACGTCGGGCGCCGCGAACGCCCCGGCCCTCACGGTGGTCGGCTTCGCCCTGTCGGCCAGCAAGACCGCAGACTCCTGGGCGACCCCGGCGCAGGTCGACGCGGTGGCGTCGCAGGGGCACCCCGTCATGCGTCAGATGCTCTACCGCTTCGACTCCGCGGCCACGAAGGCGCAGATCCTCGCCGACCGGGCGATCCTCGCCTCCGCCACGGGCTCCGCAGCGCTGCTGGGGACGCAGTCCTGGCTGGACACCAAGCACGCCGCTGACCAGGGTGCGGCGGCGACCGTTCCGTTCGTGACGGCTTTCGGTGTGCTCGGCACAGTGATGTCGGTGATCATCGTGAGCAGCGTGATCAGCGGTGCGGTCGGCACCGGTCTGCGCAGGATCGGAATCCTCAAGGCCATCGGCTTCACTCCGCGCGAGGTCGTCCGCGCCTACATGGCTCAAGCGATGATCCCGGCCGTCGTCGGCATCGTTGCGGGTGTCCTGACGGGCAACCTCCTGGCCGTGCCGATGCTCGCGGACGCGGAATCGGTGTACGGCACCGTCTCGCTCTCGGTGGCCTGGTGGGTGGACGTCACGGTGCCGGCCGCCGCCCTGCTCGTCGTGGGGCTCGCGGCAATGGTTCCCGCACGGCGAGCCGGGAAGCTGCACACGGTCGAAGCCATCGCGGTCGGCCGGGCGCCGCGCACGGGGCGAGGGCAGCGGGCGCACCGGGCGCTGGGCCGGCTGCCGCTGCCGCGACCGGTGACCTACGGTCTCGCAACCCCCTTCACGCATCCGGTTCGTGCCCTCGCGATGCTGCTCGCGGTGGCGTTCGGCACGATCGCGGTGACCTTCGCGGTGGGGCTGACCTCGTCCCTGGGCGCGATCGGCACGTCGCAGGATCCCGAGAGCCGTGCCTCGGTCACGGTGACGACGGTCAGGATGAACACCCTCGAGCCGCCGCCGCCCCCCGCCGCGGGCGACGAGGCGAGCCCGCCTCCCGTGGCCAGAAGCATGCCGGACCCGTCCCGGAGCAAGGCCGCTGACCCGGCGAAGGTGCGATCCGCCATCACGTCCCAGACCGGCCTGGTCTCGTACTACGGCAAGCTCCAGACCGAGGTCGTCGTGGCCGGCGTCTCCGGGTCCATCCAGGCCGGCCTCTACGAAGGCGACTCACACGACGGCAGCTACGAGATGCTCTCCGGGCACTGGCTCACCGGTAAGGGGCAACTCGTGGTGCCCACCCGCTTCCTGGAGCGGACCAGCACCAAGATCGGCGACATCGTGCGGGTGACCCACGAGCGGCAGAGCGCCGACCTGAGAATCGTGGGCGAGTCCTTCGACACCTCGGGCAACCAAGTGGAGATCCACGCGGACCTGTCGGACTTCCCGGCGGCCGAGCCCAGCATGTTCCTCGTCAAGGTGCGGGCCGATGTCTCGGCGGACGCATACGCCCGCAAGCTCGCGTCGGCGGTGCGGCCACTGGGCGGCGACGCCACGACCGTCCCCCCGGCCGAGCAGAAGGGGGTCATCCTCATCATGAAAGCGATGGCCGTGCTGCTCACCCTCATGCTGGTCGCCGTAGCCGGCCTCGGCGTGCTCAACTCCGTCATCCTCGACACTCGGGAACGCGTCCACGACCTGGGCGTCTGCAAGGCGACAGGTATGACGCCGCGGCAGACCGTGAGCCTCGTGCTCGCCTCGGTGACCGCGATCGGCGTACTCGGCGGGCTGCTGGGCGTGCCTGTGGGGTACGTCCTGCACGGACTCGTCATGCCGATGACGGCACGCGCCGTGGGAACCACCCTGCCGTCGTCCGTGCTCGATGTGTACGGGCCGGCTCGGCTGCTCATGCTGGGACTCGGCGGCGTCGTGCTCGCCGGGCTCGGTGCGCTGATCCCGGCGGGCTGGGCCGCCAGAACCCCGACGGCCACCGCACTGCGCACCGAGTAGCACCGCGGTGCCGCCGTGGAAGCGGCCGGCAGCTCCTGCCCCGCCCCGCCGCGGCGGCACTTGTTTGCGACGGTGCGCGTGAGGGCGAGGATCACGCGGCGCGGTGTGGGCGCCAGGGGAGCGGAGCAGGGCCTCGCCGACGCGCAGGAGGATACCGATCCAGGCCTCCTGGACGGAGGGACGCCGTACTCGAAAGACCTTCCCGGCGCATCGATCAGGGTCGGATGACGGCGACGGTGTCCCCGACGCCGATGGTGCCCGGCTCGGTCACGGTGCCCAGCGCGTCCAGACGCATGGCGTGCGCGTGGGCGATGGTCTTCAGTACGAGCGCGGAGCCCGGCAGGTCCTGCTGGGACTCGTTGACCATGACGCAGCGCTCGCTGGAGCGCACGAACGTCACGCAGACCGTGGTGCCGATGCGGACGCTGGATCCGAGCCACTGGTCCTCGACGAACGCGGGTGTTTCCGGTGGCGTGCGGATGAGGAGGTCGGGCCGGAAACGGCGCTCGTCGACCGGAATGCCCGCGAGGGCAGTGCGCATCCAGTCGAGGGTGGCGGTGCTCAGCACGGCTCGCAGGAAGCTGGTCGAAGTGCGAGACGGCCCCCGCACGGGTCACCTCGACGTCGTGACGCCACAGGTAGCGGCGCAGGTAGGCGGTGGCGTCGGCCACTGGTACCCCGTCCGGGTCGAGCAGTTCGGGCTCAGCCGGGGGTCCCGCCTCCGGGTAGCGGGAGCGCAGCCGCAGCAGACCGGGCATCCTTCGGAACCGGCGGGTGTTCTTGCCCGAGCCGAACCTGCCCTCAGCGTCCCGCACCGCATACAGCCGGTCGCCCACCAGGCCTCGCTCGTCCACGTCGGCCGACACCAGCCGTTCTCCCCCCGTGGACTTGATCGGGTAGCGCCAGATCCGCTCGACGGTGCCCACCCTCATCCCTGCCCCCTCCCGGCCGACGGCCGGCTCGCCATGCCATGAAACTCATTTGGCCTCCGCGATCACGCGCAGGCCGAAGCCGCTCAGTACGACGCCGGTCGCGCGCTCCAGCAGCCCGAGGCAGAGCAGGTACGCCGCCACGCCGTCACCTAGGTGATCGCTCCTCGGTGGCGTCAGGCCCGGCGCCGGCACTGGCCGTGGCCAGTCGCAGGGCCTCCGTCACAGCGGCGGGGATGTCTTCCACGGGGAACAGCACATGCCGGGCAGTCCCTTCCGGGCCGACGACGAGAATCAGCCGCTTCAGGCGCAGTCGGCCCGCGCCCCGGAACGTCGGCAGCCGCAGGGCCGCTGCCAACCGTTGCCCGGCATCGGAGAGCAGGGGAAACGGCACTGCTTCGGCGCGCGCGAATTCGGCCTGCTCATGGGGAAGCCGGGTGCCCACCCCACGCACCTCCACCCCAGCTCGCCGGAAGTCGGGCCAGGCATCGGTGAACAGCCGGTTCTCCAGCGTGCAGCCGACGGCCCCGGGGATCGGCTCGTCCCACTCGATCCCTGTGCCGGGATACGTGAGCAGGACGGTCCCCCCCCACAGTCGGGCGCGACGACGGGCAGGACGGCACCGTGCGTACTCGGCAGCACGAGCCCTTCCGGCACGCGCGTGCCGACCTGGGCGTGTATGCGCGCGTGTTCCGCTCCGTCCCGTGCCGCCGTCCCGGTGACCGTTCCGTCGCCGAGCATCCACCGGTCACCCCAGTCCTGCATTCCGACCAGCAGCGGCGACAGCGCCGACCCGGCGTCGGCCAGCAGGCACTCGTAACGCTCCGGCGGCAGACACCTTCGTGCGAAGGGGCCGGCGCTTGATCTAGCTTGCTAGGATGCTAGCATTCAGTCGTGAGCGATGAGGAAGTCAAGCAATTCAACGTGTATCTGCCGATCGGACTGATCAAGCAGGTCAAGTACCGCGCCATCGAGTCGGGCATGTCGTTGTCGGCGCTCGTCGCTGACGCGCTGCGCACCTACCTCGGCGACGCCCACGGGAACGAACAGCACTCGCCCAAGAAGGAGACGTGACATGACGACCGAAGGCATCGAGGCCGTGTTCCTGACGACGCACAACTGGGGAAAGGCGGCGAAGTTCTTCCAGGAGCTCGGATTCAAGCTGGAGTTCGCTACGGACCACAGCTCCGGCCAGCTGCGCAACGGCGACGGTCCCTACGTGTTCATCGCCGAGGTTCCCGAGGACCAGGAGCCCCAGACGCGGATGGTGCTGAAGGCGCCGGACGCGGACGAGTGGCGTCCCGATCCTGTCGTCGAGGTGGTCACGCCGTTCGAGGACACCCACTACGGGACCAAGGAGATGACCGTCCGCGACCCCGACGGGCGTCTGTGGAGCCTGCAGGCTCCCGCCGAGAGCTGACCGCGACAAAAAACCAACAGGGGGAACACCATGGCGCACGAGCAGACAGAGGCACCGGACAACACCGCGGTGCGCACAGCCCTCTGGAGGGCGATGCACCTCCAGGTCGACCCGCCGCCGCATGTGGTCGAGGACGAGATCGGCCTGCACCTGGCGGCTCCCGGCGACGACTGGCGCGACCGCCCGGACATGGACCCGGAGACCACCAGCGGGTTCCGGGCGGCCATCGTCGCCCGCGCCCGTTTCATCGAGGACCTGATCGCTGAGCAGGCCGACGGCGGCGTGACCCAGTACGTCATCCTGGGAGCCGGCCTGGACACCTTCGCCCAGCGCAGGAAGGAGCTCGCCTCCCGGCTACGGGTCTTCGAGATCGACCAGCCCGACACCCAGGCCTGGAAGCGCCACCGCCTGGTCGAACTCGGCTACGGCATTCCCGACGGGCTGCACCTGGTGCCGGTCGACTTCGAGGCCGGCGCGTCCTGGCTCGAGCAACTCTGCACCGCCGGCTTCGATCCCGGCCGACCGGCGGTCATCGTCTCCACCGGCGTCAGCATGTACCTCACCGAAGACGCCACCGCTGCCACCCTGCGCCGGATCGCCGGGCTTGCGCCCGGCACAACGCTCGCCATGACCTTCCTGCTGCCGACCGAACTCGCCGACGAAGCCGACCGCCCCGGCCTTCGGGCGAGTGAGGAAGGCGCTCGAGCATCCGGAACCCCGTTCATCAGCTTCTACACCCCGCAGGAGATGCTGGCCCTGGCGCGCGAGGCCGGCCTCAAGGACGCCCGGCACGTTCCGATGAGTTCGCTCGCCGCGCGCTACTTCACCGACCGGACCGACGGCCTTCGCCCGTCAAGTGGGGAGAACCTCCTGCTGGCCACCACCTGATCCGGCCTGCGGCCCCTCCGGTTCACAAACGGCGGCGGGGTGTGAGGGTGGCGGCGCGGGGCTCCAGTGAGCGGCCGGTGCTGCCCATTCAGGGTGGCGAGTGCACGAAGCACCTCGGCCTCGTCCACCCGGCCGCCCTGCGGCACCCGGGGAAGGGTCGCGCGACGCTCCCCGTAGGGTGGCCGGGGCGGCTCGGGTGGCGGGGAAAAGGCCGGCGCAGGGCCATCCGGGCAGTCCACGCCACGGGGCTGCTCCCTGGTCCGAAGCGGGAGACACTCGCACCGGGAAACAGCGCCGCACGCCGACCTCCTCAAGGTCGAGCCGCCCGCAGTGCCTCCACCCCGCTGCCGCCGTGCAGGTGATCGTACTCGGAGTGCGACAGCCCTCCGGGTGCGTGACCTGCAAGATCACGCCGTGCGGTCGACGCCCTTCGAGGCCCCTCGGACGGGCCAGGGATCAGCGCAAGCCGGCGAAGAGATCGCTTTCGGGTACGGCCGCGCCGGTGGCGTCCTGCACACGGAGGAAGGTCTCCACGCCCATCAGCTCGCCGAACCTCTCCTTGCCCATCCTGAGGAAGAAGATGTTCTCGCCCTGGCTGGCGTGCGCGGCCAGCGCGTCGAACTTCTGACCGCTGAACGCGGTGGTGTCCACCCACGTGGTGATCTCGTCGTCGGGCAAGCCGATCTCGGCCATCGCGGCGACCTCGGCAGGGTCCGGCTCCGGCATGTCCTCACCGAACTCGCGCATGACCTCGCCGAAGCGCTGCATCATCGAGCGGGGCATCGTGGTCCAGTACACCTTCGGTGTCAGATCGGTCATCTCCAGCGCCGCCATCGTGATGCGGTGGGCCTGGATGTGGTCGGGGTGGCCGTAGAAGCCGTTCTCGTCGTAGGTGACGACCACATCAGGCCGGTACTGCCGCATAAGGTGCGCGAGTCGGGCCGCGCCATCCGCCACCGGGGTCTGCCAGAAGGATCCGGGAGCGTCGTTGCTCGGCCAGCCCATCATCCCGGAGTCGGCATAGTCCAGCATCTCCAGATCGCTGACCTTCAGCACGTCACAGCTCGCCTCGAGTTCCCGACGGCGCATCGAGGCGACGGCCGCCGGATCGTGCCCGGGGTCGCCGGGCTTGACACCTCCCGGTCCGTCACCGCAACCGCCGTCGGTACACGTCACGAGAACCGTGCGGATGCCTTCCGCCGCGTACCGCGCGAGGACCCCTCCGGTTCCGGTTGCTTCGTCGTCGGGGTGGGCATGTACCGCCATGAGCGTCAAGGGCCGGTGAGTCATGAAACAGTCCTCCTGCACAAATACGTATCGCACCGAGTGCGCGGCGGGCGTGCCGCGACCCTGAGGCCCGGATCCTGGCGGGTCGGACGACCTCGTGCTCTCCGTCCCACCTCGCCTGTGCGGCGCCGGTCCCTCGGTCGATGCAACCGCGCCACCCGGACCGGCTGTTCCCGGCGCGCCCCTTGAACCGAGATCTCGTGCCACATGACATGCCCGTTCCGCACTCACGAGCGCCACCCCTTGCAGACGACAGCGGCCCGTGAGAGTTGTTCCCGCCCGGTGCGGTTCGTCGTCCCTCAAGCCCTCCCTGTCCCGATCTGCGAGGATGACGGCATGTTGCAGGTCTGCCTCAACGGCCCGCGCGACCGCGCCGAATGCCCCACTCTGCCGGTCACCCCCGAACAACTGGCGGCGGCGGCCCGCGCCGCCGTCGCCGCCGGTGCCGAGAACATCCATCTGCACGCCAAGGACAGCGAAGGCCGGGACACGCTGGAGGCGGCCGCCGTCGCGGCCGCTGTCAACGCCGTGCGGGCCGCCGTCCCGGACATCCCCGTCGGCGTCACCACCGGCGCGTGGGCCGCCTCCGGCCCGCAGGACCGCGTTGCGCGGGTCGCGGCATGGACCGTGCTTCCCGACCACGCCTCCGTCAACTGGCACGAGGACGGCGCCCGCGAGGTCGCCGCGGTGCTGCTGGACCGCGGGGTCGGCATCGAGGCCGGCATCTTCTCCGGCACACCGGCGGCGCGGCAGTTCCTGGACTGGCCGCAGGCCCACCGTGTGCTGCGCGTCCTTGCGGAGGTCACCGAGACCGGCCCGCGGGAGGCTTTGGACGCCGCGGACCGTCTGCTGGGCGAGCTGGAAGCCGCCCCCGCGCCGCTCCTCCTGCACGGCCAGGACGGCGCCGCCTGGTCCGTCCTGCGGCTCGCGGCAGCCCGTCGCCTGGACACCCGCGTCGGCTTCGAGGACGTGCTCCACCTCCCCGACGGCACACCCGCGCGGGACAACGCCGCCCTCGTCCGCGAGGCCCGTACGGCCCTCGGGCACCCGGACCGCGGCCCTGCCGGCGAAGCCACCCGATCCTGACGCGCCCGAAGCGTTCCGCAGACATCGTCACGCGATCAATGGCCACACTGAAAGAGCGGTTGCGGGCCTCTCGCCTTCGTCCTGACCGGCGGACGGCCCTTACTCAGGCGGGAGTTGAGTATGGGCGCTCATGCCTGAGGCCCCTTGCGCGGCCAGGATCGGTGCAGCGGCGCAGCCAAATGGCGCCGGTCTGATCCAGCTGATCCTTTGGGGGGCTTCTCATGTCGCGTCGCATCGTTTTGTCCATGCCGAGGCGTCCCCGCGCGGCCTGTGGCACGTCGCCGTCCTGGCCACCGCGGAAAACGGTGACACGACGCTGAACACCAAGGCGGCGGAATTCACCGTGACGTGATCCACGCGCACGCCGCTCGTGGTACCTGCGCAGTTCAGATCATGTCCTTGAACTGTCCCGGGTCGAGGAAAGCAGGACCTGACGCCGGCGGACGCTTCATGGCGGACGAGGGTCGGTCGCGGGGAGTTCGAGGCCCGCCGACCGAACGGCAAGCCGACCGGACCCGCATACGGGTTGGGCTGACCCTCACACTCCGGCGCGGTCCAGCAGCGCACGACTCAAGGAGGCCGGTGGGGAGTCCCGCTCAAAGGCGGGCCCCGACACAGGGCCGCGCCCTTGAGTCTGCCTGCGTGACGTGCTTCGGCTCAACGAGCAGCTGCCGGGGTCAGTAGTCGAGGTCGAGGTAGTCGATGTCGTTGAGGGTGACGTCGGAGAGTCCCATGGCGCGGTTTCCGCCGTCCTGGAAGTACACGTCTTTGAAGCCTTCGGCGATGATCTGGCGCATCTGCTGGTCGCCGGCTCCGGCCTCTCGGGCGTCGAAGAGGCGCTGCGCGTAGGCGGGGGGGAGGTGGACGGTGAGCCGTCGCAAGCGTCCGTCGTCGGTGGTGCCAATCGGCGCGGTGTAGCCGAACCGGGCCCTCGTCTCCACCGTGATCCCGCCCGTGGCGGCGGCCTGCTTGCGGCGGCGTCTGCGGACCTGGGGCTGCCACCGCGCCCGTACGGCGGCGTCGATCCGTTCGGCGATGGCCCGGGGCGGGTGCTTGCGTTCGCCCTTGCGGTAGCGCTCCACCGACCGTTGGCTGACCCCGATCTCCTCAGCGACGGCTCTGGTCGTCTTGACCTGCTTGATCAAGAAGTTGACGCGGGCCTGGAGGCTCTTGGGGGGCTGGCGGGTGAAGGCTTCCCGGTCGGCCCGCTCGATCGCGTCGTCGATCTCTCCCACGGTCTACTCGCCTTCGTCCAGGACGGCGTCGCCGCCCTTGATGTGGCGGGCCGGATTCAGCCCCTTCTCCATCAGGTCGACGGCCCACAGCATCGACTGGACGCCCTCCAGCTTCGCCAGACCCGGCGTGGGCCCGAGGCGGAACCCGCCCGGCTGCGCCTTGCCCGACGCGGCGTACGGCAGAAAGTCCAGCGGGCTCGCCCCCGGTGAGGGGTAGACGACGCAGTCGGACAGGACGGCGAGCGGATAGAGGCCGGTCATCGTGGCCATGTTGCGCATCTTGCGGTGCATGTTGACCCGCGCTCTGGAGATCACGGCGGCGCGGATGTCGGGGCGCCAGGTCGGCCGCTGCAGGGCCGGCCACCGCTCGCCCTCCTTGTACCGCTTGCCCTGCGGGCGCTCGCGGAGCTTGCCGATGCCGCCCTTGACGGTGGCCTTGATAGCGGTGAGGACGGCCGCCATGGCCGGGTCGACGTCCTTGTGCCGCTCCATCGCCGCCAGGAACTCCCCATCCGTGAGCTCCTTGACGACGCCGAGGTCGGCGAGGGTGTCGACGTACGCCTCCTTGAGGCGGTCGTGCCACGGGTCGAGGTAGGCACCGGTCTCACGGCGCAGATACCCCTCGAGGGGAGCCACGTTGTAGCCGAGTTCCTGGGCGTAGGCGACGGTGTGCGTCTGGTACCAGGCAGGTCCCGTCGGCCGGGTGCCGTCCGCGGTGAACGGCGAGGGCAGACGCGGGTCCACCTCGACGTGGGACAGGTCGACCAGCCAGGAACCGGGAATCTTCGGATTGAACGTCGGGTGGCGGAAGTGATCGGGGGCGGACAGGCCCACGACCAGGCGGGCCGCGGCGGCGAGGAACGCGGTGTTGAGATCCAGGCCGACCGCGAAGGGCAGCGTGCACTCCTCATCGCTGAGCAGGTCCACCGGCCGCACCCACTGGTACGCCTCCTCGTCGAGGAAGCCGCCGGTCCAGCCGGAGTTCACGACGACCGGGTGCTCAGGGGTGGCCTCCGGCGGCGCCGGGTCCATCGGCTCCGTGCCCAGCGAGCCGGGGTTGTGGCCGCTCACCCAGTTCCCGGTCGCTTCGTCGCGCACCGCGCGGGTGGGCGGCCGCAGCGCCGTCATCAGCTCCAGCCCGGAGACGGCCGTGCTGCCGCGCGGGGTGATGACCCGCCGGGCGTACACGCCGAGGACGCGCGCGACGTCGGCCGGCTCCATCTCCGCCACCCCGGGCCACGCCCGCTCGTCGAGGGCGTCCCAGGACAGGATCGCGAGCTGCACGCACTGCCGTTGCGTGCCTTGCGCCTTGCGGTAGATCCGTGCCCACGGGCCGAACCCGCGCTGGGTGAGCCGCCACTTCGCCTTCACCACCTGCCGAACCACCGGATGATCCTCCGGCAGGCGCAGGGACCGGCGCTGCTCATGACCCTCGAGACGCTCCGGCAACCCGAGCTTCACGGCGGCCGCCGCGGTGAGCACGATCAGCGGGTCGCTGTCCTTGCCGTTGCGATGCAGACGCGGCGTACCGAGTCCGGACTCGCCCAGAGCCCAGTCCACCAGCTCCACCACCGTGGTCGCCGGGCAGTCGAGCATGATCCCACCGACGCCGTACGCGCAGCCGTCGCCGTCCAGGACCGCGAGGGGCCCGTGCGGGAAGCGAGGGTCGGCTGCGCGCTGCGCCGACTTCTGCGTGGCCGGACGCCGCGATGTCGCAGCGGGTCGGACGGCGGGGCGCGCCGGCGCCGCAGCCGCAACGGCGGGGGACGCACCCGCTTCGGTAGACGCCGCGGGCGCGGTTGCGGCAGCCGAGGTTGTCGGAGCCGCGCCGGGGGAGGGGTACTTCGCCGCCCACCCCTTCAGCAGCCGCTGATAGGCGTCCAGGCGCGGCGACTTCGGCTCGCTGCGCCCGTTCTCCCAGTTCTTCACCGACTGGGTCGTCGTCTTCAAGGCGGTGGCGAGGCGGGCCTGGGTGATACCGGCGGCCTCACGCAGCCGGGCACGCTCCGCCGGCGGCGGGAGGTGCGGCTCCTCGTTCAACAGAGCGTCGACGGACGCGAACAGCTCTTCCTCAGATGCCATGACCCTGCACCCTTACTCCAGACAAGATTGCTTAACCACAAACTTATCCCGTTCCTTAGCCTAGCCTGGTGAGTGTTACGCACGAACGACTGAGCGCATGGTGCGTGGGCGGGGGTGCCCTCGCTGATGCGGCCGCAATGGATCACGCATCACCCGGGCTCGGCCCGACCTCGAACAACGACCGTCAGCTACGGCCGACGGTACTGCTCGCGGGTTCACCCCATCAGTCACCTGAGGACGGCGGCAAGGGCTGTGGTGACGGCGGCGGCGAGGGTGAGCACACCGGCGAACGCGGTTGCCGCGCGGAAGAGGGAAGCGGGGTAGGTCGCGCCACCGAGACGAGCGAGCTTGCCGGCGACCGCTGCGGCAAGGAGAGCGGCGATCAGGACGAGGGCGATGGTGAACAGGACGACGGTGAGACCGGACACTTCAGGCTCCCAAGGGCGTTGGAATTGGTCTTCTCGAAGGTCGCGGAACCGGTGTGCGGCATGGTTCGGGTGGCTGAAGATGAACAATGCTGAACAGCAGCGTGCACGGCAGGCCGGGGGGACGAGTTGGGCAGCGCGGAAGACAGGCGAGGCGAGGCGAATGGACAGATGGCGGCTCTGGCCAGACTGCAGGCTTGCCTGTCTGACGGCCTAGCGACGTCCGGACTGAGCGTGACGCGGTTGGCCAGGCAGGCCGGGCTGGGGCGCACGACGGTGAACAACGCCCTGCACCGGCAGGTGACCCCGTCAGCGCAAACCATCGCCAGGATGGCCAAGGCGCTGCGGCTGAACCAGGAGGAGCTCCTGGCGCTGCGCCGTCAGGCGGCCGCTGAACAGGACGAGCCCGACGAGCCCCGGCTGCCGGTGCCGGAGGAGACGGACGGGACTCCGGCCCCCGCGGTCGAGGACGGGACCATGCCGGTGCCGCCGGCGAATAACGGGCGCACCGGGCCGGTGACGCTGCCCCCGCTGGTGAAGGAATTCACCGGACGCGCAGGCGAACTGCGGGACATCCTCGACCGGCTCGCCCCCGCGGCGACGCACTCCCGGTCGGCCGAGGACCCCAGCGACACGGCCGCTCCGGCGACGGTCGTGGTCTCGGCGGTGATGGGCATGGGCGGGGTCGGCAAGACCGCCCTCGCCCTGCAGGCCGCCCACCGGGCCCGTCTGCGCGGCTGGTTCCCCGGCGGCATCCTCTTCGCCAACCTGTACGGCTACAGTCCCCGCGAGGAGCGGAGACCGGGCGAGGTGGTGGACCAGTTCCTGGGCGCCCTGGGCGTCAGGAGCGCGGACATCCCGGTCACTTTCCAGGGCAAGCTGGACACCTGGCGGATCGTCCTCGACCGCCTGACGGCCGAAGGCCGCCCCTTGCTCGTGGTCTTGGACAACGTGCGCAGCGCCGGACAGGTCTCCGCGCTGCTTCCGCAGCCCCCGCACCGCGGGGTGGTGACCTCGCGGCAGTTGCTCGCCGCCCTTCAGGGCCACCGTGTGGATCTGGCGCCCCTCACCCCCCAGGAGGCCGTGGATCTCATCCAGCAGGTCCTGTGCGCCGGCGGCATCCGCGATGACCGGGTCTCCGCCGAGCCGGAGGCAGCAGCGCTTCTCGCTGAACTGTGCGGCTACCTCCCGCTGGCCCTGGAGATCATCGCCGCCCTGTTACGCAGCGAACCGAGCCGGAGTCTGGAGAGCCAGGCAGCGGAGCTGACCGCCGCTCGGACTCGCCTCAGCGTCATCGAGATCAAGGAGACCGACGCGGAGAGCCGTCCCATGGCGGTACGGGCCTCCTTCGACTTGTCCTACCGGCATCTGACAGAGTCCCAGGCCACCGCCTTCCGGCTGCTGGCTGCCGCTCCAGGGCCGGACATCTCCAGCGCCGCCGCCGCGGCCCTGCTCGGCGATCCCGGCAGTCGGCGACTGCTGGCCGAACTGTTCCGCGCCCACCTCCTGACAGGATCGGGCGATCGCTGGTCGATGCACGACCTCATCCGCCTGTACGCCAAGGAGCAGGGCGACGCGCCCTCGGACGACGGCCGGCGGGACGCCGCCCTCACCCGCCTGCTGGAGCACTACAGGACAACCTCCGCGGAGGCGGACACCCACCTGATCGGCATCCCGGCCAACCAGTCCCCACGCTTCAGCGGGCGCCGCCACGCTCTGGAATGGCTGGACGCCGAACACACGAACCTGGTGGCCGCTGCCACAGCCGCCCCGCAGCTCGGCCGTCCCGCCGTGGCGGTCGCCCTTGCCCGGTCCCTGGCCGGCTACCTCGAACACCGTCGGTACTTCGACGACTGGATCGCCTTGAGCACCATCGCCCGCGACGTCAGCCGCGAAGACGGCGATCGCTCCGCCGAAGGCACGGCGCTCGACGACATCGGGCTCGGCCTGCGCCACTTGCGTAAGTTCGACAAGGCTGCCGCCGCGCACACCGAGGCCGCTGGGATTTTTCAGCAGCTGGGCGACCGAGGCCGGGAAGCACTCGCGCTGAACCACATCGGCATCGCGCTGAGCGGGGCGGGCAGGCACGAGGAGGCCATCGTCGTCTATACCCGGGCAAGTCGGATGCTCGCTCTCTTGCATGATCAGCCGCACTTGACGGCCTCGGTCGTCGGCAACCTCGGCGCGGCACTGCGGGAAGCGGGCAGATACGAGGAAGCGATCACGGCCCACACTCAGGCCGCTGAGACGTTCCGCCGGCTCCGCGACGAAGGCGAGGAAGGTTCGGCCCTGAACAGCCTCGGGGGGGTCCTGCAGTATGTCGGCAGGCACGAGGAGGCCATCGCGGCCCACAGCCGGGCCGTTCGTATCCACGCGCGCCTCGGTGATCCGCTCCGCGAAGCCGCGGCGCTGTCCAACCTCGGGGGAGCCCAGCAGTTGACGGGGCAGACGGAGGAGGCCATCAGCGCCCTCACCCGGGCCGCCGAGATCTTCCGGGCACTCGGCGACCAGTACGACGAGGCCTCGGCCCTGATCAACCTCGGGAATGCGCTGAAGCAGACGGACCGTAGGGACGAGGCCGTCACCGCTCTCACTCGGGCCACCCTGATCTTCCGGGAGTTCGGCGCCGATGGCTACGAGGCGCGGGCATCCTATGCCCTCGGGGAGGTGTTGAGGGCGCTCGGCAGGGCTCAGGAGGCTGTCACCGTCTTCTCCCGGGCGGCTTTGCTCTGCCGCGAGTTGAGGGATCACGGCAATGAGGGCTCGAGCCTGCTGGGTTTGGCCGAAGCCCTGGAGGCGACGGACCGGCCGGACGAGTCCGCCGACAGGTACGCGCAGGCCGCCACGGCCTTCGAACGGGCCGGCGACGACCCTGCCAAGGGCTGGGCGCTGACCAACCTCGCGGCTGCGCTGCTCCAGGCAGGCAGGACCGGGGAGGCACTCTCGGCGGCGGATTCGGCACTGGAGCACAATCGGCGCGTGGCCGCAGCCGAACACGTCGAGTACACGCATGTCTTGGCGCATACCCTCATGCTCCTGGCATGGCTGCGTGAGGAAGAGCAACAGAACCTGCCCGGAAGTCTTGATGCGGCGACGGAAGCGGCGGACCTCTTGACCCCGCTGGCCACAACACAGCCCGAGCCGTACGCCGCCTTCCTACGGGCGACGCTGGAACAGCGGGCGCACATCCTGGACCTCCTCCACCGCACGCAAGAAGCCGAGGAGGTACGCAGCCGACTCGAGGAGTAAGGGATCTCCGCGATTGAGTGTTCCGCTCCCTGGAATGCACCATGCCAGTGACGAGGTGTACCTCGCTGCGACGGGACGGCCGGCGGTGATGACTGCGTCTGTATGCCTCGGCCGGCACTTGGTCAGGCGGTCGCGGTGGTCCCCAAGCACTGGCATGGAGAGGAGACCCTCTACCCGTTGATGGCCGCCGCCGAGCAGTGGCCCGACCCGTGGTTCGAGCCCTGGGAGCCCGCCGCGCCCGCCGACTGAGGGCTACGGGTCGTCAGAAGTCGTGCCCCATCGGCCCGGATACGGTCGAGGCGACCTTGCGTACCGGTCCTACGCTGGAGGCATGGCCACCGATCCCTTACTGAGACAAGGCCCCGACTCGACGGATCTGGTCCTGCGCGCCGGCCCGGACGGGCCGGCGTGGAACGCGCTGACCTCGGCGGGGCCGGCGCTGTTCACGCCGCTCGCCCTGGGCGTGCCGACCCTGCTCGTCGCCTTCTGGATGGCGCTGGCCGGAGCGCGGGCGTCGACCGTGTTCGTGGTGGTGGGGGTGATCGCCGGGCTGGAGTACCTGATCGGCTGGCTGGCGCTGGCCTTTTCCCGGGCCCGGGACATCCTGCGGGTGGAGTTCGCGCCGGCCGGGGTGCCCGCGTCCCTGCGGTTGGTCCGGGCCGCCGGGCCGGACGACTGGCTGCCCGTCAAGACCCTGCGCGAGGTGCGGCTGACGCACAAGGTGGTGGAGCCGTACCAGGGGGACTCCAAGCCGGCCGTCTCCACGCTCGCACTGGAACTCGGCCTGCGGGGCGTCCGGGAGCGGCTCGCGCTCCCGTTCGGCGGCGACTCGGAGCGGCTCGCCGACGCGCTGGAGGCCCTGCTCGGCCCGGCTGGGGTCCTGGTGGAGCTGCGCACCGAGCGCAGCACACGCGACCGGCCGCAGCCCAACTCCGGCTGGACCTCCGGCGGTTCGGCCTCGGCAGGCTCGGGTGGCGGCTGACTCCGGGCTGCCCGTGGCGCTCCCCGGCCGGGGAGCGCCCGTCGATGCAGCCGGCGGCAGGCGGTGCGGGGCAACCTGCCGCTACTCGGGCGCGTTGAGCCGCCGGGCTCGGCCGCAGCCGGGCCCTGCGGCCACGGGGGGCGGGGGTAGCGGCCGCGGAGCTCGGCCCGCACCGCGCGGTAGCCCTCGCGCCAGAACGACGCGAGGTCGCCGGTGACGGCGGCCGGGTGCCCAGCCGGGGAGAGCAGGTGGACGGTCAGCGGGGCCCGCCCGTCCGCCAGCGCGGGGGAGGATACCGTTTGCCCAGTTCAGAGGCTGTCCACTTTTTTCGTACCTCTTCAACGGACCGGCAAAGCCTGGATTGGGACCGCGGTCGGGCGCAAGAGTGTTGCCCAAACGCTGGCGTCGCATTCGGCGGGACCACCACACTGGGCCTGCTGCTGAGCACCGCGCTCAAGGACAACCCCGGCCAGGGGGTTCAGTGACCCCTTACTGGAGCAAGGGCATGTATGTGGAGCCCACCTCAGACCACCCCGGTGACGAGGAGTGGTTCAAGGAGCCCATGATCAAGGTGGCCGGCCACCTCTTCCCTCCGCGCTTCCGGATCTACATGAAGTGCCGCGCGTCGGACATCGCAATGTGCATCGCCCTGGAGGTCGATCGCGGGGGCTTCGTCGAGCAGGAGAACGCCATCACGATCCAGGGTGTTGCCTCCGGCCGAGAACGGGACCAGGTGCGGGTGGCCGCACGGAAGCTCGCGCTCCCCCTGGCTCTAGCCGCCCTACCCTTCGGCTCTGCCAAGAAGACGGAAGAGGGCTGGGAGTGGGTGGCCATGGGCTGGTCCCCGCCGGCCGTCCACAAGGTCGGCGACCTGCCCAGCCCGCAGCGGGCCTTGCTCAAGGAGCTTCGGCGCCGGACAGGGCCGAAGTGGTGGAACGTCTATCTGCCGCGAATCGAACAGACAGCCTTCACCGTCGCTTGCGCCTCGCCTGAGAAATCAACACGCAAAGTGATCGTGAAGGACGTGTGCCCCCAGACCCATGTCAGCCCTACGCAGGCGTACCAAGACCTGCAGACCGCACGTGAGCTTGGCCTGATCCCCCCTGAGCGATGCGACTCAGCCGGGAATCCCCTTGCTTCCTGACCGAGCGTCACTTCGATTACAAGGAGCTACTTGTCACTTCGCCGTAGCTTTCGGGAGAACAGGGCCGGCTCCCAGAGTGCGCCGCGGGGCCGGGGCCGTCGCTGTAGGGCCTGCGAGTACTCCCCGAGCACGCATCGCGGCAACGTCGGGGAGGTGGATGCCGGGCAGGCCCGGCGATCAGGTCGGCTTGGGTGGCTTGGGTGGGGGGCGCGGCCTCGGGGCCGGAGCGCCGCTGCACCGGGGACGGGGGCACCGGCAGCGGATGATCAGGCGGATCCCGGCCGGCCCGCGGAGCGGGTATGTGCGGCGCTGATGTGTCCTCAGGCGCCCGCTTCCACCAGGTCGTCGGTATGGAAGGTGCGGCGGTAGGAGGCGGGTGAGACACCGAAGGCGGTGCGCATGTGGGCGCGCAGGGAGTTGGCGGAGCCGAAGCCACAGCGGTGGGCGACCAAGTCGATGGACAGGTCGGTGGTCTCCAGCAACTGCTTGGCCAGTTCCAGGCGTTGCGCGGTGAGCCACTGCACGGGGGTCATGCCGACCTCGTCGCGGAAGCGGCGGGTGAAGGAGCGCAGGCTCATCCGGGCGTGTTCGGCCAGGCGGGTCAGGGAGAGGGGTTCGCCGAGGTGTTCCAGCGCCCAGGCACGGGTGGCGGTGGTGGTGGCGACGGTGGGTTCGGGCACCGGGCGGTCGATGTACTGGGCCTGGCCGCCGTCCCGCCAGGGCGGGACGACGCACATGCGGGCGGCGCGGTTGGCGGCGGCGGCGCCGTGGTCGCGGCGGATCATGTGCAGGCACAGGTCGACGCCGGCGGCGACGCCCGCGGAGGTCAGGACGTCGCCGTCGTCGACGAAGAGGACCTCCTCGTCGACCTTGACACGGGGGTAGGCGCGGCGGAACTCGGGGGCGAGGTTCCAGTGGGTGGTGGCAGGCCGGCCGTCGAGGAGGCCCGCGGCGGCCAGGACGTAGGAGCCGGTGCAGATGGACACCAGGCGGGTGCCAGGCCGGATGCCGGCGATGGCCGCGGTGACCTCGGGCGGCAGCGGGCCGCCGCGGCCCAGCTCGGGCATGGCGTGCGTCGGCGGGACGATCACGGTGTCCGCGGCGGCCAGAGCCTCGGGACCGGCCGCGGGCTGCACGGTGAACCCGGCGTCGCTGAGGACCGGGGCGCCGTCGGCGGTGCAGACGGTGACCTCGTACAACGGGCGTGAGCCGGCGTCCAGGACGCTGCCGAAGACGCGGGAGGGGATGCCGAGTTCGAAGGGCGGGACGCCGGGCAGGGCGAGGACGGCGATGCGGTGCCGCCCGGCCGCGTCGGCGCTCGGGTCGGGGCGGAGGTCGGTGCACGGCCACTGCATCTCACTCATGGCCAGATCCTGTCACATAGTGGCCAGACGGCCAACACCATGGTGGGGGCGGGTGCCGGAACGTGGACTGCGTCGCGCCGGGAAGGGCCCGGGCGGCCGGCATCCGATCAAGACGGAAAGAGTGAGGCGGACAGCATGCGTGCGGTGGTCGTGGAGCAGTGGGGCGGACCGGAAGTGCTCGTGGAGCGTGAGGTCGCCCGGCCCGAGCCGGGACTGAACGAGGTCCTGGTGCGGGTCCACGCGGCCGGTGTGAACCCGGTGGACTTCAAGACCCGGGCCAGCGGGGCCCTGATCGAGTGGGGCGAGGTCCCGGCGGTCGGCTGGGACGTCTCCGGCACCGTGGAGGCCGTCGGACCGGGCGTGGGGATGTTCCGCCCCGGGGACGAGGTGTACGGCATGCCGCTGTTCCCGCGGCAGGCCGGCGCCTACGCCGAGTACATCGTTGCCCCGGCCCGCCACCTAGCGCCCAAGCCGGCGAACCTCACCCACGTGCAGGCGGCGGCGCTGCCACTTGCCGCGCTGACCGCCTGGCAGGCCCTGGTGGACACCGCCGGGGTGCGCGCCGGTGAGCGGGTGCTGGTGCACGCGGCGGCCGGCGGGGTCGGCCACCTGGCCGTGCAGATCGCCAAGGCCCGCGGTGCGTACGTCATCGGCACGGCCAGCGCCGGCAAGCACGACCTGCTGCGTGAGCTGGGCGCGGACGAGGTGATCGACTACCGCACGGTCCGCTTCGAGGACGCCGTCGAGGACGTGGACGTGGTGCTGGACGGGCTCGGCGGCCAGAACGCCGAGCGGTCCCTGACGGTTCTGCGCCCGGGCGGCCGGCTGATCACGCTGCCCGGACCCGACGACGTCCCCGACGACGTCCCCGGCCACGTGCGGGCGGTGTGGATGCTGGTCGAGCCCGACCACCTGGGTCTGCGCGAGATCGCCGCCCTGGCCGAGCGGGGCGCGCTCACGCCCGTGGTCGAGACCGTCGTCCCGCTGGCCGAGGCCGCGAAGGCGCACGAGATCGGCGAGCAGGGCCGCACCACCGGGAAGATCGTCCTGAGCGTTGCCTGACGCCGGCCGCCCCGGCCGGGGCGGCTGCGGGCAGGTGAAGCGGGACTGGAGCCCCGGAACCGACCGGTCCCGGGGCTCCGGGGTTTAGGTCTCGCGTTCCTGGTCGGCGAGTCGGTCGCGGAACCTGTCTATCAGGCCGCCCTCCGCGGCTAGGAGTTGTCTTCAAAAGTCACGCCCACATCAGGAGCGAGGCGAGGGTGACAGCTGCCTGGTAGGACTCGGCGGTCTTGTCGTAGCGGGTCGC
>NZ_JBIWPF010000034.1:0-48519 GCF_044768125.1 Streptomyces sp. NPDC101166
CCAGTAGTCGCTCACCGACGCATTCAACCGCCATCGCAGCCCGTCTGCCAGCCACTATGCACGCCGCCAGTCGCCAATTGAGATGACTTCTAAGGGCTGTCCCGTAATCCCTGGTGGATCAGTGTGCGGCGTCAGATGCGATGCATCGCAAGGCGGAGGGACGTCCGCATACTGGATGTATGCGGACGTTCGGCGAGGTGCCGTAGCTGTCGTCGCACGCCCGCCAGGGGTTACGGGACAGCCCTTGGCTCCAGATGCCAGTCGGCGTCCGGCCAGCCCACCATCAGCAGGTCGTGCCCACCGGGTTCCGGCCCGCGCTCGGCCCGCCACACCACACCGAGTCCCAGCCCCCGCACCCAGAACCGCTCGGCCACCGCCAGGTCCCGAGAGGGCCGGGCCACGCGGATGTGACTACGACCGTTGACGGGCATCGTGACCTCTTCCTGAGCTGCCGATTCCAGCTCAGCAGCCTAGGGATCAGACTCTCGCGCGGCCATCGGCCGATCGCCCTGCATCACAGGTCTTAAGGCCTCTGGTGCGGCGTTCGCAGAGGCCGGGCCGAGGAGCAACCCTTCGAAGCCGCAGCGGTCGCCCGGGCCGGTGTCCGCCGCCGTACCGGCTGGGAAAACTGCTGTCGGGCAAATGGATCAAGATGTTAGAACTACCGCTGTGCACAAGACTCTTGAGTTTCCCGATCTGCTGCGGCTGATCGACGAACGGGCAACCGCGTTCCGCGCCGCGATCGCCGCCGCGCCCAGCCTCGACCTGCCCGTGCCGACCTGCCCCGGGTGGACGCTGTTCGACCTGGTGCAGCACATCGGCGAGGGCCGCCGCCGCTGGGCCGCCACCGTCGCCGCCGGGCCGGACGCCACGTCCAGGACCCCGGCCCAGGGTGACGCGGTCGCGCCGCAGGAGCGCGAGGCCGTGCCGGCCTGGCTGGCCGCCTCGACCGAGCTGTTGCTGACGGCCCTGCGGGAGGCCGGTCCGGATCAGGGCTGCTTCACCGGCTGGGGCAACACACAGACGCCGCACACCGCCGGCGGCGTCGCCCGGCACCAGGTCCAGGAGCTCGCGGTGCACACCTACGACGCCCAGCTCACCGTGGGCGAGCCGGCCTCACTGCCCGTCGAGGTGGCGCTCGACGGTGTCGAGGAGACCCTGTTCATCACCTGCTTCACGACGAGCGCCTGGCCGCACAAGCCCACCGCCTTCGACTTCCACGCCACCGAGGGCCGCTCCTGGCGCCTCACGGCCGACGGCGACGGTGCACGGACCACCCGGCTGCCCTCTGCCGACGAGGACCCGGACGCGGCAGGCGTCTCCGTACGCGGCACGGCCAGTGATCTGGTCCTCTACCTGTACGACCGCATTCCGGCGGACACCCTGCGACTCGACGGGGACCCGCAGCTGCTCGACCTGCTCCGCGCCTGGGAACCGGAGGACTAGGAGGGAGGGCCAGTTCGACTGACCGCCGCCATTGGCACAACAGCACACCGGCCGGCCCGTCATGCGGTAGCTGACCGCCTGCGGCCCGGTCCGTGATCCAGAATGGTCGGATGGTCAGGCTCGAGACTTCCCGTTTGATCCTGCGTCGCTGGCGCGAGGAAGACGTTGCGCCGATGGCTGCCGTCAATGCCGACCCCAAGGTCATGCGGTGGATCCGTGACGGCAGCGTCCGTGACGAACAGCAGACCCGCGACGGGATCCAGGCATGGGAGAGCGAGTGGGAGTCACAGGGCTTCGGCCTCTTCGCCGTGGAGATCCGGTCCACCGGCGAACTGGCCGGGTTCACCGGTCTTTCGGTGCCCGAATTCTTGCCGGAGGTGCTTCCGGCGGTCGAGGTCGGCTGGCGGCTGGGACGTTCCCACTGGGGGCAGGGCCTGGCCACGGAAGCCGCTGCGGCCGCTGTACGGTTCGGCTTCCAGGAACGAGGGCTGGATCGGCTCGTCAGCATCGCTCAAGTGGGCAACGACGCCTCCGAACGGATCATGACCAAACTGGGAATGCATCCGGTCCGTGAGACGGTCAATCCCACCTGCGGTCGGCGAGTCCGGGTGTTCGAGTTGTCGTCGGACCAGTACGTGACAACCCACTCTTAGGAAGCGGGCTTTCGCCTGCAGCGGCCGAGCCACTGCCATGATCGTCACCATGGGGATACACATCGCGACGGCCGACGTGGCCGACTTGCATCAGGTCCTGACCGATCACCCCCGTTACTGGGGCGAACGCGACCTTCGGTCGCTCCATCTTCTCGCACTGGTGCAGGAGTTCGGTTCCACCTGCCTGGTCGCCCGAGCCGAGGACGGAATCCGCGGGTACATCTTCGGATTCGTCACCCCGGACGGCACCGGGTACGCGCATCTGATCGCCACACGGGACGACGCCCGTGGCACCGGTCTCGGGCGTCGTCTGTACACGGCGTTCGCCGAAGCGGCGGAACGCCACGGTGCACGGCGGTTGAAGGCGATCACGTCGATCGAGAACACCGGCTCGATCGCCTTCCACCGCCGCCTCGGCTTCAATGCGAAGTTCGTCGATGACTACAACGGCCCCGGCCAGGCGATGGCCGTCTTCCACCGAGAACTGCCGCTCCACGTCCGGTAGCCCTGACATGGCTCACACGGCCACGATCTGCCACTGCTGTCGTGTCGCCCGTGTGTAGGTCCACTGGTTGATGTCGGCGCCGTCCGCCGTCGAGCCGCCGTCGACGTTCAGCGCGAGTCCGGAGAGCCGGTTGGTGAGGTGGTGGTAGCCGTCGCCGGTCGGTGTCACGGCCCAGTGCTGTTGCGGGACGCTGTCGTCGGACCAGATGCCGACGTTGCCGCCGTCCGCCCGCGAGAGTTGGGCCACCTCCAGCAGCTTGCCACTGCCCACACTGCGGATCTTGTAGTAGCCGTCGCCTGTGGAGGTGAAGGTCCACTTCTGGTTGGCCTGGTTCATCCAGGGCCGCTGGCGGACGTCGGTCCCGTCGGCGGTGCCCGCGTCGAGGACGTCGGCCACTCCGCCGCCGGCGCGGTTCACCAGCCGGTACACCGTCGTGTCCCCCGGCAGCACCCGCGAGAGCAGCTTCGGCTTCCTCTTCCTGCCGCCGATGTGCACGCCGCCGAGGTTGGCGTAGCCACCGGTGGCCTCCACTGCCTCGATCCGGACGAAGCCCACGTTCCTCGGGGTCCACTCGACGACCTTCGTCGCCTGGCTGCCGCCCCAGATGCCCTCAGCGACCTTGGTGAACCGGGTGCCGTCGGTGCTGGTGTGGATCGCGTACGAGATGATGTCGCCGTCGGTGGAGTTGTTGCGGTTCCACTGCTTGGGCAGGTACTCCAGCGTGGAGACGTCGCTCCAGACTCCGCCGAGGTCGACGGTGATCGACTGCGGCAGGTTCAGCGACCACGTGGACCAGCATGTCTCATACCCCTTGTCGCTGAGGCCGTCGATCGCGCGCATCGGCCCCTCGCCGGTGTGGAAGCCGGTCGCGTAGGCGCTGACCGGAGTCACCGGGTGCTCGGCACGCGGCAGTTGGGGCGGTAGCGGCTTGCGGGACCTGTCCGGCCGCCAGGCCGCGCCCACCTCGGCCAGCCGCTTGACGATGTTGTCGTCCAGCCTGCCGTCGCGGTTGGGCGGGCAGTTCAGGATGAACGATGTGTACTTCGGCTCCAGATCGACGAGATGGGACAGGAGCGACGCCTTGCTGGCGGGGTCGGTGGTCGGGGTCGAGGGGTGCCAGAACCATCCGTCGCTGATCGTCTGCCCCTGCAGCGCCGCGTGCGTGTTTCCCGCCGGGGCCGTGATGCCGAGCGGCTCCTCGAAGTAGATCGCGTCACCCAGGAAGGGCACGGAGAGACCGCCGTGGTCGATCATGACGATGTCCGGCTGGAGGGACTTCACGTGCTCGCGGATCCGCTGGTAGGAGACGGCCTGCTGGCCCATCTGCCAGCCGTAGCCGTCCGTGACGAACATGTCGACGGTGCCGTAGTTCGTCAGCAGCTCGGTGATCTGGTCGAGGATGTAGGTCACGTCGGAGGGCACGACGTACTGGTCCGCACCGACCCCGTGCCGGCTGTCGTACCCCTGCACGCTGTAGGAGCGGTCCCAGATCGAGAAGTACAGGCCCACCCGGAGCCCTTCCTTGCGGAAGGCCTTCGTGTACCGGGCGACGATGTCCTGCGGGTAACCGCTGTTGGCGACGTTGTAGTCGTTGTACTCGGACGGCCACAGGCAGAAGCCGTCGTGATGCTTGGTGGTCAGGACGCCGTAGCTCATCCTCGCGGCCTTCGCCGCCGCGGCCCACTGCGCGCAGTCCACCCCGCTAGGGGCGAAGAGCTTGGGGTTCTGGTGGGGCGCGGCCCACTCCTCGTCGGTGAACGTCCCCATGTTGAAGTGGTTGAACATACCGAACCGCATGTCGACCAGCCTGCTCAGGCCGGCCTGCGGGCCGACCGCGGCCTCGGCGGGAGAGCCGGCCGCGACGGGCAGCGCCGCGGCGGCGGCGGTGACCCCGGCGGCGGTCAGTACGGAGCGGCGGGACGGACTTGCTGACGGCATGGTCCTACTCCTGAATCAGGGGTGCGGGTGCGAAGCCTCGCGCCTGAACCTCTTACACATGACCCGGCCACGTCAACCATCTTGATGGGATGAAAACAACGCCTACCCGAAGGGGAATGGGAACATATACGGCATTGCACGGCTTCATACGCGCCAGACATCACATGCTTGCCGAACGATGTATGTGCCGAAAACGATGGAAGCCCCATTCTGGATTTAACGGACCGCACCGCTGAACCGGGGTGCGGGGCGAGCCGGACCCGAAATCCGACCGAAGGGCTGGAGGGCGGCGCCATGACTCTCACCGGCGAGCAGACCTGGCCGAACCCGGCCGAGTGGACGGGAAAGATCTACAGCGAAGGCTGGCGGACCTCTGAGGGCGGGATCCACCAGGTGGTCGAACCGGCCACGGGCGCGCCGCTGGCGCGGGTGGGACACGCCTCCCCCAGGGATGTCGAACGGGCCGCCGACAGTGCCGCGCGGGCCGCTTCGGAATGGGGGGCGACCCCGCCGTCCGAGCGTGCGGGGATGCTGATGCGCGCGGTCGGCGCCCTGCGTGAGCACAGCGGCGCGATCCGTGAGTGGATCGTGCGGGAAACGGCGGGCGTCCCGGCCAAGGGCGACTACGAGATCGCCGCCGGACTCGCTCAGCTCCAGCACGCCATCGGACTCGCCTCCCGTCCCCTCGGCGAGGTCCTCACGCCGCAGTCCCCCGGCACCACCAGCCTGGCGTGGCGGGTGCCGCTGGGAGTGGTGGGAGTCATCACTGCCTGGAACGCGCCGCTGCTCTTCGCGATGCGGGCCCTGGCGCCCGCGCTGGCCCTCGGCAACACGGCGCTGCTCAAGCCCGCCCCCCTCACGCCGGTGTCCGGCGGCGTCCTCGTCGCGCAACTGTTCCGGGAGGCCGGGCTGCCCGAGGGCGTTCTGCACGTCCTACCCGGCGGCGCGGAGGTCGGGCGGGCGGTCGCCGCCGACCGGCACGTCGCGATGGTCTGCTTCACCGGCTCCACCCCGGCCGGGCGCGAAGTGGCCCGGGTCGCGGGCGAAGGGCTCAAGCGCGTGTCCCTGGAACTGGGCGGCAAGAACTCGATCGTCGTCCTGGCGGACGCCGACGTGGAGGCGGCCGCTGCGGCGGGAGCCGTGAGCTCCTTCGGCTACCAGGGCCAGGCCTGCGTCGCGGCCGGACGCCACGTGGTCCACACGGACGTCGTCGAGGCCTACACGGAGGCGCTCGTCCGGCAGGGTGAGGCGCTGCGGACCGGCGATCCCCGCGAGGACGGCGTGGCTCTCGGCCCTGTCATCAGCGAACGGCAGGCGGCCCGGATCGAGCGGATCGTGGAGGAGAGCGTCGCGGCCGGAGCACGCGTGCTGTCCGGAGGCCCACGCGAGGGGCTCTTCTACCCGCCGACCGTGCTCGACCGCGTCGACCGGACCATGCCGGTCTTCACCGAGGAGATCTTCGGGCCCGTCGCTCCGGTCATCCCGGTCCGCACCGAGGACGAGGCCGTCGAGGTGGCCAACGACACGGCCTACGGTCTGACCGCCGCCGTCCACTCGGGATCGGTGCCGCGAGCCGTCGCCGTCGCGCAGCGGCTGCGTACCGGAATGATCCACATCAACGACGTGTCCGCCAAAGATGCCGCGAACGCGCCCTTCGGCGGTATGGGCATCTCGGGCAACACCTCCCGCATCGGCGGCACGGCCAGCCTGGAACAGTTCACGCAGTGGCGCTGGATGACGGCACCCGGACCGTGACGACGCCCGCCCCGCGAGTCCACCGGTCGGGCGATGCGGCGTTCAGCAGCCGCACGGCGGTCACAGGAGGCCCAGTTCCCGGGCGCGGCGGACGGCGTCGTTGCGGCGGTTCACGGACAGCTTGCGGTAGGCGCTCTTGAGGTGGGTCTTGACCGTGTTCACCGAGACGTACAGGTCGCCGGCGATCTCCTCCGTGGACATCATCTGCGCGAGCCGCGCCAGCACGTCTCGTTCCCTTCCGCTGAGTTCCTCCACTACTGGCGGCCGGTCGGCGTCCTCGGAGGGCGTGGTGGCGCTGGCGGGGAGGAGCCAGCCCTCCGCGTACGGCCGCAGGGTCGCCGAGTCGAGGTGGGGCCGGATCCACGGCCCGGCGTCCAGGAAGGGGCGGCGCAGCAGTTCACGGCGGGCCTCGCCGAGGGCCTGGGCGACGAGCCTGCACGCTCTCACGGGTTCGCCGGCCGCGTCGGCGGCCTGCGCTCTGACCAGGGTGGCCCGTACGGTCACGGCGGGGCCGAGGCCGTTCTCGGGGCGCAGTCCGTCGAGCAGGTCCGCCGCGGCCGCGGGCCGGCCCGCCGCGAGCAGGGCCCGTGCCGCCTGCACGGTGCAGGCCGGCTGGTCGTCGGTGACGGCGAGCAGCAGTCCGGCCGCGGCGTCCGGCCGCCCTTCGGACAGGTGCACGGCGGCGGCGACGAGCGCCCGCTGCCCTTCCGCCCAAGGGGATGCCGCTTCGGCCCGGACGGACGTCTCCACCGCTTGGAGCGCGGCCCGGGCGTCGCCGCGCGCGAGACGCAACCGGGCGGTGACGGCGGCGCGGCAGGCCGCCAGGACGGGGTCCCGCAGTGCGGGGTGCGCCTCGCCCGCCGCGTCGAGCAGGGCCTGGGCGCGGGCCTGTTCGCCGCGTTCCACGGCGACGGCGGCGAGGACCAGCCGCCCCATGCCGGAGCCGGACGGCTGGGGCAGGCCGAACCGCTCCGTCTCGGCCAGCGCCGCCCGGGCCCTGCGTTCGGCCCTGCCGGGCCAGCCGTTCAGATGGTCGATCAGGGCGAGGCGGCCCAAGGCGTCCTCACGTGGAAGCGCCGTCGAGGCGCCGCCGGGCACGCCGACCGCCGCGGCGAGGGCGTCGCGGGCGGCGTCGTGGTGTCCGGCCCACAGTCGCGCCGAGCCCAGGTGGGTCAGCAGGAGCGCGAAGAGTTCGGGGTGTCTGTCCAGGAGCGGGCCGCGGACCTTCGTCCGCAGTTCTCCCGCTTCCTCTCCGGCCGCCTCGGCCCTGTCGGGCGAGCCGGTCAGCCGGGCGGCCAGCGCTTCGAGCAGGGCGCAGCTGAGCCGGGCGGCCGCCGACTCGGACGGGTCGAGCGCGGGGTGTTCCGCCTCGTACAGTGCTCCGGCGGCCCGGCGTTCCACCGACTGGTCTTCGCGCATGAGGCCGTGCCGGGCTCGGTCGAGGTGGGGCAGACCGGCGTCGAGGTCGCCGCGGGCGAACTCGCGGGCAGCTCGGACGAGGTCGGTGGCCGTGCTCCTGATCCCGGGGTCCATCCGGGAGAACAACTCGGCCAGGTCGTCGGAGCGCAGGCCGGTGAAGAACTGGCCGAGCGCGAGGTCGTCGACCAGGGCCCGCGCGCTGAACTCCCAGTCCCCCGCGGCCGCACCGTGGGTGAGGGTCTCGGTGAGGTGTCCGGAGCGGCGGAGCCATCGCGCGGCCCTCTGGTGGAGCACGGGCTCCAGGCCCGGGGAGCGCACCCGCAGATGGGCCCGGAGGATCTCCCCGAACAGCGGGTGGAGGCGGTACGAGGCGTGTCCGAGATGCTCGACGAACGCGTTCTCGCGCTCCAGGGCGCTCAGGATGGGCTCGGCGTCGCCGCGCTGCGTCAGCGCGTTCGCGAGCTGCGGATCGAAACGGTCGAGCACGCTCACCCGCAGCAGCAGGTCCTGAGTCTCAGCGCTCTGCCGCTTGAGCACCTCCGCGAGCAGGAAGTCCGCGACGGGACTGCGGTCTGCCTCGAACTCCTTGAGATAGGTGTGCGGATCCGGGCTCTCCAGCGCCGCCATGGCGCACAGCCTCAGCCCTGCGGCCCAGCCGCCGGTCCGCTCCACCAGCGCGCGCGCCGCGTGCTCCGGCAGGCGCAGCCCGTGCAGGGCCAGCACCTCGGCCGCCTCCTGCGGGGTGAACGCCAGCTCACCGCCTCTGATCTCGGTCAGTTCGCCCGCCGCCCGATAGCGGTGCAGCGGCAGCAGCGGTTCGTTGCGCGTGACGAGGACGAGGCGCAGGCCGAGCCCCGCGTGGTGCAGGACGAACTCCAGTTGCTCCGCGATCTCCGGATCGGTCACCCGGTCGTACTCGTCGAGCACCAAGGTCACCGGCCGCTCCCGGGCGCTGAGTGCGGCGGCGAGCCGCGTCAGCAGGGTGTGGGGCACGCGGCTCGGGTCCGCCGGGCAGCCGACGTCGGCGGGCATCTCCGGCATGCAGGAGCGCAGCGCCTGGAGGAGATACGCCCAGAACATGCCCGGGCCCTGGTCCGCCTCGTCGGTGGTGAGCCAGGCGAGGCACTCCGGCCGCGCCGCGGCCCAGTCGGCGACCAGCAGGGTCTTGCCCGCCCCGGCGGCGCCGTTGACCATGGTCAGCGGCGTGTGCAGCGCCTGGTCGAGATGCCTGACCAGCCGTTCGCGCCGCAGGAAGGTCAGCGGCCGGGCCGGGACGGCGAACCGTGTGCGCAGATAGGGGTCTCCCAGCGGGTCGGCGTACGGCGGCGTCGACCGCGTACCGCTCTCACCGCTCTCCTCCAGCTCAGCCATGGCGTTCACCGCCCCTGGTCGTCAGGTCGTGGGCAGCGGTGCTCCCAGCATCCCAGCATCCGGCCGACACCGCGCTGCCGCGGACATCGGCGCAGGTCAGACCATCTCGGAGACGGTTCGACCGCTACCCATCGGCCCGGACGCGGCTCTCCGCACCGACCCGGCTCCGCGCACGTCACCACCCAAGGGTCGTCAGGTGCTCGCGGTACCAGCTCGCCGACTCCGCGAGCCGGGCCAGCGGGCCGGGGCCCGGCGTTTCCCGGGTCAGCCTCCATATGTCGTCGGACAGGTACCAGTGGTCCCGGCCGACCAGCGCGAACTGGCGTTCCGAGGCGCGGCCGGGGGTGGCCCGCAGGTGTTCCAGGCACCTGGGCCACGGCCAGTCGGCGGACGGGCGGGGCGGCAGGACGTCGTACGCCGACAGCCTCGCCAGCAAGTCGCCTGTGCGGACGGGCTCCGGATGGCCCACGTGGTACACGCCGGGCGGCACCTCGTGCGGCCCGACGGCGACGGCGGCGATCAGCCGGGCGAGGTCGCCGACGTCCACCACGGACAGCAGCGCGCGCCCGCCGTCCCACTCGGCGGGCACCCGCTCGACGAATTCCCGCAGCCCGGGGACGACCCAGCGGTCCCCCTCGCCCAGCACGAGCCCGGGCCGCAGCACCACGGCGCCCGCCTCCCGGGCGCAGGCTTCCCCGGCCAGTCTGGTCCTGCTCGCCGCGGAGACCGGCTCGGCCGGCGCCTCGTCGACGGCGACGCCCCGGTGCGGGCCGGCGCCGTAGACAGCGGCCGTCGACAGATGCACCACCCGGCGGACCCCTGCACGCGCGGCCTCCGCCATCAGGGCGCGGGTGCCGTGCACGTTGACTGCCTCGCAGCGCTGCTCGTCCCCGCCGATGTACGAGGCGAGGTGGATCAGCGTCCGCGCTCCCTCACACAGCCCGCGCAGCCCCGCCGGGTCGGTCGCGTCTCCGCGGAACCACTCGACGGGCAGAGCCGCCCCGTCCTCGGGGAGCCTGCGCACCAGCGCTCTCACGCGGGGCCGGCTCGGACCGGCCGGCAGCGCGCACAGCGCCCGCAGGGTGTGCGAGCCGATGAAACCGGTCGCCCCGGTCAGCACGACGGTGCCGGCCGCCGCTGTCTCGTCTGCCCCGGCTGTCCCGCGGGCGGCCCCGCCGGTGTCCCCGCCTGTCGTGCCGTTCAGTGCCGCCCCCACGCCGCTCCCCCTCGCCGTACCGCCGCCTCGCCGTACGCCCGGCTCGCCGCCGTACGGACGTACCGCCCCGTCACCATCTGCGGCCGTCTTCCGCTCAACGTGCGGGCTCAACCGGATGGTTCCGCCGCCGGGTCGGGCGATCGGGGGAAAACGGTCCAGGACTCGCCGATTGGCCTTGGTCCGCCGCTCGTCCCGCCCCCTACCGTCGGCCGCATGCGCATTCGAATCGTCGACGCCTTCACCGACCGCCCCTTCGCCGGGAACCCGGCCGGGGTCCTCCTGCTCGACGCCTTCCCGGGCGACGACTGGCTCCAGGACGTCGCCATGGAGGTCAACCACGCCGAGACGGCGTTCGCCCATCCGCTGCCGGCGGGCGGCGAGGCGGACTGGGCGCTGCGCTGGTTCACGCCGGTCGCCGAGGTGGCGATGTGCGGTCACGCCACACTCGCCACCGCGCACGTCCTGCACTCCACGCGCGCGCACGAGGGACCGGTGCGGTTCGCGACGCGCAGCGGCGTCCTCGTCGCGACACCAGCCGCGGACGGCTCGATCGCCCTGGACTTCCCGACCGCGCCGCTCACCCGCGTGGAGATCACGGAAGGCATCGGCGAGGCCCTCGGCGCGCAACCGCTCGCCGCGTTCGACACGGGGCCGAACGTCGGAGACCTGCTGGTCGAACTCGCCGACGAGAAGACGGTCCACGCGCTCGCCCCCGACCTCAGCTCGCTCGGCGCGCACTCCGCGCGCGGGGTGATCGCCACCGCCCGCGCCGAGGATCCGGCGCGCGGCTACGACTTCGTCTCCCGTTGCTTCTTCCCGAACGTCGGCATCGACGAGGATCCGGTCACCGGCAGCGCCCACACAGCCCTGGCGCCGTACTGGTCCGAACGGCTGGGCCGCCCCGAGCTCACCGGTCTTCAGGCCTCGCGCCGCTCCGGTCTCGTGAGCACGCGCCTGCGCGGCGAGCGCACCTTGCTGAGCGGCCGCGCGGTCACCGTCATCGAGGGCGAGCTGCTGGTCCCCGAGCCCTCCCGCTGACCACTCCGCCGCCCGAGGACCGGTGGCGCCTCACATCACCGGCAGCCACGACACCTTCCCCGCCAGCAGCGCGTAGCCGACGAACGCGCCGATGTCGAGCAGTGAGTGCGCCACCACCAGAGGGCCGACGCGGCCCCACCGCCGGTACAGGAACACGAACACCACGCCCATCACCATGTTGCCCACGAAGCCGCCGATGCCCTGGTAGAGGTGGTACGAGCCGCGCAGCACGGAGCTGGCCGCCAGCGACCCGGTCGGGCTCCAGCCCAGTTGGTCGAGCCGGCGCAGCAGGTAGCCGACGACGATGACCTCTTCCAGGATCGCGTTCTGCATCGCGGAGAGGATCAGCACCGGGAACTTCCACCACACGTCGGGCAGCGCCTCGGGCACCACCGTGAGGTTGAAGCCGAGTTGCCTCGCCGCGAGGTAGAAGGCGATGCCGGTGCTGCCGATCCCTGCCGCGACGGCGGCGCCCCGGCCGAGGTCCGGCCAGGGCCGGGTACGGTCGAAGCCGAGGGTGCGCAGCCCCTGTCCCTCGCGCAGCAGGAGGTGCGCGACAAGGGCGACGGGGATCAGCGCCGTGGTGATCCCGAAGAGCTGCCAGGCGAGATCGAGCCAGGGACGGCCGGGCGCGGCCGAGGCGTTGAGGGTCGCGGCCTGGTCCTTCAGGCCTCCGGGTTTCGTGACCGAGCCGACAAAGCTGATCAGGGCGGACACACCGCTCGCACCGAGCGAAAGCCCCAGGACGAGCAGCGTCTCGTCCCGGAGCATCCGTCGCGAGAGCGGCTGTTGGGGAAAGGAACCGGCCACCGCGCCCGTCTCCACCTGCACACCTGCTTCCAGTCGAGTACGGGGCGCACCTTCGCTTCGCATGCCGGGCGGCCGGACGAGACCGGCGCCGGGGTCGGCAGGGAGGGCGCCACCGCCATGGGACGTCACAGCTTGCCCGATCAGTGCGGGGCGGGCGTCGGCGACCCCCGTGTCGGCGCGTGGTCGTGGCGGCCGGCCGCACCGGACGGCGTGACAGAGGGGCCGGAGGGGATCAGCCCGCTGTCGACAGCCGGCGTTGCGGAGCGGCCTAAGGCAGCCCGCTGCGCCACCCCGCCCGGAGGCGGGGCGACGTCCAGGGACGGAGCGAGGGCGACGTCCAGGGACGGAGCGACGTCCAGGGGCGCGGGGAACCGTGCGACCAGCCCCCACGCAGCCGCACCCGTCCGACGGCCCCGCCGCACCGGGCGGAGCGTCAGCCCGCAGGCACCGGCTCCGGCAGGCCCACCGGCCAGGTGTGAGCGGGCTCGCCCTGGTGCGACAGTTCGGCGTAGCGGCGGGTGGTGGCCGCGAGGGCCGCCTCCCGGGACATACCGGCCTCGAGCGCCCGGTGGAACGTCTCCACCTGCCAGCTCGCCCCGTTGGTGCGCCGTCGGCACCGCTCCTCGATGATGCCCAGGTAATGGTCGCGGTCGGCGGGCTCCACTCCCCACGCGTCCAGTCCCGCCTCGGCCAGCGGCAGCAGCTCCTCGCGGACGAGGCTCACCACGTCGACCTCGGCCGTGCCGCCGAGCCGCCCCCGCCGCGGCCACTGCAGCCGGGCGTCGATGCCGTACCGGCAGGCGGTGTCGAAGTTGGCGGCGGCGGTCTCGAACGGCATACGCGTCCATACCGGCCGGGAGTCCTCGGCGAGGGCGCGGACGAGGCCGTAGTAGAAGGCCGCGTTGGCGACGACGTCGGAGACGGTGGGCCCGGCGGGCAGCACCCGGTTCTCCACCCGCAGGTGGGGGAGGCCGTCGGCGATGCCGTAGACGGGGCGGTTCCAGCGGTAGACGGTGCCGTTGTGCAGGACGAGCTCGGCGAGTTTGGGGACGCCGCCGGCGTCCAAGACCTCCAGCGGGTCCTCGTCGTCGCAGATCGGCAGCAGCGCCGGGAAGTAGCGCAGGTTCTCCTCGAACAGTTCGTACGCCGAACTGATCCACCGCTCCCCGAACCAGGTCCGCGGTCGCACGCCCTGCGCCTGGAGTTCCGGCGGGCGGGTGTCGGTGGCCTGCTGGAAGACCGGCGGGCGGGACTCGCGCCACAGTTCGCGGCCGAAGAGGAACGGCGAGTTGGCCCCGACGGCCACCTGGACGGCGGCGACGGCCTGGGCCGCGTTCCACACGTCGGGGAACCGGGAGGGGGTCACCTGGAGGTGCAGCTGCACGGAGGTGCAGGCCGCCTCGGGGACGATCGACTTCGACGTGCACGACAGCTGCTCGACGCCGTCGATGTCGAGGGAGAACTCCTCGCCGCGGGCCGCGACGATCTGGTCGTTGAGAAGGGTGTAGCGGTCCACGTCGGAAAGGTTGGACGTGACGAGGTCGTCACGGTCCAGAGTCGGCAGAATGCCGATCATCACGATTCCCGCGTCGACCTCTCCGGCCTTCCGATGGGCATATGCCAGCGACGTGCGGAGTTCCTCGGCCAGCCGGTCGAATACCCGCCCGCCCAACCGGTGTGGAGCTATGTTCACTTCCAGGTTGAACATGGCGAGTTCTGTTTGGAAATCGCGGCTGGCGATCCTCTCCAGCACTTCTCCGTTCAGCATTTTCGGCAGCCCGTCGGCACCCGCGAGATTCAGTTCGATCTCGAGCCCCATGAGGTTCTTGGGGCGGTCGAAGCGCTGCTGAGCCAGGAGCCGCTCCAGCCCCGTGAGGCACTGCCGCAGCTTGTCGCGGTAGCGCTGCCGATCGGACAGGTCGAACCCGCCTGCCACGACCTTCTCCCCCATCGAAGCTTCCCTCCTCGCGTGGCGGGCCGGTGGTCCGGCCGCCGGATGTCCCGGGGTCACGTGGGATGATGCCCAGCCTTCCCGATCGATAACGTCCCCGTCGGGCCGCGCCGACCGCTAACCTGAGCGGACGTGACCGGAGGCACATTCACGGGGCATGCGGCAGAACGCTGTTTCACCGACGTTTCGTCACCGGTTCACCGGATGAAGAACTCGTGAAAAACGACGATGCGAATAGGCCGACCGCGTCATCACCATATCCCGAGGTCACGGCCTCGCGCCCCGCTCTGAATCGGGATGATTCACGCGTACCGTCGACCGAATAGACTCTTGCCGGGTGCCCCGGGACCGGCTAGTCGAAACACAGTCTGAACACGTGTCGTATAAACTCCGCGAACAAGGCAGAGAAGGTGGGCGCCCTCGGTCGAAGGAGCCTGTCGTTCCGTCGTGGCGACGGACGGCAGGCCGCACGTGTCTGTCGGTTCCCTCACCCCGGCCACCACCTCTGTGACCTTCCCCGAGAGCTGACAGCGCCGTCCGCCCCCGCCCTCGCGCCACCGTGCCTGTCGAATGAGAGGCGACCCACCATGCCGCTGCATGTCCCCCCGGCTCCCGCGCCCGCCCTGCGCTCCGTCCTCACAGCCCTTGCTTCGCCCACTGCGGTCAGTGCGGCGAGGACCCCCTCGCTGCGTGACGCCGAGGGGCCGGCCGTTCCCGAACTCCCCCTGCCCCTGCATGTGCTGGACCGGATCACCTCCGAGGGCGTGTCGGCGACCCGGCTGGCCGGCTGGCGGTTCCTGATCCGCTGCGGCGACCGGGCGGTGGCCGCGGCCGAGACCCGACTGACCGCGGACGGCTGGGCGTTCTCGCACTTCTTCGAGGGCCCGTACATCGCCTCCACCGAACGGGCCCTGCGCCAGGCCGAGTCGACGCCCCAGCCGTACCAGGCGAGACTGCTGTCCGTGCCCGGCCTCTACATGCTCACCCTGTGGCTGCACGGCGACTGCGCCTCCGACGGCGTCGCGGGGCACCCCGCGGCGACCGATCTGCTGGTTCCGCTGGCCCCCGCGCCGCCCGGGATCGCGGCCCACCGGCCGCACCGGGTAGCCGAGTTGCTGCCGGTGCTGACCCTGCGGGTGACGCCGCCGGCCCCCCTGCTCGGCTCCCCCGCCCCGGCCTGACCGCCCCGACCGCCTCGTCGTGCCCCGACCGCCGCGGCGGCGGGGCACGGCACCGCTCGTGATCAGCAGACCCGGGCCCGAGCCATCCACCGGATAATGCGACGCGGAGGGCTTGCTCGCTCCTTTAGGGTGCGCCGAATGGACGACAGCACTTCATGGCAGCACTCGACGGCGACTCAGACCCTGTACTTCCATCCCGATTATCTCGATGCGGTACGCGCCGAACGGAAGACGACCACGGTACGTTTCCATGACCCGGTGGAGACCGGCCCGGTGAGCCTGGTGTTCGAGTCGGACGATGAGGTGGCACTACCGGGTGTCGTCACGCAGGTCATCGCCAAGACGGTCGCCCGGCTGAGCGAGTCGGACGCCCGAGCGGACGGTTTCCGTGATCTCGCCGAGCTCCACGACAGGCTGCGGTTTCACTACCCCCGGATCGAGCCGACCGACACCATCGCCATCGTGCACTTCCGGTTGGTGAAACAGCGGCGCCGCCTGCAGTGATTCGGTGTCGACAGAAGTGCCTGATGAAGTGGCTTGCGTCCGAAAAGTGCCACCTGGGCGTGTGTCGAGATGCTTCTCCGTGGCGATTTTTGCCGCTCGTAAGGTGTTTTCGACGAGACGGTCGAGTGTGGCTGGGAAAAGGTGAGGGTGCCCGCTCAAGGAAAGAGTGAAGCGTCCACGGACGACATACGTTCGCTCTACCCCCGGTGTTCACGGCCCAGGAGAGCGCCGGCAACCAGCCAGTGGAATACAGCCCCGCCGGAAAAGGTCGGCGGCAACTCGCCGACCTTTTCGAGCCGCTGCAATCTCGCACGAAGCCCCTCGGTCCACACCGCTCGGGCCGCAGGGCAAAGCCGATGCTGCCCCCCTGCATCCCCCTCCGGACCATCGCACACGAACTCGCCGGCAAGGCCGACTCGCCTGGCTGTCGTGCACATCACCGGGAAGCCTCGACCGACGCCTGACTGATCATTCTGAATGAACTCGGCTGTAGAGCACGACAGTTGAGACAACCGGAGGCCGAACAGTCCATGCGTCAGGTGATCTTGCAACGGCTGGCCTGTGGTAGCGGTGCTGCCGACCGACGGGCCGACCATTCTGCACACACGAACTAGCCCCATCGGGCCACCGGAAACCACCCGAAGTGACAGTGCGGTCGGGATGAACCGTCCGGGTGGGTGATGCGTCATGAACCTGTGAGAGGCGGTGCAGCGAAATCCCTGCGGATCGACGCCCGTGGGGCAACACTGGGTTCCGACCGACTTATCACAACGGGGGGCGGCCTTGAACGACGTTTCACGCCGCGGGACAGACGCGACACACTCGACCGACGCGATACACCCGACAGACACCTCACATCTCACGACAGAGCGAAAGATCTCCTCCATGTGCCAGCACAAGCCACCGTGCCCCACAGCCGACTCCGCCGACCGGGAATCCGCCCGTCTCCTGGCGCACCACCCGGAGCAGGGCTGGAGCCTGCTGTGCAACGGCGTCCTGCTCTTCGAGGACACCGGTGAGCTCCTCCCCGACGGCCAGATCATCGCGCCGCACCGCCCGCTCGACGCCGGCCGCGTGGTGACCGCCGCCTAAGGGCTGTCCCGTAATCCCTGGTGGATCAGCGTGCGGCGTCAGATGCGGTGCATCGCAAGGCGGAGGGACGTCCGCATACGGGATGTATGCGGACGTTCCGACAACGCGGCGAGGTGCCGTAGCTGTCGTCGCACGCCCGCCAGGGATTACGGGACAGCCCTCAGGCACCCGCATCCCCGGGGCGCGCCCCCGGAGCCTGGCCGGCCGGCGTCGAGCGACGCCGGCCGGTGTACCGAGGGGCCGGGCCGCAGCCGCCGCTGCGCACCGGCCCCGACGCGCGTCCGGAGCCGGTCACAGGCCGTAGCCGACCGATTCCCCTCCTGCCCGTCTTCCCCCGACCGCCCACTTTCCGGAAGACTCCTGGAAGTTTCGCGCCGGCGCCCGCAGCGGCGCTACGGAGGTGGGGAAGTGACAACGGACGACACGGCGCCCGCGTCCCGGGGCAAGGTGACCATCACGGAGATCGCCCGGCGGGCCGGCGTCTCGGTGCCGACAGTGTCCCGGGTGGTCAACGGCCGCTCCGACGTGGCGCCCGAGACCCGGGCCAGGGTCGAGGACCTGCTGCGCCTGCACGGCTACCGCAAGCGTCCCGCCCCCTCCGCCCCGGCCCGCGCCACCCTGCTCGACCTGGTCTTCAACGACCTCGACAGCCCTTGGGCGGTGGAGATCATCCGCGGCGTGGAGGAGGCCGCGCACGCGGCGGGCGCGGGCACCGTGGTGTCGGCGATCCACGGGCGTTCGGGCGACGCCCGGGAGTGGCTGCGCAATCTGCGCGCCCGCGCCTCGGACGGCGTCATCCTCGTCACCTCGGCCCTGGAGCCCACCCTGCACGAGCAGTTGCGCATCCTGGGAGTGCCGCTCGTGGTGGTCGACCCGACCGGCTCCCCGGCTTTCGACACCCCCACCATCGGCGCCGCCAACTGGTCGGGCGGACTGGCCGCGACCGAGCACCTGCTGTCCCTCGGCCACCGAAGGATCGGATTGATCGCCGGTCCGCCCCGACTGCTGTGCTCCCGCGCCCGGTTCGACGGCTACCGGGCGGCCCTGGAGGCGGCGGGCCTCGGCGTCGACGAGTCCCTGGTCGTGACCGGCGACTTCCGGCCCGAGTCGGGATGCACCGGGTGCACCGCCCTGCTCGACCTGCCCGAGCCGCCGACGGCACTGTTCGCGGCCAGCGACCAGATGGCTCTCGGCGCGATCGAGGCGCTGCGCCGGCGCGGACTGCGGGTGCCGGAGGACATGAGCGTGGTCGGTTTCGACGACCTGCCCGAAGTGCGCTGGTCCGCACCGCCGTTGACCACCGTGCGTCAGCCCCTGGCCGACATGGGCAAGCTGGCCGTGCGCACGGTGCTGCGCCTGGCCCGCGGCGAGCGCCCGGACTCGCCGCGGGTGGAGTTGGGCACGGAGCTGGTGGTGCGCTCCAGCACCGCGCCGCCGGCCACGGCGCGGTGAAAGCTCCGTGAGGTGAAGGCTCCCTTGGCGAAAGACCTATGGTGGAGGCCCCTTGCAGGGGTCGTCAGCGCCGCTTCAACGCGTCCCGGATCGCGTGGTACGCCGGCTTCGGCGCGAACTGCTCGTCCCAGGGCAGGGCGGCCCCCTCGCCGGGGAAGAACGCCGGGATCCACGAGTACTTGTCGGTCCAGTCCCACACGGTGATGCCGATGCACCGCCGCACCGCGAGGCACGCCTTCGTCAGGTCCCGGTACCAGTCGGCCTGTTGGGCCAGCTTCTCCTCCGTCGCGGGCAGCAGCATCCGTACGTCGACCTCGGTGAGCGCGGTGTCCAGGCCGAGCCGGGCGAAGCGGCGGAGGTTGTCCTCCAGCGTGGTCGGATAGCCGTACTGGAGCGCCAGGTGCGCCTGGAGGCCGAAGCCGTGGAGCGGGACGCGCTGGGCCTTGAGCTGCTTGGCGAGGGCGTAGTAGGCGTCGCTCTTCGGGCCGACGGCCTCGACGTTGTAGTCGTTGACGTAGAGCTTGGCCTTCGGGTCGGCCTCGTGGGCCCAGCGCAGGGCGTCGGCGATGTAACCGGGGCCCAGGGTCTTGTAGAAGATCGACTCGCGCCAGGTGCCGTCCTCGTTGAAGGCCTCGTTGACGACGTCCCAGGCGTAGACCTTGCCCCGGTAGTGGCGCACCTCGGTCTGGATGTGGTTCTTCAGCACGGCCCGCAGTTCGTCCGCCGTCCACTGCCTGCTCGTGAGCCAGCCGGGCAGCTGGTTGTGCCAGACGAGGGTGTGGCCGCGGACCTTCTGCCGGTTGGCACGGGCGAACTCCAGGACCTCGTCGCCCTTGGTGAAGTCGAAGACGCCCTGCCGGGGTTCGGTGGCGTCCCACTTCATGCCGTTGCCGGGGGTGATCATGCCGAACTCGTGGCCGAGGATCTTCGTGTAGGCGGTGTCGGTGAGCACGGGGTTGTCGGTGGCGCTGCCGAAGTAGCGGCCGTGGCGCTGCGCCAGGTCGCCGAGGGTCTTCGCGCGGTGCTGCTCTCCCGCCTGGGCGGCGGGGCCGCCGGCGGTTCCGGCGGCGACGAGCAGGGCGGCGAGGGCTCCGGCGAATCCGAGCCGGAGACGGGAGGGGCGGGTGGTGCTGGGCATGGTGCGACTCCTCACGGTGCGGGGTGTGGGTGAGCCGTACGGGGGTGCTGGTGCCGTGCGTCCGCGGGCGGGCGTCATCCCTTGCTGGCGCCGGCGGTGAGCCCGCCGACGAGCTGGCGCTCGGCGACGGAGTAGAGGGCCAGGGCGGGGACCATGGCGAGGACCAGATAGGCGAAGACACGGGCGTACTCCGCCGAGTACTGGCCCTGGAACTGCTGGACGCCGATCGGGATCGTCCACCAGGTGGAGTCGGTGAAGACCAGCAGCGGCAGGAGGAAGTTGTTCCAGCTGCCGACCACGGCGAGGACGGAGACCGTGCCGAGGGCGGGGCGGGCCATGGGCAGCAGGATCCGCCAGAAGAAGCCGAGCGGGCCGCAGCCGTCGATGGTGGCCGCCTCCTCCAGCTCGGCCGGGATCTCCCGGAAGAAGCCGCGCAGGATGACGATGGTCATCGGCAGCCCGAACGCGGCCTGCGGCAGGATCACGCCGAGGGGGTTGTCGAGCAGGTCCAGCGAGCGCAGGAGCAGGAAGAGGGGCAGGGCGGCTACGGCGAAGGGGAACATCAGCCCCATCGTGAACAGGGTGAACAGCGCCTCGCGGCCGCGGAAGGCGAAGCGGGCGAAGGAGAACGCCGCGAGTGCGGACACGGCGACCACGACGACGGTCGTCCCGACGGCGATCAGCGTGCTGCTGCCGAGCAGCCGCCAGAAGTCGCCGCCGCCCAGGATGTCGGTGTAGTTGGAGGTGACCCAGGTGTCGGGCAGTCCGACGGGGTTGCGGGAGAGCTCGTCGGTGGACTTGAAGCCGGACAGCACGGCGTAGACCAGGGGCACGACCATCACCGTCGCGACGGCTACGAGGACGACGTGCAGCGGAAAGGTACGTCCGGACTTGCGGGCGCTCACGAGCCGCCTCCTCGCAGGGTCGTGGTGGCGCCCTCGAGGTCCCGGCGGAGCACGAACCGCTGGTAGGCGAGGGCGAAGACGAGGCAGACGGCGAACATCGCCACGCTGATCGCGCTGGCGTAGCCGACCTGGTAGCGCTTGAAGCCGTACTGGAACATGGTCACGGCCATCGTCTCGGAGTGGTGGTCGGGGCCGCCCGCGGTGGTGACCCAGACCAGGTCGAAGAGCTGGATCGCGCCGATGACGGACAGGAAGACGCTGATGCGCAGGGTCGGTCCGAGCAGCGGCAGGGTGATGTGCCGGAACCGCTGCCAGGGCCCGGCCCCGTCGATGAGGGCCGCCTCGGTCAACTCGGCCGGGATGGACTGGAGTCCGGCCAGGTAGAGCATCATGTGGAAGCCGAAGTACTTCCATGTCATGACGAGGAACAGGGTGGCCATGACGGTGGACGGGTCGGCGAACCACTGGCCGCCGGCGCCGTCCAGGCCGACCGCGTCGAGCACCTGGTCGGCGAGGCCGTCGTCCGGAGCGAAGATCATGCCGAACAGCACGCCGGTGATCGCCTCGGAGAGGATGTAGGGCGCGAAGAACAGCATCCGGTACACGGCCCGGCCGCGGATGCGCTGGTTGAGGGCGACGGCCAGGGCGAGCGCGAACGGCAGCTGCAGGGCGAGGGAGAGCAGCACCAGGACCAGACAGCGCCACAGGTCGCCCAGGAACACCGGGTCCTTGAAGAGCCTGGTGAAGTTGTCGCCGCCGACGAAGTCCTCGGGCATGCCGAAGCCGCCCCAGCGGAAGAACGCGGCGTACAGCGCGAACAGCATCGGCAGCAGCACCAGCACGCCGAACAGCACCAGAGCGGGAGCCTGGAGGCCGACGGCGGTCAGCCAGTTCGACGTCCGCCGCCGCGCCCGGCCCCGGGCCGCCGCCTCGGAGGCGGTGGCCGCAGGGCCGTCGTCGGGGCCGTTGCTCTCGCCGGGGCCCTTGCGCTCGTCCGGGAGGAAGGTCGAGGTCATCGCGGCCTACTGCTCTTCCTTCGCGACCTTGGTGATCGACTCCGTGACCTGCTGCGCTGAGCGGGACCCCGCGATGAGCGCGGCGACGCTGTCGTTGACCTCCTGGCCGACGGCGGGCGCGTACGCCTGGTCCAGGTAGAGCTGGAATCCGGTGGCCGCCTTCAACTGGGCTTGTACGGCTGTGAGGTTGGGGTCGGTGAGCGCGCTCTCGGCGGCCGGGACGATGGGCAGCACGCCGGTCTTCTTGACCAGTTCGGTGTCGGTGGCGGCGGAGGCGAAGAACTTCAGGAAGTCGACGGCCGCTTGCGGCGCGCCCGCACGCAGGGCGTGGCCGCCGCCCCCGCCGAACACCTCGGTGAGCGCGCCCTTGCCGCCCTGGACCTCCGGGAACGGGAAGAAGCCGAGGTCGGCGCCCAGCCCCTTGCCCGCGTCGGCCTGCACCACCGGGGCCCACTGGCCCATGAGTTCCATCGCGGCCTTGCCGTTGCCGACGGCGGCGGCCTGGCCGGCCGGGGTGGAGTAGGCGGCGCCGAGGAAGCCCTTCTGGAACGGCTGGAGGTCGACGAGTTCCTGAAGGTGCTGCCCGGCCTGGACGAACCCTTCGCCGGTGAAGTCCTTGCTGTCGCTGGCCTTTTGAAGGGCGTCGATCCCGGCGGTGCGCATGGCGAGATAGGCCCAGTAGTACATGCCGGGCCACTTCTCCTTGCCCGCCAGGGCGAGCGGAGTGATGCCGGCGGCCTTCAGCTTCTTCACGGCGTCGAGGAATCCGCTCCAGGTGGTGGGGGGCGCCGCGATGCCGGCCCGCCGGAAGAGGGACTTGTTGTACCAGAAGCCGATCATGCCGATGTCGAACGGGATGCCGTAGACCTTCTCGTCGACCAGGTACGGCTTCCTGGCCACCGGGAGCAGCCCCTGCGACCAGTCCTTGGTGCGGTCGGTCAGGTCCTCGACGAGTCCGGCGTCGATCTGCTGCTTCAGGACGCCGCCGCCCCAGGTGTGGAAGATGTCGGGCAGTTTGCCCGAGGCGGTCAGCGCCGTCATCTTCGACTTGTAGGCGTCGTTCTCCAACTGGACTATTTTGACCTTGACTTGGGGATTCTGCTTCTCGAACTGCTTGGCGAGGAGAGCCCACACGTCCTTGGCGGGTTGGGTGGTGGAGATGTTCCACCACTCGATCGTGGTCGTCCCCGACGACCCTCCGTCCGAGCCGCCGCCGCAGGCGCTCAGTGCCGTCATGCCCACACCGGCCGCGGCGGAGGCCGCCAGGAAGCCTCGGCGGGAGAGTGCCGGGTCGCCCATGGTGCGCTCCTTGAGTACGGGACGGCCCCCACGACCGTCCACCGAGATCGAAAGTTTCGACGCTGATCCAGAAAGGTTCGCTGCTGCCGCACCCTAGAGACAGGCTCCGACGGGTGGCAACCCCTTGAACACAGCGAATCCTCCGACGGTCGGAACCGTGCGGCGGATCATCTCGCTGATCCCGCAGTCAGAAGACGGGATACGAGTCGTGAAGGATAGGAGGCGAAGCGGGCGAAACATTCGCTCTCAACAGCGAACCTTCCGGTGTTGCGCATCCCAGGCCCGCGCCTTGGCGGACCGGGAGCGCCCGTGTCGTCAGCGGTCTGTGGTCAGCCCCCGGAGGGCGACGTTGAGTTCGAGGACGTTGACCCGGGGCTCACCGATGAAGCCGAGGGTGCGGCCCTGTGTGCAGTCCTTCACCAGCTTCTCGACCCGCGTGACGGGCAGGCCGTTGCGTGCCGCCACGCGGCGCACCTGCAGTTCGGCGTAGGCCGGGGAGATGTCCGGGTCGAGGCCGGACCCCGAGGAGGTGACGGCGTCGGCGGGCACCTGGGAGGGCCGCACCGGGTGGCCGGGAACCGAGTTGTCCTTGACGACGGCCGCCTTGGCCGCCTTCACCCACTCGATGAGCTCCCGGTCGTCGCCGGAGCGGTTGGTCGCGCCGGAGAGGATCAGCTTGTACCGCGTGTTGACGCTGTTGACGCCGAGGCCGTTCTGCGGGCGGCCCTGGAACCACTTCAGGTCGGGCGCGGGGGTCTCCTGCCCCTTCGTCAGGGGCAGGTCGTAGGCCTGTCCGATGAGGGAGGAGCCGACGACCCGGCCCTGCGCCGAGATCTCGGAGCCGTCGGCCTTGTCGCGGAACAGGCTCTGGGCGACGCCGGTGACGGCCAGCGGGTAGAGGACGCCCGTCACCAGGGTCAGCACGAGCAGGGCGCGCAGGCCCGCCGCGAGCAACCGGGCCGTGTTGAGAAAGGAGTTGTTCATGGCGGTCAGCCGATCCCGGGGACGAGGGAGACGAGCAGGTCGATGAGCTTGATGCCGATGAAGGGCGCGACCAGACCGCCGAGGCCGTAGATCGCGAGGTTGCGCCGGAGCATCCGGTCGGCGCTGACCGGCCGGTACCGCACGCCCTTCAGGGAGAGCGGCACCAGCGCGATGATGATCAGCGCGTTGAAGATCACCGCGGAGAGGATCGCCGAGTCCGGCGAGGACAGGTGCATGATGTTGAGCTTGTCCAGGCCGGGGTGGACCGCGGCGAACAGCGCCGGGATGATCGCGAAGTACTTGGCGACGTCGTTGGCGATCGAGAACGTCGTCAACGCACCCCGGGTGATGAGGAGTTGCTTGCCGATCTCGACGATCTCGATGAGCTTGGTCGGGTCGGAGTCGAGGTCGACCATGTTGCCGGCCTCCTTGGCGGCCGACGTGCCGGTGTTCATGGCGACGCCGACGTCCGCCTGGGCGAGGGCGGGCGCGTCGTTCGTGCCGTCGCCGGTCATCGCGACGAGCTTGCCGCCGGCCTGCTCCCGTTTGATGAGGGCCATCTTGTCCTCGGGGGTGGCCTCGGCGAGGAAGTCGTCGACGCCTGCCTCCTCGGCGATCGCCCTGGCGGTGAGCGGATTGTCGCCGGTGATCATGACGGTCCTGATGCCCATGCGGCGCAGTTCGTCGAACCGCTCGCGCATGCCGTCCTTGACGACGTCCTTGAGGTGGACGACGCCCAGCACCCGGGCCACGCCTCCGTCCTCGACCGCCACGAGCAGCGGCGTACCGCCGGCCGCGGCGATCCCGTCGGTCAACTCCTGTGCGTCCGCAGCCACTCGGCCGCCACGCTCGGTCACCCAGGCGGCGACCGAGCCGCTCGCCCCCTTGCGTATCCTGCGGCCGCCGACGTCCACGCCCGACATCCGGGTCTGGGCCGTGAAGGCGATCCACTCGGCGTCGGCCAGCTCGCCCTGGTGCCGCTCGCGCAGCCCGTAGCGCTCCTTGGCCAGCACGACGACGGAGCGCCCTTCGGGCGTCTCGTCGGCCAGCGACGACAGCTGGGCGGCGTCGGCGAGTTCGGCCTCCGTCGCCCCGCGCACCGGCACGAACTCGGCGGCGCGACGGTTGCCGAGGGTGATGGTGCCGGTCTTGTCGAGCAGCAGCGTGGAGACGTCGCCGGCGGCCTCGACCGCGCGTCCCGACATGGCGAGGACGTTGCGCTGGACCAGCCGGTCCATGCCGGCGATGCCGATCGCGGAGAGCAGCGCGCCGATCGTGGTCGGGATGAGGCAGACCAGCAGCGCCACCAGTACGACCATCGTCACCCGGGCGCCCGCGTAGTCGGCGAACGGCGGCAGCGTGGCGCAGGCCAGCAGGAAGACGACGGTCAGCGAGGCGAGCAGGATGTTCAGCGCGATCTCGTTGGGCGTCTTCTGCCGGGCCGCGCCCTCGACGAGGCCGATCATCCGGTCGATGAAGGTCTCACCGGGCCTCGTCGTGATCTTGACGACGATCTGGTCGGAGAGGACCTTGGTGCCGCCGGTGACGGCGCAGCGGTCGCCGCCGGACTCGCGGATGACGGGCGCCGACTCACCGGTGATCGCGGACTCGTCGACGGAGGCCACGCCCTCGACGACGTCGCCGTCACCGGGGATGACGTCGTCCGCCTCGCAGACGACGAGGTCGCCGATCCTCAACTCGGCGCCGGGAACGCTTTCCTCGACGGCGCCGACGACCCGCCGGGCCACCGTGTCGGTCTTGGCCTTGCGCAGCGTGTCGGCCTGCGCCTTGCCGCGGCCCTCGGCGACCGCCTCCGCCAGGTTGGCGAAGACCACGGTCAGCCACAGCCAGGCGCTGATGGTCCAGCCGAACGGGTCGCCCGGGTCCTTCAGGGAGAACGCGGTGGTCAGCAGTGAGCCGACCCACACCACGAACATGACGGGCGACTTGACCATCACCCGCGGGTCCAGCTTGCGCAAGGCGTCCGGCAGCGACCGGACCAGCTGGCCGGGGTCGAACAGTCCCGCGCCGACACGGCCCTCGGAGGGCTTGTGCCCGGTGGGCACGTCGCTGTGCGGCACCCGGGTCGGGGTGGCTGTGGACATCGAGTCCTCTTGGTTCTCGGTACGGGTGGTCATGCCGCCAGCCCCTCTGCGAGCGGCCCGAGCGCGAGGGCGGGGAAGTAGGTGAGACCGGTGATGATCAGCACCGCGCCCACTAGCAGGCCGGTGAACAGCGGTTTCTCGGTGCGCAGCGTGCCCGCGGTGACCGGGACCGGCCGCTGCTCGCCGAGCGAGCCGGCCAGCGCCAGCACGAACACGATCGGCAGGAACCGGCCGAGGAGCATCGCCAGGCCCAGGGTGGTGTTGAACCATTGCGTGTCCGCGTTCAGGCCGGCGAAGGCCGAGCCGTTGTTGTTCGCGGCGGAGGTGTAGGCGTAGAGGATCTCGGAGAAACCGTGCGCCCCGGAGTTGGTCATCGAGTGGACCGGGGTCGGCAGTGCCATCGCGGCGGCGGTCAGGACCAGTACCAGCGCCGGTGTGACGAGGATGTAGCAGGCGGCGAGCTTGATCTCGCGGGTGCCGATCTTCTTGCCGAGGTACTCGGGCGTGCGGCCGACCATCAGCCCGGCGATGAACACCGCGATGACCGCCATGATCAGCATGCCGTAGAGGCCGGAGCCGGTGCCGCCGGGCGCGATCTCGCCCAGCATCATGCCCAGCATGGCGATCCCGCCGCCGAGGCCGGTGAAGGAGGAGTGGAAGGAGTCCACCGCGCCGGTCGAGGTGAGCGTGGTCGACACCGCGAAGATCGACGAGGCGCCGACCCCGAAGCGGACCTCCTTGCCCTCCATGGCTCCGCCGGCGATCTGGAACGCCGGGCCGTGGTGCGCGAACTCGGTCCACATCATCAGAGCGATGAAGCCGGCCCAGATGGCGCCCATCGTGGCGAGGATCGCGTAGCCCTGCCGGACCGAGCCGACCATGACGCCGAACGTCCGCGTCAGCGAGAACGGGATCACCAGCATCAGGAAGATCTCGAAGAGGTCGGTGAACGGCGTCGGATTCTCGAAGGGGTGTGCGGAGTTGGCGTTGAAGTAGCCGCCGCCGTTGGTGCCGAGCTCCTTGACGGCCTCCTGCGAGGCCACCGCCCCGCCGTTCCACTGCTGCGACCCGCCCAGGCTGTGCCCGTCGAGGAACTGACCGACCTCGTGGATGCCGGAGAAGTTCTGGATCACGCCGCAGGCGACCAGTACGATCGCCGCGACGAAGGCGCCCGGCAGCAGGATGCGGGTGACGCCGCGCACCATGTCGGCCCAGAAGTTGCCCAGTTCGCCCGAGCGCGAGCGGGCGAACCCGCGCACCAGGGCCACCGCGACGGCCATGCCGACGGCCGCGGAGACGAAGTTCTGCACGGCCAGCCCGGCGGTCTGCACCACATGGCCCATGGCCTGCTCGCCGTAGTACGACTGCCAATTGGTGTTGGTCACGAAGGACACGGCGGTGTTGAACGCCTGGTCCGGGTCGATCGACCTGAAGCCCAGGGACAGCGGCAGCACGCCCTGGATCCGCTGGAGCAGGTAGAGGAAGAGGACGCCGGCCGCCGAGAAGGCGAGCACCCCGCGCAGGTACGCGGTCCAGCGCATCCGCGTGTCGGGGTCGGCGCCGATGCCCCGGTAGATCCACTTCTCGACCCGCCAGTGCCGGTCGGAGGAGTAGACCTTGGCCATGTGGTCGCCGAGCGGTATGTGGGCGAGGGCCAGCGCGCCGACGAGGGCGAGCAGTTGGAGGACGCCCGCGAGTACGGGACCCATCGATTCTCAGAACCTCTCGGGGAAGAGCAGGGCGAGGACGAGATAGCCCAGCAGGGCGACGGCCACGACCAGGCCGACGACGTTCTCGGCGGTCACAGCTTCGTCACCCCCTTGGCGACGAGGGCCACCAGGGCGAAGACCGCGATCGTGGTGACGACGAAGGCCAGATCGGCCATCGTGAGCTCCTGAAGTCGGGGATGCGGATCGGACGTCCAACGCGCGGCATCGGGCGTCGAACGCTGTCGATGTCGAGGAAACAACCCCGGTGGCCGGAAGCGAGCGCCGTTGACGGCTCCCATACGCCGCTCCACCCGCCCTTGACGGGACTCATACGCGCGTGACGCTGGGTGTCCGACGACGCCTCACGGCCCCGTCACCCGCGCCTGCTCCCCCGTACGGCGCAATGCCCTCCGTACCCGCCCCGGCATCGCCCTCCGACGCTCTTCGCAGGTCCGCCCGGCGAGTCTTAACACAAGCTTGACGCCGCGAACCCCCTTCCGCCGTGGGCCCACGCATCACTCTCCGCTTACGCTGAGGCGGCCGTCCGCGTGATGGCCAAAAACCGCGCACCGCGCGCCGCACCACAGGCCCAGCCGCACCTCAGGAGCACCGCCGATGGCCACCACCGAGCACCCCGCATCCGGCCGCCTTCGCGCGTGGATGCTGGAGGGCCTGTCCGACATGGGCAAGGACGGCGGCCACCAAGGCCCGCACGCGGCGCCGGAACCGGCCCACGAGGGTCAGCGCTGGTACCGGGTCATGTGCCTGACCGGCGTCGACTACTTCTCCACCCTCGGCTACCAGCCGGGCATCGCCGCCCTCGCGGCCGGACTGCTGTCGCCGATCGCGACGATCGTGCTGGTGATCGTCACGCTGGCCGGGGCGCTGCCGGTCTACCGGCGCGTCGCCGAGGAGAGCCCGCGCGGCGAGGGCTCGATCGCCATGCTGGAGCGGCTGCTGTCGTTCTGGAAGGGCAAGCTGTTCGTCCTGACCCTGCTCGGCTTCGCCGCCACCGACTTCCTGATCACCATCACCCTGTCCGCGGCGGACGCCTCCACCCACCTCGTGGAGAACCCGCACCTCAACAGCGCCCTGCACGACCGGCAGATGCTGATCACGCTCATCCTCGTGGCGCTGCTCGGCGCGGTCTTCCTCAAGGGCTTCCTGGAGGCGATCGGGTTCGCCGTCGTCCTGGTGGGCGTCTACCTCGCGCTGAACGCGGTCGTCGTGGTCGTCGGGCTGTGGCACATCGCCACCGAGGAACACGTCGTCACCGACTGGTCGAGCGCCCTGACCGCAGAACACGGCAACGTCTTCGTCATGATCGGCCTGGCCCTGATCGTCTTCCCCAAACTCGCGCTCGGCCTCTCCGGCTTCGAGACCGGCGTCGCCGTCATGCCGCACGTCCAGGGCGAGCCCGGCGACACCGACGAACGTCCGACCGGCCGCATCCGGGACACCAAGAAGCTGCTCACCACCGCCGCCCTGGTCATGAGCGGCTTTCTGATCACCACCAGCTTCATCACCACCCTGCTCATCCCGGAGAAGGAGTTCGAGCCCGGCGGAGACGCCAACGGCCGCGCGCTCGCCTATCTGGCGCACGACTACCTGGGCAACGTCTTCGGCACGGTCTACGACGTCTCGACGATCGCCATCCTGTGGTTCGCCGGGGCCTCCGCGATGGCCGGCCTGCTCAACCTGATGCCGCGCTACCTGCCTCGCTACGGCATGGCCCCGCACTGGGCCCGCGCCGTGCGCCCGATGGTCATCGTCTTCACCCTGGTCGCCTTCCTCGTCACCTGGATCTTCGACGCCGACGTCGACGCCCAGGGCGGCGCGTACGCAACCGGTGTGCTGGTGCTGATCAGCTCGGCGGCGATCGCCGTGACCATCGCCGCCCGCAAGGCCGGACAGCGCAAGTGGACGATCGCTTTCGCGGTCATCGCGGCGGTGTTCCTCTACACGACGGTCGTCAACGTCATCGAGCGTCCCGACGGCGTGAAGATCGGCGCCTGTTTCATCGCCGGCATCATCCTCGTCTCGCTCCTGTCCCGGCTGGCCCGCGCCTTCGAACTCCGCGTCACCGGCGTGACGCTCGACCCCATGGCGGAACGTTTCATCCGGGACATGGCCAGCCGGAAGATCCGGTTCATCGCCAATGAGCCCGACCAGCGCGACAAGGCAGAGTACCGCGACAAGATCGAGCAGATCCGGTACGACAACGACATCCCCGGCCAGGAGGACTTCGTCTTCGTCGAGGTCACCGTCCTGGACCCGTCCGAGTTCGAGGCGAACCTGACCGTGCGCGGCGAGGTCCTGCACAACCGCTACCGGGTCCTGACCCTGGAGTCCTCCTCGATCCCCAACGCCCTGGCCGCGCTGCTGCTCCACGTCCGCGACGCGACGGGCTGCACGCCCCACATCTACTTCGAGTGGACCGAGGGCAATCCGTTCGCCAACTTCCTGCGCTTCTTCCTCTTCGGTCAGGGCGAGGTCGCCCCGGTCACCCGAGAGGTCCTGCGCGAGGCGGAACCGGACCGCGCCCGCCGCCCCCGCGTCCACACCGGCTGACGCGGGCCCGGCCGGCCGGTGCCCCTATCGTGACGGCATGCAGTCCTACACCATCGGCCAGGCCGCGCGTCTGCTCGGCGTGAGCCCCGACACCGCGCGCCGCTGGGCCGACGCGGGCCGGGTGGCGACCCACCGCGACGAGACCGGGCGACGTCTCATCGACGGCGAGGACCTCGCCGCGTTCTCCGTCGAACTCGCCCAGGCGGGCAGCCCCGAGGAGGGCGCGGCCTCCTACACCTCGGCCCGCAACGCCTTCCCCGGCATCGTCACCGCGATCAAACTCGGCGACGTCGCCGCCCAGGTGGAGATCCAGGCCGGCCCGCACCGCCTGGTCTCCCTGCTCACCCGGGAGGCCGTGGAGGAACTCGGCCTGGAGATCGGCATGGAGGCCACCGCCCGCGTGAAGTCGACCAACGTCCACATCGACCGCGTCTGATCGCAGTCGGCAAAGCACATGCACCCCTCAGGCATCGTTCTCGGCGGCTGATGCGAGGCCAGCAGGCGATCACACCTCGCACATGCGGCATTATCATCACGGCAGGGACCCGTTCGAGGGACCGACGACACCGAGGAGATCGCCGTGATGACCCGAACCAGGCGCCGGGCCCGCCGGACGTCGCAGGCCGCCGCCTCGGCGGTCGCGCTGCTGGCCCTGGCCGGCTGTTCCGACGCCGAGGGCACGGCGACCGACGCCTCCGGATCCCCGGCGAAGCCCTCGGGGACGGTGACCGTCTTCGCGGCCGCCTCCCTCAAGGAGAGCTTCACCGCGCTCGGCAAGGAGTTCGAGAAGACCCACCCCGGCACCGAGGTCACCTTCAGCTTCGGCGGCAGCGACTCCCTCGCCGCGAGCATCACCGGCGGCGCCCCGGCCGACGTGTTCGCCGCCGCCAGCGCCAAGACCATGGCGATCGTGACGGACGAGAAGGCCAACGCCTCCGCCCCCGTCACCTTCGCCCGCAACCGGCTGGAGATAGCCACCGCCCCGGGCAACCCCGACAAGATCGCCTCCCTGAAAGACCTCACCAGGCCGGGCCTGAAGGTCGTCCTGTGCGACAAGAGCGTCCCGTGCGGCGCCGCCGCCCAGAAGGCCCTCACCGCCGGCGGCCTGAAGGTCACCCCGGCCTCCTACGAGCAGGACGTCAAAAGCGCCCTGACCAAGGTCGAGCTGAAGGAGGCCGACGCCGCGCTGGTGTACAAGACCGATGTGCACGCGGCGGGTGACAAGGTGGAGGGCGTGGACTTCCCAGAGTCGGCCGGCGCCGTCAACGACTACCCCATCACCCTCCTCGGGGACGCCCCGAACCCGACGGCGGCCCGTGCCTTCATCGACCTCGTGCGGTCCGCGCAGGGCGCCCGCGTGCTGTCCGAGGCCGGATTCCTGAAGCCGTGAAACGCGGGGTCCGCGCGGGCGTTCCCTTCGCGCTCCTCCTGCCCGCCCTCCTCGGACTGGCCTTCCTCCTGCTGCCGCTGGTCGCTCTCGTGGTGCGCGCCCCCTGGCACCACCTGCCCGAGCAGCTGACCAGCGACGCGGTCTGGCAGGCGCTGCGGCTCTCCCTCGTCTGCGCCACCGCCGCGACCGCGGTGAGCCTGGTCGTCGGCGTGCCCCTGGCCTGGCTGCTGGCGCGCGCGGACTTCCCCGGCCGCGGCCTGGTCCGCGCCCTGGTCACCCTGCCGCTGGTGCTGCCCCCGGTGGTGGGCGGTGTGGCGCTGCTGCTGGCCCTCGGCCGCAACGGCGTGGTCGGGCAGTGGCTGGACGCCTGGTTCGGCGTCACGCTCCCCTTCACCACGGCGGGCGTCGTCGTCGCGGAGACGTTCGTGGCGATGCCGTTCCTCGTCATCAGCGTCGAGGGGACCCTGCGCGCCGCCGACCCCCGCTACGAGGAGGCCGCCGCCACCCTGGGCGCCTCCCGCTTCACCGCTTTCCGCCGCGTGACCCTGCCGATGGTCGCCCCGGGCATCGCGGCCGGCGCGGTGCTGGCCTGGGCACGCGCGCTCGGCGAGTTCGGCGCCACGATCACCTTCGCGGGTAACTTCCCCGGCCGCACACAGACCATGCCGCTCGCCGTCTACCTCGCCCTGCAGAGCGACCCGGAGGCCGCCATCGCCCTCAGCCTGGTGCTCCTGGTCGTGTCCGTGGCCGTCCTGGCGGGCCTGCGCGACCGCTGGATGACCGCGCCATGACCGCGGCCGGCGCACCCCTCACCGCGGGCCTGGACTCCCGCCTCGTCGTCGACCGCGGCTCCTTCCGCCTCGACGTGACGCTCCGGGCCGCGCCCGGCGACGTCGTGGCCCTGCTCGGCCCCAACGGCGCCGGCAAGACGACGGCCCTGCGCGCCCTGGCCGGGCTCGTCCCGCTGGCCGAGGGCCATCTGCGCCTGGACGGCGAGGCGCTGGAGCGCACCGCGCCGGAGTCCCGTCCCGTCGGCGTGGTCTTCCAGGACTACCTGCTCTTCCCGCACCTGAGCGCACTGGACAACGTGGCGTTCGGCCCGCGCTGCCAAGGCGCCACCAAGGCGCAGGCCCGCGCACAGGCCGCCGGATGGCTGGAGCGCATGGGTCTCACCGAACACGCCGGCGCCAAGCCCCGCCGACTGTCCGGCGGCCAGGCCCAGCGCGTCGCCCTGGCCCGCGCCCTCGCCACCCACCCCCGGCTGCTGCTGCTCGACGAGCCGCTCGCCGCGCTGGACGCCCGCACCCGGCTCGAGGTGCGCGCCGGGCTGCGCCGCCATCTGGCGGCGTTCGAGGCCGTCGCCGTCCTGGTCACCCATGACCCGCTGGACGCCATGGTCCTCGCGGACCGTCTGGTCGTCGTCGAGCACGGCCGCGTCGTCCAGGAGGGCGCCCCGTCCGACATCGCCCGTCATCCCCGCACGGAGTACATCGCGCAGCTGGTCGGCCTCAACCTCTACCGGGGCCGGGCCGACGGGCACACGGTCCATCTGGACGCGGGGCCCGCGCTGACCACGGCGGAGGAGCTCTCCGGCCCGGTCTTCGTCGCCTTCCCGCCGAGCGCGGTCACCCTCCACCGCGACCGCCCCGCCGGCTCCAGCGCCCGCAACATGTGGCGCTGCGAGGTGGCCGGTCTGGAGACCCACGGCGACCAGATCCGCGCCGACCTCGGCGGCGAACTCCCGCTGGCCGCCGACCTCACCACGGTCGCGGCCGCCGAGCTGGACCTGCACCCCGGCGCCACGGTCTGGGCGACGCTCAAAGCGGCACAGACGCACGCATACCCGGCATAGCGCCGACCGGGCCCTACGGTGGATGCCCATGACCCTGAGCATCCGCAACCAGCTCCCCGGCACGGTCACCGCCGTCGCCCCCGGCGACGTGATGGCCACCGTCGGCATCCGCCTCACCAGCGGCCGGTCCGTCACCGCGGCGATCACCAGGGAGGCCGTGAACGGCCTCGATCTGGCGCCCGGCTCCGCCGTCCGCGCCCTGGTGAAGTCGACGGAGGTCGCGGTGGCCACCGGCCCGGTCGAGGGGCTGTCGATCCGCAATCAGATCCCCGGCACGGTCACCGGCATCGCCGTCGGCAGCGCGATGGCCTCGGTCGGGCTCGCCGTCGAGGACGGCGAACTGGTCGCCGTCATCACCCGGGAGGCCGTCGAGGACCTCGGTCTCACCGTCGGCTCCCACGCCGTCGCCCTCATCAAGGCGACCGAGGTGTCCCTGGCGACGGGATGAGACGCCCGAGGGCTCCCGCCCACAGGGGACGGGAGCCCTCGGCGCACCGGCGCGGGCCGCCCGGCGTCAGTCCTCGTAGGCGTCCAGCGGCGGGCAGGAGCACACCAGGTTCCGGTCGCCGAAGGCCTGGTCGATCCGGCGCACCGGCGGCCAGTACTTGTCGGCGGCCGACACCCCGGCCGGGAAGACGGCCTCCTCCCGCGAGTACGCGTGCTCCCACTGCCCGCCGAGCGCGGCGGCGGTGTGCGGTGCGTTGCGCAGCGGGTTGTCGTCGGCCGGCCACGCGCCCGAGGCGACCTTCTCGATCTCCGCACGGATGGCGATCATCGCCTCGCAGAACCGGTCCAGCTCGATGATGTCCTCGGACTCGGTGGGCTCGATCATCAGCGTCCCGGCCACCGGGAACGACATCGTCGGCGCGTGGAAGCCGTAGTCGATGAGCCGCTTGGCCACGTCGTCGACGCTCACCCCGGTCGCCTTGGTCAGCGGCCGCAGATCGATGATGCACTCGTGCGCGACGAGCCCGCCGGGGCCGGTGTACAGCACGGGGTAGTGCGGTTCGAGCCGCTTGGCGATGTAGTTGGCGCTGAGCACCGCCACCTGGGTGGCCCGCTTCAGCCCCTCCCCGCCCATGAGCCGCACATAGGCCCACGAGATCGGCAGGATGCCGGCGGAGCCCCAGGGCGCGGCCGAGATCGGTCCGACGCCCGTCTCGGGCCCCGCGGCGGGCTGCAGCGGGTGGTTCGGCAGGTACGGGGCGAGGTGCGAGCGCACGGCCACCGGGCCGACGCCGGGACCGCCGCCGCCGTGCGGGATGCAGAACGTCTTGTGCAGGTTCAGGTGGGAGACGTCACCGCCGAAGTGCCCCGGCTTGGCCAGCCCCACGAGCGCGTTGAGGTTGGCGCCGTCCACGTACACCTGGCCGCCGGCGTCGTGCACCTGGGCGCAGATGTCGGCGACGTGCTCTTCGAACACACCGTGCGTCGACGGGTAGGTGATCATCAGCACGGCGAGCTCGTCACGGTGCTTGTCGATCTTCGCCCGCAGGTCCTCGACGTCGATCTCGCCGTCGCCGGCGGTGGCGACGACGACGACCTTCATGCCGGCCATCACGGCACTGGCGGCGTTCGTCCCGTGCGCGGACGAGGGGATCAGGCACACCGTGCGCTGCTCGTCCCCGTTGGCCCGGTGGTAGCCGCGCACGGCGAGCAGCCCGGCCAGCTCGCCCTGCGAGCCCGCGTTGGGCTGGAGGGAGACCTTGTCGTAGCCGGTGACCTCGGCGAGCCGCTCCTCCAGTTCCCGGATGAGGGTGAGGTATCCCTGCGCCTGATCGGCGGGCGCGAAGGGGTGCAGTTGCCCGAACTCGGGCCAGGTGACCGGCTCCATCTCGGTGGTGGCGTTGAGCTTCATGGTGCACGAACCCAGCGGGATCATGCCCCGGTCCAGCGCGTAGTCCCGGTCGGACAGCCGGCGCAGGTAGCGCAGCATCGCGGTCTCGGAGCGGTGCTGGTGGAAGACGGGGTGGGTGAGGACCTCGTCGGCACGCAGCAGCCCCGTGGGCAGGGTGTCCTCGGTGACCGCGTCCAGCGCCGCGATGTCGCCCTCGGTCCCGAACGCGGCCCACACGGCGGTGATCTGGGCCCGCCCGGTGGTCTCGTCGCAGGCGATCGACACGTGGTCGGCGTCGACGAGGCGCAGGTTGACGCCGTTGCCCCGCGCGGCGGCGACGACGTCGGCGGCCCGGCCCGGCACACGGACGGTCAGCGTGTCGAAGTAGGAGCCGTGCACGACCTCGGCCCCGCCGGCCGTGAGCCCCGCGGCCAGGATCGTCGCGTACCGGTGCGTGCGCCGGGCGATCGCCCGCAGCCCCTCGGGGCCGTGGTACACCGCGTACATCCCGGCCATGACGGCGAGCAGCACCTGAGCCGTGCAGATGTTGCTGGTCGCCTTCTCCCGCCGGATGTGCTGCTCGCGCGTCTGCAGCGCCAGCCGGTAGGCCTTGTCGCCGTCCACGTCGACGGAGACGCCCACGAGCCGCCCGGGCAGGCTCCGCGCGAACTTCTCCTGGACGGCCATGTAGCCGGCGTGCGGCCCGCCGAAGCCCATCGGCACACCGAACCGCTGCGTCGTGCCGACGGCGATGTCCGCGCCCAGCTCCCCGGGCGAGGTCAGCAGCGTCAGAGCGAGCAGGTCGGCAGCGACGACGACGAGCGCGCCCAGCTCGTGGGCCTGGTCGATGACGGGCTTGATGTCCCGTACGACGCCGGAGGCGCCTGGGTACTGGAGCAGCACGCCGTTGATCTCACGGCCGGCGATCTCGGCGGGGATGCCGTCGGCGAGGTCTGCGACGACCACCTCGACGCCGGTCGGCTCGGCGCGGGTCTCGATCACGGCGATCGTCTGCGGCAGCACGTCCGCGTCGATCAGGAAGAGACCCTTCTTGTTCTTGCCCATGCGGCGGGCCAGCGCCATCGCCTCGGCGGCGGCCGTCCCCTCGTCGAGCAGCGAGGCGCCCGAGGTGGGCAGCCCGGTCAGGTCGGCGACCATGGTCTGGAAGTTCAGCAGGGCCTCCAGCCGGCCCTGCGAGATCTCCGGCTGATAGGGCGTGTAGGCCGTGTACCAGGCCGGGTTCTCCATGACGTTGCGCAGGATGACGGGCGGCGTGAACGTGCCGTAGTACCCGAGGCCGATCATGGGGGCGAGGACCTCGTTGCGGTCGGCGAGCGACCGCAGCTCGGCCAGCACCTCGGCCTCGGTGCGCGCGCCGGGCAGGTCCAGCGCGTCGGCGTTCTTGATCACATCCGGGACGGAGGCGGCGGTCAGCTCGTCCAGCGAGCCGTATCCGACCTGCGCGAGCATCTTGGCCCGCGCCTCCTGGTCAGGGCCGATGTGGCGCTGCTCGAAGGGGATTCCCTGTTCGAGGTCGGAGAGCGGAATGCGATGGGCGGTCATTGCGGAGGCCTCCTGGTCTGACGCGACCTTCGAGGGGCACCACTGGCGCGGGTACCCGGACGGCCTCCCCCTCTGTCATCTCAACCTGAGAGTTTCACCGGCCGCCCGTGGGCGTCCGGTTTTCACCGTCGGTGAGAGCGGCAACTCGCGCCACCGCTCTGCTTTCCAGAGTGACCTCGTCCGTGCGGTACGTGGGCCTGAGAGATTCCGGGGAGGATTTGCTCCTTCGGCGCCTCCGATGGCGTCTCGGAGGACTCTCCCGCACGGGGTCAGCAGCCGTTGCCAGACTACCAGCGGGGTCAACGCCCCTCCTTTCGAGTGGCCGCCCGTCCGGTTGTGCTCTTTTGTAGTGCTTACGGATGAGGTGCGACCACGTGGAGGGCCCGTGCAGACCGACATCGATCCGCGCAACCTGATCGGCCGCAAGGCGTTCGACCGCAACGGCGCCAAGATCGGCACGGTGGACGAGGTCTACCTCGACGACGCGACCGGCGTGCCGGAATGGGCCGCCATACGCACCGGCCTCTTCTCCCGTGACGCCTTCGTCCCGCTGGAGCCCAGCGAACTGGTGGAGGGCGCGCTGCGCATCCCCTTCGAGCGGACCCTGATCAAGGAGGCCCCCGACTTCGGCGTGGGCCGCCACCTCTCCCCCGAGCAGGAGCTCCAGCTCTACCACCACTACGGCCTCGACGTGGCCGCCCCTCCCCCGCTGCCCGACCACGACTTCGGCAGACTCGCCGGCTCGGACGACACCTGAGCCGCGCCGCAGGTCACCGGGTCGGGGCCGTGCGGGGCCCGGGCCCGGGCGCAGCCGCACGCGGGGCTGCCTCCGTCTCGGGCGGCGGTCCGGCGCCGGGCGTCCCCGGGGGCGCGCCGGGCACCAGGGGCAGCGGGTCCGCCGGCTCCAGGGCGGGGTCGTCGACCCGGAACGTCCGCACCCGGCCCACATCCGACCAGGGCGTCTCGAAACGCACGGTGACCCGGCCGAGGCCGCTGCCCTGCACCCAGCCGTGCCCCAGCTCGGCGTGGCGTATGTCGAGCCCCGGACGCCACCGGTGTTCCGCGGGCGTCTCCTCCCGCTCGGCTGACTCACGCGCCGGCTCCTCCTCGGGCGCCGCCGACATCCGCTCCCCCGCGGCCTGTGCGAACAGGTCCTCCTGCGTGTAGTCCGCCAGGCCGCTGACTCCCACGCCGAGCAGCCGCACCCCTCCCGTGGTGTCCACGGATTCCAGCAGCCGCGCCGCCGCCTCCCGCACCACGGCGGGGTCGTCGGTGGGCCCGCGCAGGGTCTCGGACCGGGTGAGCGTGGAGAAGTCGTAGCGCCGTACCTTCAAAACGATCGTCCGTCCCGACAGCCCGGCCTCGCGCAGCCTGCGCACGCACCGGTCCGCCAGCCGCCCGACCTCCAGCCCCACCCGCAGCCGGTCGTGGATGTCCACGTCGTAGGTGTCCTCCACGGACACCGACTTGGTCTCCCGCTCGGCCACCACCGGCCGCTCGTCCCGCGCCAGCGCCATGCCGTACAGCGCGTGTCCGTGCGCCTTGCCCAGCAGCCGTACGAGTTCGTCCTCGCCGGCCTCGGCGAGCTCGTCGACCGTGGTGATCCCCGCCCGTCTGAGATGGTCGCCGGTCGCAGGCCCCACGCCCGGCAGCGTCCGCACCGACATCGGGCCGAGCAGCGCCCGCTCGGTCCCCGGCTCGATCAGCACCAGCCCGTCCGGCTTGGCCCGCTCCGAGGCGATCTTCGCGAGCATCTTGGAGGCGGCCAGCCCCACCGACCCCGTGAGCCCCGTGACGGCACGGATGTCCGCGCGCAGCCGGACCCCGGCCGCCTGCGCCGACACACCGTCCCAGGCCGCTCCCCCGGCCTCCAGGTCGACGAACGCCTCGTCCAGGCTGAGCGGCTCCACCAGCGGGGACAGGGCCCGCAGCAGCGCCATCACCTGGTCGCTGATGGCGCGGTAGAACATGAACCGCGGCACCAGGTAGGCGGCGTTCGGAGCCAGCCGGCGCGCCTGCCCCATGGGCATCGCCGAGTGCACCCCGAACACCCGCGCCTCGTACGAGGCGGTGGCCACCACCCCGCGCGGCCCGAGGCCCCCCACGATCACGGCCTTCCCGCGCAGGCTCGGCTTGGACGCCTGCTCCGCCTGCGCGAAGAAGGCATCCATGTCGAGGTGCAGGATGGTGGGCGCGTTTCTCACATCTCCGATGCTGCACCACACCACTGACAACGGCGTCACACCGCGGTCTCCGACGGCCGAGAGGCCGCCGGAAAGGCTCCCCGGAAGGTCAGACCGCCCGGTTGCGCCGCCGCGCCAGCTCGTCGGCCGGGTTGTGCCCCACGAGCGTCTCCCCGGTGTCGAGGCGTTCCCCGTGCAGCTGCGACAGCGCGCTCTCGACGTCCCGCCAGACCACGCCCACCGCGATGCCGAAGACTCCCTGGCCGCCCTGAAGCAGCGCGTGGACCTCGTCGGGGGACGTGCACTCGTAGACCGTGGCCCCGTCGCTCATCAGCGTCAGCCGCTCCAGATCACGGAACCCGCGCTCACGCAGGTGCTGGACGGCGGTGCGGATGTTCTGCAGCGACACCCCCGTGTCCAGGAACCGCTTGACGATCTTCAGGACGACGACGTCCCGGAAGCTGTACAGACGCTGGGTGCCCGACCCGTGGGCGGGCCGCACGCTCGGCTCGACGAGCCCCGTGCGGGCCCAGTAGTCCAATTGCCGGTAGGTGATGCCCGCGGCCGCGCAGGCCGTCGGACCCCGGTAGCCGATCTGTTCGGACGCCATGGACGCCGCCCCTCCGCCGCTCGGCACGGCCGCCGGCCGCTGCGAAGCCTGCGGGGCCGCACTGCCGTGACCGGGATGCCCCCCGCTCGCACGCAGCCGAGAGCCTGGGGGCGGGTACGGACCGCCACCCCCGACACCGAATCCGGGGGCACCCCCAGCCGTACCGTCGCCGCTGCTTCTCACGCCGACCTCCGTCCTTGACCTGCCTCTCGACGGTAGGCAGTCACCGGGGGTGCGTCAACGATCGCCACACTCGCCACGCCGGGTGATAATCACCCTAAGAGTGGTTTCCCGCACCCCGTCGCGGGGAAAGGCTAGCCGAATGCGCTGAGAAGGAGCCGTAGGACGCTCTCACTCGCCCCCGGCAATTGCCGGGAACCGGCCCTGCCGCAACGCCCCCTCGGAAGTGCCGGCAGCGCCCCGCGAGGCCTACTGATTGCTGGTGCCGAAGTCCTCCGGGGAGATCTGGTCGAGGAACTCGCGGAACTTCTCCACCTCGTCCTCCTGCTCGTCCGGGATCGCGATGCCCGCGTCGTCCAGCACCGTGTCGCTGCCGAAGATCGGCGTCCCGGTGCGCAGGGCCAGCGCTATGGCGTCGGAGGGGCGGGCGCTCACCTCGACCCCGCTGGCGAAGACCAGCTCGGCGTAGAAGACGCCCTCACGCAGATCCGTGATGCGCACTTCCGTGAGCTCCTGGCCGACAGCCTCCAGCACGTCCTTGAACAGATCGTGGGTCAGCGGCCGCGCCGGAGCCATGCCCTGCTGGGCGAAGGCGATGGCCGTCGCCTCCCCCGGCCCGATCCAGATCGGGAGGTAACGGTCGCCTCCCACTTCACGCAGCAGCACGATCGGTTGGTTGGAGGGCATCTCGACCCGGACACCTACGACATCGAGCTCGTTCACACAGCAACCCTAGGCCGTGCCCGGGACGTTTGGGTAGTCGGGCCGGGAACGGTTGACCGATCCGGCCGCCGCGCGCAGCACCCGGGCGGGCCTGCGCCAGGGGCTCTCGGGCCCTACACCGTCCCCGTGGACACCATGGTGTGGCTCGGCGGGGTCGTCATGCCGGTCTCGATGGTGGGCGGGTTCCTCGTCAGCGGTGCTCTCGGCGCCGGACCGATGGGGGCGATCCTCGCCGCCGAGCTGAAGGACGCGGCTCTTTGGCGGATCAAGTCGCAAGAAAGCAGCGGGACCGGTCGGCCCAGCTGAGCGGGGTCTGGTGCGTCCGACTGCAAGGCGGAGGAGGGAGGCGACGCGACGGGGGTACCTCCCGCGCGAGCGAAGCCGAGCGTGGGGGAGTCGGCGAGTGACGACAACGCCGCAGGTGGGCGTGCCAGACCCCGCGTCGGCGGCATGATCCGCCGGACAGCCGCCAAGCCCCCTCAGGGCAGCCGCACTCCGAGCGCGGTCTGCACCAGCGCCGAGTGCAGCCGGACCGTGAGGTCCGCCAGCTCCTTCGTACGGGCCTGCGCATGCGCCCTCGTCTGCGGATTGCGGTGCAGCTTGAGCGGGGCGACCACCTGGTCCACCAGCCCCGCCTCACGATCCGCGGCCGCCTTCATCACCCGCAGATGCCGGGGCTCGATGCCGAACCGGCCCAGTTCGGCCACCAGTGCGGCGACGGTGGCCGCCTCGGCGTCGTAGACCCCGTCGGCGAGCGGCACCACCAGCCCGTACGACTCCCACTCGTCGAGATCACGCTCGTCGATCCCGGCGGCGGCCAGCAGCTCGGCCCGGCCGATACGGGCGACGGTGGGAGCGTCGGACGCCTCCGGGACGGTCTCGCCGTCCCGCTGCCGGCCCACCGTGGGAAGCGGTGCGGCCTCGCCGCGCTCCATGGCGTCCAGATGCTCGCGGATCACCTTGAGCGGCAGATAGTGGTCTCGCTGCATCCGCAGCACATGGCCGAGGCGCTCGACGTCCCCGGCGCTGAACTTGCGGTACCCGGACGGGGTCCGCTGCGGCTCGACGAGCCCTTCGGCCTCCAGGAAACGGATCTTGGAGATCGTCACCTCGGGGAACTCGTCGCGCAGCACGTTCAGCACCGTGCCGATGCTCATCAGACCACCGTCCGCGGCGGCGGCGCCGTGCCCGGCACCGCCCCTCGGTGTTCGAAGCATGGACCTTCCCTTGGGGGGTGCCCCCGGGACGCTCCCGGGGGAGGGTCAGTAGCCTCGCTGGCTCGCGTAGAAGACCAGCCGGTACTTGCCGATCTGCACCTCGTCGCCGTTCGACAGGGGAACCTCGTCGATCCGCTCGCGGTTGACGTACGTTCCGTTCAGGCTGCCGACGTCGGCCACCGTGAACGAACCGTCCTGGCCGCGCCGGAACTCCACATGGCGACGCGAGACGGTCACGTCGTCCAGGAAGATGTCGCTCTGCGGGTGACGCCCCGCCGTGGTCAGATCGCCGTCCAGCAGGAAGCGGCTGCCCGAGTTGGGACCGCGGCGCACGACCAGCAGCGCCGAACCCAACGGCAGCGCGTCGACCGCGGCCTGAGCCTCGGGCGAGAGCGCCGGCAACTGCGTCTGCCCGGTGACCTCGGCGTCGTACGCCTCCAGACCCGAGATGGAGATCGTGGACGTCGTCTCCGACGCCCGCTCCGGCGTCACGCCCGGCCTGAGCGGCGCGCCACAGTTGGAGCAGAAGCGACTGTTCTCCGCGTTGCGGTTACCGCACCTCGTACACACCAGGGCCGACATAGGGGAAAACCCTCCACCCGTAGTTGAGGTTGACGGTTGCCCGAAACCTATGCCGCCGGACTGGGCGGGGTCAACAGACGCCGCGCCCTGACCACCGGGAATGTCACCGCCCGAACCACCCACCTGGTCCCGGAACAGCGGCCGCTGGCCTTCCGCGTCCGGCTGCGCACGATGGCGCGCGGTCGCGTTGTCGCTGCCTTCTCGCGCGCTCTTGCCGAACAACTTCGCAAACAACTTCACGGGCGATTCCCCTTGACCGAAACAGACCCGCCCGTGGGGCAGGACGAACCCTGACTGAATACACCGGCCGACCCGGACATCTTCACAACGTCCGTAGCCACCAGACAGTTTCCACCACGCACCACCCGATCGGTGCGCCGACCCCCCGCAACCTCATGCCCCTGCCCGACGACCGCCATGCACCGCCGGTTCACTGCGAGGACGACCGAGCGTAGTCAGGCTGCTTCGCCGCTCGCAAGGCGTCCACGACGATCTTGGTGGATCGCTCGACGGTCACGGTGGCCTGCTCCTTCTCCAGGGTCTGCACGACGCCTCCAGGGATGTTGAGCGCCGGTTCGAGGTCCTGCGGCTTGCCGATGACCTTGAAACGATAGGGCGCGTTGATCTTGTTCCCGTCGACGCTCACGGAGTTGTCGGAATCGGTGAGGTACGTGCCGGCGACCACCCGCACGTCGTTCACCTGGATCGCCTCCGCCCCCGCCGCGCGCAGCTCCTGGATCGCGTCGAGCAGCATGTCCGCCTCGACCGTCCCCTTCTTGTCATCGATGGTCACAGTGATGCCGGGCCCCTCGGCGGCCACCGTGCCCGCCAGGATGCCGAGTTGCTTCTCCTTCTCGACCGTCTGCCGACGGGCCTCCTCGGCCTGGTCCGAACTGTTCTCCAGCTCCTGACGCTGCTTCTCGAGACCCTGCTTCTCGTCCTCTAGACGCTGACTGCGGTCATCCAGTTCATCGAGGATGCGCACGAGGTCCTCCTGGCGCGCACCGCGCAGGGCGTTTCCGCTCTCGCTGTTGGAGGCGACCTGCACGGCCAGACCGAAGCCGAGACCGAACAGCAGCAGCGCGACGATGAGTTGGGCCCGGGTGACACGCGGCGGCCACAGCCCCTGCACCAGCCGCTGCCGCCCGGTCAGCGACGGCTCGGGGTCCTCGCCGGGGGCCCATCCGGGAGGCTCCTCCGCAGACGGCGTCGGAGACTTCGCTTCGGCTGCGGCAGCGGGGCCGGCCGCAGCGGGCGCCGCCTCGGCGGTCCCGGGGCGCGTCTCCTGCGCCGGGACCTCGGCGGGCAACTCCTTGCGCAACAGCTGGGTCGTGGGCGTCTCGTCCTGCCGCGGGGCCTGGTCACGGTGCGTCCCCTGCCCCTGACGGGGGGTCTCGCTGCGGGGCGCGGCCTCCTGGCGGAGTGCCTCGTCGCGGTGCGACGTCTCGTCCGGTCGCGAAGTCCTGTCCTGGTCGCTCATCGGCCTCACGCCCTGAAGACGTGCCGGCGGATGGCCGCGGCGTTGGAGAAGATGCGGATGCCCAGCACGACCACGACGCCCGTGGACAGCTGCGACCCGACGCCCAACTCGTCGCCCAGGAAGACGATCAGCGCGGCCACGACCACGTTCGACAGGAACGACACGACGAACACCTTGTCGTCGAAGATCCCGTCCAGCATGGCCCGCAGACCACCGAACACGGCGTCCAGCGCCGCCACGACGGCGATCGGCAGATAAGGCACGACGGCCGCCGGAATCTCGGGCTGGACCAAGAGGCCGGCCACGACTCCCACGACGAGGCCCAGTACGGCGATCACGATGTGCCCTTCTCACTCTTCTCGGTGCTTGGCTGTGCTGTGCGTACGATCACACTCGGCGCTGCGGGCAGCTTGACGTCGCTCTCCACCGAGATGGCGGTCCGGATGCCGAAGTTCTCCTGGAGGGCGCTCAGATACAACCCGTCGGAGCTGTCCTGGAAAGCGGTGCTGAGGTTCTTCCCGTCACCCACCGCGAGGACGGTGTACGGGGGCACCAGCGGACGGTTGTCGACCAGTATCGCGTCGCCCGCCGCCCTGATGGCCGACAGCGCCGTCAGCCGCTGCCCGTTGATCGAGACGGCCTCCGCGCCCGACGCCCACAGCCCGTTGACGACCCGCTGCATGTCACGGTCGCGTACCCGGCCGGTGTCGGAGAACCCCGTCGTCTCGCGCGGGTTCCCCCCGCCTCCCGGGGACGCCTCCTCGGCGTCGTCCACGACCAGCTTCACGCCGGGCCCGTGCACCCCGACGGCACCCGCGAGCATCCCCGCCAGCACCGCCTGGCCGCCGCCGCTGTCGCGGAGCGCCTCCCGCTGCCGCGCGCTCACGTCGTCGCGCAGCTCGTCGACGTCGCCTTCCAGCTTGTCGGCCGCCTCGGTCTCGTGATCGATGCGGTCGATCAGTTCCTCGCGCTCCTTGGCGACGGCGGGGGCGGCGACGCGCGCCTGCACCCCGCCCACCGTCACCACGAGGGCGGCGAGCACCAGCCCGGCGGCGAGACCGAGCTTCGCCCGCACCGTTCTGGGCATCCCGCCCGAGCCGTCGGCCCGCTTACGAGTGGCGGCCTCGGCATAGCCTTCGTCGAGGCTGTGGTCCATGACGTTGGTGAGCAGCGACATGGACGCGTCCGGGCGCGACCCGAGCGCGGGTGTGCTCCGAACGGGGGGCTGCTGCGGCATGCCGCACATCGTCGCACGTCGCCACCGATACCTCCGAATGGCCCCACCGGCGTGCCGGACGGGCCCCCTCGCGGAGGCCCGTCCGGCACGTACCCGTGGGTGCGCGGCTCAGCGCCCGGCGCTGTCCACGACCGCCGACCACTCGTCCAGCAGGGCCTGCGCGGAGGCGTCGTCCGGCCCTTCCGCCCACAGATGGGTGACCGCCTCGGCCGGGTCCGGCAGGACCATCACCCAGCGGCCGTCCGCCTCGACCACGCGGACGCCGTCGGTGGTGTCCACGAAGCGGTCTCCGGCCGCCTCGACGACGCGCCGCATCACGAGCCCCTTGACGGCCCACGGGGTCGCCAGATCCCGCTTCAGGACGTGCGCCCGCGGAATCCGCGCGTCGATCTGGCTCAGCGTGAGCTGCGTCCGGGCCACGAGCCCGATCAGCCGCACGAAGGCCGCAGTGCCGTCGAAGACGCTGCTGAACTCGGGGACGATGAAGCCGCCCCGGCCGTCACCGCCGAAGATGGTCGAGTCGTCGCGCCCGACCCGGGTCAGGTCGTCGGGCGAGGTCGTCGTCCATTCGACCTGCGTGCCGTGGTAGGCCGCCACCTGCTCGGCGATCCGCGTCGTGGTCACCGGCAGGGCGACCCGCCCGCTGCGCCGCTCGGCGGCCACCAGGTCGAGCAGGACGAGCAGCGCCCGGTCGTCCTCGATGATCCGGCCCTTCTCGTCGACGAGCGAGAGCCGTTCGCCCACCGGGTCGAACCGCACGCCGAACGCGGCACGCGAGGACGCCACGATCTCCCCGAGGCGCACCAGCCCGGACCGCCGCTGGTCGGCGGACTCCGTCGGCCTGGACTCGTTCAGGCCCGGGTTGATGGTCAGCGAGTCCACCCCGAGCTTGCCGAGCAGACTCGGCAGGACGAGCCCGGCGCTGCCGTTGGAGGCGTCCACGACGACCTTCAGCCCGGACTCGGCGATCCCGGTGATGTCCACGTTGCGCAGCAGCGACCCGGTGTACGAGTCGAAGACGCTCGCAGGGAAGTGCAGGTCGCCGATCTCGCCGGGGAACGCCCGCCGGTACTCCTGCCGCGCGAACACCCGGTCCAGCTTGCGCTGGCTGCCCTGCGACAGGTCGGCGCCCCGCCCGTCGAAGAACATGATGTCCACGGAGTCCGGCACTCCGGGCGATGTCCGGATCATGATGCCGCCGGCGCTGCCCCGCGCGGTCTGCTGCCGCGCCACCGGCAGCGGCACGTTCTCCAGGTCCCGTACGTCGATGGCGCTGGCCTGGAGCGCGGAGATCACCGCCCGCTTCAGTGCCCGCGCGCCACGGGAATGGTCGCGGGCCGTGGTGACGGTCGAGCCCTTCTTCAGGGTGGTCGCGTAGGCGCCGGCGAGGCGCACCGCCAGCTCGGGCGTGATCTCGACGTTCAGGATGCCGGAGACGCCGCGGGCGCCGAAGAGGTGCGCCTGGCCGCGGGACTCCCAGATCACGGAGGTGTTGACGAACGCGCCGGCTTCGATGGTCTTGAACGGATAGACCCGCACGTTGCCCTGAACGATCGATTCTTCACCGATCAGGCATTCGTCGCCGATGACCGCGCCGTCCTCGATGCGGGCGGCCCGCATGATGTCGGTGTTCTTTCCGACGACACAGCCGCGCAGATTGCTGTGCTGCCCGATGTACACGTTGTCGTGCACGACGGCCTTGTGCAGGAAGGCGCCGCTCTTGACGACGACGTTGGAGCCGACGACGGAGTGCTCGCGGATTTCCGCGCCGGCCTCCACCTTCGCGTAGTCCCCGATGTAGAGGGGGCCGCGCAGAACGGCGTCCGGGTGCACTTCGGCGCCTTCGGCCACCCACACGCCCGGCGAGATCTCGAAGCCGTCGAGCTCGACGTCGACCTTGCCTTCCAGAACGTCGGCCTGGGCCTTCACATAGCTCTCGTGCGTGCCGACGTCCTCCCAGTAGCCCTCGGCGACATAGCCGTAGATCGGCTTGCCTTCCTTCATCAGCTGGGGGAAGACATCGCCGGACCAGTCCACGGGAACGTCGGCTTCCACGTAGTCGAAGACCTCGGGCTCCATCACGTAGATGCCCGTGTTCACGGTGTCCGAGAAGACCTGGCCCCAGGTCGGCTTCTCCAGGAAGCGTTCGACCTTGCCTTCCTCGTCGACGATCGTGATACCGAATTCAAGGGGGTTGGGCACGCGCGTGAGGCAGACCGTGACCAGAGCGCCCTTTTCCTTGTGGAAGTTGATGAGATCGGTGAGGTCGAAGTCGGTCAGGGCATCGCCGGAGATGACGAGGAAGGCGTCGTCCTTCAACGCCTCCTCCGCGTTCTTGACGCTTCCGGCGGTACCGAGTGGCTTCTCCTCGTTGGCATAGCTGAGCTCCATTCCGAGCTCCTCGCCGTCACCGAAGTAGTTCTTGACCAGGGAGGCCAGGAACTGCACGGTGACGACGGTCTCGTTGAGCCCATGCCTTTTGAGCAGCCTGAGCACGTGCTCCATGATCGGCCGGTTGGCCACCGGCAGGAGCGGCTTGGGCATGCTCGAGGTCATAGGGCGAAGGCGAGTGCCTTCGCCTCCGGCCATCACGACGGCCTTCATGTCGGAAGCGTCCTCCTTGAAGAGACGGTCTAGCCGACTTCACCCGTCCAGATTGTCCCGCACTTTTCCCCCGCGGGCCATCGAGCCGCTCTTGACCGGCAATCGGTGGGCTCAGTCGGCCATGACGTCCGCACGGACCAGGCGGCGGACTTGTACCACGTAGAGGACTCCTGCCCACCAGTACAGGGTTGTACCCCAACCTGCGAACGCCCATCCGAAAACAGCCGCCAGTGAAGCGAGCCATCCGCTTCCGTCGCTGAGCAGCAGAAGCGGGAACGCGTACATCAGGTTGAACGTGGCGGCCTTCCCCAGGAAGTTCACCTGGGGCGGCGGATAGCCGTGCCGTCTGAGGATGCCCACCATCACCAGCAGAACGAGTTCCCGGGCGAGAAGTACAGCGGTCAACCAGAGGGGCAGAATCTCCCGCCAGGTGAGGCCGACCAGGGTGGAGAGAATGTAGAGCCGGTCGGCGGCCGGGTCGAGAAGCCGGCCGAGGCTGCTGATCTGGTTCCAGCGCCTCGCCAGCTTGCCGTCCAGGTAGTCGCTCACCCCGCTCAGGGCCAGCACGAGGAGAGCCCAGCCGTCGCTCTGCGGGCCTCCGAACTCGGGCCTGAGAATCAGCCACAGGAAGAGGGGCACGCCGACGAGACGCGCCATGCTGAGGATGTTGGGGATGGTGAGGACCCGGTCGGTCTGAACACGGGTCTCCTGGACCTCCACCCGGGGGCCTCCAGTAGGAAACGAACCAACGATGCTCCCCGACCCTACCTCAACGCAAAAAAGCTCTGGCTCTCGGGCTGAGATGCCCAAGAGCCAGAGCTCTAAAAGGAGTTCGGCGGCGTCCTACTCTCCCACAGGGTCCCCCCTGCAGTACCATCGGCGCTGTGAGGCTTAGCTTCCGGGTTCGGAATGTAACCGGGCGTTTCCCTCACGCTATAACCACCGAAACACTATGAAACTGTTTCAGCCGCACCACGCTGTGGCAGCGTGGGGCCGTTCGTGG
>NZ_JBIWPF010000035.1:0-43618 GCF_044768125.1 Streptomyces sp. NPDC101166
CGTCCCGTGCGGCCGCTCGGCCGTCCCCTCCGACCGCGGGAAGAACTCGTACCACGACCCGTACAACGCCCGCTCACGCTCCACCAGCAGCGGCATCGTGGGGCCGGCGGTGACGAACTCGCGCAACGGGTGGCGGTCGAGGGCCTCCCGCACCGCGGGCGCGAGCGCCGCCGCGTAACGCTCGGCGACCGGCAGCGAGTCGTCGAGCAGCGTCCGCGCGGCCTCCCGCACGACCCCTCGCGCCGGCCCGCGCGGCACCCGGCCCGCGGCCCGCTCGTGCAGGTGGCCGCCCTCCTCCAGGACCAGACCCGTGTCGATCCCGGCCGGGATCTTGATCTCGGCCTGGCGCCGCCAGGTGGCGACCGGGTCGCTCCACGCCTCCACCGTGTACGTCCAGCGGCCCGCCTCGTCCAGCGTCACGTCGGCGCCCCAGCGGTCCGTGCCCTCGGCGAGTTCGCGCATCGGGGTCCACGGTCCGCGGCTGCCGTCAGGCCCCTTGAGGACCACGTTCGCGCCGATGGCGTCGTGGCCCTCGCGAAAGACCGTCGCGGTGATCGGGAACGTCTCCCCGCACACGGACTTGGCCGGCCTGCTGCCGCAATCCACGCGCGGATGGACGTCCCGCACCGGGATACGGCCGATCGCTCTGGTGGACCTCACGCTGCACCTCCGCAACTGGGAAAGGCGACCGAACACGGCGTCCGTCGCCCGTCGTTCAGCGCCCGCCGACGCGCGGGCGCTGACTGCTAACGCTCGGCGGCCAGGCGCGGTACCGGCCGGGTCGCCGCGAGGCGGGTGACACCGCTCGTCCGGCGGGACGCGCCACGCCGCACACGGGTCTCCACGACCCCCCGCAGGTACTGCTCGGCGGCGTCCGCGGCCTCCCGCGCGCAACGCTTGCCCATCAGCACGCACAGGGTGTATCCGCAGTCCTCGAACGAGGAGCGCACCGCGAGGTCCCCGGGGCTCGCGAGCATGGCCCGCTCCCAGGCGCGGTAACCGCGCAGACATCTGGCCACTTCGGTCCTGGCTGGTAGCAGCATGGCGCAGGTCACCTTCCGGGAGTGCGAGAGGTACGTCGCCCCGCGACGAGCGGGGTCGGCCTTCAGAGGTCCCTGCACCACGCGCCCTGATCGGAGGCTCATAGTGCAAGGACCCCTTGGGGGCCCTGCCTCACGAGCGGCAAGGACCCCCGAGCAGAGGTGCGGAACCGTCAAACCTCCCGAGGCCTTCACTTATGGTGCACGGCTCGCCACCCAACGTCCTGTTGGATCTTGGTCGTGGTGTGCTCGTGTTGCACGAATGGCGTAGCGGCCCCACTGTGGTTGTGACTCAGGAGCGATCGACGCTCACCCTTCGTGTTCGGGGTCCGGCCGTGCGCCGGGCGGAGCGGGAGCCTCGCCGGTGAGGAGCCAACGACGATGAAGACCGCAGTGCCCTGCTACTACCACCTCGACGTGGACGTGAGTCCGGAGCGGGTCGGACAGGTCAGGCGCATCCTGGCCGCCCACCTCCGGCACTGGGATCTGGAGAGCCTCGTCGAGCCCGTCTGCCGCGGAACGGAGATGCTGCTGAACGCGATCGACGAGCACGCCACGGACAAGCGCACCTCCATCGAGATGTGGTGGAACCGCCAGCATCTGATCACCGCCGTCGGCGGCGACGACCGCGATCTGCGCCCGGACCAGGACCTGCGCGCCTGCCTGGAGCACATCGCCGCCACCAGCGACGGCTGGGGCTGCTGCGCCACCGCCGCCGGCAGCACGGTCATCTGGTTCTCCCAGCGCGCCCGCGCCGGGGAACGCGTCCCGCTGGTGCCGACCCGGCCCGTCCCGAGGCTGCGCGAGATGCTCAAGGTGCCCCGTCTGCTGCCGGTGACGTCCCTGGCCGCCCCCGCCGACGGAACGGCCGACGTCGTGGAGGTCTCCCGGTGACCTCACGGACGAACCGGAGCGCAGGGGTGCCCGTCTGGAGCGGGCACCCCTACCCGTTGGGCGCGCACTTCGACGGGGAGGGCGTCAACTTCGCCCTGTTCAGCGAGGTCGCGCACCGCGTCGACCTCGTCCTCGTCGACGACGAGGGTGGCGCCCGCACCGTGCCGCTGAGCGAGGTCGACGGCTTCGTGTGGCACGCCTACCTGCCCGGGGTGCGCCCCGGGCAGCGCTACGGCTACCGCGTGCACGGGCCGTGGGCCCCGGCCGCCGGACACCGCTGCAACCCGGCCAAGCTGCTCCTCGACCCCTACGCGCGCGCCGTGGACGGCCAGATCGACAACCACGCCTCGCTCTTCGAGCGCGCCGGCGACCGGCCCGACCCCCAGGACAGCGCCGGGCACACCCTGCTCGGTGTGGTCACCGACCCCGCCTTCGACTGGGGCGACGACCGGCCGCTCCGCCGCCCCTACGCCGACACGGTGATCTACGAGGCCCATGTGCGCGGACTGACCCGCACGCACCCCGACGTCCCGCCCGAACTGCGCGGAACCTACGCGGGTCTCGCGCACCCGGCGGTGACCGGGCACCTCACCTCGCTCGGCGTGAGCGCGGTCGAGCTGATGCCGGTCCACCAGTACGTGCAGGACGGCGTCCTCACGGACCGGGGCCTGTCCAACTACTGGGGCTACAACACCATCGGCTTCTTCGCCCCGCACAACGCCTACGCCGCCCATGGCACCCGGGGCGGGCAGGTCGCCGAGTTCAAGGCGATGATCAAGGCGCTGCACGCGGCCGGCCTCGAAGTGATCCTCGACGTGGTCTACAACCACACCGCCGAGGGCAACGAGAAGGGCCCCACGCTCTCCTTCCGCGGTATCGACAACGCCTCCTACTACCGCCTGGTGGACGGCGACTTCGCGCACTACTACGACACCACCGGCACCGGCAACAGCCTGCTGATGCGGCACCCCTACGTCCTCCAGCTGATCATGGACTCGCTGCGGTACTGGGTGACCGAGATGCACGTCGACGGCTTCCGCTTCGACCTCGCGGCCACCCTGGCCCGGCAGTTCCACGAGGTGTCACGGCTGTCGGCGTTCTTCGACCTCATCCAGCAGGACCCGGTGATCAGCCGCGTCAAGCTGATCGCCGAGCCGTGGGACGTCGGCGAGGGCGGCTACCAGGTGGGCAACTTCCCGCCCCTGTGGTCGGAGTGGAACGGCCGCTACCGCGACGCGGTGCGCGACTTCTGGCGGGCCGAGCCCGGCTCCCTGGGCGAGTTCGCCTCCCGCCTCGCCGGCTCCTCCGACCTGTACGCGCACAGCAGGCGCCGGCCGCGCGCCAGCGTCAACTTCGTCACCGCGCACGACGGTTTCACCCTGCGCGACCTCGTCTCGTACAACGACAAGCACAACGAGGCCAACGGCGAGGACGGCCGGGACGGGGAGAGCGTCAACCGGTCCTGGAACTGCGGGGCCGAGGGCGACACCGACGACCCCGGCGTGCTGGAACTGCGCGCCCGCCAGCAGCGCAACCTCATCGCCACGCTGCTGCTGTCGCAGGGCATCCCCATGCTGTGCCACGGCGACGAGCTCGGCCGCACCCAGGGCGGCAACAACAACGCCTACTGCCAGGACAACGAGGTCTCCTGGATCGACTGGCGGCTGACGGCGCAGCAGCGCGACCTGGCCGACTTCACCCGGCACCTCGTCGCCCTGCGCGCCGCCCACCCGGTGCTGCGCCGGCGCCGCTTCTTCCGCGGCGAGACCGTCACCCACGCCGGACAGCCGCTGCCCGACCTGGTGTGGCTGCTGCCGGACGCCCGCGAGATGACCGACGACAACTGGCGGCGGCCCGACGCCCACTGCGTCGGCGTCTTCCTCAACGGCGACGCCATCGCCGAACCCGACGCGCGGGGCCGGCCCGTCGTCGACGACTCCTTCCTGCTCCTGCTCAACAGCTACTGGGAGCCCGTCGTCTTCCACCTGCCGGGCGCCGAGTACGCGGAGCGCTGGACGGTGTGCGTCGACACCGTGGCCCCGTCCGGCGGCCCGGACGAGAAGGAGTACAAGGCAGGCGCCGAGGTGACGGTGGAGTCCCGCAGCCTGCTGGTGCTGACCCGGCCGCCCCGCCGCGCGGGGTGACCGGGCCGCGGGGGGGGCCGCCGCCCCCCCCCCCCCCCCGGGCGGGGGGGGGGGGGGCGCCCCCCCCCCCGCGGTGGGAGGTGACCGTGAACTGGGCGCCGTCCGGGTCCCGCAGGACCGCCTCGTCGTCGGTCTCCGACAGGACGCTGCCGCCGTGCTTCTCCGCCGTGCGGGCGCACGCCGAGACGTCCGCGACGGCGAAGTGGACCTGCCAGTGCGGGCGGATCGTCGGATCGGGGGCCGCCTCCAGCGCGCCGGACTCGATACGGGCCACGATGTCGCCCCGGCTGCGCAGCACCACCTCGCCGCCCTCGTAGTGCACCTCGCAACAGCCGGGCCGGTCCGTCGCCCAGTCGAGGATCTCGCCGTAGAACATCGCGGAGTCGAAGGCGTCCCGGGTGTGCAGCCGGATGAAGGCCGGGGACGCCTGCCGCCAGGCCTCCCAGTTGCCCATCAGGGCCCCCTCCCAGACGCCGAAAGTCGCGCCCTCCCGGTCGGCCAGCAGCGCCGCCCGCCCCGGGGGCAGCGAGATCGGCCCCACGGCCGCCGTTCCGCCGCGCTCCCGTGCCCGAGCCGCCGCCACGTCCGCGCTGGGCACGGCGAAGTACGGCGTCCAGGCCACCGCCATCTGCCACATCGAGGCGACGGCGGCGACGCCGGCGACCGGAACCCCGTCGACCAGCGCCGTGCGGAAGTGCTCGCCCAGAGAGCCGCGGCGCCACTGCCAGCCGAGGACGGCGCCGTAGAAGTCCTGGGTGGCCGCCAGGTCTCGGCTGGTCAGGCTCACCCAGCAGGGCGCGCCGAACACGGAGTGCGTGGAGACGACCTCCGTCGCACCGGGGGCAGATGTCGGGTGATCGTTCATGGCACTCGCGTTCCTGATCTGTCGGCTGCGGCCGGCCCTCCTCCCAGTGTCAGGCCGGACCCGTGCAAGGCGCCCGCCGAGCGGCCCGGCGGCAAGGGGAGGGTGCCACGAGTACCGCGAGGACCCGCCGGTGAAACTGACCCGACTAGGTGACGGCGACGCCCGCCCCCGCGTCGGGGACGGGCGTCCGGGAAGGCCTCCGCGCGGGCCGCTCACCGCGCGTCGGCGACGACCTCCTCGCGCAGCCGTGCGAAGCAGCCGCTCAGCAGCCGGGAGACGTGCATCTGTGAGATGCCCAGCTCCTCGGCGATGCTGCTCTGAGTCATGCCGCCGAAGAACCGCAGGTACAGGATGGTCCGCTCGCGCTCGGGCAGCGCCCGCAGACTGGGGGCCACGGCCACCCGGTCGACGACCGTGTCGAAGCCGGGGTCGGGGTCGCCGAGGGCGTCCTCCAGGGCGTACCCGTCGGTGCCGGGCATCTCCGCCTCCAGGGACAGCGCGGAGAAGCACTCCAGCGCCTCCATGCCGGTGCGCACCTCGTCCTCGGTGAGCTGCGCGTACTCGGCGATCTCGGGGACCGTCGGCGGCCGTCCGGGGGTCGTCTGCGACAGGTCCTTGACGGCGTGCCGCACCCGGTTGCGCAGGTCCTGGACCCGGCGCGGCACGTGCAGCGTCCACATGTGGTCGCGGAAGTGACGCTTGATCTCGCCCGTGATCGTCGGCACCGCGTACGCCTCGAAGGCGCGGCCGCGGTCGGGGTCGTAGTGGTCGACGGCCTTGACCAGCCCGAGGGCAGCCACCTGGTAGAGGTCCTCCAGCGCTTCGCCGCGGCCGCGGAAGCGGACGGCGATCCGCTCGGCCATGGGGAGCCAGAGCCGCACCAGCTCGTCGCGCAGCGCCTGGCGTTCGGGCCCGTCGGGCAGTCCGGCCAGACGGGCGAAGGACTCGGTGGTGTCGGGGGCGTCGTCGTGGGGGTGCTGCCTGGTTCTGACGGTGGTACGCATCGCGCGTGCCTCCCTCAGGGGGTGCCGGGGGATGGACGGACACCGTGGGGAGCGCGCGAACCGAGCGGAGAGCACCCGCGGCGGCCCGCACGGCGGGATCCCACGGACGTGCCTCCTGTCCGAAGCACTTCCTGCTGATTCCCGCTGCAGGGGTTATGAAACGATTCTGCCCTATTTGTCCAGATCATTCTTGGTGTGCCTTGACGCGACCTTGAAGTGGGCTTGGATCTCGTTGGCTCTGACACAGAGGTAATCTCGGCCTTGTGAGCCAGGAACCCGATGCCGAGACCTTCCCGGAAGAGCTCGCCGACGCGCTCGTCGGCCTCCAGCGGCTGCTGCGCCGCCGGCTGCGGGCCGGCCTGACCTTGCCGCGGCTGCGCGGCGCCGAGGTCGAACTGCTGCGCCTGGTCGCCGCCCGCCCCGGCGTCGGCGTCTCGGACGCCGCGGGGGAGCTGCACCTCGCCGGGAACTCCGTGTCCACCCTGGTCAACCGCCTGGTCGGGGAGGGCTACCTGGTCAGGGAGACCGATCCCGCCGACCGGCGCGCCGCCCGCCTGCTGCTCACCGGGGCGGCCGAGGCCCGGCTCGGGGACTGGCAGCGCCGCCGGGCCGAACTCGTCGGCCGCCATGTCGCCCGACTGGACGCCGCCGACCGGGAGGCGCTGCGCGCCGCGCTCCCCGCCCTGCGCTCGCTCGCCGTCCAGCTGCACGAGGAGGCCGAGGACTCATGACGACCACCGCCGAACCCCCGCCCGCCGCCGTCGCCTGCACCGGGCTCGACCACGCCTTCGGGGACACCAAGGCCGTCGACGGGCTCGATCTGACCGTCCGGGCGGGCGAGGTCTTCGGCCTGCTCGGCCCGAACGGCGCCGGCAAGACCACGGCGATCCGCTGCGTCACCACCCTGCTGCCCGTCCCGCCCGGCCGGGTGCGCGTCTTCGGTCACGACGCGTCCGTCGAGCGCATGGCCGTCCGCAGGCTGCTCGGTTACGTCCCGCAGCAACTGTCCGCCGACGCCCACCTCACCGGCCGGGAGAACGTCTCCCTCTTCGCCCGTGTCTTCGACGTCCCCCGCCGCGAACGCGCCGAACGGGTGAGCCAGGCCCTGGCCGCCGTCGATCTCACGGACGCCGCCGACCGGCTCGCCGGGACCTACTCCGGCGGCATGATCCGCCGGCTCGAACTCGCCCAGGCCCTGGTCAGCGCACCGCGCCTGCTGATCCTGGACGAGCCGACGATCGGACTCGACCCGATAGCCCGCACGAGTGTCTGGGAGCACATCACCGCCGTGCGCGAGGCCACCGGGATGACCGTCCTGGTCACCACGCACTACATGGACGAGGCCGACCGGTACTGCGACCGGGTCGCCCTCATGCACCGCGGCCGGGTCCGCGCCCTCGGCACCCCCGCCGCGCTGCGCCGCGGGCTCGGCGAACGCCGGGGCGCGGCGGCCACGGACCCGCCGCCCACCCTGGAGGACGTCTTCCGCGACGTCGCCGGCAGCGGCCTCGACGACGACCCAGGAGGCTTCCGCGATGTCCGGAGCACCCGCCGCACCGCACAGCGCGTCGGCTGACACCGCCCGCGCGCCCGGCGCCGACCTGCTGCTGCGGCCCCCCGAGCCGCGCGCCGGCTGGCGGCTGCTGCCCGCCCGGGTGGCCGCGATGTGCGCGGTCGAACTGCAGAAACTGCGCCACGACCGCACCGAGCTCTACACCCGCGCCGTCCAGCCGGCCCTCTGGCTGCTGATCTTCGGCCAGACCTTCACCCGCCTGAAGGCCATCCCCACCGGCGGCGTCCCCTACATCGACTACCTGGCGCCCGGCATCATCGCCCAGTCCGCCATGTTCATCGCCATCTTCTACGGCATCCAGATCATCTGGGAGCGGGACGCGGGCGTCCTGAACAAGCTCCTCGTCACGCCCACCCCGCGCACCGCGCTCATCACCGGCAAGGCGTTCGCGGCCGGGGTGAAGTCGGTGGTCCAGGCGGTCGTCGTGGTCGTCATCGCCGCCGTGCTCGGCGTCGCCCTGACCTGGAACCCGCTGAGGCTGCTCGGCGTCGCCGCGATCGTCGTGCTCGGCTCGGCCTTCTTCTCCTGCCTGTCGATGACCATCGCGGGCATCGTCCTGAGCCGGGACCGGCTGATGGGCATCGGACAGGCGATCACCATGCCGCTGTTCTTCGGCTCCAACGCCCTGTACCCGGTGGGCATCATGCCGGGCTGGCTGCAGGCCGTCAGCAAGGCCAACCCGCTCAGCTACGAGGTGGACGCGCTGCGCGGGCTCCTCCTCGGCACGCCGGCGCATCTCGCGCTCGACTTCGCGGTGCTGGTCGTCGCCGCCGCGCTCGGCGTCGCCGCCGCCTCCGCCCTCCTGGGCCGGCTGGCCCGCTGATCCGGCCCGGCGACGTGATGTGCGGCACGCCCGGGTGATTCCCTCCGACGGCCCGTCGGGTAATCGTGCCTGGGCAGCGCTTGATCGACGATCAAATGGGGTGAACCGCCTGGCCACAGCGCATTCCGCGCATTTGACAGTGCGCTGAGCACACGGATAGGAAGCAGCCCGTAGAAGTCGAGAGGTGGACTGTGTACGAGCCGAACGTGGTCGAGGACTGGCAGGAGTACGACGAGCATGCCGGTCTGCGGGTCCGCGTCCACCGACTGGAGCGGGCGGAGCCGCCGCGGGGGCGTGACGACGCGGCGGAGGGGCTGACGTACTTCCGCCTCCGGGTGACCGTGGAGAACCGCGCGGAACGCAGCTTCGGCGTCCACCTGGAGGACGGGCAGATCGACGTGCGGCTCGGCGCCGACGGCGAGAGCGCCTTCATCGACTGGCGCAACTCGCAGTTCATCGAGGGTTTCGACGTCTACCCGCTGCGCCGGGCCACAGCCGTGCTCTACGCCGCCGGACCGGAGGCCGCGCTCGGCCAGGTCGACGTCCAGATCCAGCTGCGGGTGGACGAGGAGTGGGCCGGGCGCCGGATGTGGGTGGGCGGCGTCGGTCTGCACGAGGCCGCCGCCGGCGCCACGGCGGGCGCCGGCCGGGACAGCCTGGCCCGGCAGGTCAGCAACTTCCTGCGGGACCAGGCCGAAGAGGGCACCGCCTGAGCCGTCCAGGGGTCAGTGCGGGATGCCGTCGATGATCTCGCGGGCGCCCTGACGCAGCAGCGCCACCGCCACCGAGGTGCCGAGCGTGGCCGCATCGAGGCGGCCGGCCCACTCGTGGGCGTTCAGCCGGATCTTGCCGTCCGGGGTGAACACGCAGGCCCGCAGGGACAGTTCACCGCTGCGGTCCACCCGCGCGAACCCGGCGATGGGGCTGTTGCAGTGGCCCTGGAGCACATGCAGGAACATCCGCTCGGCCGTGGCCTCCCGGTGGGTGGCCGGGTCGCCGAGCCCGCTGACGACGTCGATGAGGTCGGCGTCGTCCTGGCGGCACTGCAGGGCGAGGATGCCCGCGCCGATCGGCGGCATCATCGTCTCCGGCGACAGCACCTCGCTGATCACGTCCCGCCGCTCGATGCGCTCCAGTCCGGACACCGCGAGCAGCAGCGCGTCGGCCTCGCCCGCCGCCAGCTTCTCCAGCCGCCGGTTGGCGTTGCCGCGGAACGGCACGCACCGCAGCTGCGGATGGGTGGCGGCCAGCTGGGCGATCCGGCGCACCGACGAGGTGCCGATCCGGGTCCCCGGCGGGAGCTCGTCCAGCGTCAGCCCGTCCGGGTGGACGAGGGCGTCGCGGATGTCGTCCCGCTTCAGGAACGCGGCGAACACCGTGCCCGCGGGCAGCGGTCGGTCCGCCGGGACGTCCTTGACGCAGTGCACCGCGAGATCCGCCTCGCCGGCCAGCAGCGCGGCGTCCACCTCCTTGGTGAACGCGCCCTTGCCCTCGACCTGCGACAGGTCCCCCATCCACTTGTCGCCGGTGGTCTTCACGGGGACGACCTCGGTGCGCACACCGGGCCGCAGGGCGGACAGCTCGGCGCGGACCCGCTCCACCTGGGCCAGGGCCATGGGTGAGTCGCGCGAGACGATACGGATCACTTCCGGAACGGACATGCGGGACACCATAGACCCTCCGGGAGGGCGTCGTTCGCCGGACGGGGCGAAGCGGGCCGCCGCCTTGACGGAGGGCCGGCGCCGCACCGGTCCGGGGGCGCCTCGAACGGGCCGCGCCCCCGGACCGCGCCGACTCCCGGGCGGGGGTCAGGCGTTGGGGTTGAAGGTGATCCCGGCCGGCTTCGCCTTCGTCAGGTTGGAGGCGAAACTGCCGTCCTTGATGCCGAAGGTGGCGCTGCCGAAGTCGTACGAGGTCAACTTCTCGCGCACGCCCGCCGGATAGCCGTTCCAGCCGACCAGGGCCGGGTACTGCCAGGCGCCCTTGTGGTTCTCCGGCGGCTCGTCTTTCGAGTTGCCGAGCCGGAAGCAGTGCGTCCTGATGCCGTCCTTGTGGTAGACGGCCTTCGGGTGGGTGCCCTCGAAGCGCACCGAGGACGCGGGGTGCACGGTGAACCCGCCGTGGTTGGAGGTCGAGACGTACTGGACCTGGCCGTTCTGCACCCACACCACGACGTGTTCCCAGTCGTTCCGGTGCCCGCCGATGCCGCTGCCCGCGACGGCCTGGTCCTTCTCGAAGTAGAGGGTGTACATGTACGCGCACCAGCCGTTGTCGCACTTGTAGCGCGAGTAGCTGTTGGTGTTGTCGAGGTCCGAGGCGTCCCGGCAGTCGCCGCTGAGCGAACCGCTCGGCTTCAGGCCGCCGTTGACCGTGCCGTCGGGGCCGATCGCGGGAGTGGGGTAACAGCCGTCCGTGTCGTAGTCGAAGGCGGGCTGGTACGTCAGCTCCGCCGCCTCGGCGTTGCGGGGCAGCGCCCGGGGAGGCGCGGCCCAGGCGAGCGAGGGCACCGCGAGGACGAGCGCGGCGGCGCCGGTCAGACCGGTGAGCCATCTCCTGCGGTGGGCTTTGAACGTGGGTGACGCCACTGCGTCCTCCTCCAGATCCGGGCGCAGCCGAACGGCTGTGGGCCAAAAGGAGGTTCAGCTTCCACGCTTTTCATGTCCGCGCCAAGAGGGGGAGGCGTATCGGTGGTGAAGACAGGGCTGACACCCGGTCGCCTGATGCCGTGTCATGCCGGTGTGTCCGGAAGGTCGGCCGCCGACTCCTCGGGCGTCAGATCGGTCCGCAGCCGCAGCCAGGACGGCTGGCGCAGCAGTCCCGCCCGCGTCCGGGTGCTGAAGCGGACCTCACCCACCAGGCGGGGCAGCACCCAGTGCGCGCCGGGCGCCGAGGGGGCCGGGTCGAAGGGGCACACGTCGGTCGCGGCGGCCCTCAACAGCGCGGCGAGCTCGGTCCGTTCGGCCTCGCTCCAGCCGGTGCCCACGCTGCCGACGTACCGCAGTCGCCGCCCGGCCGCCCGCTGTCCGACGAGGACGGCGCCGGGCAGCCCGGTGAGCCGGCCCCTGCCCGGCTGCCAGCCGCCGACCAGGACGTCGGCGGTGCGCATGTTGCGGATCTTGATCCAGGCGCGGGAGCGGACGCCTGGCTCGTACGCCGAGTCCAGCCGCTTGCACACCAGCCCCTCCAGGCCGTGCGCGCGGGTCGCCTCCAGCGCCTCGCGGCCGTGGCCGACCAGCGCGCCCGGCGTGGACCAGAACGGCCCCTGGAGAGCGAGGCGTTCCAGCCTGACCCGCCGCCGTGTGTAGGGCAGGGCGGTCAGCGAGCGGCCCGCCAGGTGCATCACGTCGAACAGCACCAGGTGCACGGGGGCCGTCGCCGCCAGTCGCGCCGCCCTGGCCGGGGCCTGGACCAGTCCCATCCTGGGCTGCAGCAGCTGGAAGTCGGCGCGGCCCTCGTCGTCGAGCGCCAGCACCTCCCCGTCGAGGACGGCGGCCGTGCGGCCCAGCGCGTCGCCCAGCGGGCGCAGTTCCGGGTAGGCGGCGGTGATGTCCTCCCCGGACCGGGCCCGCAGCACCACGCTTCCGTCCCCGGGGAGGTAGACCACCGCCCGCTGCCCGTCCTGCTTGGTCTCGTAGGCCCAGCGGGCGTCCTGCGCGACGGGCGGCAGGGCGCCGGGGGTGGCGAGCATGGGGGCGATGAACGGCAGCGTCACGGGTTCAGATGTCACCGGGCCCGCGCACCGGCACGCCCACGACGTGCGGGGTTCCCCTGAACGGGGGCCGCCGCGCCCCGCGTGATCCTTCAGGACGCCCTGGCCGCCCCCCCCAGCTCGTCGAGCGAGTGGGGGGAGGCCCCGCCGCCGGGACGATCCCTACTCTCGCGTAATATCGCGCGCCAGGCCGTCAGAGGGCGCGCCGGCCGCCGGAGCGCGGGCCGGCCGTCGGAGGAGGAACCGTGCCCCGGTCCGAACGCTCACCCCTGCTGCTCGCGGGGCTGCTCGCCACCGCGGGCATCGCGCACCTCGCGGTGCCGCGCCCCTACGACGCGACGATCCCGCGCGCGCTGCCCGGTTCGCCCCGCGCCTGGACCTACGGCAGCGGCGTCGCCGAGCTGGCGCTGGCGGCCGGCCTCGCGGCGCCGAGGACCCGCAAGGCGGCAGCGCTCGCCACGGCTGCGTTCTTCGTCGGCGTGTTTCCCGCCAACGTGAAGATGGCCGTCGACCGACTGCACCGCCCCACCCCCGTCAAGGCGGCGGCGATCGCCCGGCTGCCCCTCCAGGCGCCCCTCGTGCTGTGGGCCCGCAACGTCGCCCGCCAGGCGGACCGGGCCGCCGCGCGCGCCGCGGCCGACAGCGCGATCCGTACCGTGTCGACGACGAAGGGACAGTCGTGAGCAAGGCTCCGCAGACAGGTGACCGCGTCGAGGACTTCGCCCTCCCGGACGAGACGGGGACGGTGCGCACCCTCACCGACCTGCTCGCCGACGGGCCCGTGGTCCTCTTCTTCTACCCCGCCGCCCTCAGCCCCGGCTGCACCGCCGAAGCCTGCCACTTCCGCGATCTCGCCGCCGAGTTCGCCGCCGTGGGGGCCCGGCCGGTCGGCATCAGCGGCGACTCCGTCGACCGCCAGCAGGAGTTCGCCGGCCGCCACACGCTCGGCATGACCCTGCTCTCCGACGCCGACGGCGCGGTGCGCGACCGGTTCGGAGTCAAGCGCGGCTTCTCCCTGGCGCCCACCAAGAGGGCCACCTTCGTCATCGGCCAGGACCGCACCGTCCTGGAGGCCGTCCACAGCGAACTGCGCATGAACACCCACGCCGACCGCGCCCTGGAGGCCCTGCGCGCCCACCGGACCTGAGGCCCCGGTCCCTGCAGGGGCGCGGTTGATGCGGCGGACCTAAGGGACCATTCTGGACGACATGGAGCAAGTCGCCGCCGTGGCCGTCATCGATGCCCGGGGCGTCGTGACGGGCTGGAGCGAGGGCGCCCGGCTGCTCACCGGCTATCCGGCCGACGAGGCGGTGGGCCGGCCGGCGGCCGAGCTCCTCGCCGACGCCCTGCCCACGCGCACCGACGGGGCCTGGACCGGCCCCGTCGTCGTACGGCACCGCGACGGCGACCCGGTCACCGTCACCGTGACCGCCTGCCCCGTCCTCGGCCCCGGCGGCCGGCCCGCCGGCCTCACCGTCACCGCCGCCCCGGCCCCCCGGACGGAGCCGACCCTCGCCGGCCTCGCCTTCGAGCAGGCCTCCATGTCCATGTCCGTCTTCGACCCCCTCCAGCGCTACCTGCGCGTCAACGGCGAGGCCTGCCGGGTCATGGGCGTGCCGGAGGAGGTGCTGCTCGGCCGGCACTTCCCCGAGACCGTCGAGGACGCCCAGCACAGCCGCGGTTTCAACTACCACCTGCGCCAGGTCGCCGAGACCGGCCACCCCGTCCGCTACGAGAGCTACACCGGCGCCCCCGCCCTCAACCGGGAGCACGCCTGGACCGTCGAGATGTGGCCGGTGCGCGGCGTCGAGGGCGACGTGCGGGGCGTCGCCCTCGCGGCGTTCGACAGCAGCGACCAGTACTGGGCCCGGCAGCGCCTCGCCCTGGTCAACCAGGCGGCGGCCGCCATCGGCACCACCCTGGACGTGGCCCGCACCGCCGAGGAGCTGATCGAACTCCTGGTGCCCCGGTACGCCGACTTCGCCAGCGTCGACCTGCTCGAATGGGTCCTCGGCGCCGACGAGCCGCCCCGCGTCCCGGACGGCGACATCGTCCTGCGCCGCGTCGCCCACGGCTCCGTCACCGAGGGCACCCCGGAAGCGGCCGTGCACCTGGGCGAGACGGACATCTATCCGGCCGCCACGCCGCCCGCGCAGGCCCTGCGGCTCGGACGGGCCGTCCTCAGCCAGGCCGGCGAGCCCGCGTTCATGCGGTACGTCGCCGAACGGAACAGGCGCGCCCCCCAGGGACTGCGCCACCGCCTCGGCGCCCACTCGGTGCTCGCGGTGCCGCTGCGGGCCCGCGGCACCACGCTCGGCGTCGCCGTGGCCGTCCGCATCGCCCACCCCGACGACTACGGCGACGACGACGTCGTGCTCGCCGAGGAGGTCGCCAGCCGCGCCGCCGTCTGCATCGACAACGCGCGCCGCTTCGCCCGCGAACGCACCACCGCGCTCGCCCTCCAGCACAGCCTGCTGCCCAGGGGCCTGCCCGGCCAGGCCGCCGTCGAGGTCGCCCACCGCTACCTGCCCAGCGGCTCCACGGCCGGCATCGGCGGCGACTGGTTCGACGTCATCCCCCTCTCCGGCAGCCGCGTCGCCCTCGTCGTCGGCGACGTCGTCGGCCACGGCATCCCGTCCACGGCGACCATGGGCCGCCTGTGCACCGCCGTGCGCACCCTCGCCGACGTGGACCTGCCGCCCGACGAGCTCCTCACCCATCTGGACGACCTCGTCACCCATCTGGCCGCCTACGACGAGGAAGGCGACGACGACGTGGCCGAACTCGGCGCGACCTGCCTCTACGCCGTCTACGACCCCGTCACCCGACGTCTCACCGTCGCCTCCGCCGGCCACCCCGCCCCCGCCGTGGTCCTGCCCGACGGCGGGGCCCGCCTCATCGGGATGACCCCGGGGCCCCCGCTCGGCGTGGGCGGCCTGCCCTTCGAGGCGACCGAACTGGAACTCCCCGAGGGTTCCGTCGTCGCCCTCTACACCGACGGCCTGATCGAGGACCGCGACCGCGACGTCGACCGCGCCACCGCCGAACTGTGCAGCGCGCTCACCGCGCCCGCCGCCACCCTCGACGCCCTGTGCGACACCGTCCTCAAGGCGGTCCTCCCCGAGGAACCCGGCGACGACGTCGCCCTGCTGCTGGCCCGCACGCGTGCGCTCGGCGCCGACCAGATCGCCACCTGGGACGTGTCGCCCGACCCCGCGGAGGTGGCCGCCACCCGGCAGGCCGCGACGGAACGGCTCACCGCGTGGGGGCTGGAGGAGACCGCGTTCGTCACCGAACTCGTCGTCAGCGAACTCGTCACCAACGCCATCCGCTACGGGGAACCTCCGATCCAGCTGCGGCTGATCCGCGACCGCAGCCTCATCTGCGAGGTCTCCGACGGCAGTTCCACCTCCCCGCACCTGCGCCGCGCCCACGCCTTCGACGAAGGGGGCCGCGGTCTCCTCCTCGTCGCCCAGCTCACCCAGCGCTGGGGCAGCCGCCAGACGACCCGCGGCAAGACGATCTGGTGCGAGCAGACCCTCCCGCCGCCGTTCTGAGCGCCCGGCCGGGGTTGACCGGCCGCCGATGCCGGGCAGGAAGCCGGCGGGCGGCACGCACGGCCGCACCCCACGACGACCATGGAGCACCTATGACGACGAAGTCCCCCGTGACGCAGAGCGGGGCGTGGGAGGAGGCCGCCCGGGCGGCCGGGGTGGAGGTGAACCCGGTCGCCGGGCACATCGGCGCGGAGATCTCGGGCGTCGACCTCGCCGCCGACCTCGACGACGCGCAGACGAAGGCGATCCGGGCCGCGGTGCTGCGCTGGAAGGTCGTGTTCTTCCGCGGGCAGCGCCTCGACCACGCCGGGCACGTGGCCTTCGCCCGCCGTTTCGGCGAGCCGGTGGTGCTGCCCAGGCGCGGCAGTGCCTCACCGCCCGGCGTGCCCGAGATCGAGACCACCGCCGACCGGCTGGAACTGGGCGGCAGGTTCGGAATGGACCACGAGGAGTGGCTCCGGCGCCGCCGTCACAGCCTGTTGCGCGGCTGGCACTGCGACCACGGCGCCCGCGTCGACCCGCCGGCCGCGACGATCCTGCGCGCCGAGACCGTGCCCTCGTACGGCGGCGACACCACCTGGTCCAACCTGGCCGCCGCCTACGCCGGACTCTCCGCGCCGCTACGGGAGTTCGCCGACGGCCTGCGCGCCGAGCACCGACTCGGCGTCGGCTACCAGCCCCGCCCCGGCGACGACGCCTACGCCCGCCACCTGCTGGAGCGCCAGGTGGCCTCCGTCCATCCCCTGGTGCGCGTCCATCCCGAGACCGGCGAGCGCGTCCTCTTCGTCAACGGCTACTACGTCGAGCAGATCACCGGGCTCTCCCGCCCGGAGAGCGCGACGATCCTGGAACTGCTCCTCGAACAGGCGACCAGGCCCGAGTACACGGTCCGCTTCCGCTGGGAGCCTGGCAGCGTCGCCTTCTGGGACAACCGCGCCACCATCCACCTCGCCCCCTCCGACAACGCCCACCTCGGGTTCCCCCGCACGATGCACCGGGTGATGCTCGCCGGGGACGTGCCCGTCGGCGTGGACGGGAAGCCGTCGCGACCGGTCACCGGGACCGAGCCCGGCCGCTGGTGAGACTGCCGCCGCCCGGCCGGGGGCATGGCGGGAGTGTGATCAGTTCAGCGGGATGACGACCTCGTCCTCCACCGGCGGGTGCAGCTCCTGCACGCGGTTGCCGGTGGCCGCGTGGCAGCGCAGCCGGACGCTCTCGGGTGTGACGTCCAGACGCAGGAAGCACTTGAAGAACGGCGGGCTGTACGTCGCCGAGCTCGGCGAGAACAGCGAGGTGTAGATCTTGCGCACGGGCAGCCGGAAGCGCGCCGCGCGGTCGGGGCGGCGCCCCGCGCCCAGCAGGCTCGCCACCAGCCGGATCCGCCGGGTGAGCCGGACCGGGCCGCCCGGCGCGCGGGTGGGCGGGATGCCGAGCCGCTCGGCGACCACCGCCGTGGCCTCGGCCTCGGTGAGCGTGAAGAAGCGGCGCAGCCGCAGTCTGCGGCCGTACAGACGGCTGTAGAAGGCGAGGGAGTCGCCGCGCAGCGGGTAGCAGCGGAAGTCCGACTCGGTGACCCCGCCGACGTCGACGCGCTGGATGGTGTGGGTGGCGTGCATGAACGCGCCGCCGCCGCCCGCGACGACGTACTGAAGGGTGCGGCCGTCCGCCAGACGCACCGGATAACGCTGGTAGTTGTGGATGTCGCCGCCGATCGCCGCGACGTAGTGGTGGGCGGGGTCGCGCACGATCTCGTCGACCGTGCCGCCGCCCTCGACGGGGCAGGGGTGGTGCTCACCGTCGACGTAGAGCGGGGAGCCGGTGATCAGGATCTTCGGACGGGGCCCGCGCGACACCTCCCGCAGCCACGCGCCCTGTTCGGCGTCCACGGTGCCCAGCAGTCCCGTGTCGATGCCGACGATCCGCACCGGGCCGGCGTCGATCGCCCAGTACGGGCCGGGCTGTACGGCCTGTTGGCCGGGCGCGGACCGCAACGCCCTTGCTTCTGTGAGGTGTTGACCGTCGCCGGGGCGGGGCCGGTGCCACAGCAGTGAGCGCAGCCAGGCCCGGGTGAGGGGCCGGGGTTTCGGCTCGGCGGGCAGGGGCGGGGCGTCGCCGCAGAAGACGCGCATGAACGCGCCGAGGTCCTCGTACCAGTCGTGGTTGCCGGGTATCGCGTAGATCGGCGCGGGGTAGTCCCGGTACGGCCGGAAGAACTTGGCGTCGTAGTCGTCCGCGCTGCCGACGGGGTAGATGACGTCACTGGCCAGCACCGCGAAGCTGGTGTCCTGAGCGACCTTCAGGAAGCCCGGCACGACGGCGTACTGGGGGTCGTCGCCCTCACCGGTGTCACCGATGACCATGAAGGAGAAGCGGTCCGGGTCGGAGCGCCGGATCACCTTGTCGGCCGGCGCTCCGGCCGCCGCCCGCTGTGCCGTCCACCGCCCGCGGGTGCGGCCGGTGGGGTCGCCGAACCAGGACGCGAGCACGCCGTTGCGCGCCGCCCAGAGCATCCTGGGGTCCAGCCACGAGATCTTCTCGACCTCGCCCGGCATGAGTTGCTGGTACGCACCGCGCTCGGAGCCGCCCCAGCCGGCGCCTTCGGCGGTGTCACGTGAGGAGTTGACCACCGGTGCACCGTAGCAACGATCTACGACCACCCCTACGGGGCCCGTTCGAAAGCCCCGTCTCACCGCCCTGCGGCGTCGTCCAGCACCCGGGCGATCAGGTCGTGGACGAGGAACTGCCCGGGGGACAGGTGCTCTTTGAGCCGATGCAGATCGGCGGGACCGAACCAGTCGTAGGCGGAGTGCTTGTCCCACTCCAGGTCCGGCGCGGTCAAGTCGCCCTCGACCTCCACGAGACAGTCCGCCTCATGCCGCAGACCGCCGCCGTCGTCGCCGGTCCAGGTGGTGACGCCGAGGAAGCGCCGCAGCCGGCGCAGCCGCCACCCGGTCTCCTCCCGCACCTCGCGGGCGAGCGCCTCCAACAGCGTTTCGCCGGGCTCCACATGGCCGCCGACGATGTCCCAGGCGCCGGGGAACAGGGCCCGGTCGGGGCCGCGTCGCTGGGCGAAGGCGCGGCCCCGCTCGTCCAGGATCACCGCGCCGACGGTCCATATCTCATCGTTCGCGGGCGTGGGCAGCACCACGCCGGGGTCGACCACGACGTGATCGCCGGTCCTTGGCATGGGCGACAGCGTAGACGTACTGATCGCGGGCGTGGCCGGTACCGAGGGATATCCCTTGAAGCGGCGAGGTCGTGGTGACATGGACTCGACAAGTCTGTCATCCTCCCCAACGGCAGCCTCGCCCACCCGACGCCCCCCACGGGCCGGCGTCCCGCACCCGGAAACACCTCCGAGTGCGGGACGTCGCCGTCAGCCCGGGCAGCGCCCGGGGAGCGCTCAGAACGTGCGCTCGAGCAGATCCAGCAGCGCCGCCCAGTGCCGTTCCGCGCCCTCCTCGCTGTAGGCGGCGGTGTCGGCCTGGGTGAAGCCGTGCCGGGCGCCCTCGTACACCTCGCAGCGATGCCGGACGCCGGCCTCGGTCAGCGCCTTCTCCAGGCGCTCGATCTGCTCCGGCGGCAGCGAGGGGTCGTCGTCGGCGTGGCCGAAGTACAGCTCGGCGGTGACCTTGCCGGCCACCAGATGCGGGCTGTCCGCCTGGTCGGTGGCGAGCCGCCCGCCATGGAAGCCTGCCGCCGCGGCGACCCGGTCGGGGCGGTGCCCCGCGGTGAGCAGCGCGAGCCGGGCCCCCATGCAGTACCCCGTCAACGCGACCGGCCCGTCCGTGACGAGCCGGCTCTCGGCCAGCCAGTCCAGACAGGCGTCGGCGTCACGCATCGCCTGTTCGTCGGACAGGGCCCGCATGGCCGGACCGAGCCGCTCGAAGATCTCCGGACGCGCGGACGGGTCGATGAACTCGGGCAACTCGACCACGGGGGCGCGGCCCTGACGGTAGAACACGTTGGGGACCAGCACCGTGTGACCGGCCGCGGCGATACGGTCGGCCATCGCCCTCAGGTGCGGGCGCAGCCCGAAGGCGTCCTGGTAGAGCAGCACGCCGGGGCGGGGCGCCCCGTCAGCGGGGTGGGCGAGATAGGCGTCCGCGACGCCGTCCCCGGTCGGGACGCCCACGGAGGATCCCAGTACGGAGGTCATGTGCAGGCGCGCCTCTCTGTGTGGTGCAGGCCGAGCGGTGGCCGCCTCCGGACGGGTTCCCGGGGTGGGCCGCGCCTATCGTTGCACGCACCATCCATCTGGTCGGAGGGCGGCCCCGCCGCGCACACCGACCTCTTACCCCGGTCATACGAAGCGCGCCCCGGCACTCACTCGAAGCGCGAGGCGTCCCCCGCTCCGTGCCGGATGATCTCCGCCTCGCCGCCGGAGAAGTCGATGACCGTCGTCGGCTCGGTGCCGCAGTCCCCGGAGTCCAGCACCCCGTCCACCACATGGTCGAGCCGGTCCTTGATCTCCCAGCCCTGCGTCATCGGCTCCTCCTCGCCCGGCAGCAGCAGGGTGCTCGACAGCAGCGGCTCACCGAGCTCCGCGAGCAGCGCCTGGGTGACCCCGTGATCCGGGATGCGCACGCCCACCGTCTTCTTCTTCGGATGCTGGAGCATGCGCGGCACCTCCTTCGTCGCCGGGAGGATGAAGGTGTAACTGCCCGGCGTGGAGGCCTTGATCGCGCGGAACACGTCCTTGTCCACCCGGACGAACTGGCCGAGCTGCGCGAAGTCCTGACACACGAGGGTGAAGTGGTGCCGGTCGTCCAGCTCACGGATGGTCCGGATCCGGTCGACCCCGTCCCGGCTGCCGATCCGGCAGCCGAGCGCGTAGCAGGAGTCCGTCGGATACGCGATGAGCGCGTCCGCCCGGATGGCGGCCGCGACCTGACCGATGGTGCGCGGCTGCGGGTTGTCGGGGTGCACGTCGTAGTACTTGGCCATTGTCCGAGCTTATGCCGTGACGGCTGAAGGACACCGTGCGGGCCCCGCGCACCGCTACCGGGACCAGCCCTCTCACGGACCGGCGTCCCCGGCGTCGCCCAGCAGATGCGTCCAGCTGTCCGCCAGCAGCGCGAGCGCCGCCGCGGAGTCCGTGTGCCAGCCGTGGCGCATCCAGTGCCGGGCCAGCTGGTCCAGCTGGCTCAGCGCCAGGAAGCCCCGAAGGCGCCGGGAGCCCGGATCGAAGCGGTCGGCCTGCCGCAGCCCCGCCTCGATGTCGGCGACGACCTCGTCGAACCACCGGTCCACCAGTGGGCGCAGCTCCGGCTCGACCACCGCCGCCTCGTGCGCGGCGAGGACGTACGGGCGGATCCGGGGCCACTGCCGGGCCGTCCCGCGCAGCCAGTCCTCGATGCCCTCCCGGTCGCCCCTGCGGACCACCGTCGCCAGCTCCCCGCCCGCCGCCCCCGGCCCGCGCCCCAGCAGTTCGTCGAGCTCGTCGACCAGCGCCCTCATCAGCGCCGCCCGCGACGGGAAGTACGCGTAGAACGTCACCCGGGTGGTGCCCGCGGCCTTGGCGATGTCGTCGACCTTGGTCGCCGCGTAACCCCGCTGCTCGAACAGCTCCAGCGCCGTCGACAGCAGCAGCCGGCGGGTCATCTCCTTCTGTGCGGCGCGCAGGTTGGCCACGGCAGGCGCTCCAGGTCGACTGCGAAGGGGCCGCTGACCTGCGAGGTAGCGCTCCCGGTGGACGTCCACATCGTACGCCACGGGCCCTCGGCGCCCCGGCCCGGCCCGTTCGCCCGGTGAGTCCTCCCGGCGCCCGAGCGGGCACCGGCACGGCCCACAAGCGTGGCGTCCCGCGCGTGACTTCGACGAGCCGCGGGGGTGCGACCGGAACGGGGGACCGGTCGACCCCCGCGCGTGCTCACGCGCGCGTGCGGACCTGGATCTCCTGCCAGCCGAACGCGATGAACGACGGCACCTGCCGCAGCCCCTGCGCCCCCGCCGCGAGACTCAGCTCCGGGAACCGTTCGAACAGCGCGGGCAGCGCGGTCAGCGCCTCCATCCGGGCCAGCGGCGCGCCGATGCACCGGTGCACGCCGATCCCGAACGCCAGATGGTCGTCCGCGCCGCGCGCCGCGTCGAAGACGTCCGCGTCCGCCCCGTAGTGAGCCGGGTCCAGACCCGCCGCCGCGTACGTCGTGATGATGGCGTCCCCGGCCGGGATCGTCACCCCGCCCACCTCCAGGTCGCTCACGGCGAACCGCAGCGGCAGCGAGGCGATCGACGGGTGCACCCGCAACGTCTCTTCCACGACCGCGTCCCAGCCGATCTCCCCGGCCCGCACCGCCGCCAGCTGTCCGGGCCGCTCCAGCAGCGCCACCACCGCGTTGCCGATCAGGTTCACCGTCGTCTCGAACCCGGCCCCGATCACCAGCAGCAGCGTGTACAGCAGCTCCTCGTCGCTGAGCCGGTCCCCGTCCTCGTCGCGCACCCGGATCAGCTCCGTCGTCATGTCGTCGCCGGGGTGCTCGGCCTTGTGCGCGATGAGCCCGCCGAGCACCGTGCCGATCTGCTCCTGCACGAAGGCTGCGTGCTCCGGGCTCGGGTCGGAGGTGTCCATGATGGCCGCGATCAGCCGGGCCACGGGCTCCCTCGACTCCTCGGGCACACCGAACAGTTCGCAGATGATCCGCATCGGCAGCGGGTGAGCGAACGCGGCCTTCAGATCGACCGGCGCGCCGCCCGCCGAACTGTCCTCGAGCGCGTCCAGCAGCTCCGCCGTGATCGCCTCCACCCGCTCCCGCAGCGCCTCGGTGCGACGGTGCGTGAAGCTCGGCGCGACCAGCTTGCGCAGCCGCGCGTGATCCGCGCCGTACGTGGAGAGCATGTTGACCACGCCCACCCAGCCCAGGATCCACCCCCAGGACGGGTGCTCGCCGATCTCCGGCCACAGCCGCCAGTGCCGGCGCGGATCCTTGCTGACCCGGGGATCGAGGATGAGCTCCTTGAGCGTGTCGTACCCGGTGGGCGCCCAGGCCGGGATGCCGCCCGGCAGCTCCACCGGGACGACCGCGCCGAGGGCGCGCAGCCGGGCGCTCTCGGCGGGGATGTCGGCGCCGAACGGGTCGATGACCACACGCCCGGTGCGGGCGGCGGGATCGGTGCTGTCGGTCACGGTCACGACGGAACTCCTGACTGGTCGGGGGAGCGCGGGCTGAAACGGACGGGCAGTGCGGTCAGCGAGCGGTGGAAGGGCCCCGGACGCCAGCTCAGGCGCTCGCGGGGCAGCACCGGGTCGAGGTCGGGCAGCCACTGGGTGAGCCGTTCGATCGCCTCGGTCACCAGGAGCAGCGCGTGCTGCCTGACCGGGCAGGCGTGCGGGCCCGCGCCCCACGACAGATGCGAGGCGTCGTTCGGCCGCCGCCCGCCGGCGTCCTGGCGTTCGGAGAAGTGTCCGAGCGCCCCGTACGACACCACCACCGGCACCGCGTCGCGCAGCCACACCCCGTGGAACGACAGCGGCCGGCGCGCGTAGTAGACGCCGTAGTTGGCGAGCGGCGTCTCGTGGTGCAGCACCTCCACCACCGCGTCCGTCACCGGGCGGGCGCCGCTGGTGAGGGTGGAGTAGTAGGCGGGGTTGCCCAGAATCCGGGACAGCGTGTTGGACAGCAGGTTCGCGGTCGGCTCGTAGCCGGCGCCCAGGGTGAGGAACACCTGCCAGGTGACCTCCTCGAGCGTCAGCCCGGCGGGATGGTCGAGGAGCCGGCTCGGCAGGTCGTCGCCGCGCTGCTCCGCCTTGGCGGCGATCAGCTCCAGCACGTACCCGGCGTACTCCGCCTCGCCCTCGGCCGCGTCGGCGCCGCCCTCCATCATCTTGCCCAGGCCCAGATCGAGCCGGTCGCCCTGGCTGTCCGGGAGGCCGAACAGGTCGTTGAACACCAGCGCCATCAGCGGCCGGGAGAAGTCCGCGACCAGATCGGCCTCCCCGCGCGGCCCGATCCGGCCGGCCAGCAGCCGCACCGCGCGGTGCACCCGCGCCCGCAGGTCGTGCGGCTCCACCAGGTCGAACACATCGATCAGGGTGGTGCGGTAGCGCAGATGGGCGGCGCCGTCGGCGAACAGGGCGTTGGGCCGCCAGCGCATCATGCCCAGCACCGGCGAGTCGGCGGGGACGGTGGTCTCCCACGCGCGCGGGTCGTGCGAGAACGCCTCCGTGTCGCGCAGCACCTCCAGCGCGGCCCGCCGGTCGGTGACGACGTACGCCGGCACGCCCGGCGCGAGTTCCGCCCAGCCGACGGGGCCCTGGGCGCGCAGCGCCGCGTAGTAGCGGTGCGGGTCCGACGCGAAGCCGTCCTCCCACAGCCGCACGGGCACGGCCCGGGAGAAGTCGTGGCGGTCCGCGGGGTAGGCGCTCACCGGGCCTCCGCCGGGTCACGGGCGATCAGGTGGTCCACGAGGGCCAGCAGCGCGTCGATCGAGGAGTTGGCGTCCCGCGCGTCGCACGTCACCATCGGCGTGTCCGCCTCCAGGTCCAGGGCCCGCCGCAGCCGTTCCTCGCCGTGGTGGCGGGGCGCGTCGGGGAACGCGTTGAAGGCGACCGCGTACGGCAGCCCGCTCTCCTCCACCAGCCCCAGCACGTCGAACGACGCGTCCAGCCGACGGCTGTCGACCAGGACGAGCGCGCCGAGCGCCCCGTAGGCGATGTCGTCCCACAGCGAGCGGAACCGCTCCTGGCCGGGAGTGCCGAACAGGTACAGCACCACCCCGCCGGGCAGGCTGATCCGGCCGAAGTCGATGGCGACCGTCGTCGTCTCCTTGTCCCGCACCCCGGCCAGATCGTCCACCCCGGCGGACGCCTCACTGAGCGGCTCCTCAGTGTGCAGCGGCCGGATCTCCGACACCGAGTCGATCAATGTCGTCTTCCCCACCCCGAAGGGCCCCGCGACGAGGATCTTCACCAGGGCGTGAGCGGTGTCGGGGAGGTGGACGGAGGTGGCCGCGGTTGGCGTGTCGTCGCCCCGGGGCGGGGTGCTAGGGGTGTTTGAGGGCGCGGAGGCCATCGGCCACTCTCTTCAGCAGGTCGGGGTCGAAGCGTTCGGCGGGCGGTATCGGCTCGCGGGCGTGGACGAGGTCCCGGTCGGCGAGATCAGCCGCCAGAACGCGCACCGCGGACACCGGCAGTCTGAGCAGCGCCGCGGCCTCCACCACCGTCAGGGAGCCGCCCTCCAGGGCGTCCAGCAGGGCGAGCCCGGCGGCGGGCAGCCCGTCCGGCGGCCCGGCGCGGCGGCCGCCGGACGCGGCCCCGGGGCTGCGGGAGAGCACCGAAAGCCGCTCCAGCTGGGGACGGCTGGGCCGGGCCACGCCGCCGGTCGACAGGTACGCGGGTACCAGGGGACGGCCGGCCGGGCGGCCGGTCATGCCGGAGCGGTGTCGTCGGCTCCTCGGGGCGCGGCCGTCATGGCCTTCTCGCCGAGCCGCGCCACCTGGGAGTGCACCCGGTGCGCCAGCAGGTCCAGCCGCACCTCGCCGTCCCCGTAGGCGGCGACGCAGGTGCCGTGGTCCGTCGGCACGATCAGGACGTAGCCGTGGTTCGACTCGATGACGATCTGGCGCACCTCGGCGCGCTCCCGGTCGGCGAACGCGGCCGCCGCCGTGCGGCACGCTCCCTGCACGGTGCTGGTGATGGCGGCCACCCGCTCGGCCGACGGCTGCGAGAGCGCGTCGGTGTACCCCGTCACGAGCCCGTCCCGGGTCAGCATGACGGCGGCGACGACGTGCGGCACCTGCAGGATCGGCTCCAGCACCCATGCGGTGTCGCCCGTGTTGCGGCTGGTCATCGGGCCGCGCCTCCTTCGTCGTCGGTGGTGTTGTGGTCGTGGGTGACGCCGGCGCGACCGGCCCCACCGACGGCTGGGTCGTCCCCGGTGGCGGGGTCCGGCGTGTCGGGGGCCTCGCCCGTGTCCTCGGCGCGGGCAGGGGCCGGTGGGATCGGGGCCCGACCGGTGCGCTCGGCGCCGGCGGCAGCCGTACCGGCCTGGGTCCCGCCCGGCTGCTCGCACTCGGCGGAAGCCGGGGCCGTCGGGGTCCGGGACCCGTACGTCGCGTCCGCCTCGGCGCGGGCCGCCGCTGTGCCGGACTGCAGTGCGCCCAGCGCGGCCGCGGCGTCCTCCGGGCGGCGCGCCGCCCGCTGCGGCTCGGGCCGGCTCGTCCGCTCGGCCGGCTCCGCGGGGACGGCGACCCGGCTGCGGCGGCGGCGCTGTGGCAGCCCGTCGGCGTCGTACGGGGCGTGGTCCGGCGGCGTCTCGGGGGCGTCGGCCTCGGGGCCGTAGGAGTGGGTGGGCGCCGGGGGCGCGGTGGCGCGGGCCGCGTCCGTCCTGCTCGCGGTGCGGGTGGTGCGCGGCGTGCTCGCCGCCGGCGGTCGGGCGGCCGGGTCGAGCCGGCTCAGCAGGTGGCTGTCGACGCGCAGCACCGCGCGCACCCCGCCGTACGGGGAGGCGGAGGAGACGTCGACGCTCAGGTCGAACTGCCGGGTGAGGCGGCCGACCGCGGCGAGGCCCATCCGGGGCGGGTCGCCCAGGTCGGTCAGCAGGATGGGGGCGTCGCCGGCCACCAGCCGCTGCGCGCGCTCGTGTTCGTCGCGGGTCATGCCGAGGCCCGCGTCGTCGACGGTGACGCACACCCCGTGGTGGACGTGCTGGAGACTGACCACGACGTCGGTCTCCGGCGCGGAGTGGCGCAGGGCGTTGTCGAGGAGCTCGGCGACGATGATGGCGACGGGCTCCACCGCGTGCGAGACCAGGGCCGTTCCCGGCTCGAGATGGTTGTGGACCTGCACCCGGTGGTAACCGGCGAGCCGGGCCTGGCCGCCGGTGACCGCGTCCACCAGGTGCGACTCCTCGCGCGCCAGTCCGACCCAGGCCCCGCACACCACCGCGGTGACCTGAGCCCGGCGCAGCGACTGCTCGTTCTCGTGGTCGAGTTGGAACAGCGTCTGGGCCAACTCCGGATCGTCGTAGCGCTGTTGCAGACCGCGCAGGGCGTCCTGGAGGCGGTACAGGGCGGCCTGGATCTCCCGGGTGGCGCCGCGCATCCCGGCCTGCGCCGCCGCGTCGACGCGGGTGCGCTGTTCCACGACCTCCGCCTGGAGCGCCAGCAGCACGTTCTCCAGCGCGACGCCCACGGGCGTTCCGACGGTCAACGGCTGGAGAGGCCCGGGCACGTCCACGTGCGGATGGGCCACCTGGCGGGCCGCGGCGGACACGCGCCGCGCCGCGAGATGCTCGATCTCCGCCATGAACGACCTGTGCGTGCCGTCGAGTTGCGTGCGCAACGCGGCGATCTCGGCCCGTTGCCGGTCCCGTTGCCGTCGTGACCGCAGCAGCCCGCCGCCGAGGGCGAGCGCGGACAGTGTCCCGACGGCGAGGCCGCCGGCCACCAGGTCCGGTAGTTCGATCATCGATTCGGTTCCAGGGAGGGTCGGGCGTACCGGGGGGCGAGGGCTGAGGGGCCGGGGTGACGACCGGTTCCCGCAGCACAGTACACACCGTCACCGATCGATCTTGCCCGCTCCCATGAGACTTCGCTCCGAAAGTGACCGGTACTTGTTCGGTTCTGCGCCGACTGTCTGAATTGCCGTGCGGCACAGACGACTTGACCTGGCCACATTCCGTCCGGAAACCGGTTCGGCCCGGCCGACCGGCCGACCGGCCCACCGGCCCACCGGCCCACCGGCCGACCGGCCGACCGGCCGAGCCTCAGGCGCTGCCCGACCCGCCCCTCGACGCCGTCAGTGGCGTCTCCGTCTGACGTAGCTCCGCCAGCAACTCGTTCTGACCGGCAAGGAGTTCGGTCAGGATGCGGCGGGCCGCGCGCAGCAGCTCGGCGACGTCGCCGCCGGCGAGGGCGTAGCTGACGGTCGAGCCCTCGCGGATGGACACGACGATCCCGGAACGCCGCAGCACGGCCAACTGCTGGGAGAGGCTGGACGGTTCGATCTCGATCTCCGAGAGCAGGTCCCGCACCGCGACGGGCCCGCCCTGGAGCAGTTCGAGGACCCTGATGCGCACGGGATGACCGAGCATGCGGAAGAACTCGGCCTTGGCCTGATAGAGGGGCACCTGCATGGGTGATCGCACGCTCCCTGCCGCTTCGTGGTCCTGCGTGGTGTCGATCCTGGCGACTGAGGGCTCCGCACGCCCCGCTGATGCACTGATGTGGATGTGCCGAGTTGAAGACATTTTCAACCCACGGGCATGCGAAGCCGTCGCGGTACGCCGCCTAGACCTCCAGCTCCGTCTCGATCCGCTTCAACTGGTGGCGTGCCATGGCCAGGTTGGAGCGCTCGCGGTCCAGGACGAGGTAGATGAACAGCCCCGCGCCCTGACGGCCCTTGAGCAGCCGGATGAGGTGGTACTGGCTGCCGAGGGTGATCAGGATGTCCTCGATGTCGCCGGTCACCCCGAGGTGCTCCATGGTGCGGACCTTGGCGCGGATCACGTCGGTGTTGCCCGCCGCCGCCACGTTGAGGTCGAGCTCCTTGCCGCCGCCGAGCGTGCCCAGCGCCATGCCGCTGGTGTAGTCCACGACGGCCGCGCCCAGCGCCCCCTCGATCATGGTCATCGTCTCCTTCAGGGAGATCTCCACATTCGCCAAGGCGACTCCTCCTGCCCGTTGCACGGGACCGGGCTCCTCCGGTCCCGCTCGTGCCCCGAACGTACGAAGCGGGCGGCGCCCGGCGGCGAAGGGCTCCGGGACTGGTGCAAGAAGGTTCGGAACAGCGGGATCGTGAGTCGCTTTCTGATCGCGAACACGCGAAAAGCGACCGAACCGCCTGTGCCGCTGCTTGCGGCGGGGCAGGGGAGCGGGCAGGGTTCCGTCCCGTGGCCACCTTGCTGATCGTCCATCACACACCGTCGCCGAACTGTCAGGCGATGTTCGAAGCGGTCGTCTCGGGCGCGACGGCTCCGGAGATCGAGGGCGTCCGCGTGGTGCGCCGCGCCGCCCTCGCCGCCACCGCCTCCGACGTCCTGGAGGCCGACGGCTGTGTGCTGGGCGCGCCGGCCAACCTCGGCTACATGGCGGGCGCCCTCAAGCACTTCTTCGACCAGGTCTACTACCCCTGCCTCGACAGCACCCGGGGCCGCCCCTTCGCCTACTACGTCCACGGCGGCAACGACGTCACCGGCGCGGTGCGCGGCATCGAGGCGATCACGACGGGCCTGGGCTGGCGTCGCGCGGCCGAACCCGTCCTGGTCACCGGGGAGCCCGGCAAGGCCGACCTGGAGGCGTGCTGGGAACTGGGCGCGGTGACGGCCGCGGGGCTGACGTGATGACCGTCAGCCCCGCGGCGGACGTGATATGCGGCGGCCCCCCGCGCGAAGCCGCCGCGGCGCACGTGCCCGTCAGTCCCAGAGCGGATACGTCACCACCCGCTCGAACTGGGCGGGACGGTCCCCGGGGTACTCCAATGTGATCCGGCCGTAGCGCTCCACCCCGGCCCGCTTCTCCCAGGGCTTCGGCTGGTCCAGCCGGACGACCACACGGTAGGAGCGGAAAGTGCCCGCTGCGCAGTACGGCTTGCAGTCGTTGACGGCGTTGACGCCCGTGGCCCGGGCCGAATCGGCGTCCCAGCGGTCCCATTTCAGCGAGAGGAGGCGGCTGTTGCCGTCGCCGCAGGCCAGGATGAAGTCATGGGGCCGCACCTGCGGATCCCACAGACAGTCGACCAGGACGGGCGTCGAGGTCTGTCGCGCGGCGGGCGGCGCGACGGCGGCCGGCGCGGTCGAGGCCGTGCCGAGCGTCGCGGTGACTCCCAGTGCGACGCCGAGCATCACCGCAGTTCTCGTCCTGTGTCCGCCCATGTCCGCTCCCGCACGCCGTCCGGGAGGCGGCCGTCCGCGTCCCGTGGAGGTTCCGTTCCGACGCTACGACGGCACGCGCACGCGGGCCACTCGAACGGCCCAAGGACGCGGCGCCCGCACCTCGCCGTCCGGGCGCGCCCGGACGGGCACAGGCGGCGCACAGCGGCCGAAAAGATGTGCCGGTCAGAGTGAACTCCCAGTGGGGCATGGTCATTTCCAGCCGTTATTTTGGCAGTCTCATGACAAAAAGAGGCACCCGGTGTCACGCTGCTGCCGGACGTTCACCGTTCCTTCACGAGGAACACGTCCACGCCGCCCCCCACCTGTCACTCACCCCCCCACCTCACCCGCCGTCTCCCTTCTCCGGGCGCCCACAACCCCGCCCGCCCTGCCGTGCCGCGCGTCCGGGCCGGATCCGTCCCGCCGGCCCGTCCCCGTATCGGCCCGCCCCCGGGCCGACCGTCGCAGAAGGAGAATCCCTGTGCCCCGGCGACACCGCACCCTCCACCGGCGCAGACGCGCCGCAGTCCTCGCCGCCACGACCGTGGGCGCCCTGCTCACGTTCGGCGTACCCGCGGGATCGGCCGCCGCCGCCCCCGCCGACCCCGGTCCGGCCAAGATCGACGCCGTGCCGCGCGACGGCGCCGCCCCCGTCGCCCTCACCCCCGCCCGCCGGTCCGCGCTGGTGCGCGGCGCACAGGCCGCGGCCGGCGCCACGGCACACCGGCTCGGCCTCGGCGACCGCGAGAAACTCGTCGCCAAGGACGTCATCCAGGACGCCGACGGCGCCACGCACACCCGGTACGAACGCACCTACGCCGGACTGCCCGTCCTCGGCGGCGACCTCGTCGTCCACGTCCGCGACGGCCGCACCACCGTGAACAAGGCGAGCGAGGCGGCGCTGACGCTGCCTTCCCTGACCCCCAAGCAGACGGCCGCGGCCGCCACCGGCCAGGCCCTCGCCAGTGCCGGGAAGGCCGACGTCGCCCGCGCCGAGGCCGGCGCGGCGCCCCGCCTGGTCGTCTGGGCGGGCCGGGGCAAACCGGTCCTCGCCTGGGAGACGGTCGTCGAGGGCGTCCAGCGGGACGGCACCCCGAGCGAGCTCCACGTCGTCACCGACGCCGCCTCCGGCAAGGAGATCCTCGCCGCCGAACACGTCCACACCGGCACCGGCACCGGCCAGTACAACGGCGCCGTCGACCTCGGCACCACCCAGTCAGGTTCGACGTACCAGCTCGTCGACCCGGGCCGCGCAGGCCAGCGCACCTACGACCTGAACCGGGGCACCTCCGGCACCGGGACACTGTTCACGGACGACAACGATGTCTGGGGCGACGGCACACCGGCCGACCGTCAGACGGCGGGCGTCGACGTGGCCTTCGGCGCCGCGGCCACCTGGGACTACTTCAAGGACGTACACGGCCGCAACGGCATCCGCAACGACGGCGTCGCCGCCTACAGCCGCGCCCACTACGGCAACAACTACGTCAACGCCTTCTGGCAGGACACCTGCTTCTGCATGACCTACGGCGACGGCGCCGGCAACGTCAAGCCGCTCACCTCGCTCGACGTGGCCGCCCACGAGATGAGCCACGGCGTCACCAGCGCCACCGCCAACCTCACCTACGCGGGCGAGTCCGGCGGCCTCAACGAGGCCACCTCCGACATCTTCGCCGCCGCCGCCGAGTTCCACTCCGGCCTCACCGCCGACGTACCCGACTACCTCGTCGGCGAGAAGATCGACATCAACGGCAACGGCACCCCCCTGCGGTACATGGACAAGCCCTCCAAGGACGGCTCCTCCCGCGACTACTGGAGCTCCACCCTCGGCAGCGTCGACGTCCACTACTCCTCCGGCCCCGCGAACCACTTCTTCTACCTCCTGTCCGAGGGCAGCGGCGCCAAGACCGTCAACGGCGTCGCCTATGACAGCCCCACCTACGACGGCAAGGCCGTCACCGGCATCGGCGTCGAGAACGCCGCCGCGATCTGGTACCGGGCGCTGAGCACCTACATGACGTCCTCCACCGACTACGCCGGCGCCCGCACCGCCACCCTCCAGGCCGCCGCCGACCTGTTCGGCGCCTACAGCCCCACCTACCTCGCCGTCGCCGACTCCTGGGCGGCCGTGAACGTGGGCAGCCGCATCGCCCTCGGTGTGAACGTCGCCCCCGTCGCCGACCAGACCAGCGGCGTGGGCCAGGCCGTCTCCCTCCAGGTGGACGCCTACACCACCAACGTCGGCGCCGCCCTCACCTACGAGGCGAGCGGCCTGCCCGACGGGCTCTCCATCAGTGAGACGGGTCTGATCTCCGGCGTGCCGACCACCATCGGCGCCGGCGCGGTCACGGTGACCGTCACCGACGCCACCGGCGCGTCGGTCACCCTCGCCTTCGACTGGCGCGTCGCCTACGTCTACGCCTCCTCGGCCCGCGTCGACATACCCGACGCCGGAGCGGCGGTGGAGTCCCCGATCACCATCAACGGCCGTCCGGGCAACGCCTCGTCGGCCACCGAGGTGTACGTCGACATCGTCCACACCTTCCGCGGTGACCTGACCGTCGACCTCGTCGGCCCCGACGGCACCGTCTACCCCCTGCTCAACCGCAGCGGCGGCTCCGCCGACAACGTCGACCAGACCTTCGTCGTCGACGCCTCCGCGCAGCCGGTCGACGGCACCTGGAAGCTGCGCGTCCAGGACCGCGCGTCGATCGACGTCGGCTACATCCAGCGCTGGCAGCTGACCCCCTGACGTGACGTCAGCCGGACCACGGCCGCCCGGGTTCGTCACCCGGGCGGCCGCCCGGCCCCGCCAGCTCCGCCAACGGCGTCCCCCGGGCCCACAGCCGCAGACGGGCGCCGTCCATCAGATACGTGTGTCCCTGGCGCGCGGCCCACACCTCGTCGCGGTGCGTGAACGTGCCGCGGTGCACGACCAGCCGCACCCGGGGCCCGGGCCGCGCCCGTGACCGGCACGAGCAGGCCTCCTCCTCGTCCGGCAGCGGCTCGGCCACCGGCCGGAACACCACGTCGAGCAGCCGCCCCCGGCCGTCCCGCGCGGCGAGGTGCGGGACGTCGTGCGCCGACGGCGGCAGCACCCGCCAGCCGTCCCGGCGCAGCATCCGCGCCACCGCGAGCGCCAGCGCCCGCATGTCCAGCTCCGCCAGCTCCTCGGCCGTGTACCGGCCGCCGCGCCACCGGGCCGGCCGCCGCGACCGGCGGCCCGCCACCCCGGCCGTCGCGCCCAGCGCCACGACGGCCAGCACGGGAGCCCACACCCCCACCGCCCGGCCGGCCAGCGCCAGCGCCCCGACCGCCCCGCACACGAGCGCGACCAGCGCGGACAGGCCGGGCAGCGCCTCGCGCAGCCGCGGCCCGTAACGGCCCGCCGCACGCAGCTCGCGCACGGTCCGCCGGCGCCGGGCGCGCGAGGACTCGCCCGCCGGCGCACGCTCCGCCTCGTCTCCCCCCAGGGCCGGCACCCCCCATCCCGAGCACCATCCGTCGAGGAGTGCTACCCGCACAGTGACGACGGGCCCCGCGTCCGCCGCTTTCGCGCCACGGCCTTGGCCGAACATCGGCCCCGGTTGTCAGTGGCGGATGTCAAGCTGCTGGTCATGGACGAGGCAGACTTCATGCGGGGCAGGGTCTACGGCGCCGACCACGACGACTGGGGACCCCGCCCCGACCGCGCGTACGCCGAGCTGGTCGGCGGCCCGCTCGACGGGCTGCTGCTGGACGTGACCGACCGCGCCGACGGCGCGCCGCACGAGGTGGCGCTGACGACGGAGATAGGCCGGTACGGACCGGGCGGCCGCGCCCTGTACGCACGCCGCTCGGCGGACAGTCGCCGATTCGACTGGCGCGGCGACGCTCCGGGCGCCCCCTGACCTGCGATGCGCCCCGCCCGCACGCCGATGATGCGTCTGGGGCGTAGGAGCAGGATTCCGGGGTAAGCGCGCGGACATGAACGGGGTGATGAAGGCGGTGCGGATGGAACCTGTCCCGCCCGGCGAAGGGTTCTTCGGGCCTGACGAGGGCCCGGTGGAGACGACGGCGGCGCTGGACGGCGAGGACGGCTGCATCGCGGGGGCGCGGCATCTGACGGGGGATTTCCTCGCGCGCGTCCAACGCGAGCACGGAGTGCCGGTGTCGGCGCGGACCATGGACCTGTCACAGCTGGTGGTGAGCGAACTGGTGACCAACGCGCTGCGGCACGCGCCCGGCCCGGTCCTGCTGCACCTGCGCGTCGTCGGCGCGGCGGTGGAGATCGCCGTCTGGGACAGCGACCCCAGGATGCCGGCGCCGCGCGGCGCGGACCCGACCCGGGTGGGCCAGCACGGACTGGAGATCGTGATGGCCGTGTCGCAGCGCTTCCACGTCGTAAGGGAACCGGTCGGCAAGCGGATCGTGGCACGCCTGGACCTGCTCGACGGGCAGTGAGCCTCCGCCGACGAGAAGTCGCAGCTCGAAGACTCGTGGCGCACATGCTCGACGAGTGATCCCGGGTCTGCGGGATGGGAGACGATTCATTCGCGCCCCGCCCGACAAGATCCGTGCAGGAACGGTCGGGCAGAGGCCCCGGCGTCAACCGAGGTCGCTGGTACGGCATGTTCTGCCATGGCCGCCTACGGCGGACTGCGGTGACGATCCACGGGAGGGGGAAGTCCGTGCTGGGACTGGACGGTGTCCCCGACGTCGTCGCCGCGACGCCCGGGCGTGGTGATCGGCGTCGGCTCGCCACCGACGGTTCAGCCGCGAGTCGTGGACCGTCCGGACTCCGCATGCACCAACATGCGCTTGAGCAGAGCGATCAGGGTGTCCTGGTCGGCACGGTCGAGCGGTTCGACCATGGCTTTCTCGGCCGTCCGGCGCAACTTCATGGCGGCGTACCAGCGAGTGTGTCCGAGTTCGGTCAGTTCGACGTCGACACGTCGGCGGTCCTCGGTGCTGCGGACCCTGCGGACGAGGCCCGTCTTCTCCAAGTTGTCGAGACGGCCCGTCATTCCGGCTGGAGAGAGCATCAGTTCGGTCGCCAGCTGTGACGGGGTGGCGCGCCAAGGTTCACCCCGTGAGGCGAGGCGGTGCAGTGTCTCGAACTCGAACTCCTGGAGGCCGACTTCGGCGAGGGCTTCGTCCTTGGCGTGGCTGACGTGCTTGGTCAGGAACTGGATCCTGGTGATGATCGCTTCGATTCGCTTGTCGAAGGGCGCCTTGTGACGCCAGCGGGCGATGTGTCGGTCGACGGAGTCCTCCATCCCTTCAGTATGCTACGCCAGCAAGTATTTCGTTGACGAAATACTTGCTGGCGAAATACCGTGCGGACCATGACCTCTCCGATTCGTCGGTTGCTGGCAGGGCGCACCGTTGCGGCTTTAGCGACCGGGCTCATCCCCACCACCCTCACCCTCGCGGTCCTCCGCACCGGCTCGGCCATGGATCTCGGCCTTGTGCTGTCCTGCGAACTGCTCCCCATGCTCGTCCTGCTGCCCGTTGCGGGTGTGGTCGCCGACCGCTTCCCACCACAGCGGGTCGTGCTCACCGCGGATCTGGTACGCGCCGCGGCACAACTTGCGATCGGCGCGGAACTGCTCAGCGGCCGCGTGCGGATCTTCGATCTGGCCGTACTGTCGGCGATCACGGGCGGGGCCGTGGCCTTCGGGACACCAGCCCTCCGCACGCTGGTCGCCGCGGTGGTGGCCGGACCGGAACGCCTTCGGGTGAACGCGCAACTCGGAGCTGTACAGGGGCTCGCTCAGATAGCGGCTCCCGCAACCGTCGGCGGCCTGCTGCTCGTGGGGGCCGGGTGGTCCTCCATCCTCACCGGTGCGTTGTTCATCGCCTCCGCCACCACGCTCGGCGGCCTGCGGCAAGACCGTCCCGTCCAGCGGGCCCGGCGCAGCGCCTTCGCGGGAGAACTGCGCGAGGGGTGGGCCGAAACCCGCCGCCATCCCTGGTTCTTGGCCAATGTCCTCGGGCACGGCGTGTGGCACCTGACGGCGGGCTTCCTCCTCACTCTGGGCCCGGTGATCGCCGTACGGCATCTGGGCGGGGACGTTGCCTGGGTCGTCATCACAGAAATCGGCGCGGTGGGGATGGTCGCCGGTTTCTACGCCGCTTCCCGGCTGCCCGTCCGCCGCCCGCTGGTCGGGGTCGCGGTGGGAGCCGCTGTCTTCGCGCTCCCGCTGACGGCGTTCGCCCTGCTTCTGCCGATCCCGATCGTCACGGCTGCCTACTTCGGCGGGATGTTCGGGGTCGGTTTCCTCAGCCCGCTGTGGGAGACCACCATGCAACGTCGCATCCCCCAGGACACCCTCGGGCGCGTGGGATCGTTCGACGCTTTGATCTCCTTCGCCGCTCGACCGATCGGCCTCGCCGTCGCCGCCCCTGTCTCGGCGACCATCGGGACCACAACTCCACTGCTCCTGGCGGCGGCATTGGTGAGCGCTGCGAATCTCGCCGTACTCCTGCTCCCCGACGTGTGGGAGACACCCGGCACACCGACCTCACCGGCCGAACGAACCGACCGGCAGGATGCGCCGCGAGCCGCGTAGGCACGGCTCGGCGAACCGGCGAGGCAGCTCTCGCACCGTTACGCGCAGCCTTCGGTACGTGTGCAGGTCACCGTGTCCTTGACGGCCTCGCCCGTGCCGTCGTTCACGTGGTATTCGACGACCACCCGGCTCGCGCCTCCGTCCACCTGGGAGAAACTGATCGTCTGCGGGCCGAAGGAGCGGTCCCCAAAGGAGCAGAAGTCGGTGGACGAAGCCGTCTGCCGGCTTCCGTCGGCGCCGGTGGCGATCAGCCGCACGTAACGGCAGCCGCTGACCGCATGGTTGTTCCCTTCGAAGACGACGGAGCGATTGACCCACGTCAGCCGGCCGGTGGCGACGCTCTGCCCGTACGCCAGGCGGAACTCGGTCACCGCGTCCCGCGCCGTCCGGTCGTTGACGCAGCCGCTGCGCGTGCACGACTGCGTCCCCTTCGTGGCGTAGGTGTCCCCGCCGTCCTCCGAGATCCAGTAGGTCACGGCGATCTCGACGATCCCGCCCTGAACGCCGGGAAACTCGATCTTGGTCGGTCCGAAGGGATGGTCCGCGTCGGTCCCGCAGAACGGGCTCGTGGTGTTCCTCTTCGACGTATTGTCCGCCGCGGTGGAGACGAGCTCCACGAACCGACAGCCACTGACCACGTGGTTGACGCCCTCGAAGCTCGCGGACCGCTCGAACCAGGAGATCGCGCCGGTCGCGACGCTGCTGCCGTAGGTCAGCCGGAACGTCTTCACCGGGCCCGGATCACGCGTCGTGGCGGTGCAGGTCCCGCCGACGCGGGTGCACTCGACGGTGCCCGCCGTGGCGTAGGGGCCGTTCACGGTGTCCGCCTGCCAGTAGGTGATCTGGACACGGGCGGGCGGAGAACCTTCGGGGAAGGTGACTTTCTGGTCGAAGACGCGTCTGTCGCTGTCCGGGTCGGTGACGGTGCAGTAGCGGCTCGACGTCTGCCGCTGCCTCGACCCGTCGGGCATGAACATCACCGCTTCCGCATAACGGCAACCGCTCTCGACGACGTTGGCACCCATGAAGCTGACCTGCCCGGGGTACCACCGCAACGCACCCTCGGCGTAGCTGTTTCCGTACGACACACGGAACTTCGAAAAGGGATTCACGGCGGACGGCGTGATGTCCGGCTGCATCCGGTCGATCGACACCATGTCGAAAACGCCCCAGTAGCCCTCGGCCCAGGACTCGTCAGGATCCTGGACCCCGGCGGTCCGCACATGCGTGAAGGCCTCCACGCCGACCCACCCCTGGAACCTCCCGGCGTCGTCGATGACCTGGAGCATCGGCCGGGGATGAGAGTTGTAGGCGTAGCAGTCGCCGTTGCGCGCAAGGTTCTGGCACCAGTACTCCTCGATGTTGCGGCGGCCTCCGCCGACCTCACCGATGTACCTGACCCGATCCCAGTCGGGGGGACCGTTCTTGGGGCAGACACTCGCACCGGGCTGGAGGTAGCCGATGCACGCGGCGCCCCGGCACCGCTTCCAGGGATCCATCGGGTTGTCACCGGCCACGCCGCCGAACGTCCAGTCACCGCCCGCACCCTGACGGGACACGACGCCCTTGTTGCCCACGACGAAGGCCCCGCGGTAACGCTGGGCACTGTAGCCGGGGTCGGTGAGCAGGTCGCTCATGGATGCGCGGGTGCCGGAGTCGAGCCCGGCGTTGCTGCCGTAGCCGACGCCGAACGTGGCGCCGTAGTCGGAGAAGGGGACGGCCGAGGAGGGAGTGGGGACGTCGACTCCCTCGGTCACGTACTCCCCGTAGAAGGTGGGGCTCTTGATCCGGGCCGCATTGCCGCCCGCCAGTCCGGTATCGATCGACCAGTGCTCGACGAGGTCCTGCATCGGCGTCCCGTCGGCCTTCTTCTCCCACGTCACGGTCAGACCGCTGCCCACCACCTGGAAGCGGCCCTGGAACCCGCCCGGGGGCCCGGCGGAGCCGTCCTCGTAACCTGCGACCGTCCGGATCGGGCACGTCGGTACGTCCCCGCCGCAGTCGGCGGTCATGGCGTTCTTCCGCACCGGCTCGTCCCGCTGGTTCCACTTCCAGTAATGGGTGGCGACCGTGCCGTCCGTGTGGAATTCGTAGTACCCGAGGCGTACCCAGTTGTGGTAGTCGTTGCCCGCCTTTGTGTCGATACCGCCGACCGACACCACCCAGTTCTTCTTGCCACCGGGCAACCCGGGAGAAGGGGGGTCCGCCTGCGCGGGCGCAGCAACGACCACCAGCAATCCGGCCACCAGCGCGAACACCCCGAGGAATGCTCCCGCCGCTCTCCTGAGAAAACGAGCACTTCTGTACGACCCGTAGGACCTGCGCGTCATCATCTGTTCCCGCGTCGAGTGACACCCCGTAAGCTTCTGGCCGCATGAGTATTTCCTGTGCGGGAGATGTTGTCACCGTGATCCTCATGAGTCGGCCAGGCAGGCTTCGTTCTCCGGACCGATCGCAACGGCCGCACACCCGTTCGGAGTCCTCCGCGGGGCCGCACCGCCACCCGGACCGCACCCGACTCGGGGACGGATGATCATGAAGTGGTGCAACTTTGAAAAGGGCTTCGGTTTCATCGCCCAGGACGGCTACGGATGCGACGTCCGACGCAACGGGGATGCGTCGGTCGCGAGACTGCCCCGAGACGCAGCCGTGCCGGCCCCGTGGGTCCGGCACGGCTGACAGCGCGGATCGTGCCACCCGCCGTGGCGAGGGGCGTCGCTCGGAGTCGCGGCCCCCGGCCACTGCGCAGTTCTGCTCAGCACACCCGGGTGCCCTGCCATCGGCGAGACCGTGGTGCGGCCCGTCGCCGGCAGGATGCGGTGGCTCAGGTTCAGGGGCGCCAGGGCAGGGTGGCGCAGTTGGACCTGGCCGGCTTGCCGTCCAGCCGGTCGGTCAGCCAGGACAGCGCCTCGCCCTGGTCGGCGAGGAGCGGAGTGACGTGGTTGAGGAGGCTGTTGCCCAACGGCAGCAGGGCGACGGATTTGTAGGTGACGTCGACGCCCTCGGCGCACCAGTCGACGGCGAGCCGGCGTGCCTGGGCGTGCGGCACGAGGTCGTCGGCGAGGCCGGTCGCGACCCGCACCGGGGACGTGGGCCGGCGGGCGCCGATGCGCTGGTCGGCCAGGAACGCCTTGAGCAGCGGCTCGGAGCGGATGATGGCGCCGATGGGCTGTCCGTCCGTGGTCCAGGTACTGCTGCGCACCCCGTTGTAGGAGAACAGCGCGTCGCCCACGCACATGGTCGACAGGTCCTTCATGGCCGCCTTGCCTGCCGCGTTGAGGTGCGCGTCGGCGATCGGCTTCAGCTCCGGGTCCGACTGCACGAACCCGTTGACCGACCAGCCCAGCGCACCGGCCAGACCGCTGCCGTCGATGGCGTCGGTGACGGCGGCCAGGTCCGCGGGCGGAGCGCCGGCGTAGGTGCCGGCGAGCGGGACGTCGGGTGCGTAGGAGGGCTGCAGTTCGGCGGCGGCCGCGGTGGCGCCGCCTCCCTGGCTGTAGCCGTACAGCGCCACCCGTGAGGCGTCCGTGAGCGACGTCCCGGGCAGGGACCGCGCCGCGCGGACGGCGTCCAGCACGGCGTGCGCCCCGTCGACCCGGTTCACGTAGGTGTGCAGCCGGTCCGTGGCGCCCAGTCCGGCGTAGTCGGTGACCACGACGGCGACGCCCTGGGCGAGCAGGCGGTAGACCGCGAGGAGCTCGTAACCCACGGACAGCGTCTGCCCGTTGAGGAGCACCGGGTGTTGCAGCCCGAGGGAGGCGGAGCACTGGTCGCCCTGGCCCATGGTGCCGGGGGCGACGGCGACGAGCGGCCGGGGACCGGCGCCCCTCCAGGTCGCGCTCGGTTCGATGTAGGCGCCGGTGACGGCGACGGGCGCTCCGCCGGAGTCGGTGGACTTGTACATCAGCCGGGTCGCCTTGCCGGGCAGCGGGCCGTCGACGCCCGGCAGGCTCAGGGCGAGGGGCAGCCGTTCGCTGCGGACCAGGGCGCCGTCGGCGGCGGGCAGCGAGGCGGGCGGGTTGTAGAAGACGGGGATGGTGACGCCGCGCGAGACGACGGCGTCGTCGGACGGTGACGCGGCGGCGGCCGGGACGGCCGTGGCGCCGAGACACGCGGCGACCGTGACGGCCGCCGCCAGCAGGCGGGGGGAAGCGGGCATGGCGGACCTCCGGAGGGGGAGAAGGGAGGCCGAGCCTTCCTCTGCGGCTCGGGTGGGGCGGCGGCCCGGTGGGGGAAGGGCCGCCCGGCACGCGTTCGTTGCCGAATGCCGGGCATTCGGCTCACTGCTATTGGACGAACTGTCAGGACCGTAGCGGCAGCGGGGTTACCGGGGGTACCAGCCGGTAGGTTACGGTTCAGTAATATCGCTGCGAGCGTCGTGTTCATGACTCCGCGTAGATCGACACGGCGGACAAACCTGCCGCTGATCGAGTGGTGACCGCCCGGACGTGGGCGTACGGTCGAACGGTGGACCTGACGGTGGACACGAACCTCCGCCGCATTCTCCCCAGGGGCCCGCCGCCGAGCGGGCGACACGTCATGAGCAGCGCTCCGCAGCACGCCTCCGCGACCGACACCGCCGCCCGTCAACAGGGCGGCGGCGCAAGCGTGATGGCGCTGCTGGTCATCGCCTCGTGCCAGCTGATGGTGGTCCTCGACATCACCATCGTGAACATCGCCCTGCCCGACATCCAGCGGTCCCTGGACTTCTCCACCACCAGCCTGTCGTGGGTCGTCAACGCCTACACCCTCACCTTCGGCGGACTGCTCCTGCTCGGCGGCCGCGCCGGCGACATCCTCGGCAGACGGCGGGTGTTCGTCTTCGGCGTGCTGCTCTTCGTACTGGCGTCCCTGCTCGGCGGGTTCGCCCAGAGCGAGGCCCAACTCCTCGGCGCGCGCGCCCTGCAGGGCGTCGGCGGCGCCATCGCCTCGCCGACCTCGCTCGCGCTGATCAGCACCACGTTTCCCGAAGGGCCGGAACGCAACCGGGCGTTCGGGGTGTTCGCGGCCGTCTCGGCGGGCGGCGGAGCGATCGGGCTGCTCGCCGGCGGCATGCTCGTCGAATGGCTGAACTGGCGCTGGGTGCTCTTCGTCAACGTCCCCATCGGCCTGCTCATCGCGCTGGCCGCGCCCCGCTGGATCAAGGAGTCCGAACGCCACCCCGGACACTTCGACGTCGCCGGCGCGCTGACCTCCACCGGGGGCATGGTCCTGCTGGTGTACGGCTTCATCCGCGCCGCCCAGGACGGCTGGCGCGACCCCCTCACCCTGGCCTCGTTCGCCGGCGCGGTCGTCCTGCTCGTCCTGTTCGTCCTGGTCGAGCGGCGCTCCAGGCAGCCGATCACCCCGCTGCACATGTTCGCCGACCGCAACCGCGCCGGCACCTACGGGATCATGCTGTGCCTCGCCGCCGCGATCTTCGGCATGTTCTTCTTCCTCACCCTGTTCGTGCAGAACGTGCTGGACTTCAGCCCGCTGCTGGCGGGCGTGGCCTTCCTGCCGGTCAGCGCGGTGATCGCGGTCGGCGCCGGGCTCGCCTCCCGCTTCCTGCCGGTGTACGGGCCCAAGCCCTTCATGGTGCTGGGCGCCGTCCTGGCCGCCGGGGGCCTGGCCTGGCTGACGCTGACCGACGTCCACTCCACCTACGCGGGCAGCGTCCTCGGCCCGATGCTCGTCTTCAGCCTCGGCATGGGCATGGAGTTCGTCTCACTGACCCTGATGGCGCTGTCCGACGTGCCCGCGCGGGAGACCGGCGCGGCCTCCGGGCTGCTCAACGCCATGCAGCAGGTGGGCGGTTCACTCGGACTGTCCATCCTGGTCACGGTGTTCGGCACCGCCAGCGGCAACGAGGCGCAGCGGCAGATCCCCGGCTTCCTCGCCCAGGCCACCCCGGTCGAACAACTGCGCTTCCGGCGCACCGGCGAACTCCCGCCCCCGTGGGCCGACGAGGTCCTCACCGCCGGAGTCTCGGCGGCCTTCGTGATGGCGGCCGTCTTCACCCTCCTCGCCGCGGTGATCGCCGTTCTCGTCATCCAGGTACGCCCGTCCGACCTGGAACGGCTCAAGGGCGACGGCCCGGGCCCACTCCCAGGAGCGTGACCCCGACCGGTGCGCTCGCAGCGAGCGGATGCCGAGTTGCCGGGTGGCCGTCTTGGAGGGGGCCCTCCCGCTATTGGTAGCAGCCCCAATCGGCACCGTCCTTGCGAGCCTCAAGGTCACGCTTTGCCCAGAACCAGTCACACGCAAGGCGCTTGTCAATCTTCATCTGACATTCCCAATTGTTCCTTGCGGCCACCGCGTCGACTCCGAGTCTCCGACCGAAGCGCTTCAAGCAGTAGTCGGACATGTCCCATATCCCACCCTTGAGCAATTTGGCGGAAGTGAAGCATTTACCGTCGACCCTGTTGCCGGATGTGGCGAAATGCAGACCCGTTTCCTCATATCGCCAGTTGCAGACTTCATCCATGACCATGGGTGAATAGCAAGCCTCTTCGGTATTGTCCTTGAAGCCGTAAGACTGGCAGTACCCGGTAAGGTCCATTCCCCCCACGCGATCGTCTTTGACGAGCCGACTCAGACCAGTCGCGGGAGCGGAGAACCATACGACCAGGGCAACTACCGCGAGCAGCACCGCAACAGTCGTCGCACTGAACGTCTGCTCCTTCCAGGCATTTTTCACGAGTTCCCGCAGGGATCGCCGCTCGATCGACGGCGGGATCTCCTTGAAAAGCACGGGTATGACAACGCCTGCCGCGAACGCGAGAGCGATCAAGAACACTGCACCAGCCGATGCGACCCAGCTCTCGGGCGGCCAGACGCTTGGCGCAAGAGCCCCACCGACGACAGTGCACAAACTCACGAAAATCGCCGACAGCACAAATAGCAGGACCCGATAGACAGTTCCGGTCTCTCGCCCACCGACGCTCATTCAAACGTCTTTCTAGGATGTCTTTCCGTGATCAATTGACCCGCAGCATGTCATACGACTATGTGCGAGCTATGTCACGCGTCCTTTTGCCACCCAAAAGAGTGACGCGGCGTGAGATGTTGACTGAGCCTTTTCGGCCGGCCTGGCTCAGCACCCGGTGAGTGCGCCGCCCGCTCTCGGGCGGACTTGTCATGTCGTCTCGGGCTTGGTGCGGCGGGCGTGGGCGCGGTCGCCGCAACGGGTGGAGCACCAGTGGCGGCGACCGTGGCGGAGCAGGCAGCGACGTCAGCGGCGACAACGCCTCCCTCGACGTGTTCAAGGAGATCGCCGGACGCTTTGCGCCCGTCGACACCGCCGTCCTCTTCGCCGGAGCCCCGCGCTTCCCCGTGTTCCTCGACGGCGCGCTGATCGTCCTCGACGGCAACGGGGCCTGTGGGGGCCGCCCAACTCCTCGGCGCCCGCCGCGTGGTGCCCCTCCACCACGACAGCTGGGCCCACTTCACCGAAGGCCACAACGAACTGGAGGCCGCCTTCGCCGCCGCAGGACTGGCCGACCGCCTCGACGGGGGCCGGCGCGCCTGAGCCGCCGGCGGACACCACCGCGCCGGCCCACGGCAGGCTCCTAGGTCGTGTCTTCAATTGATCTTGAGTGGTGGATCATGGTTGGGTGATACGTCGACATGAACTGTCCGATGAGGAGTGGGAGTTCCTCCGTC
>NZ_JBIWPF010000036.1:0-37981 GCF_044768125.1 Streptomyces sp. NPDC101166
CACGCTCGAACCGAACTCGCGCGGGAGGTGCCCCCATCGCCGCCGCGAGCCCCGCCCTCCGGGCGGACGACGCTACTTTCGAAACACGCCCTAGTCGCGGGGCTCCGCGAGAAGGTCGTCCATCACCTGGCACCGGATCGAGGGAAGGTACTCGGCGACCGCCTCACTCATCATGGCCTCCCCTTCGGGGTCCACGTCGGGGCAACCCGCCCGAGTCTCGGCGTCCGGCCACCTCGCGTACGCCACCCAGGTGCCGTCGTCGGCCTGGTGCAGACGCGATCCGTAACTGCCGCAGTGCTTGTGCATCGCTTCGGTCACCCGATGCCAACCCGCGGAGAACTGCTCTTCCTTGCCCTCGTGCAAACGCCAACGGTAGATCACCGCGAACATGACACACCCTCCCCGTCAGTCTCATGCCTTACGGGCCCGACTGTACATGCCGGCTGCACGCGTACACACACAACTACCCACCACAGCAAACCAGTTGACGACCGACCGGCACCTGATGCCGACCCGCTTGCCGGTGCTCTCCGCCTCCTGGGGCACTGCGCGTCACTGGATGCTCCAGCGGTGCGGGTGCTCAGGGGTGTCGGGGCAGGCGAAGACGTTGAGCTCGCCCCAGCGGCCCACTGTGACCTCCGTGGGAGTGGCGTGCCGGTGACCGGACCGGCGCTGGTCCTCCAGCGGTTTCCAGCTGCCGCTGCCGCCGTCCCATTCCGAGCTGTCGATGGTCAGCAGCAGGCGCATGGGTGTCGAACAGGTCAGGCAGTCCATGGGATACGGGTCGGTCGCGTGCCAGGAGGCGAAGCCGCCCACGCGCCAGCCGGGCGGGATGGAGAGGTCGTACTGGTAGGCGTACGGCTCTGTCGTGCCGTCGTCCGCCATGCGCTCGGCTTCCTCCTCGAGTGCGTCTTCCCAGGCGTCGATCCGTGCGCACAGCTCCTCGGGCAGAAGGCCGGCGAACGGGTAGGTGACCACCTGCTCCGGATGCAGCACACACGGCTCGGGCACGAAGCCGTCGGACCCGACGACCAGCGGCTGCGGCGGCGCGGTCAGCACCTCGCCGACCTCCCACGACCGCCGCCGGCGCAGGTGCAGCTCAAGGTCGTACCGGCTCGGGCCGTGCGCGTTGAAGGGACACCAGAACACCTGAAGCAGATCGCAGTCGCCCGACCCGGCCGCCAGATCGGGCACGTCCCGCCGGTACAGCTGCGCGAGGCCGATCATCGGCAGCGGGTCGGTCCCGGAGGCCCCCGAAATCCGGTGCTCCCGGCTCAACTCGTCCAGAAGTTGCCGTTCTTCGTCCGTCGGACCGGCAGGCTGCTCACGCTCCCACGCGGCAGCCAGTACCTGTCGGGAGCGGCGGATGTCGGCCAGGCGCCTGCCCCGCCGACGGCCGTGCGCCTCGCCGCACACCGGCCACGGTTCGTCCACAGGCCAGAGCATGGGACCGCCCACGGAGCTCGCCGAAAGGCCTGGTGTGCCCGGTCGCGGATGGAGCCGGGTCGTCGTCCCGCGAAAGGCGGCCAGCTCCGGGAAGAGTGCCTCGACATCGAGAGGGCGCGGGGGCGTGGTCCTCGTCATGGAGGCGACCTTAGACGCCGCACAGGCCGGTAGCCGAGCACACTTGACGCCTGTCGGCCCGGCCTTCGCCGGTCGCCGTCGAGGGAGAGGACGACACGCCGTGGATGTGTACGAAGCCGTGGACAGCCGCAGATCCGTGCGGGCGTTCCGAGATGAGCCGGTGCCCCAAGAGGTGCTCGAACGTGTGCTGACAGCGGCGGCGCGCGCTCCGTCCAGCGGGAATCTCCAGCCCTGGCATGTGTACGTCGTCACCGGCGAGCCGTTGGCCGAGCTGAAGCGGCGTGCGACGACCAGGGCTCTGGCGGGTGACCCGGGTGATGAGCGGGAGTATCCGATGTATCCGGCGGAGCTGACCTCGCCGTATCTGGACCGCTTTTCCGACGCGGCCGCCCAGCGGTACGAAGCGCTGGGAATCGAGCGCGAGGACCCCGGCAGACCCGTGAAGGTCGCCGCCTTGAACTCGGAGGCGTTCGGGGCGGCGGTCGTACTGTTCTGCTACCTCGACCGGACGATGGGCCCCGGGCAGTGGGGGGACGCGGGGATGTACCTGCAGACGGTCATGCTGTTGCTGAGGGCGGAAGGGCTGCACAGCTGCCCTCAGGTGATGTGGACGATGTTTCGCCGGACCGTCGGTGAGATCGTCGGGGCCGCAGACGGGCTGGTGCTGTACTGCGGTGTCTCGGTGGGTTCGAGAAGGAGGGCGTGCCGGCGCCGCGCACCGCGCGGGCCGACGTGACGGAGACGGTGAGCTTCATCGGAGTGTGACCCGCCGGGCCGGTGATCGTCGCGGCGGGCGTGTCACCAATTCCGGTTCGTGTGGGCTCAGTTGACCGTCTGTTAGCGTGCACGGATGGAAGCTCTGGGAGTTGTGGACTGGCCGCCCGCGCCGGTCAGGACCGAGCGGCTCGTGCTCAGGGAGCCGGAGTCGCGGGACCGTGCCGCGTTCGTCGACCTGCTCGCCTCACCCGAGGTGCACACGTACCTCGGCGGTCCCCGCCCGCGTGACGAGCTGGAGCGCGAGCTGCCGGAGGTGCCCGAGCGGTGGCCCGGGAGTTTCGTCGTCGATCTCGACGGGGCGATGATCGGCCAGATCCTGCTGCGGAGGGCGACCGGGCACCGCCGGCCCGCCGCCGCGGGCAAGGCCGATCTCGGCTACCTGTTCCTGCCGCGGGCGTGGGGGTCCGGGTACGCCGCGGAGGCGTGCGCGGCGGCACTCGGCTGGTTCGACGGCGTCCTTCCCGGCGAGCCGGTGGTGCTCACCACCCAGAGCGCCAACATCGCCTCGATGCGCCTCGCGGCGAAGCTGGGATTCACCGAGGTGGAGCGGTTCGAGGCATGGGGCGCGGAACAGTGGCTCGGCATGCGGCCCTCGCCGTCGACGGTCGCGGCGTCGACACTGCCTACGGCTTGACGGGAGGCGTGCCGCCGCAACCCCGGTTCGACCTGCGTCGCACCATGGGAAACGTCACCACACCGGCGTCCGGGCCTATGATCGACCACATGGCGTTGCGACCCGTTCACGTGATCGTGAAGGCCCTCGACCCCTCGGCCGTAGGCCGGTTCCGGGCGGAGGCGCTCGGCTGGAGCGCCTACAGCCCCGGTGTGACCACCTACGTCGGACCGGCCGGTGGCCTCGTCTGGCCCGACCCGGTCGTCGTCGGCATCGACGTGGTCCCCGTCCCGGAGCCCAAGACGACGGCCAAGAACCGTATGCACCTCGATCTGGCCACCACTTCCGCGGCACATCAGGCGGAACTGGTCGCACACCTGAGGGCGCTCGGTGCGACACCCGTCGACGTGGGCCAGGGCGAGGTGCCGTGGACGGTCCTCGCCGACCCCGAGGGCAACGAGTTCTGCGTGCTGGAGCCTCGGGAGGTCTACCGGGACACCGGGCCGATCGCCGCGGTGGTGGTCGACTGCGCGGATCCGCGGGCCATGGCCCGGTTCTGGAGTGAGGCGACGGACTGGGCCCTGTGCGAAGTGAGCGACGAACAGGCGGTGTTGCGCTCCGCGAAGGGGGTCGGCCCCTATCTGGAGTTCCTCCGCACACCCGGGGTGAAGACGGTGCCGGACCGTGTCCATCTCGATCTGCTGCCGTACCCGGGGGACGACCCAGCGGCGGAGGCGGACCGGCTGCGGGCCCTGGGCGCCGGTGACCTCGACGTCGGCCAGGGCGACGCCCCCTGGACCTGCATGACCGACCCGGACGGTCACGAGTTCTGCGTCCTCGCCCCGGCCTGACGGCCCAACTCCCGCCCCCGCCTTCTGTCTTCATCGTGACGCGAATCGAGACGGCTACCAACTCGCCGTCGCCGCAGATCGCTCAGTCGAGACAGAACTCGTTGCCCTCGATGTCCTGCATGACGATGCACGACTCGTTGTCCTCGTCCGCGAGCAGCACACGCACGCATTGCGCGCCGAGCGCGACCAGGCGTGCGCATTCGGCCTGGAGCGTGGCGAGGCGCTCCTCGCCCACGAGGCCGGTACCGACCCTGACGTCGAGGTGCACCCGGTTCTTGGCGACCTTCCCCTCGGGAACCCGCTGGAAGTACAGGCGCGGGCCGACACCCGACGGGTCACCGCACGCGAACCACGCCCCCTGCTCCTCGGGCGGCAGCGAGCGGGTGTAGTCGTCCCAGGCGTCGAATCCCTCGGGCGGCGGCGGCACGACGTACCCCAGCACCTCGCACCAGAAACGAGCCACGCGCTCGGGGTCCGCGCAGTCGAAGGTGACCTGGAACTTCTTGATCGCTGCCATCGGGCCACCGTAGCAGCAGAACTCCGCTGCTCTCTTCCCGCTCATCTCCCGGCAAGGGCACGCCCGTTGAGGCCCTTGCGCCGCCGGTCAGCGACCCGGTCGCTCCAGTTCGTCCGCGCGCCGGTGGTCCTTGGGGCGGCCCAGGGAGCGCCGCATCCGGATCAGGTCGTCCAGGGCGGCGTAGAAGACGGCGAAGCCCGCCGGGTCGTGGGTGATCAGCGCGCGGGTGAGGCAGGGGGCGGTGTCCAGGTCGCCCCAGGGCAGGGCGGGCGTGCACAGGTCGCCGCCCGCGCCGGTCGCCCGGTAGGCCGCCTGCGGTCGATCGAGGTCCGGCAATTCGGTGCAGCCGGCTGCCGTCAGGGCGGTGCGCAGGGCGTGCGCCTGCTCGGGCGTTCCGTCCCACAGCAGGTCGAGGTCGCCGGTCGGCTCGGCCGAGCCGTGCAGGATGCCGGCGACCTGGCCGACGACCATCGCGCGCGAACCGGCCTCGTGCAGCGCCTGGAGGAAAGGGAACGGATCGAAGCCGACCGCGCCGTCCGTGGCGAACGTACCGGCGACGTCGTCGGCGTCTTCCAACCTCCGCCCGGTGGCGGCACGTTCACCGGCGGCGTGCTGGATACGCGTCACGGCCTGACGAAGTCGCAGAGCGGCAGTCTCGTTCACGCGCCTCATTCAACCGCAGGTCACCAGTCCTGACCTGGTCGCGGCCGCCGACGGCACCGTCGACCCCTCCGAACGGCAGCGGGTTGCCCAACTGATCGCCACCAACGAGGTGTTGCAGAACTTCGACGTCATGGACCTGCGGCAGCGCTTCGACGACAATCTGAGCAGGCCGAGCGCCGACTTCGCCTTCGGCAAGGTGAGTGTGCTCCAGGAGGTCGCCAAGGCGCGCAAGAAGCCCGCCGAGGCGCGTGCCGTCGTCCAGATCGGCATCATCATCGGCGGCGCCGACGGCGACTTCGACGAGACCGAGCAGGCCGTCGTGGGCGAGGCCTGCTTCACCCTCGGCCTGGCCCCGTACGAGTTCGACCTCTGATCCCCCTCACCGCGCTCGTGACGACCAGCCGAAGGCCACCCGTCACGAGCGCGGTGGGTGCGGACCCGCGAAGCGTCCCGGGACAGCACACCTAGGCGGCTGTGGTCATCCGGGGGCGTTCCGCCTCGTCGAGCCATTCGATCAGGGAGGTGCGGGCGCGGGCGACGCGGGAGCGTACGGTGCCCACCGGGCAGTCGCTGATGCCGGCCGCCTCCGCGTAGGGCAGGCCCAGCAGTTGGGTGAGGACGAAGGCCTCGCGGCGGTCTGCGGGGAGTGCGTCGAGGAGCTCGGCGAGGGCGATGCCGTCGTCGAAGCCCGGCAGGTCGCGCGGCTGTGCGCGTTCGGCGGCCGACAGCCAGTCGTCCGTGTCCGACAGGCGGGGCCGGCAGGAGTGGTGACGGATGTTGTCGATCACGGCGCGCCGGGCGATGGACAGCAGCCAGGTGCGAGCCGAGGAGCGGCCCTCGAAGCGGTGCAGGCTGCCCAGGGCCCGCAGGAACGTGTCCTGGGTGAGGTCGTCGGCGGACTGGGGATCCGCGCCGAGGAAGGTGACGTAGCGGCGGACGTCGCGGTGCAGGGCGCGGACGAAGAGGTCGACGGCGTCGGGGTCGCCGCCGCGGGCGGCGAGCGCCCAGGCCGTGATCGAGGCGTCCGTCGACTCCCCCTTCCGGTCGTCGTGCGTCGAAGACGGGGTCGTCGAGGACAGGGCAGGAGCGAGCACGTGAGGGCTCTCCTTCTCGGAGTCCCGGATGCGGTTCCGGGCCGAAGGGCCGCGCGCGGAGACGAGCGAGGTTCGGCGGAACCGGTGACGGGTGAGGGGTGGTGGGGTGAGGCCGGCCGGGCGCGGGAAGGCGCGGCCGGCGCCCGAGGCGGGAGCCGGTGGCTCGGCGTCTTCGTGGACGGCCTCGGGTGTCCGGCTGTCGTCAGGCGACAGCGGTCCCCACGGGTGGACCCCGGGAAGTGATGGCACAGGCGAGGAGGAGTTCACGCGGCGCGCGGTCCGAGCCGGCCCGGCGGGCGCCCACCCGTGGCCGGTGCGGGGGCGCAGGCGGCCGGAGGATCAGGCGCAGCGGCGCTGCGAACCAGCCCGCCAACGCCCGCAGGACGCGGAAGGCCGCGCGCTCGCCGTGGGCCAGCCACAGGCCGCACACGAGTGCGGCGAGCAGGTGGGCGGCGAGCATGCCGGTCGAGGACATGCCGCCCGAGCCGTGGTCCAGGGAGTGGACGGCGCCCATGCCGTGCGTCGAACCCATGGAGTGCATGGCGCTCATCGCGTGGTCCATGCCCCCTGAGGAACCCATCGAGGTCATGGGCCCCATGGAGGTCATGCCGTGCGTGGCGTCCATCGACGTCGACGCCAGGCCGTGCCCCGCGCCCGGTCCCGAGGGCGAGCCGCACAGTACGTAACCGAGCCACCGCCGGGCGAGCGACGGATCGCCGGGGGTTCGCGGCGGGGCGAGCGCCTGGGCGAGCGAGAACGACGCGTGGAGCCCGGCCTGAGCGGCGACCGTGAGGGAGGCGACCAGGAGCGGCCCGCGCTCCCGGTCGGCGAGCCACCAGGCGGCGCCGCCGGTCACCGCCACCGCCGCGACCGCGGCCCACCAGGGCACCCTGGCGCCGGACATCATGGTGTGGCCCAGGGACGCGAGCAGCACGCAGACGGCCGCGAACACAGCGGCCCGCAGCGCGCGTGAACACCGTCCCACCGTCATGGCGCCTCATCTTCGCAGTCCGGGTCCGACGCGTCACGGGAAGGTACGGAATCGGCACCGTCGTCCGACTCAACAAGGCCACGGTGATCCGCACCACAGCGCACGGGCGCTCGTCGTCATGGCGGCGTGTCGCCGCGCGCCCCTTCCTGACGTCGGACCTCGTCGAGATCGGTGAGCCGGTCCAGGCCGCGCACGGCACGGGCGGTGCGGTGGTTGTGCTCCAGCAGCGGGCGGTGCCGGTCGAGGAAGGCCCAGTAGCCCGCCGTGTAAGGGCACGCGTGTGCGCCCGTGCGGTCGCCGGGGCGGTGGACGCAGGGGCCGCACAGGTCGCTCATCCGGTTCACATAGGCACCGCCGGACGTGTAGGGCTTGGTGGTCATACGGCCGCCGTCGGCGTACTGGGACATGCCGACGACGTTGGGCACCATCACCCAGTCGTAGCCGTCCACGAAGCTGCGGTGGAACCAGTCCGTGACGGCGGCCGGGTCCCAGCCCCGCTGGAGGGCGTACCCGCCGAGGATCATCAGGCGCGGGATGTGGTGGGTCCAGCCCGTGTCGCGCACCTGGGCGAGGACCGTGCGCAGGCAGCGGGCGCGCACGTCGTCCGCGTCCAGGTCGCTCCACCAGTCGGGCAGCGGGGCGACATGGCGCAGGGCGTTGGAGTGGCGGTAGTCCTCGCCGAAGTACCAGTAGAGCTGCCACACGTACTCCCGCCAGCCGGCGATCTGGCGGACGAACCCCTCCACGCTGTTCAGCGGGGCGCGGCCCGCCCGCCATGCCGCCTCGGCCGACTCGACGCACTCGGCGGGGTCGAGCAGGCCCAGGTTGAGCGAGGACGACAGCAGACTGTGGCTCATGGCGGGGTCGGCGGCGAGCATGGCGTCCTCGAACGGGCCAAACGCGCCGAGCCGGTGCTCGACGAAGCGTCTCAGCGCCGTCCGGGCTTCGGCCCGGGTCGCGGGGAACAGGCGCGGCCCGTCGCGTCCGACGAAGGACACGTCGCCGTCCTTCTCCCAGAGGTCGAGATCGTGGCGCACCTCGTCGTCCACGGCGTCCTCGCGCGGCCGGTAGGGAGCGGCGACCGGCAGGACGGCCGCGCCGCGGGGCGGGGGCCGCCTGTTGTCGTGGTCGAGGTTCCACCGGCCGCCCACGGGCTGGTCGCCGTCCATGAGCAGGTCGTGTCCGCGCCGGACCCAGCGGTAGAAGTCCTCCTGCCGCAGCCGTCGACCGCCGTGTCCGTCCGCCCACGCCGTGAAGTCCGCGGTGGGGACGAGGAATCCGCGCGCGGGCCCCACGGCCACATCGGGCAGCGATCGTACGAGGCGCACGGCGGCGTACGAGGTCGGGTGGTGGACGGTCACCTGGGCGCCGCCGACCGCGGCCCGGGCCAGGCCCTCGCGGTAGGTGTCGGCGCGTACGTAGACGACCCGGTCGCCGAGTTCGGCCGCCCGGTGACGCATCGCGGAGAGCACGAGGTGGGCCTTGGCCCGGTGGAAGCGCCGGCGTCGGAACACCGAGCGCGCCTCGATCATCAGCAGCGGTGTGTCGCCGGTGAGGCCGCTGTCCTCGGAGGGCAGCAGGAAGTGCGGTCCGAGCTGGTCGCCGAAGAGCCAGTGCATGGGGGCGTTCCTTCCGTCCGCATCCGTCCTTTTCTTCGGCGGGAGCGGGGCCGCCGGATGCGGCATGCGCCGCCGAGGGGAGCCGGCGGCGGGCTCAGGCACTGCGGCGCACGGCGCGCTCAGGCGCTGCGGCACACGACAGGCTCAGGTACCGCGGCACACGGCGGGCTCAGGCACTGCGACGCACGTCGGCCGACTCGACCGGCGGCGAGCTACGACGGGCTCAGGCGCTGCGGCGCACGGCGGCCGACCCGACCGGCGGCGACCTACGGCGGGCTCGGGCACTGCGGCGCACGGCGGTCGAGTCGGCCGCCACGCCGACGACGTCCGGGGAGCCGGACCGAACGGCCCGCCCCGGCATGCGCCACGGCGCTCAGTCCCTCACGTGCGTCGACCGCCACGCCGACGACGCCCGGGGCGCCGGACCGCCCCGCACCTCCTTGCTGATCGCGCGGCGCTGTGCGGCGGTGGTTGCGCCCCAGATGCCCGCGTCCTCACCCTGCTCGATCGCCCATGAGCGACAGGCGAGCAGGACGCGGCACCGGCGGCAGACCGCGAGCGCTCTGGCGACCTGCGGATCGGACTCCCGCTCGGCCAGGGGGAAGAACAGCTCGGGGTCCTCGCCGACACAGGCGGCGTCCCGCAGCCACGCACGGGCGGGCCACGACGCCTCGACGCCCGCGCCGAGGGGAGAGAAGCAACTGTTTTCGGACACGGCACACCTCCGCATCGTGCCGACTGAGCCGACACGTGGCTGCGGCACAGGGTGCCGCAGGCCCGGCAGAGGTTGCGCCTTCCACCGTAAGCCGCCGACGTGCCGGACGGGAGGCCGAAGAACCGGCAACGGCAGCTTCGCACGACACGGTCCGCGCGGAAAAGGCCCGGAAAGCTGTTCCCGGCACCTTTTCCGGCATATGCCCCCGCTCTCCGGCGCGGGGCCCTCACCCGAATCCGACGTCCCCGTCAGCGCTCGGCGCTCTCCACCGCGTTCTTGAGCCCGCTCAGTGCCTCCCGCAGGCCGTGGTCGACCTGCTCGCCCTCGGTGTGCTGGGTGTGCAGCTCGACGGTGAGCCGGGAGCTGCCCGGCGCGTCGCCGGCCTCGACGTGCAGTCGTCCGCGGTAGTCGTGGGGGCCCGGCGCTCCCCACTCGAGGCTTTTCCCCTCCTCGACGACGCGGATCCAGGCCTCGCCGGTGACGTCCTGCTCGGGTGCGTCCGGCGGGTCGATGTGTGCGGTGACGGTGACCCGGTCGCCGTCGTGGGGCCGGGCGACGGTCAGCCGGGGCAGGTAGGCAGGCAGGTTCTGCACGTCGGCGAGGTAGGAGAAGAGCCGTTCCGGCGGAACGGTCACCGTGATCGAGTCGTCGTAGTCACCCATGCCTCTGGCTGTGCCCCCGGGCGCGGGGCGGCGAAACGGAACAGAGCCGTCGTCCCCCGGGCGTCGTACCGGCGGGAGCACGCGGACGCATCGGCGAAAGAGTTACGTCGCGAGCCATTGACAGGAGCCGCAGCCGTCGGCACTCTCATGTGCACGCGGTTGGCTAAACGATTTACCAACCCGGAATCCACTACTTCAGGCAGGTTCCATGGCACGCCGGATCGGGATCAAGGACGTGGCCGCGGCGGCAGGTGTGTCGACCGCGACGGTGTCGCACATCCTGAACGGGGTCGAGGGCAAGCGGGCCAGCGCGCAGACGCGGGAGCGCGTTCTCCAGATCGCCCGGGAACTGGGGTACGCGCCGAACGGCCTCGCCCGGGGGCTGCGGATGCGGCGTTCGCAGACCATCGGTTTCGTCAGCGACGAGATCGCCACCACCCCTCACGCGGGCCGGATGATCCTGGGCGCCCAGGAGGCCGCCGCAACCGCGGGCATGGTGCTGCTGCTGGTCAACACCAGCGGTGACGCCGAACTCGAGCGCACCAGCATCGAGATGCTGCTCCAGCGTCAGGTGGACGGCGTGCTGTACGCGGCGATGTACCACCGGGACGTGCGGGTGCCGGCGAGCCTGGGCTCGACACCCACCGTGCTGCTGGACGCGCGCGCCGAGGACCCGGCCGTCCCCTTCGTCGTCCCGGACGAGGTCCAGGGTGGCCGCACGGCGGTGCGCGAGCTGACCGACCACGGGCACCGCAGGATCGGCGTGACCGTGCAGACCGTCGACCTCCCCGCCAAGCAGGGCCGTCTGGAGGGCTACCGCAGGGCGCTGGCCGAGGTCGGCGTCCCCTACGACCCGTCGCTGGTCGCCGCCGAGACGGCGGTGCCCTTCGGCACGACCGCCGGCGACGTCGACGCGGGCTACCGCGCCGCCCGGCGCCTGCTGACGGCGGAGCGGCGCCCCACGGCGCTGTTCTGCTTCAACGACCGCATGGCCGCCGGTGCTTACCGCGCCGCCGCCGAGTTGGGGCTGTCCGTCCCCGACGACCTGTCGGTCATCGGGTTCGACAACCAGGAGCTGGTCTGCGAGGCCGTCCATCCCGCGCTGAGCACGGTCCAGCTGCCGCACTACGAGATGGGGGCACGGGCTGTGGCCCAGTTGCTCGCGCTCACCGAGACGCCGGGACGGCCACCGGGCCCGGAGATCCAGGAGATGCTGCTTTGCCCGCTGGTGGCGCGGGCATCGGTCGCTTCGCCGCCCCGACTCTGACCCCGGGACGGCAAAGCACTTCGCACCATGACAGGCGACCGTCGTGACCGGTCGTCATCCCTGTCAGCACTTTGAACACAGTGAGGGTACACACATGTCCCGCGAGAATCCCGAAGAACCGGCGAGCCGGCGCAGCCCGCTGACGCCGCCTGCCGACCACCTCGGTGCTGCGCGCACTCGGGCCCGGCAACCAGAGCAGCGAGCGGAGCGAGCGTACTGACGGCAGAACCGTCCCACCGCTCCCCGGCACCGAGGCCGCGTCTCGCTTTTGCCGTCATGCGTCCATGACTCCGTGCGGTCCATGACTCCGTGCGGTCCATGACTTCATGCGTGCGTGCCTCTGTCCGTCCATGACCCCATGCCTGTGTGACTCCGTTCGTCACAGCTCCGTGCCGTCATGCCCCTTTGCCGCCCTGCCGGCGGAGTTTTTCGCTCCGTGCGTTCCGAAAGGCACATGTGTGTCCATCGCGTCCCCCGATCCGTTCCGGCCCGTCGCGCATCTGCGTCCGCCCCGGAACTGGATCAACGACCCCAACGGCCTGGTCTTCCATGACGGCCATTACCACGTGTTCCACCAGTACAACCCGAACGGCACCACCCACACCGACATCCACTGGGGCCACTTCCGCAGCCCCGACCTGCTGAGCTGGGAGCAGTTGCCCCTCGCCCTGTCCCCCACTCCCGACGGTGAGGACGCCGACGGCTGCTTCTCCGGCAACGCCGTCTCCGACGGCGACCGGCTGGTCGTCTTCTACTCCGCGAACCGGTGGGACCGCTCACCCCAGCACCAGCCGGTCACCACCGCCGTCTCCGTCGACGGCGGCCGGACGTTCACCCCGCGCCGTGACCTCCTCATCCCCGAACTCCCCGACGGCTGCGCCATGTACCGCGACCCTTACGTGTGGCGGGACGGCGACCGCTGGCGGATGCTCGTCGGCGCTGCTCTCGCCGACGGCCGCGGCGCGGCCTTGCTGTACGAGTCGCCCGACCTGGAGACATGGACGTACCTCGGACCCTTCGACGCCCGCAGGCCGGAGCCGGTCGGTGGCGCCGGCCTGCACACCGGCGAGGGGTGGGAGTGCCCGCAGTACCTCCCGGCGGTCCCCGGACGGCCCGCCGCCCTCGTGTTCAGCGCATGGAACGAGCACGACGGCCCGCGCTGCGTCACCGCCCTGACCGGCGAGGAACGCGGCGACGGACCTGGCGCTCGCTTCGAATCCGGTCCGCCCGCCCTCGTCGACCACGGCCCCGACTGCTACGCGCCGGCGCTGCTGCCCGCCCCCGACGGGCGGTGGCTGTTGTGGGGCTGGTCAGGGGAGGCACGTGAGCACACCTGGGCGGCCGCGGACGGCTGGGCCGGGGTGCTGACCCTGCCCCGCGAGATCTCCGTACACGCTGACGGCACGCTGCGGCAGCGGCCGGCCGCCGAACTGCTCGCCCTGCGCGGCGAGCACACCGTCCACGCCGAAGGAGCGGCATGGGGGGCACAGCCGGTCGAACTCGGTCGCGTGGGACGCTCCTTCGACCTGACGGCCCGTCTGGACTGTGCCGGGGCAGCCGGTCTGAGGCTGCTGACCGCCCCGGACGGCTCGGAGTACCTCGACATCCGTCTCGACCCGGACGCCGGCGAACTCGTCGTCGACCGCGACCACGCCTCGCTGGACGGCCGTGCCCGGGGCGGCTCCTATCGAATGCCCTGCCCCACCGGTGAGCCGGTCGAGTTGCGCGTGGTCGTCGACCGCTCCGTCGCCGAAGTCTTCGTGACCTCCACCGGCCAGGTGCTGACCCTGCGCTTCTATCCGACGGGCGACGGCCCGTGGCGGCTTCAGGCCCACAGCGCGCACGACGCCCGACTGGGCTTCGCGGTCGAGGCCTGGGAGCTGCTCCCCCTCACGGTCAAGGAGCCGAGCGCCGGCGCCGAGCAGCCACCGGGGTGGTCCGCGTGACACGGACGTCGCGGACAGGGCCGTTCGCCCCGGAACATCAGCAGGTCCTCCCCGAGCACCTCCACCCCAACCCCTCTCTCCCGAACCTCACCCCGGAGGCACACACCGTGAATGCCGCAAGCGCAAGATCCCGTCGGACCGCCGGTGCGGCCATGGCCCTGCTCCTTCCCCTGGCGGCCCTGGCCGCCTGCGGGGGCGGCAGCGGCGCCGAGACCTCGGCCGAGAAGGGCAGCGGCACCGGGACCATCACCGTCTGGGCCCATCAGGGCCAGGCGAGTGAGGCGGCCGCCGTGCAGAACGCGGTGAAGTCCTTCAACGCCTCCCAGGACAAGATCAAGGTCGAGCTGACCCTGATCCCCGACACCGACTACACCAAGACCATCACCGCCACCGACGCCTCCAAGCTGCCGGACGTGCTCGAGTTCGACGGCCCGACCATGGCGAACTTCGTGTACAACAGGAAACTCGCCGCGATCGACACGTACGTCTCCAGCACGACCATGGCCAACGCCACCGACGCCATCAAGGCCGAGGGCGAGATCGGCGGCAAGCACTACGGCCTGGGCATGTACGACTCCGGGCTCGGCGTCTACGGCAACAAGAAGCTGCTGGACGCGGCCGGGATCAAGTACCCCACCGATGTCAAGAACGCCTGGAGCGCCGAGGAGTTCACCGCGGCCGTCAAGAAGCTGGCCGCCGGGGACCCGGACGGCAAAAGCCTCGACCTCCAGGAGAGCGGCGGCTTCGCCAACGAGTGGGGCACCTACGGCTTCGCCCCTCTCGTCTGGTCGGCCGGCGGCTCGCTGCTCAGGGACGGCAAGGCGCAGGGCGCCCTGGACGCCCCTGCCGTGGCGGCGGCGCTGAAGACCTTCCAGTCGTGGAAGCGGTACACGGATCCCAACACCGACCAGAACGCCTTCGCCAAGGGCCGTGTAGCGCTGAGCTGGGTCGGGCACTGGATGTACCCGGCCTACAGCAAGGCGATCGGGAACGACCTGGTGGTGCTGCCGATGCCCGACTTCGGCAACGGCCCCAAGACCGGCCAGGGTTCGTGGGCCTGGGGCATCGGCGCGAACACCAAGAACGCCAAGGCGGCCGGCGCGTTTCTCGACTCCCTGCTGAACGACGCCAACGTCGCGGCGATGACCACGGCGAACGGTGCCCCTCCCGGGACGAAGTCCGCGCTCGCCAAGAGCGCGCTCTACCAGCGAGGCGGCCCGCTCCAGCTCTTCGCCGACCAGCTCGCCGAGCCGTGCGGCGACTCCCGGATCGACACGTCGTGCGTGGCCGTGACCCGCCCGGTCACCGCCGGATACCCCACCGTCACCGCCAAGTTCAGCCAGGCGCTGAGCGACGTCTACGGCGGTGCGGACCCGAAGACCGCCCTGGCCAAGGCCGCTCGCGCCATCGACCAGGACTTCTCGGACAACGACGGTTACAAGCTGCCGTAGCCGCACCCAGCAGTCGGGAGCGGCGGGCGCCCCTGCCGACGCCTGCCCTCCCGGCCCGGAAGAGGACTTCTGACGTGACCACCGTGAATCCCGCACCCGCCGCGCCCGCCGGCCGGAAGCCGGCCCCGCCCTCGACGCCGACCGGGCCCGCGCGGGCCGAACGTCGCGACCGTGACCGGCTGCACGGGCTGCTGATGTCCGCGCCCGCCCTCGGCGGCCTCATCGCCTTCGTCGGCGTGCCGTTCGTCTACGCGGTCGTGCTCTCCTTCTACAACGTGCGCCTCGGCTCCCCGCTGCCGCCCCGCTTCTTCGGTCTGGAGCAGTACCGGCGCATCTTCACCGACCCCGACCTGTCCGGGCCGTTCCTGCGGGCCCTGCTGAACAACCTGACCTTCGCCGTGCTCGTGGTGCCTCTTCAGACCGGCCTGGCACTGGCGCTGGCGATCCTGCTGAACCGCAAGCTCAAGGCCATCGGCCTGTACCGGTCCCTGTTCTTCCTTCCGGTGGTCTTCCCCATGGCCCTGGTCGCCGTCGTCTGGCGGCTGATCCTGGCCCGCAGCGGCGACGGGCTGCTCAACTCCACGCTGCACGCGGTGAGTTTCGGCAACTGGGGCGCCTTCGACTGGCTCGGTGACGGGCTCACCGCGATGGCCTCGATCATCGTGCTGTCCGTCTGGCAGGGCGTGGGCTTCCAGATGGTGATCCTGCTCGCCGGCCTTCAGCAGATCCCGGGCGAGCTCTACGAGGCCGCCCGGATCGACCGGGCCTCGCGGTGGCAGCAGTTCCGGCACGTCACCCTGCCGGGCATCCGCGGCACCCTCGTCTTCGTCGCCCTGCTCACCTCGGTGCTGTCCTTCCGCGTCTTCGACCAGGTGTACGTCCTCGTCAAGGGCGGCGGACTCGACGAGGACGCCACCCGCACCGTGATGTACCAGGCCGTCACCACCGCCTTCGACCAGAACAACATCGGTCAGGCGTCGGCGATCACCGTCGTGTTCTTCCTGATCGTCGTCGTCCTGACCCTCATCCAGCGCCGCGCCGTCCGCACCGGCAACGAGGACTGATCCCCCATGGCCCAGACCCGCGCACCCCTGCGCCGCTTCCTCGACCACGCCGTCCTGTGCGTGCTCGCGTTCGTCTTCGTCCTGCCTGTCCTCTATCTGGTCCTCGGCAGCTTCAAGCCGTCCGACGAGGTGCTCGGCGGACTGACCGGTTTCCTCCCCACCCACCTGTCCTTCGACAACTACACCGCCGTCCTGGACAGCTTCGACTCCGAAGCCACCGGGTACTTCTGGCGCTTCATGGGCGTCTCGCTGCTCCTGTCCACCGTCGTGGTCCTCGGCGGGCTGATCGTCAACTCCATGGCCGCGTACGGCCTGTGCCGGCTGCGGTGGCGTGGCCAGAAGGCCGTCTTCACGCTCGTGCTGCTGCTGATGCTGGTCCCGTTCGAGGCGGTGGCGGTCCCGCTGTTCTACCTGCTGAACGAGCAGCGCAACACCGTCTGGGTCCAAGCCGTCCCGTTCGTCGCCAACGCCTTCTCCGTCTACCAGTTCGCCACGTTCTTCCGCTCGATCCCGCCCAGCATCGAGGAGGCCGCCCGCATCGACGGGGCCGGGCCCTGGCGCACGTTCTTCGCGATCATCGTCCCGATGTCGAAACCGGTGTTCGCCTCCGTCGCGATCCTGACCTTTCTCACCCAGTGGGGCTCCTTCCTCTGGCCGGTCCTGATGGTGTCGGACCCCTCGGTGCGTCCGCTGCCACTGGAGATGAGCGTCTTCCAGGGCCAGATGCCCGTGGACTGGGGCCAGGTACTCGCCTTCGGCGTCCTGCTGGTGCTGCCTGTGCTGATCGTCTTCGTGTTCTTCCAGCGGTGGTTCGTGCAGGGGGTGGCCAGCGCGGCGGTCAAGGGCTGAACCCCCGCCGGTCCGCCGTCATCCCCGCGTCAGCGCCACCGCCACCGAGCTGAGCAACAGCAGCGCGCTCATGTAGAGGACCACCGGCCAGGGCGCTCCCCCGGCCGCCTCCAGCAGCGCCGCCGCGACCAGCGGTGCGGTGCCGCCGGCCACCGCGGCCGCGAGCTCCCGGCTGAGGGCCACCCCGCTGAACCGGGTCCTGGTCGGGAACAGCTCGGCGAGGAATCCGGCCTGGGCGCCGAGCTGTGCGCCCAGCAGCAGCCCGCTCACGCCGAACGCGAACCACACGTACCCGACGTCCCGGGTGCCGAGCAGCCAGAAGAACGGGAAGGCGAACACGGCCGATGCGACCATGGCCCCCGCGAGGACGGTCCGCCGGCCCACCGCGTCGGCCAGTGCCCCGGCCACCGGCATGGCCGCCGCGCTGCACGCGAAGTAGACCAGCGCGCCGACGACGGTGTCCGTGCGGGAGACGCCGAGCTGCTCGGTCAGGTACACGAGGGCGAACACCACCGGGATGTACGCGGCGACGTTCGGCCCCACACTGCTGACCACACCGGCGACCAGGGTCCGCGGAGCGCTGCGGGCCAGCTCCACGACGGGTGCCCGCGCGACTCCCTGCTCCCGCTTGGCCGCCTCGAACATCGGGCTCTCCGCCACGCTCACACGGATGTAGAAGCCGGTCGCCGTGACCAGCACCGTGGCCAGGAAGGGGATGCGCCATCCCCAGGCGAGGAAGTCGTCGGCGGGGAGGGTGGACACGGCGGCGACGGCCCCTGCCGAGATCAGCGCGCCGAGCGCCGCGCCCGCCGGGGGGATCGCGGAGTAGCGCCCACGGTGCTCGGGGGGCGCGAACTCGGCGAGGGTGAGGGAGGCGCCCGCGTACTCGGCTCCCGCCCCGAACCCCTGGACGGCCCGCAGCACCACCAGCAGCACGGGCGCCCACGCCCCCGCGGTCCCGTACGTCGGCAGCGCGCCCATCAGGGTGCTGGCCGAGCCGACGGTGACCAGGGTGATCACCAGCATCTTCCTGCGGCCCAGTCGGTCCCCGTAGTGGCCGATGACCAGAGCGCCGAGCGGCCGGACGAGGAACCCGACCGCGAAGGTGGCGAAGGACGCCAGGGTCGCCGCGACCGGGTCGCCGGGCGGGAAGAACAGCCGGTTGAGCACGAGGGCGCTCATGGTGCTGAACAGGATGAAGCCGTACCACTCCAGCGCGGTGCCGATGGTCGTCGCCAGCACCACGCGCGTCAGCATGGACGGTCGGGCCCGGATCACGGGCGCCGCTCGTCCGGTGGCCGCTGTGCCGGAGGCCTGCGCATGGGGCCACTATCAGCGAGCGCCCCCGCCCACCCGCCGAACCTCGCCGGTGGCGGGCGCGCATTCCCGTCGGACGCAGGAGCCCGGCCGCGGGACCGCGCCGCGGGACCGGGGCACGAGAACCGGCGGGGGCGAGACCGGGGCGGGACCGGGGCGGGACCGGGGCCGGACCGGGGCCGAGCCGGCCGGGGTACGCACCCGCCGCCGAGGTCACCGCGAGTCGACCGCCCTGAGTTCGAGGAGCACGGCGGTGTCCGCGCGGGGCAGGGAGACGGTGAGCTGCCCCGAGGCCGCGTCCCATCGTGCGACGGCGTCGGCGGTCGTGGGGTACAGCACCGCCGGACGCAGATGAGCGCCCCGCAGATGAGGGAGGGTGAGCGTGCGCTCGTCGTCCCGGCCCGACGCCTGGGCGGCGCTGGGCCCGCGTCTCCAGACCGTGAGGTGGGTGGTGTCCCGGCCCCGCAGGCCCTGGGCGATCCATTCGTCCTCCCAGGCGGGCAGGCCGAGGGGCCAGAAGGGGCGGGCGTCGGCGATCCGCGGCCGGAGTTCCTTGTAGACGGCGAGCGCCGAGCGGACCAGGGCGAACTGCTCCTGGCTCATACGGTCGAGGAAACCGGAGAGGTGGACGCGGCCGAGCAGTGCGCCGGTGAGGGTGAAGGCGATCTCGTCGAGGGTGTGTTCCGGCTGGGGGTAGGCCCACACGGCCGCCTGCTCGGGCGTCACGGCGGTGGGGGCCGCCGCGGCGATGGGCGGGTAGCGCAGGAGGTCCTGCTGGTCGCTGGTGGACTGCAGCTGGGCCACGGCCAGTTGCGCGTAGTCCATGCGCAGGCCGCCCGAGCCGCAGTTCTCCAGGACGAGACGCGGGTGCCGGTCGAGGAGCGAGGCCATCCAGTCCAGGTGGGCACGGTGGTGTCCGAGCAGGCCGGCGCCGGGGCTCTCGCCGTCGTTCTCCGTGCCCGGTCCGATGTTGATGTTGTAGTCGAGCTTCAGGTAGCCGACGCCCCATTCGCCGGCCAGCCGGTCCACGACCTGGTCGAGGTGGGCGCGGGCGGCCGGGTGGCGCAGGTCCAGGTGGTGCCGGCCGTGCTCGGTGACGCGCCGGCCGCCGCGCCGGAAGAACGCCTCGTCGGGCAGGGTGCGGGCCAACGGGCTGCGGACGCCGACGACTTCGGGTTCGAGCCAGAGCCCAGGGGTCATGCCGTGGCGTGCGACGGCGTCCAGGACTTCCGGCAGGCCGCCGGGGAAGCGGCGGGGGGCGGGCTCCCAGGCGCCGACGGCGTCCCACCAGCCCTGGGCGTCGTCGTCGTACCAGCCGGCGTCGATGACGAAGACCTCCGCGCCGGCCCGCCCGGCCGCCTCGACGAGCGGCAGGAGCCGTTCCGTGGTGGGGTCGCCCATCAGGGTGTTCATGTAGTCGTTGTAGACGACCGGCAGCGCGCGGTGGTCGGGGTGGTCGCGGCGGACGGCCCGGCGGTGGTCGGTGAGGTGGCCGAAGGCCGCGTCCAGGCCGCCCGTCCGTGCCCGGACCAGGACGGCGGGGACGGTGTGGAAGTCCTCGCCGGGGGCCAGGGTGTGGTGCCACTGGTGGTGGGCGTCGTCGGGGCCGAACAGGGCGAGGTAGGCGGCGCCCTCGCGTTCGCCGGTCTCGAAGCGCCAGCCCGCGCTGGACTCGATCTGCCACAGCCAGGCGTGGCCCTGCCCGTCGGTGAGGGCGGCCAGCGGCAGATGACGGCCGGTGGACCAGCTTCCCTGCGAGTACCGCTCGAAGCAGCCGCGACCCTCGTGTCCGTGGGCGGACCGGGTGAGCGGGACGACCCGCTCGCGGAAGGGGGCCTGCCGCCAACGGCACTCCGCCAGCCAGTCGTTGTCGGCCCAGTGCAGGGTGAGGCCGTCCAGGCCGCCGGTCGCGTCGACGACACCGCCGAGCGTCAGGGTGGAGACGCTCTCCAGCCGCAGCGGCTCGCCGCCCTCGTTGACCAGGCGCACACGGGCGCGCAGGGCGGCGGCGTCCGGCGAGGTCTCCAGGGTGACGTCGACGGCCAGAGCGGTCACGGGGTCCGACAGCCGGATCGTGGTGCGCTCAAGGCCGCCGTCGTGGACCGTCTCGTGCCCGCGGTAGGCCAGGCGGTCGCCGACGGCCGTCTCGATGAAGCGTTCCCCCGACCACATGCGCCCGTGGTCGGTGGCGGTGACCTCCACGAGGGGGACCAGACGGGCCCAGTGCGCACCGCTCCCGCCCAGCCTCACCGCCCCGGCGGCGTCCACGAGCGCGTGCAGGCCGAGTGCCTGGTGCGACCAGACTCGGGACGTCTCGACGGTTTCGACGACAGCGGTCAACGCGTCCTCCCCTTCGGGGTGTTCGGTGCTGCGGTGGTCCGACGGTGCTTGAGCTGGGGATTCACGCCCCGCGGGGGCGGGTGGGCCGCTCGGGCGGATGTGGCCTTCGGTGAACATGGTGTCACCGGATCTCTTGACGCCCTCGTTGTGACCGCTCACAATCCTCGCATGTCTGTGACCGGTCACACAAGGTCGGCCGACCGCTCCGACCCCGCTCAGGGGCCGCAGAAGGCCGCCAGTATCCGCGATGTCGCCCAGGCCGCGGGCGTCTCCCACCAGACGGTTTCGAGGGTCATCAACGGCCACCCGAACGTCCGGGAGGAGACCCGCCGACGGGTGCGCGAAGCCATCGACGCCCTGGGGTTCAGGCGCAACGCCACCGCGTTCGCGCTGGCCAGCGGTGTGACCCGATCGGTCACGGTGCTCACGTCCAACACCCTCCTGCACGGTTACGCGACCACCCTGCAGGGCCTGGAGGAAGCCTCCCGCGCCGAGGGCTACACGCTCGGTGTGCGGCTGCTGACGCCCGAGGACGATCTGGACCGTACGATCGCCTCGGCCGCCGACGCCGGCGGCGGGCTGGTGGTCATCGGCTTCGACCGCCTCGGCGCCGCCGCCCTGGCCCGGGTGCCGGCGCATGTGCCCTGCGCGGCGGTGGTGGAAGCCCCCGCCCCGGGGGACAAACCCGGCCGGCCCGCGGTGTGGGCCGACGACCGGGAGGCGGCCCGCACCGCCACCGAGCATCTCCTGGCGCTCGGGCACGAGACCGTCCACTATGTGGCGATCCCCGCTTCCACCAACGCCCGACGCTCGGCGGGCCCTCGCGCCGAGGGCTGGCGCCAGGCCCTGGAGTCGGCCGGCGTCACCGCTCCCGAACCGGCCGGGAAGGGCTGGGACGCGCCGTCCGGATACGAGGCGGGGAGGAGACTCGCCCAGGACCCCGACGTCACCGCGATCCTGTGCGGCAACGACGACCTGGCGCTGGGCGTGCTGCGGGCCCTGCACCACGCGGGCCGCAGGGTCCCGGAGGACGTGAGCGTCATCGGCTTCGACGACGCCCCCCACTCGGCGTTCCTCACCCCGTCCCTCACCACGGTCCGTATGGACTTCCAGGGGCTGGGCCGCACCGCCTTCGGGCTGCTGCGCACCCAGCTCGACACCGACGCCGAGCGGACCCCGCCGGTGCTCGCCGAACCGTCCCTCATCGTCAGGGAGAGCTCGGGCCGACGCCGCGCGTAGCCGGAGCGGGCGCCCGCGCCCCTCTGGACGCCCTGGGGGGGGGGACAGCGGCGCGGGGGCGCGTCCGTGACTCCTCCGGCACCGCCGCACGACTCATCGCCCGACCCGACCGCCCCGCAGCTCACCAACCTTCAGTCCCGCCGCGCACTCACCACCCCTCAGCTCACCGCACGTCCCTCCACGCCGCGCGCCTCTCGCTCCTCGCTCCTCCCCGCACAGCCCCGCCACCCTCACCTTGACCAGCAAGGATCCCGCCATGAGAAGAGCCGTCTCCGTCCTTGTCACCGCCTGTCTGCTCGGACTGACCGCCACCGCCTGCAGCGACAGCACCGCCGGCGCCGGTGCGGACGCCGCGCCGCAGGGCCCGGTGGACCCGACCGCGAACCTCAAGGGCGTCAAGCTCACCATGTGGACGGCGCAGAACAGCGTCTCGCAGCCCAAGCAGGCCATCGAGGCGTTCGAGAAGGCCACCGGCGCCCAGATCACCACCGAGGTCATACCCGACCCCTACGAGTCGAACGTCCCGACCAAGCTCGCCTCCGGCGTCAAGCCGGACCTGATGTTCTGGCAGCCCACGGGCAGCACACTGCCGTTCGTCCAGCCGCAGCAGAACCTGCTCCAGCTCGACAAGGAGGACTGGGTCTCCAAGCTCGGCAAGACGGAGCAGAGCCTCGGGCAGGTCGACGGCCACCGCTACGCGGCCATCGTCACCAGCCCCGCCGTCCTCGGCGTCTACTACAACAAGGACGTCTTCAAGAAGGCCGGCGTCACCGCGATGCCGAAGAGCTACGACGACATGCTCGCCATCGCCGCGCAGATCAAGGCGAAGACGGGCGTCGCCCCGTTCTTCGAGGTCGGGGGTGACAAGTGGCCGCTGCAGTGGCAGGTCCAGGCGCAACTGACCGATCTGCCGCAGTCGTTCTGGGACGACCTGAACAAGAACAAGGAGTCCTGGACGAACAAGGTCGTCGTGGACGCCATCACCAAGTACAAGACGAAGATCCTCGACGGCGGGCTGGCCCAGAAGAACTACAGGACCGCCACGTTCGTCGACCAGGGCAAGGCGATCATGGACGGCAGCGCCGCGATGGCGCTGAACGTCACCTCGCTCCAGTCGGAGATCCAGGCGGCCTCCAGCACCGCGGAGATGGACGCGAAGCTGGGCTGGTTCCCCATCGCCAACAGCGCGGCGAACGCCGAGTACTCGCCCGACCAGACCAACGGGGTGGTCGCCTTCAGGACCGGTGACACCAAGAGGCAGAACGCCGCCCGCCAGTTCCTGTCCTTCTGGCTCGGCCAGGACTACCCGGACTACATCAAGACCGGCAAGCTCGTGTCGGTGCAGCCGGCGGTGCCCAACCCGGCGGGTCTGCCGCAGACCGCGATCGCCCAGGCCGAGGCGCTGTCCACCGCGACCGGCGTGTTCCAGGTCAAGGCGCTCACCGCGCCCGACATGCACCTCGCCCTCGCCGACATGATCTACGGCAAGAAGACCCCCCAGCAGGTGGCCCAGGCCGCCCAGGACCAGTTCGAGCAGGTCCTCAAGGCCCGCGGCGTCTCCGGGTTCTGACACCGACGCCCCTTCCGCCAGCCCTCCCCCGGGCCGCCCGCAGAAAGCGCGCCCGGGGCCCGCACCCGGAGGTAAGCAAGTGGTGGACACCGCCACCAGGGACGTCGTCGGCGCCGCTCGCGCGAAGGACCAGGACGACTCGCCCCGCCGCGACCGGCGTGAGCGCCGCCGCGGGAAGCACGACCAGCCGTGGTGGTTCGCGATGCCGGCGCTCGCCGTGCTCGGCGTGTTCTTCCTGCTGCCGAACCTGCTGAACTTCGTCTACCCGTTCACCGACTGGTCGGCGTTCCACCCGCAGATCGGCTTCGTGGGACTGTCGAACTTCGAGACCATCCTCGGCGACGGGTCGATGGCCCGTGACATCCGCATCACCGTGGAGTACGCGGTCCTGGTCGCCGTCTTCCAGAACGGCTTCGGTCTGGGCCTGGCCCTGCTGCTGGAGCGGGACACCCGGTTCAACCGCTTCTTCCGCGCCGTCTTCTTCCTGCCCGTGCTGATCTCGGCGCTGGCCGTCGGCTACATCTTCCGGGCGCTGCTCGCCCAGGACGGGGCGCTCAACGGCGTGCTGTCGTCGCTGGCCGGGCATCCCGTGGACACCCCGTGGCTGGGCTCGACGACCTGGACGCTGGTCGTGGTGACGGTCATCCACGGCTGGAAGTGGATGGGGCTGGCCATGCTGATCTACCTGGCCGGCCTGAAGAGCATGCCGGGCGACGTCCTGGAGGCCGCCCGCATCGACGGGGCCGGCGGCTGGCGCACGTTCTGGTCGATCCGGTTCCCGCTGCTGGCGCCCGCGGTCACCTTCAACGTCACCACCGCGCTGATCGGGTCGATGAACACCTTCGACATCGTCCAGGCCACCACGGCGGGCGGTCCCGGCAGCGAGACCGAGGTCTTCAACATCTACATGTTCCGCATCTTCGGCCAGGGCCTGTACGCCCAGGCGTCCGCGATGAGCCTGGTGCTCTTCCTGGTCGTGGTGGTCCTCGCCGTGCCCGTGATCGTCGGCCTGCGCCGCAGGGAGAACAACCAGTGACCACCGTCTCCGCCGTCCCCCAGGTGCGCCGTCGTCCGCTGCGCCGGGCGCAGCCCGTGGCCGTCCTGTTCGTCGCGGCCGTCACCATCGGCATCCCGCTCTGGCTGGTCGCGGTGACCTCCGTGAAGCCGCAGGCCGAGGCGATCAAGCCCAACCTGTCGCTGCCGCACCGGGTGCAGGCCGCCGACAACTACCAGCAGACCTTCGACCAGGGCAAGGTCGTCCAGGGCTTCGTCAACAGCCTGCTGGTCGTCGTCCCCTCCGTCGTGCTCGTGCTGCTGCTGGGCGCGGGGGCCGCGTGGGTCTTCGCCCGCCGCACCGGACGGCTGGCCGGCACGCTGTACGCGCTGAGCATCAGCGGGCTGCTGCTGCCGCCGGCGGTCATCACCATCGTCATGGAGTTGCGTCAACTGGGCCTGGCTGGAACACAGTTGGGAATGATCGCGGTCTACAGCGGGATGTACCTGTCGACGTCGATCTTCTTCATGACCGGCTTCATCCGGCATCTCCCGCTGGAGCTGGAGGAGGCCGCGCGCATGGACGGCGCGGGCCCGGCCCGGGTCTTCTTCCAGGTGGTCCTGCCCCTGCTCCGCCCGGTCGTGGCCACCGCGACGATCATGGTGATGCTGTTCGCCTGGAGCGACGTCTTCTACGCGTTCTTCGTGCTGGGCGGTGGGGAGAGGGCCACGCTCCCGCTCAACCTCTACCAAGTGGCCAGCGCGCAGATGTACTTGAACAACTGGCATCTCATCTTCGCGTACGTCGTGATGATGAGCCTGCCCATGGTGGCGGTGTTCGTCGTCGCCCAGCGGCGCATCGTCGCCGGCATCACCAGCGGAGCCGTCAAGTAGGTCCCCGCACTCCCCGGCCCAGGCCCCCGGTTCCACCCACGATCCTCCCGCAGCGACGCGGGAGGCGGAGGACATGCATGCCTCGAACCGAGCACGTTTCACGCAAGACCCGGCGTCTGATGGGCGCGGTGGCCTTCACCGCCGTGCTGATCGGCACGGCCGTGACCGTCCCGGCCGCTCAGGCGGCCACCCCGCAGGTCACCGTCGACCTGGCCCGGAGCACCGGAGCGGTGATGCACGGGGCCAACGGCACGCTGTACGGCCTCAGCGACGACGGCGTCCCGGGCGACGAACTGGTCGCCCCGCTGCACCTGACCACCGTCGTGCAGAAGGCGCCCGACGGCGCCCAGCACCCCAACGGCGACGCCCTGGCCGTCAAGGCGGGCTACGACCGCAACGGCGGCGGCGAGGTCCACATCTACATGCAGGACGTGTACGCCCAGTGGCCGTACGAGGACCTCGGTCTGGACGACTACCTGGCCAAGGTCGACACCATGGTCCGCAAGGTCGCCGCGCGCCCGGACGCCGGTGATTTCGTGTGGGTGCCGTTCAACGAGCCCGACGGCATCTGGTACCAGGGACTGGGCAGTTCCGACAACGCCGTCTACAGCAAGGCACTGAACGACTTCAGGAGCGACTGGACCACCGTCTACGAGAAGATCCGCTCGATCATCCCCGACGCCCGGATCGCCGGGCCCAACGAGACCCGGTGGGACGGCAGGTTCATGGGTGACTTCTACCCGTGGGCGAAGGCCGACGGTGTGCTCCCCGACGTCACGACCTGGCATGAACTGGGTCCCGGCTCCCTCTCCGACTTCGAGGCCCACCTCGCCGCGTACCGGGCGATCGAGAAGAAGGCCGGCATCGCCGAACTGCCGGTCAGCATCAACGAGTACGGAAACCGGCGCGATCAGTCCGTGCCGGGACAGATGATCCAGTGGATGTCCATGTTCGAGCGGAACAAGGTCTACGCCGACCAGGCGTACTGGAACATCGCCGGGAACCTCAACGACAACGCCGCGCAGACCAACATCCCCAACGGCACCTGGTGGCTGCTGCGTTGGTACGCGGGGCTGACCGGGAACACGGTCGAGCTGACCCCGCCGCAGCGCAACGTCGTCGACACCGTCCAGGGCATCGCGTCCCTCGACTCCGGGCGCAGGCAGGCCCAGGTGCTGCTGGGCGGCGCGTCCGGCACCGTGGACACGGTGATCCGCAACGTCCCCAAGAGCTTCGGGACGAAGGTGAACGTCACCGTGGAGCGCACCGGCTGGAGCGGCTACGAGGGGGCCGCCGCCGCGCCGGGCGTGGTGTCCCGCACCACCGCCGCCGTCGCCGCGAACGGCACTGTCACCGTGCCGCTGACCGGCCTGGACGCCATGTCGGCCTACCGCGTCACCGTCAACCCCGCCGGCAGCACGGCCCCCGCCGCGGCGAGCCTGCCCTGGTCGGCGTCGTACGAGGCGGAGAGCGCCGCGATCACCGGCGGCACGGTGTACTCCCAGGGCTCGCTGTCCAACCCCTACGGGTTCGCCACCTCGGGCACCAAGGACGTCGGCAGCCTGAACCAGCCGACCAGCAAGGTCGCCTTCACCGTCGACGTCCCCAAGACCGGCCGTTACGACCTGAAGGTCTTCTACGGCAACCAGTCCGGCGGGCCCGCCACCCAGACCCTCACCGTCGACGGCGGCTCGCCCCGCCCCCTCACCTACGGGTCCACCCTGAACTGGACCTACCGCGCCACGGCGAGCGTGCCCGTCTCCCTGACGGCCGGCCGGCACACCCTGGCCCTGGCCAAGGACGTCAACGAGGTCACCCTCGACAAGATCGAGGTCACCGCGTCCACCGCCCCGGACGCCGTCTACCCGGCGGCCTACGCCGACATCAGCGGCTCCCCGTCGTACGACTACGCCGCGGCGGGCGTCAGCGGCGCCGGCGCCCTGATCCTGGACGCCCACGACGGGGCGGCCTTCGACGTCTACGCGCCGGCCGACGGCTACTACACCGTGCACGCCGACTACGCCTCCACCGGCGACGGCACCCTGAGCCTGGACGGCGCCACCGCCGTCACCCTCCCCGCCACCCAGGGCCGCGTCACGGACCACACCGTGCGGCTGTACCTGTCGGCGGGCAACAACCGCATCACCGCCGCCGTCCCGGGCAGGGGCAGCGTCGGTCTGCGCGACCTGCGCGTCACCGGCGCCGCCGACACCGCGGGCGTGACGACGTACGAGGCCGAGGCCGCCTCGCTCGCCGGCGCCGCCGCTGTCGCCGCCGACTCCTGGGCGTCCGGCGGGAAGTTCGTCGGACACGTGGGCAAGGGCGCCGGGAACACCCTCACCTTCCAGGTGAACGCGCCCAAGGACGGGCGGTACGTGATGAACGTGCGCTACACCAACAACGAGCTCGCCGGATCCGGCAACTACAACACCAACGTCGTCTCCCGGGCGGCCGACATCACCGTCAACGGCGCCGCACAGAAGGTCATGTTCCGCAACTCCTACAGCTGGTCCAACTTCTGGGAGCTCCCCGTCCCGGTCACGCTCAGGGCCGGAACCAACACCGTCTCCTTCGGCAACCCCGCCGCCTACACACCCGACATCGACAAGGTGACCGTCGCCCCGCTCAACGGCTGACACTTCCCCGGCCCCGGCCCGCCCGCCGCGCGAGTGTCCTCGTGCCGGCGGGCGTAGGGTGTGGTGCAGTCCGACGGTACGGGGAGCTGGGCATGAGGGCTGAACTGACGCGGAGTTGGGGGTCCACCCTCGATTCGGTCGTGGTGTACGCGCAGGGCGCGCTCTGCCGGCGGCTGGCCCGCGGCGGCGTGCCCGCGGACGGGCGGGTCCGGGTGACGGGGCTGCCCCGGTCGCTGGACCCCGGCTCGCTGCGCGCCGCCGTCCTCGGCGGCTCGGGGGCGCGGGTCGTCGAGGCCCGGGTCGAGATCGACGCCGAGCCGGCGGACGCCGACGCACGCGACCTGCTGCGGCGCGAGGTGGATCAGCTGCGCGAGGCGTACACCGCGGCACAGGGACGCCGGGACCGGCAGCTGCGCCGGGTCGAGGAGGTCCAGGCGCTGCACCCGGTGGCGCCGCCCCGCAAACGCGACGATCCGCACCGCCGCACTCCGGTCGACGCCTGGCTGGAACTCGGCGACTTCGTCGAGCAGCGGCTCACGGGGCTGCACGCCGGTCTCGTCGAGTTCGAGGAGGCGCTGGAGCGCGCCGAGCACGAGCTCTCCGTCGCCGTGGACCGGCTCGCCCGCGCCTCCACCGACGCCCCGTCGGCGCACGTCGCGTCCACGGTCTGCGCCGTCCTGACCCTCGACGGCACCGGCGACGACGCCGAAGTGGACGTGGAGGTGGAGTACGGCGTGCCGGGAGCCGTCTGGGCGCCGGCCTACCGACTCACCCACCGCCAGGGCGAGGACAGCGGCCGTCTGGTGCTGCGCGCCTCGGTCGCCCAGCGCACCGGGGAGGACTGGACGGGTGTCCTGGTCTCCCTGTCCACGGCCGACCTGCGGCGGCGCACCGATCTGCCGAGGCTGCGCTCGATCCGCATCGGACGCCGTCAGCCGGCTCCCGCGCCTTCCGGCTGGCGCGAGCCGCCGGCCGGGCTCGCCGACCTGTTCACCGGGTACGACGCGGCCGGTCCCGGGCCCGTCGCGCGTAACGCGCCGGTGGCCCTCGCCGTCGGGGGCACGGGCCCCGGAGGCGGGGACGCCGACTTCGCCGAGCCGCAGCTCTTCGCCCCGCCGCCCGTGCCGCCACCGGCTCCCGCCGCGCCGGCCGTCTACGGCGGGCCGCCCCCTGTGATGCCCGCGCCGCCCGGTTCCGCCGGCCTCATGGGGGCGCCTTCGGCCGCCTTCGGGGAGGTCGAGAGGTCCGCCCCCGCCCGTCCCGGCAGGGCGCGGACGGCCGGCCGGCCTCCGGTCGGCGGCACGCCCGCCTCCGCTTTCGCGGGCAAGGCGCCCGCCACTCCCGGGCAGTTCGCGCCGCCGCAGCAGCCGACGGCCGGTCCGCCGCGGCCGAGCAGCGCGGAGCTGGACTACGCCGGTCTCGTCCTCAGCGGCCCCGACGACCAGGCCGACCGCAGGGGCCGGCTGTTCCCGGACGCCCCCTTCGACCCGGTGGCGACCGAATACCGCCGCCGCGCCGAGGCGGTGGCCGCGCTGCCGCTGCCCGGACACGCCGTGCGGCCCCGCGAGTCGGCGGGGTCCTTCGACCACCGCTTCGACGCCGCCGCCCGCGCCGACATCCCCTCCGACGGCGTCTGGCACACCGTCACCGTCGGCGAGATCCCCGTCGGCCTGCGCACCGAACACCTCTGCGTGCCGTCCGTCGAGCCGACCGTGTACGCGACGCTGGTGCTGTCCAACGCCACCGGTCAGGCGCTGCTCGCCGGCCCGGTGGAGGTCACCGTCGACGACGAGTTCCTGCTGACCGCCGCGCTGCCCACGCTCGCACCGGGCGGGGTGCGCCGGGTCGGACTCGGTCCGGCCGAGGGGGTCCGTGTCACGCGCCGTACGACGCTGAACGAGTCGACGTCCGGTCTGCGCAACAACGTCACCGTGCTGGACCACCGGGTCCACGTGGAGCTGGCCAACCGGCTGGCGCGGCCCGTCACCGTCGAGGTCCGCGAACCGGTCCCGGTCTCCTCGGACTCCGATGTGCGGATCGAGGAGCGCGCGGACTGGACGACGCCCGACGACGGCACGGGGCCCGACCGCCACGCCCCGGGCACCCGCGTGTGGCGGGTGACGCTGCCCGCCGGCGGCGCCACCGCCCTCGACGGCGGCTACGAGATCCGCATCCCGGCCGGCAAGGCCCTGGTCGGCGGCAACCGCAGGAGCTGACACCACGATGTCCACGGCACCGAAGCCGATCGCCCTCCCCGTCACCGCCGTCACCTGCCTGGAGGACCGCGCCCACGTCGAGCGCACCGTCGTGCTCGACCTTCAGGCCGGAGTCCGGCGGCTGCGGCTCGGGCCGGTCAGCGCGCTGGCCGTCGACCGCACCCTGCACGCCGAGCTGACCGCCGGCCACCCCGCGAGCGTGCTCGACGCGCGGATCGTCCGCGCCTGGACCCCGCGCGGGCCCGGGTCCGCCGACGACGACTCCGCCCTCCGGCGGCGTGCGCACGCCCTCGAAGAGGAGCAGGTCGCCCTCCGGCAGCGCCGCGACCGGCTCCGGTCCCGGCTGGACCTGCTGGGCCGCCTCGCCGCCGATCTGCTGAGGGAGATCGGCGAAGGCGCCGGTCTCGGGGAGACCGACGGGGCCCGCTGGGCACGCGAACTCGACCGGGTGGACGCCGAGCGCGACACGCACGAGGAGCGACTGCGCGCCGCCGAGACCCGACTGGCCGCTCTCGACGTCGAACTCTCCGACATGCGGACGGCGATGGACCTCGCGGAGGAGGAGCCCGCCGAGCTGGTCGGGCATGTCGAGCTGACCGTTCAGAGCGCGGTGGCCGGACCTGCGGAGCTGCGACTGAGCCATCTCACCTCGTGTGCGGTGTGGCGGCCCGCCTACCGGGCCGTGCTCGACGGGGACCGGCTGACGCTGGAGACCGACGCCATGGTCTGGCAGCGCACCGGCGAGGACTGGTCGGACGTACGGCTGACGCTGTCGACGGCCCGCTCGGCGCTGGCCTCAGAGCCGCCGAGCTTGCGCGAGGACCGGCTGACCCTGAAGGACCGCACCGCCGCCGAGCGCCGCACGGTCGACGTCGAACTGCGGGAGGAGGAGATCGGGGACCTCGGTCCGGCCCCGGTGCTCGGCCTGCCCGGCCTGGCCGACGGCGGGGAGGCCCGGGTGCTGCACGCCCCCTCGCCGGTCTCCGTGCCGGCCGACGGCCGCGCCCACCGACTGCCGCTCTCCTCCTTCAGCACGACCGCGAGGAGCGAGTACGTGTGCACGGCCGAGTTGTCCCCGCTGGTCACCCGGACGGCCCGGTTCGACAACCTGTCCGGGCACGCGCTGCTCGCCGGGCCGGTGGACCTGGTCCGGGACAGCGGGTTCGGCGGCCGCGGCGCGCTGGACTTCGCCGCGCCCGGCGCCCCCGTGGAGCTGGCCTTCGGCAGCCGCGACGACCATCGGGTGGTCCGGCACGCCGAGGAGTCCCATGCCACCGCCGGCCTCACCCAGCGGACGGTGACCACCCACACGGTCCGGCTGCACCTGTCCCGGTTCTCGGCTCCCGGGGAGCGGGACGAGCGGACGGTGACCCTGCGCGAACGCATCCCCGTCTCCGAGGTCTCGGCGGTCGAGGTCCGCCTGCGCGAGGAGGCGTGTTCGCCCCCGCCCGCCGAGGTCGACGCGGACGGAATCGTCCGCTGGGACGTCCCCCTCCCGCCCGACGGCCACCGCACGGTCACCCTGGTCTACGAGGTGTCGGCGAGCGCCAAGGTCACCGGTCTGTGAGCCTCGTGCACGCGTCGGCGTCTCAGAAGGCGTAGCGGACTCGGAGCCACGGGGAGCGGGCGGTGATCAGTTCGCGGAGCCGGGCGACGGCGCGGGCCTTGGCGCGGGCCTCGTAGCGGACGTTCAGGGCGCCGTTCTCGGAACGCTTCGTCTCCTGGAGGTCCGGGCGCCACAGGACGTCCTCGGCACGGGGGTGCCAGCCGAGGTTGACCTCGTGCAGGTCGCGGTTGTGGGTCAGCATGATCACCTCGGCGGCGGCCTGCCGCTTCACCCGGTCCGGCAGGACGTCGTCGAGGTGTTCGAGCAGTTCCGTCCAGGACTGTTCCCAGCCGGGGCGGACGACGACGGGAGAGAGGTTGAAGTGGACCTCGTACCCGGCGTCCAGGAAGTCCGCGGCGGCGGCGATCCGGTCGGCGACCGGCGAGGTGCGCAGGTCCAGCAGCCGGGCGTCCTGCGGGGGCATCACCGAGAACCGGACACGGGTGCGGCCGCGGGGGTCCAGCGTGAGCAGGTCGGGATTGACGAACTTCGTCGCGAAGGACGCCTTGGCCGTCGGCCACAGACGGAAGGCGTGCACGAGATCCGCGGTGTTGTCGCTGATCAGGGCGTCCACCGAGCAGTCGCCGTTCTCGCCGACGTCGTACACCCATGCCGTCGGGTCGCACTGGTTCGGCTCGGGCTTCGGGCCCTGCCGGGCGATGTGCCGGCCGATGTGGGCGATGATCCGGTCGATGTCGGTGAACACGGTGACGGGGTTGGCGTACCCCTTGCGGCGCGGCACATAGCAGTAGGCGCAGGCCATCGCGCAGCCGTTGGAGGCTCCCGGGGCGATCCAGTCCGCGGACCTGCCGTTGGGGCGCGTGCTCAGCGACTTGCGTTCGCCGAGCACCAGCGTCTCGCCCTTCACCCTCACCCAGCGCTCGACGTTGCCCTCGTTGCCGTGCAGCCCGGGGATGCGCCAGTGGGAGTCCACCTCGACGACCCGCGCGGCGGGGAAGCGGGCGAGGATCTGCCGGCCGCGCCGGGAGGCGGCTGCGGCGGGTTCGGCGTAGATCTCCCGGACGGACAGCAGGCGTCGCGCGGCGGCGGAGTCACGGAAGGGAGACTGCCGGGCTGCGGCCGGTTCCGGTCCCTCCGGTCGGCCGGTGCCCGGCCCTGCGGGCTCCGGGTCGAGCGCGTCGAGGCCGAAGAGCGTGTCGCAGCCGTCGTCGGACGCCACACCGACCACCTCCCCGCGACCCCCGTCCACGCCGCCGCGGCCCTGCCGGGCGCGCAGACGACGTACGCAGGCTGCTCGCCCCGACCACGGTTCCCTTACCGCGGTCCTCACCAATAATGCCGACGGCCGCCGACCGCGTGGCCGGCCGCGCCCAGGACCCACAGCACCAGGCCGATCACGGCGAGGATGATGCCGATGGTCCACAGAATGGATACGCCGGTGACGAAGCCGACGATGAGCAGAATGATGCCGAGGACGATCACGGTGGCCTCCGCTGCTGTAGTCCTTCCTTAACTGTGCGCTTCCGGGGGCGTTTTGTCGCCCGGAAGGAAGGCGGCGGCCACCGGCGGCGGACGTGCCCGCCGGTGGCCGTTCGTGCGGGCCGTCAGGGTCAGTTCGAGACGGTGTGCGTGTCCGTGCCGGTGGAGCCCGTGAACTCCGTGCTGCCGGCGTAGACGGCGGTGACGGGGTGGGTGCCGACGCTCAACGGGTTCTGGACGTTGGTGGCCGTGCCGTTGACGAGGGTGACGCTGACGGGAGAGCGGTTGCCGATGGTGAAGGTGACGGTACCGGTCGGGACGCCGGCTCCCGGCGGGACCGCCGTGACGGTCGCCGTCAGGGTCACGTTCTGCCCCGGGCCCGACGGGTCGGGCGAGGAGACGACCTTGGTGGTCGACAGGGCCCGGTTCACGGTCTGCGTGTCGTTGCCGCTGGAGGCGGCGAAGCCGTTGCTGCCGATGTAGGCGGCGGTCACGGCGAACACGCCGCCTGCCCTGACGGTGTAGGGGCGGGTGACGGTCGCGACGCCATTGGTCAGGGTGGCGGTGACGGGTGAGGTGCCGTCGCCGAAGTTGAAGCTGACCGTGCCGGTCGGTGTGCCCGACCCGGGGGCGACCGGCGCGACGGTCGCGGTGAAGGTCACCGGCTGGCCGACCACCGACGGATCCGGCGACGAACTCAGCGTCGTCGTCGTCGACACCCGGTCCACCGTCTGCGTGTCCGTACCGCTGGAACCGGCGAAGTTCACGGTCGCGCCGTAGGTGGCGGTCACCGTGTAGGGACTGCCCGTCCTCACCGAGTAGGCACGGGTGACCGTCGCGACGCCGTTGGTCAGCGTCGCGGTGACGGGCGACGTGCCGTCCCCGAAGTCGAAGCTGACCGTGCCGCTCGGCGTACCCGTGCCCGGCGCGACCGGCGCCACGGTCGCGGTGAACGTCACCGGCTGACCCACCACCGACGGATCGGGCGACGAACTCACCGCCGTCGTCGTCGACGCCCGGTTCACGGTGTGGGTGTCCGTGCCGCTGGAGCCCGCGAAGGAAATGTTTCCGCCGTAGGTGGCGGTGACGGTGTACGGGCTTGCGGTCCTGGCGGTGTAGGGGCGGGTGATGGCGGCGCCACCGTCGACGAGGGTGACGGTCACCGGGTTCGTGCCGTCGCCGAAGTCGAAGCTGACCGTGCCGGTGGGCGTACCCGCCCCCGGCGCGACCGGCGCCACGGTCGCGGTGAACGTCACCGGCTGACCCACCACCGACGGGTCCGGCGACGAACTCACCGTGGTCGTGGTCGAGGTCCGGTTCAGCGAGTGCAGCGTGGAGCCGCTCGAGCCCGCGAAGTCGGAGTCGCCGCTGTACGTGGCGGTGACCGTGTCCGGCCCCTCCCTCCGGTCGGTGTAGGCCCGGGTGACCGTGGCGGTGCCGTTGGTCAAGGTGGCGGTGACCGGAGTGGAGCCGTCCCCCAGGAAGAAGGTGACCGTGCCGGTCGGCGTGCCCGCCCCCGGCGCGACCGGCGCCACGGTCGCGGTGAACGTCACCGGCTGACCCACCACCGAGGGGTCCGGTGACGCACTCACCGTCGTGGTGGTGAGCGCCCGGTCCACGGTGTGGAGGTCGGTGCCGGTGGAGAAGACGAAGTCCACGTCTCCGCTGTAGGTGGCGGTCGTGGTGTACAGGCCGCCGGCCCTGGCGGTGTAGGCGTGGGTGACGGTGGCGGTGCCGTCGGTCAGGGCGGCGGTCACGGGGAGGGTGCCGTCGCCGAAGTCGAGGCTGACCGTGCCGGTGGGAGGGCCGGTCTCGGGCGCGACGGGCCCGACGGGGCCGACCGTCACGGTGACGGTGACGGTCGCGCCGACCACCGACGGGGTCGGCGCCGTGGTCACGGTGGTGAGGGTCTGTGCCCGGCGCACCCTGTGGTCCTCGGTCGCGGTGGAGCCGGCGAAGTCCGCGTCGCCGCTGTAGGTGAGGGTGACCGGGTACGGGCTGCCGGTGGCGCTCGTGAAGACGTGTGAGGTGGCGGCGGCGCCATCGGTGAGCGGCAGGGTGACGGGTGTGGTGCCGTCGCCGAAGTCGAGGGTCACCGTGCCGGTCGGGGCGCCCGCCCCGGGGGCGAAGGGCGCGACGGCCGCGAGGGGCGCGACGACGGCGGTGTAGGTGACCGCCTCCCCCACCAGGGACGGAGCCGGCACGGCTGTCAGCTCGACGCTCGTCGGGGCCTGGCCCACGGTGTGGGTGGCCGTCGTGGAGGAGCCGGTGAAGTCGTCGTCGTCGTCATAGACGGCGGTGACCGAGTAGGACCCGGCGGCCGTGTAGGTGTGGGCGATCTGGGCGGTGCCGTCGATGACGCGTGCGGCGACCGGTGGCGTGCCGTCGCCGAAGTCGAAGACCACCGTGCCGGTCGGCACGTCGGCCCCCGGGGCGTCCGCCGTGACGGTCGCGGTGAAGGTGACCGGCTCGCCCGTCACGGACGGATCGGGTGACGAACTGAGCGTGGTGGAGGTGGAGGACGGGTTCACCGTCTGGAAGTCGTGTCCCACCGAGGAGCTGAACGTGGCGCCGTCGCCCGCGTAGGTGGCGAGGATCGGGTAGGGGCTGCCGGATCCGGAGGTGTAGACATGGGTGGCGACGGCGGCCCCCTGCGACAGGGTCGCCGTCGTCGGCGGTGTGCCGTCGCCGAAGTCGAAGAGGACGGTGCCGGTCGGCGTGCCCGTCCCGGCGGTGACGGTGGCGGTGAACGACACCTGCTGCCAGGTCGTCGACGGATCCGGTGCGGAGGTCACGGTCGTGGTCGTGACCTGGATCGTCGATCGCACCCGGTGGGTGCTGACGTCGCCCGACGGCTCGAAGTCGGTGTCCCCGCTGTAGGCGGCGGAGATCGTGTAGTCGGCGTCGGTGGCCGGGTAGGTGTGGACGACCGTGGCCAGCCCGTTGACGAGGGGCTCCACGACGGTCGGTGAGCCGTCGCCGAAGTCGACGGTCACCGAGCCCGTGGGCTGCCCGGCGCCGGGGGCGGCCACGATGACCCGCGCGGTGACGGTCGCCTCCCCGTCGGGGGAGGAGGGCTCCGGCGAGGACAGGACGGCCGTCGAGGTGGGCGACCGCACCACGGTCTGCTCGGCGGTGTCCGACGACGGCGCGAAGTCGTCGTCCCCGCTGTACGCGGCGGTGACGGTGTACGGGCTGTCGCCGGTGGTGGAGTAGGCGTGCGTCGCCGTCGCCAGCCCGTCCACCACCACGGCGGTGACGGGGACGCTGCCGTCGCCGAAGTCGAACCAGACCGTGCCGGTCGGCGTGCCCGTGGCGGGGGCGACGGGCGCGACGGCGGCGGTGATGGTGAACCGCTCCCCGACGACCGGCAGTTCGGCGGAGGAACTGAGGGTCGTGGTCGTGGGCGGGTCGAGGTAGGTGTAGGTGGGGCCGCCGCCGACGCCGCCCAGGGTGGTGACCACGACCGGCACCCGGATGCTGGGTCCGGGCGGGGCGGGCGGCGCGGGCGGCGCGGTGAAGACGAGTCGGGCGTCGGACACGACGGTCGGGTACACGCTGGTGGTCCCGAGGCGTACTTCCTGGGTGGTGTACAGGCCGATGCCGGTGACGGTGACCGTGTTGCCGCCGGTGTTGGGCCCGCTGGGTGGCGACACGGCGCGGACGCGCGGGATGTCGAGGTAGAAGAAGGTACCGAGGGGGTGGGTGGCGCCGGCGACGATGACGCTGACCGGGACGACGCCGGTGCCGGCGGGGCTGACGGCGGTGATGGTGAAGTCGTCCACGACCGTGAACGAATCCGCCGGGCGGCTTCCGAACCGGACGTCGGTGGCGTGCAGGAAGCCGCTTCCGCTGAGGATGACCAGGGTGCCGCCCCCGGTGTGGCCCTGGTCGGGTGAGACGGCCACCGGGATGTTCAGGACGACGACCGTGTCGGCGCCGTTGTCGACCACGTAGAGGTGGCGGCTGTCGCGGGTGACGGCGATCCCCCTCGGTGCGCTCAGCCCGGTGACGGTGGCGACGCGCACGTTGGTGGCCAGGTTGATCGCCGCGACCGAGCCGGAGCCGCTCTCGGTGACGTAGGCCAGCGCTCCGCGGGGGCCCATGGCGATCGCGACGGGGGCGGCGAAGCCGCCGATGGTGGTGGCGACGGTGAACGTGGTGGTGTCCACCACACTGACCGTGCCACTGCTCTGGTCGGCGACGTACAGCCGCTGCCCGTCGACGCTGACGGCGAGACCGCGCGGATTGACGAAGCCGCTGATCGTGGCCGCGACCGTGTACGCCTCGATGTCGACGACCGTGACGGTGCCGCTGCCGAAGTCACTGACGTAGACGTAGGGAGCGGCGTCCGGGGAGATCACGACCTTGTACGGGGTGCTGCCCACCGCCACGCTCGTCAGGACGGCGCGCGTCGCGGTGTCCAGCACGACGAGGCTGTCGGTGTCCTGGCTGACCACGTAGGCGTGGGCGCCGTCCAGGGAGAAGGCGATGCCCACGGGTGCGGAGATGCCTTCGATCGTCGCGGTGACGGTGTTCGTCACGACGTCGATCACGCTGATCGTCCCGGAGTCGAAGTTGCCCACGTACGCCTCGTTCCCGGTGGGGTTGACGGCGACTCCCCAGGGGCCGGAACCCACGGTGACGGTGGCGGTGGCGGTCCGGGTGACGGGGTCCAGGACGGTGACCGTGCCCGAGTCGAAGTTCGGCACGTAACCCACGCGGCCGGCGCGGCCGAGAGCGACGAGGATGGGGCCGTCGCCCACCGGGATGGTGGCGACCGGGTCGGCGGGGACCGTGACGCTCACGGCGGCGCGCGGGTGCGGAAGCAGATCGACGGACACGGGCGGTCCCCTCCTCTGAGGAACGGGTTCTGGGGCCGGCGGCGCCCGCCCCCGAGACCTGCGGGCCGCGGGGGCGGGCGCCTGACGGCCCACTGGGATGGCGGGCAGTGGGCCGTCGCTCGAAGGCGGGTCAGATGCCGGGGCCGGCGACGTAGGTGAAGGCGTCGGTGGCGGTGTCGGAGCCGGCGGGGTTGGTGACGACGACGTCGACTGCTCCGGCGGT
>NZ_JBIWPF010000037.1:0-35918 GCF_044768125.1 Streptomyces sp. NPDC101166
GGACGGAGGAACTCCCACTCCTCATCGGACAGTTCATGTCGACGTATCACCCAACCATGATCCACCACTCAAGATCAATTGAAGACACGACCTAGCGGTCACACAAGGAGCTCCATGGCCACCCTCACCCCGGCGGCGGCCGCCGAACGCACCGGCGTCTCCATCGACACGCTGCGCTACTACGAGCGTGAAGGTCTCATCGGCCCGATCCCGCGCTCGGTCGGCGGGCACCGGCAGTACAGCGATGACGACGTGTTCTGGATCGGCCTGGTCACGTGCCTGCGCGAGGCAGGCCTCGGCATCGCCGATCTCAGGGGGTTCGTCGCCGTCCTGCGCTCCGAGCACTCCCCGCAGGACCGGGTCGCCTTCCTCCGCGACCGTCATGCCGCCCTGGAGCAGCGGGCGTCGGCACTTCGCCGGGCGATGGAGGTCCTCGAAGAGAAGATCGACTACTACAGCTGACCGGTGGGGCTCCCCGGCGGGCGTCCCGGGTGGCGGGCGCCCTTCGGCCGGATCACAGGCGGCGACGAGCGGACCGGGCTCGACCGACGCCTTACAGGACGGCGCGCGCAGCGGTGGGGCCCGCGGTGTGCTGGGGTGCGCCCAGGTGGGATGCGGACGAATGGCGCATGACGTGGGCCAGGTCGCGGTGTATGCGTTCGGCTTCACCGCGCACCTCGGCGGGCACGTCGCCGCGCTCGGCGACCAGACGGCTGAAAATGGGGGTCTCCTGGTACAAGGCGCAATCTGCTCTCTGTCTGGGCGGCGGGCTGCCTAGTGGAGGGTACAGCCGCGGACGGAGGCCCCCTTCATCCGTCCCGTGGGTGAACAGTTCCTGCCCGCTCCCTTTACAAGACCCGTGTGAAGACGCGGCGAGCGGGGTAGTCGGTGGCACTGCCGTGGGCGGGTCATGCGGCGTACGCCGTGTGGCGGGACGCCGGGCGCGCGGCGGCCGATGACGGGTGAGCCATGAGCAGCGTTGAGGAAACGGTCGAGATCGCGGTCCCGGTGCGTACCGCGTACAACCAGTGGACGCAGTTCAGGAGCTTCCCCCGGTTCATGCGCAGCGTGAGGAAGGTCGAGCAGATCAAGCCGGCCCTGACGTCGTGGACGATCGCCGCCGGCCCCCTGCACGGCGTGTTCACGGCCGAGATCGTGGAGCAGGAGCCCGACTCCCACCTGATCTGGCGCAGTCTCGGCCGGCGCCCCGTCCACCGGGGCGAGGTGTGGTTCCGGCCCACGGCGCGAGGCGGGACGAGGGTCACCGTGCGGATGGACGTCGCGGCGCGCGGCGCGGCCGGTGTGCTCGCCGTCGTTCCGGGGCTCGCCGGCCGGGTCGTGCGCGCGGAGCTGCGGCGTTTCAAGGAGTACATCGAGGGGCTGGGACAGGAGAGCGGGGCTTGGCGGGGAGCCGTCCGGGACGGCCGTCCGCGGCGCGCGAAGCAGGACCGGAAGGTGAGCGGAGTGCCCTGCTGGCCCGTCGGCTGATCCCCTCCCCCGCCCCGGGGCAGCGTGAACGAGAGGTGGTCTCATGAAGAAGAGGCCCGACGAGGAGCCGGACGAGGCGCTGAAGGTGACCGAGCCGAAGGCCTGGGCCGCGGGCGTGCCCGCGGTGGCGCACGCGCTGGAGTACTCCCTGCAGCAGACGTCGGCGCGGCGCGCGGGAGAGACGCTGCTGGCCATGAACCAGGTGGACGGCATCGACTGCCCCGGCTGCGCCTGGGCTGATCCCGCCCCCGGCCGCCGGCACCGCAACGAGTACTGCGAGAACGGCGCCAAGCACATCAACGACGAGGCGACGACGCGGCGCGTCACCGCCGACTTCTTCCGCGAGCACCCGGTCTCCGAACTGGCCGGGCGGTCCGACGCCTGGCTGAACCAGCAGGGCCGGCTGACCGAGCCGATGGTCAAGCGGCCCGGCTCGGACTTCTACGAGCCGATCAGCTGGCACGACGCCTTCGGGTTGATGGCCGAGGAGCTGACCGCGCTCGGCTCCCCCGACGAGGCCGTGTTCTACACCTCGGGCCGGGCCGGCAACGAGGCCGCGTTCACGCTCCAGTTGTTCGCCCGCGCGCTGGGCACCAACAACCTGCCGGACTGCAGCAACATGTGCCACGAGTCCAGCGGCTACGCCCTGCACGAGACGCTGGGCACCGGCAAGGGGACGGTCAGCCTCCATGACCTGCACCACGCCGACCTGATCTTCCTGGTGGGGCAGAACCCCGGGTCCAACCATCCCCGGCAGTTGTCGGCGCTGGAGCAGGCCAAGCGGAACGGCGCGCGCGTCATCGCCGTCAATCCGCTGCCGGAGGCCGGGCTGCTGCGGTTCAGGAACCCGCAGACGCCCCGCGGGGTGATCGGGCCCGGCGTGCAGATCGCCGACCGGTTCCTGCACATCCGCAGCGGTGGTGACCTGGCCCTGTTCCAGGGCGTCAACCGGCTGCTGCTGGAGGCGGAGGACGCCCGGCCGGGTGAGGTCCTGGACCGTGACTTCATCCGCACCGACACCGCCGGCTTCGAGGAGTTCGCCGCGCACGTCCGCGGGGTCGACTGGGGCGACATCCTCGCCTCGACCGGGCTGACCCGCGAGGAGATCGAGCAGACCCGTGACGAGGTGCTGCGCAGCGAACGCGTCGTCGTGTGCTGGGCCATGGGGATCACCCAGCACAAGCACGCCGTGGCCACCGTCCGGGAGATCGTCAACTTCCTGCTGCTGCGCGGTAACGTCGGCAGGGCCGGCGCCGGCGCCTGTCCGGTGCGCGGGCACAGCAATGTGCAGGGCGACCGCACGATGGGCATCTGGGAGCGGATGCCGGAGTCGTTCCTCGACGCGCTGCGACGGGAGTTCGGCTTCGATCCTCCGCGCGCTCACGGACTGGACTCGGTGAACGCGATCAAGGCGATGCGCGAGGGCCGCGTCAGGTTCTTCCTCGGGCTGGCCGGCAATTTCGTCCGCGCCGCCCCGGACAGCGCGGTCACCGAGCAGGCGGTGCGCAGGTGCCGGCTGACCGCCCACATCTCCACCAAGCTCAACCGGTCCCACACGGTGTGCGGCGAGAGCGCGCTCATCCTGCCCACGCTGGGCCGCACCGAGCGGGATGTGCAGGCGAGCGGGGAGCAGTTCGTGACCGTGGAGAACTCGATGAGCGAGGTGCACACCTCCCGCGGGCGGCTGCGTCCGGCCTCCCCCCTTCTGCTCAGCGAGGTCGCGATCCTCAGCCGGCTGGCCCGCCGCACCCTCGGCAGCGGGTCCGGCATCCCCTGGGAGGAGTTCGAGGCCGACTACGGCGCGATCCGCGACCGCATCGCGCGCATCGTCCCGGGGCTGCACGACTACAACCGGCGGGTGACCCGTCCCGGTGGCATCCAGCTGACCAACCCGGTGAACGAGGGCGTGTACTCCAACGCCGCCGGGCGGGCGCTGTTCACCCGCAACGTCTGCGAGGTGCTGCGAGTGCCCGAGGGGCATCTGCTGCTGCAGACCCTGCGCTCCCACGACCAGTGGAACACCGTCCCCTACACGTCGGAGGACCGCTACCGGGGTATCAGCGGAAGCCGCCGGGTGGTGCTCGTCCACCCCGACGACGTGGCCGGGCTCGGCCTGGTCGCAGGGCAGAACGTCGACCTGGTCGGCGTCTGGACCGACGCGGTGGAGCGCCGGGCCGAGGATTTCCGGGTGGTCCCGTACCCGACGGCTCGTGGCTGCGCCGCCGCGTACTACCCGGAGACCAATGTGCTGGCGCCCCTGGAGAGCGTGGCGGAGAAGAGCAACCAGCCGACGTACAAGGCGATCGTGGTCCGTCTGGAGCCCCGGGCGTCCCGGCCGGACGGCTCCCGGGGCTGACCGGCGGTGGGCCCCGGGCGGGGGCGGGCTTCGGGCGCGCCGGCCCGCCCGAGCCTATGATGTGAAATCAACTAGGCTGCCGAGGGGTGGAGTTGGCGCACGAGCGGCGTTCCTCGCCCTCCTCGGCGGCCTCGTCGGCGAGGGTCGCACCGACTGCGGCAGCCGACGCCGTCGCCGCTTCCACAGAAGGTCGTCACTTGATCAAGCTCGCCGCCGTCACTCCCCCGCTCCTCGCGGGCGCCACCCTCGCCTCCGCCGCCAGTCTCGCGCAGTCGGTGTACTGGGAGGCCGTGGACCAGCTCTGGTACGTGTGCCAGCCCGACGGCACGCCGGGGGACCTGGACCGTGTCACCGTCTCGCGGCTCACCGCCGACGGAACCCTGCTGGACAAGATGTCCGTCAGCCGGGCCGGGCACGGGGCGAACCTGGGCGTCGAACGCGATGCCGCCGGAATCCGCCTGTGGACCGACGCCGTGCCCAGCGGGGGGTGGGCCACTGCCGTCGCCCGCATCCCGTACGTGCCGAACGGGACCGCCGACGCGTCCGACCCGTCCGTGGTGCGCACCCCGCGCACGGGCGTGTACCGGGTGTCGGCGACGATCGACCCGACCCGGCGGCAGCTGATCTACCGCTGGCAGTCGAACAACGTCGCCTCCCCGCAGGCGACCGGCGGCATCGACCGCTACGATCTGGCCGCCGCCGCTGCCGGGACGTTCACTCCGCTGCAGAAGCTGTCCTACGGCGCGTCGGGCAAGACGCTCCAGGGGTACACGAGTCTGGGCGACCACGTGTACCACCTGTACGGCGATCAGGCCCAGGACAACGTGACCGTGACGTGCACGGACTGGGCCTCGGGGACGGTGCTCCAGTCGCAGCACGTCACCGCCTTCCCCGGTCTGCCCTTCCGGGAGCCCGAGGGCATGTGCGTCTTCGGCAACAGTCCCGGCGACCCGGCCGCGACCGTGGCCTTCGGCATAGGGGCGCGGACCGACGCCGGGGTGCGCAACCTCAACCTCGCGCGCTTCCCGCACCCGGGCACCGCCCCTTGGGTGCCGATCCCCTACAACACCGCGCTGTACAAGCCGAACAGCGACAGCTACGCCCCCCAGTACCGGCTCGCCGGCGACCAGGTCTTCGTGCACTTCTCGCTGTCCAAGGTGGACGGCACGGCCTGGGCGCAGGGTGAGACGCTCTTCCAGTTGCCGCTGCGGGCCCGGCCCGACCGGACGCAGCGGCTGCTCGGCGTGGTGAGCGGGTCGGCCGTGGCGGGCGACACGATGACGGTGCGGCTGGAGGTCGCGCCCGACGGCAAGGTGAGCGTGTGGGACGAGCGCAGCCTCATCGGGTGGATCGGCGGGGACGTCAGCCTGTGGGTGTGCTGACCGGGGCCGTCAGGAGGCGGTCGAGCCGCTCGGCCGCCGTCCGCCGCGCCTCCTCGTCGGCGTGGCCGGGCTCGCTCAGCGCCGACGTCCTGGGGAGGAAAAGGCGTCGGGGCGTGCGGTCCAGCACGGCACGCGTCCTCCGGGACCAGCGGACGTCGCCGGCGCCGCCGGGAAGGACGACGGCCGGGTACCCGGCGGGGTCGACGCGCCCTTCGCGCAGGTCCCCCTCGGTGGCGTACGTGACGTCGTAACCCGCCTCCTCCAGCCACCTCGACGCGCTCGTGTCCGTGCCGAAGTCCTCGGGCAGGCCGAGCCCGGCGTACGGGCCGTGGGCCGCGTTCAGTGGCACGACCAGCAGGACGTCGGACGGGCGGGCGGGTTCCCGCACGACGAAGGGGGCGTAGGCGCGGTGGCCTTCGGCGGTGGTGAGGGCGGCGAGGAAGACGCCGGACACCCAGGCGCCGGGGACCGTCGCCCTCCAGGGCCGGTCGACGGGCACGTCGACGGCGGTGAGGAGGTGGCGGGCGCGCACGCCGCCGTAGTGGCCGAGTCGGTAGATCTCCACCGTGCACGCGCGGGCCGTGCGGGAGGCCAGGCGCAGGCCCAGGGTCTCGCCGGGGGCGACGGAGGCCGTCGTCGCGTGCCCCTGGATCTCGGGGCGTCTCGGGTCGACTCCGCAGGTCTCACCGTGGCCGGGGGTCCAGGCGTGGGAGCCGGGGGCCCGGTTCTCCCGCACCACGGGGTTGTCGCCGGTGCGTGGGGCGGCAGGCGGACGGGCCTGCGTGGCGGCCGCCGCCGAGCGGCTTCCGCCGACGGCGACGGCTCCCGCTCCGGCGGCGCTCAGCACCGTACGACGGGACAGCTCCCGCATGGGTCGACCTCCGGGCCCGATTGTCATGGAGCGATCATCGTACGGCGGCCCGGGGCGCCGTTCCGCCTTCGCACCGCCGCGCGCCCCTTTTCGTGATGGTGCATCAAGTCGCTTTTCACGCAGGGACGTTGCCTGAGCAGGGCGGTTGGCCGTGAACGCGGCCGTGTGGTGTCATCGTCGCCTTGTCGTTCTCGGACACATATACGAAGGAGTGGGCGATGGGACTTCGCAGCAGGGTCACCGCGGCACTGGGTGGAGCACTTCTCATGGCGGCGGGCACGGTCGTGCTGGCGCCGCCGGCCTCCGCCGAGGAGACGTGCCCCTACCCGTACGTGTGCTTCTACCAGAGGGACCCCGCCGACTTCCCCGGCGCCACCATCAGCGGCCGCTTCCGGGAGGTCACGAGCGGCTGGCAGTGGCTGACCGGGTCCAGAGGGAGCGACTTCGTCCGCAACACGCGCCGGGACGACGTGGTCTACCTGCACATGACCGACGGCAAGGTGTACTGCGTGGAGAACGGCGGCCACAAGTCCTTCATCAACGACGAGCCGCAGCGCCTCGTGGACGGCGTTCGCATCTCGTCGAACAAGGACTGCTGACGGGCCTCGCTCCCTGAGCTCGCTCGCCACCGGCGGCCCGCCGTCGCTTCCGCGACCGGACCCGGGTGAGGGCCGGTCAACGAACGGACGGCGCATTACGTCGTCCCGGTGGTTTCGGGCGAGGAGCGCCGACCGGACTGCGGGACGGCGCCGATGCTTTCCCGGGGGTGGTCGAGCGGCCGCCGGGGAAGGCGGGAACGGGCATGGCCGACAGCAGGATCCTGGTCGCGGTACCGGAGCATCCGCGCGCCGAGGGCGCCGTGGCCGACCAGCTGCGGAAGATCCGCGACGCCGTGGAGGCGGGCGGATTCGAGGTCCGCTGGGCGGTCACCGCGCGGGACGCGGAGGCCGTGCTGCGCACCGAGGCGGGGCTCGCCGCGGCGGTCGTCGCCTGGGATCTGCCGGGCGACGACGGGACACCGGGCGGGGCCGCCGTGCTGCGCGGCATCGGGCGGCGGTTCCGGGATCTCCCGGTCTTCCTCGTCCTGGCCGACGACGGCGTACGCGACCTGCCCCTGTGGGTGTCCGAGACGGTCGTCGGATACGTGTGGCCGCTGGAGGACACGCCCGGGTTCATCGCGGGTCGTGTCACCAGTGCGGCGCGGGCCTACCGGGAGGACGTGCTGCCCCCGTTCTTCCGGGCGTTGCGACGGTTCGACGACGCTCACGAGTACTCGTGGCACACTCCCGCCCACTCGGGCGGCGTGGCCTTCCTCAAGTCCCCCGCCGGGCGGGCCTTCCACGACTACTTCGGCGAGCGGCTGCTGCGCAGCGACCTCTCCATCTCGGTGGAGGAGCTGGGCTCGTTGTTCGAGCACACCGGGCCGATCGGCGAGGCCGAACGCAACGCGGCCCGGGTCTTCGGCTCGGACCTCACCTACTTCGTGCTGCACGGCGACTCCACCTGCAACCGCGTGGTCGGTCACTTCAGCGTCACCCGCGACGAACTGGCGCTCGTGGACCGCAACTGCCACAAGTCCGTGCTGCACGGGCTGGTCGTCTCCGGCGCCCGGCCCGTCTATCTGGTGCCCACGCGCAACGGGTACGGCCTGGCCGGTCCGCTGCCCCCGGCCGAGCTGGCGGCGCAGACGATCGCGGACCGGATCGCCGCCCACCCGCTGGCCGAGGGCGCGGTGTCACCGCGGCCCCAGTACGCGGTGTTCACCAACTCCACGTACGACGGCCTCAGTTACGACGCCGTACCGGCCGCCCGGGCGCTCGCGGCGAGTGCGCCCCGAGTGCACTTCGACGAGGCGTGGTTCGCCTACGCTCGCTTCCACCCGCTGTACGCGGGCAGATACGCGATGGCGGTGGACGCGGACTCCCTTCCGGGCGCCGAACGGCCGACGGTGTTCGCGACCCAGTCGACGCACAAGCTGCTGGCCGCGCTGTCGCAGTCCGCGATGGTGCACGTGCGGCCGGCGCCCCGGGCGCCGGTGGAGCACGACCGCTTCAACGAGGCGCTGATGATGCACGGCACCACGTCGCCCCTGTACCCGATGATCGCCTCACTGGACGTGGCCACCGCGATGATGGACGGCCCGCAGGGCGAGTGGCTGCTCGACGAGGCGGTGACGGAGGCCGTCCGCTTCCGTCAGGAGATGGTCCGCCTGCGAAGGCGGGTGGAGAGCGCCGGGGACCGTCCGCCCTGGTTCTTCGGCGTCTGGCAGCCGGACACCGTCACCGATCCGGCCACCGGCGAGCGCCTGCCCTTCGACCTGGCCCCTCCACGGCTCCTGCGGTCCACGCAGTCCTGCTGGCTCCTCGAACCTGGCGCCGCCTGGCACGGCTTCCCCGGGCTGAGCGAGGGCCACTGCATGCTGGACCCGATCAAGGTCACCCTGACCTGTCCCGGGGTCACGGCCACCGGCGAGACGGCCGAGGAGGGCATCCCGGCCCGCGTCCTTTCGGCCTACCTGGCCACGCGGAACATCGTCGTCGAGAAGACCGACAGCTACACGGTCCTGGTCCTGTTCTCCATGGGCATCACGAAGGGCAAGTGGGGCACGCTCCTGGACGCGTTGATGGACTTCAAGACCCTCTACGACACCGACGCCCCGCTGAGCCGCGTTCTGCCCGCGGCCGTCGCCGCGCACCCTCGCCGCTACTCGGGCTTCACCCTGCGCGCGCTGTGCCGCCAGATGCACGACCAGCTGCGCTCGGCCCGACTCGTCGAGTTGCTGGACGAGGCCTTCCAGCAGCTGCCGGAGCCGGTGTTCCCCCCGCAGCACTGCTACGAGCGGCTGGTGCGCGGCGGCACGGAACGAATCCCGATCGCCGACGCGGCGAACCGGGTCGCCGCGGCGATGGTCACGGTGACCCCGCCCGGCATCCCGGTGCTGATGCCCGGGGAATCCACCGGCGCCGCCGAGGGCCCCCTCCTGCGCTACCTCACGGCGCTGGAGACCTTCGACCGTCGCTTCCCCGGCTTCCGCAGCGAGACCCACGGCGTCACGATCGACGAGGAGAGCGGCGACTACCGGATCGAATGCCTGCGCGGCAGCTGACCCGACAGCGCCGATGGCTCAGATGGCTCAGATGGTCGTACGCATTACCTCGGGAGTAATGGATCAAGCTGTGGGCGCCGACCAGAATGGCGATGTCGCCGCGTCGAGCGGACCTGACGTCGGATCGGAGTGACGAGTCGTGTCCACAGCCACATCCGCAGCCACCCGTGCCGCGGTCGGAGAACTGCTGCGCCGGATCGGCGAGGGGGACCCCGCGAGCATCGCGGCCATGTACGCCGAGAAGGTCGACTGGAAGCTGGACTGGCCGGAGGCCGAACACGGCCGGGCCGCCACGCCGTGGATCCGCCACCGGTCCACCCGTGCGGATGCGGCCGCCCACTTCCGCGAGCTCGCGGAGCACCACCTGCCCGGGCAGGCCGCCACCGAGATCGAGCGCGTTCTCGTCGACGGCGACGACGCGGTCGTGTTCGGCGAGATCCGGCAGACGGCCCGATCCACCGGGCACGCCTATCGCGCCCGGTTCGCTCTGCACCTGACGTTCCGAGACGGCCTGGTGACCCGGCACCACGTCTACGAAGACAGTCTCGCCGTCGCCCGGGCGTTCGACTCGAGCGAGGGCAGCGGGGGCCGCTCAGGACACGGCGGCGTCGCCGACCGTGCCCCGGACCTCGAGGATGGCGTCGACTCCGGTGACCTCCAACAGCCGCTGAAGCTGTCGTGACGGCGCCACCACGCGCAGGGGGCCCGCCTGGTGGGCCCGGATCAGCATGTTGAGGAAGGTCGAGTCCGCGAAGGTGACGCCGGAGGCGTCCAGGACCACCTTCGGATGCTTCCCGGCCGCGGTTTCCAGCGCGTCCGCCAGCGGCGCGATCGAGTCCATGTCGTAGGCGCCGTGCGCGGCGACGACCCAGGCACCGCTTCTTTCGTGCTGCACCACCGAAGCGGGCCGCGGGGCGTGCTCGGTGTCCTGTTCGGGCGACGGCTTTCCGCCGGTGCGGCTCACGAGCGTCGGCGTGACTGCGTCGTCACAGGGCACGTTCGAGCTCCTTCTGTGGCTCTCCCTCGCGGGATCATGTCGTCTGTTGCATGAAAAGTATGTCATGTATCGAAGTTCCGCAACGGTGCCCCCTAAAATGCCGGGCATGGTTGCCGTGCCCGAATCCCATGCCGGATGGACGTTCATCACCAGCCACGCGCGCGTACTGGCGGTCATCGCCGACAACCCGAACGTCCGCATCCGCGACATCGCCGCGCGCTGCCGGCTCACGGAGCGCGCCGTCGCGCGGATCATCTCCGACCTCGAACAGGGCGGTTACCTCTCCCGTACCCGGGACGGGCGCACGAACAGCTACCGCATAGAGCCGGACAAGGTGCTGCGCCACCCTGCCGAGGCCGGACTGTCGGTGGCTTCCCTGCTCTCCGTGCTCGCACGGGCCGAGACCGAGCGCATCGGGACACCCGTCGCCCCGTAGCGGCGCCCGAGCCGAGCCCGGTTTCCCCGGTGGGCAGGGCCCGCGACGTTGCGGGTTCCGGCGGCCCAGCCGACGGGCAGCAGCGCGCCCAGGGCGACGGTGCCGAAGAGGACGGCTGTGCCCATGGCCGGTGCGCGGGCGGGCCGCGTGGAGGGCCGGGTCAGCTCCGGGGCGGCAGGCTGCGGCAACGGCAGCCGTCCGCCAGGGGTACCCGCCAGGCGTCCGCCCCCGCGACCGACACCGGGCGGCCCCGGTCACAGCCAGCCGTTGCGGCGGAAGGCGCGGTAGAGCAGTCCCGCGCCGAGGGCCATCACGGCCAGCGCGCACGGATAGCCGTAGCGCCAGTCCAGTTCGGGCATGTGGGCGAAGTTCATGCCGTAGACGCCGGCGACAAGGGTGGGGACGGCCAGGATCGCCGCCCAGGCGCTGATGCGGCGCATGTCGTCGTTCTGCCAGGTGCCCACCTTCGCCAGGTGGGCGTCGAGGACGGAGCCCAGCAGGTCGTCCAGGGCACGGACCTCGGTGTCGGTGCGGGTGAGGTGGTCGAAGACGTCGCGGAAGTACGGCGCCATCTGCTGCGGCCAGTCGTCGTGGGGCGCGGTGAGGTGCTGGACGACGGGCACCAGGGGCTGAACGGCGTCGCGGAACTCCACCACCTCCCGCTTGAGCGAGTAGATCTGCTCCGTGAGGTCGTCGCGGGCGGGTGAGAACACACACCGCTCCAGCTCGGTGAGATCCGTGCGGACCTGCGACGCGGCCTGCGCGTAGGCGTCGACGATCACGTCGGTGACCGCGTGCAGGACGCTCACCGGTCCGAGCCGTGCCATCTGCGGGGCTTCTTCCAGCCGACGTGCCGCCTCCGCCGTCGGGTCGAGTGCGCCGTGCCGCACGGTCAGCGCGAAGGACCGGCCGAGGAAGATCATCACCTCGCCGGTCTCCACCTCGGCGGTCCGCTCGACGAACCACAGCGTCTTCACCGCGACGGCCAGGACGTCGCCGTAGCGTTCCTGCTTCGGTCGCTGGTGCGCCTGGACGGCGTCCTCGATCGCCAGAGGATGCAGCTTCAGGTGCTCCCCCAGCCGCTGCAACTCGTCCTCGCGGGGGTCGTCCAGCCTGATCCAGGCGAACTCGTCAGGCTTCAGCACCGCCAAGCGGTCCAGGACGCCTTCGCATCCCCCGTCCTCCTGCCGGGCGTCGACGTTCTCGCGCTCGCCCGTCTGCTCTCGATAAATCGCACACTCCATACCTTGTCGGATGCTTCCGTCGGCGCGATCCATGCGTGATGCCCGGACGGGACCCGGCGGTCACCGGATCTTCACAACGGTCCTGATGTGATCGCCGCGGTGACGGCTATGAGCGGGGGAGCAGGTCGACCACGCCGCACCGCGCACATCGGAGCGGCACGGTCGAGAAACGGGAAGGCCGATGCGGCCGAGATCGAGGAGAGCGCACAACGATGACCCAGCCGCCCCATGACGAGCCCACCGCCGCCGGCCCCGAGGAGCTGCGCGAGCAGGTCGAGCACACCCGCGAGGAGCTCGGCCGGACGGTCGAGGCCCTCGCGGCCGAGACCGACGTGAAGGCCCGCGCGAAGCAGAGCGCGGCCGAGAAGAAGGACGAAGTCGCCGTCAGGGCGGGCGTTCTGATGGAGGAGACCGCGGCCAAGGCCGAGGAACTCAAGGAACAGACCGTGCTCAAGGCCGGGGAGCTGAAGGAACAGACCGCGGCGAAGGCAGGGGAGCTGAAGGAGCAAACCGTGCTCAAGGCAGGGGAGTTGAAGGTCAAGGCGGCTCAGGCCGCCGGTCGGATCGAGGGGAAGCTGCCCGATCCGGTGCGGGACAAGGCCGCCGGGGCGGCCGGGCAGGCTCGGGTCGCGGCCGCCCGGGCCGGTCGGCTGTGGGAGGACAAGGCGCCCGAGCCTTTGCGGGACCGGACGGCTCAGGGGGCGCGAGTGGCCCGCGACAAGCGCGGCCTGCTGCTGACCGCCGCCGGGGTCGCCGTCGTGGCGTGGATCGTCCGGCGCCGTCGCCAGGGGTGAGCCGACGCAGGTCGCGAAGACCCCGGCCCGGGTCGGCCGACACGACGACGGAGGGGTGCCGGTACGTGGATACCGGCACCCCTCCCGTCCTTTCCCCGTACGACGCCGCGCGGTGTTTCGGCCGGTCACGGAAGTGCACTCGCAGGGCGCGAGAGGAACCTGTCCGACCGGAGAAGGGATGAAGGAGTGCGACGTCAGCTGACGTGGATGCTGGCCCTGCGAGGGGCGGCGGCCGTGTCGTTCGCGGTGGTGGCGCTGGTGTGGCCGGGGGTGACGGCCCTCGCGCTGGCCCTGCTGTTCGGCGCCTACGCGCTTGTCGACGGCGTGACATGGCTGGCCAGCGCCTTCCGCAGGGACGGCGACAGGAGGCACCGCCTGGTACACGCCGTCGGAGGCGTGCTGGGCGTCACGGCCGGTCTGATCACCCTTGCCTGGCCGGGGGTGACCGCACTCGCACTGGCCGGCCTGGTCGGCGCCTGGGCCGTCGTCACCGGCGTCGCGGAGATCTGGGCGGCGGTGCGCTTCCGCCGTGAACTGCACCATGAAGGCGTCCTGTTCCTGGCCGGCGCCGCTTCGGTGGTCGCCGGGCTCCTGGTCTGGGCCCGACCCGACGCGGGAGCCATCGCCATCGCGCAGGTCACCGGCGTCTGCGCGCTGATCTCGGGCGCGCTGGTGCTGGCCGCGGCCTGGCGGCTGCACAACGACGCCGGCACAGGTTCCCCGGCCCGCCACGCCAGGCACGCCCGGCACGCCTGAGGCCTGCGGCTCACCGCGGTGGGGCCTCGGGAGCCGTCATCCGCGAAAATCGCCTCGCGCTCCGGCCGCGACTGTCCGAGACTCGCCTCATGGATGACATGGGGGCGTTCCGGGACGCGGTCACGGCATGGGCGGCGGGTGGCCCCGGCGGCCCCGCGAAAGAACTGGCCGCTCGCTTGCCCGTCCGGACGGTCGTGCTGCTCGAGGGGCTCAGTGATGTCGCCGCGGTCGACGCGCTGGCGGAGACACGCGGCCGGAACCTGGCGGCAGAGGGGATCTGCGTCCTGTCGATCGGCGGTGCGATGAGCGTGGGACGCTACGCCCGGCTGCTGGGCGCTCCCGGCCTGGGGCTCCGTCTCACCGGATTGTGCGACGAGGCGGAACGCCCCTACTACGCCCGGGGTTTCGAGAAGGCAGGCGCGCCGCAGGAGGGCTTCTTCGTCTGTGCGGCGGACCTGGAGGACGAGCTCATCCGCGCGCTGGGCGTGGAACGGGTCGCCGAACTCGTCGAGCGGGAAGGGGACATGCGCCCGCTACGGACCTTCCTGCGCCAGCCCGCTCAGCAAGGCCGCTCCCCGCAGCGGCAGTTCAGGCGTTTCTTCGGCACGAAGAAGGGACGCAAGATCCACTACGGCCGTGTCCTCGTCGAGGCGCTCGAACCCGACCGCGTTCCGGTCCCGCTCGACGGCTTGCTCTCCGGCCTGTGACACGCAGGCGCGTCAGCTCAGGAAGTCCGTCAGCAGGTCGTTCAGCCGTTGCGGCTCGGTGAGCGGCAGGGAGTGGTGGGTCGCTCCCGGAAGCAGTGCCACCTCACCCCGCGGGAGGGTCCGCCGGGCCCTGTCGGCGACCTTCGCGACGTCGTGGGCGCGGCTGCGCTCCCCGAGCAGGACCAGCACCGGCATGCGCAGGCCTGCGGCCCTGGGGCGGCCGCCGGTGACGAACGTGCGGTCGGGGACGGTGACGGCCAGCGCGTAGAGACGCTGCCATGTCCGGTCGGGGCGGGTGCCGGCCGTCTCCCAGGCCAGGAAGGCGCGGGCGCGTGCCTCGGTCGGCCGCAGCAGGGTGGGCAGCGCGCGAAGCAGGTAGCCGAGGCGGAATCCGGCGAAGACCTGGGTGGGGTCGAGGAGGGCGAGGCGGTCGACGCGCTGCGGTGCGTGCAGCGCGTACCTGACGGCCAGCCAGGCGCCGTACGAGTGGCCGCACAGGTGGGTGCGGGCGAGCTGAAGCCCGTCGAGCAGCGCGTCCAGCCAGGCCGTCAGGTCGTCGGCGTTCTTCAGCGGCGCGCCCTGACGTTCGGTGCGGCCCGCGTCGCCCACCAGATCGACCGCGTACACCCGGTGCCGCTCCCCCAGGGCCGGCGCGTTGGCGAACCAGGCGAGGCCGGTCGCGGAACCGCCGGGCAGCAGCACCAGGGGGCTACCGTCCGGCGGGCCGTACACATGGACCCGGGTACGCCCGTACGGCGTGGCGACGTCGCGCTCCTCGGTGAACTCGGGCCAGCGGGCGAGCAGTTCGTCGTAGGCGCGGTCGAAGGCGGACAGGGACACGGGCGTTCCTCTCGCTCAGCGATAATCTCGTTCAGCGAGATGATATGCAAGAGAGCCGACAGGGAGTACGCATGGACGAGCAGAGCCCGGCGATGGGGCTGATCCACCTACTGCGCGCGATCACCGTGGAGTTCGACCTCCTCGGCGCGGAGTTCGCCGCGCGGCACGGCCTGCATCCCACCGATGTGCGGGCGCTGATCCATCTCCTGGACGCCGCACGGGACGGCACTCGGGCCACGCCCGGGTGGCTGGGTGAGCAACTGCGCCTGAACTCGGCTGGGACGACCGCTCTGGTGGACCGGCTGGAGCGGCTCGGCCTGATCCGCCGCAGCAGGGACACCGTCGACCGGCGACGTGTGCTGCTGGAGGTGGAGGACAGGGCCGAGGAACTCGGTTGGGCCTTCTTCGGTCCGGTGATCGGCGGGGTGGTGGAGGTCGCGGATGGGTTCGACGCCGGCGAGTTGGAGACGGTTCGCCGTTTCCTGGCCGCGGCGCTGGAGTCGGCCGGGCGGGCGCGCTCCGCGTGACAGGGGTTCGGGGCGGGCGCGCTCACGCGCACTCAAGTGAGCGGTCGCGCCGTCGGCCCGGCCGCTGTTTGACATGGAGTGCACTCCAATCCCTAGCGTCTTGGGCAGACCGTTTCCCCCCCACGCACCACAGGAGACAGCGACATGACCGCACTTCCCCTCCGGCGCCTCGGCGAACTGACCGTCTCCGCCCAGGGCCTGGGCTGCATGGGCATGAGCCACGGCTACGGCGACGCGGACGAGACCGAGTCGATCGCGACGCTGCACCACGCCCTCGACCTGGGAGTCAGCCTCCTGGACACTTCCGACTTCTACGGCCATGGCCACAACGAGGAGTTGATCGGGCGGGCCGTCGCCGGCCGCCGGGACGAAGTGGTGCTGGCCACGAAGTTCGGCTTCGCCAACCGGCTGGGCGAGCCCACCGAGATCCGTGGGGACGCCGCGTACGTGCGGCAGGCGTGCGAGGCGTCGCTGCGCCGTCTCGGCGTCGACCACATCGACCTTTACTACCAGCACCGGGTCGACCCGCAGGTGCCGATCGAGGAAACCGTCGGCGCCATGGCCGAGTTGGTGCAGGCGGGCAAGGTCCGCCATCTGGGTCTGTCCGAGGCCGGCGCGGGGACGATCCGGCGGGCGCACGCCGTGCATCCGATCGCCGCGCTGCAGAGCGAGTGGTCGCTGTGGACGCGCGATCTGGAGGCGGAAGTCGTCCCCGTCTGCCGCGAACTCGGCATCGGAGTCGTGCCGTTCTCCCCGCTCGGGCGCGGCTTCCTCACCGGACGCTACCGCTCGGTCGAGGGCATGGCCGAGAGCGACGTGCGGCGAAGCCAGCCGCGCTTCGCCGACGGCAACCTTGAGCGCAACCTGGCGATCGTGGCCCGGCTGACCGAGCTGGCCGAGGCCAAGGGCGTGTCCGCCGGCCAACTGGCGTTGGCCTGGGTGCAGCACCAGGGCGACGACGTGGTGCCGATCCCCGGCACCCGGCGGCAGCGGTACCTGGAGGAGAACCTCGCCGCGCTGACGGTCGAGCTGTCCGCCGAGGACATCGCCGCCGTCGAGGCCGCCGCCCCGAACGACCAGATCGCGGGCACCCGTTACGACGCGACGAACCTCACCTTCGTCGGCCGCTGAACCGACGGCGAGTCGGCCCTGAGGTCGGTTGCGTTACGCTGCCGCCGGTCGGGATCACACCGCGGGGGGGGTGCATGACGGATCAGGGCGAGGCGATCCTGGCTCGGCTCGACTCACTCCCGCCTGATGTGCGGGCCGACGTGATCCGCCTCCTCGAGACGGCCGTGCGGGGCGCTCCCAAGGGGTGGACCCGTCGCAGAGGCGTCCGGGTGCGGTGGCTCACGCTCCGCGACGGCGACGACGACGTTCTGGTGCGGGCGGATGCCGGCGAGCTGAGTCAGCATGTCGACTGGGACGGTCCGCGGTCCATGCGTTCCTTCGGCGGCGCCCTGCACGCGCAGCTGGGAACGAACCGGTGCGCCGCCCTCGTCTATGGGGACGCGATCGACTCCCGCTCATGGGGATGGGTGCTTCCGCTCCTGCTCGGGCATCCGCCCAGGCTGGACACGGCGGTCAGGGTCGATGTCGAACACCGTACGGGGTCCCGTTCCACGTTCACCTTCGACATCCGTTACCGGCGCATACTCGTGCGACGGCTGCGGTTCGAGGACGACGTGCACGGGACCCTGCGGCGGGCCAGGAGCGTGTGACGGGGGGCGTCACCGGTATCCGGTCGCGTCCGCCGGCTTGCCGGCGTCGGTGACCTCGACCAGGTAACGCCAGCAGTCCGGGCGTGAGCCGTCGAGGTCCGTGAAGCCGTACTCGCGGGCGAGTTGTCCGCTGTCGAGGGAACGGCCGTTCCAGCGGGCGACCTCGGCGTCGCCGGCGAGTGCCGCGACCGCGCGTCCGACGTACGCCGGGCTCTCCGAGACGCAGAAGTGCGGCACCGTCGTCAGCGCGTCGCGCCAGTTGTCCTCGGCGACGCCGAACGCCTCGAGCATCATCTCCGAGCGCAGCCAGCCCGGGGTGAGCGCCACCGCCGTCCCGCCGTGCGGCTCGACCTCGTGCGCGAGCACGAACGCCATGCGCAGCACGGAGTTCTTGACCAGGTCGTAGAAGTAGGAGTTGCGGTAGTTCGCCGCGTTGTAGGCGGCCGTGCCGTCGGTCATCTCGACCACGAGGCCGCCCGGCCGCCGTACCAGCAGCGGCAGCAGGAAATGGCTGTTGATCGCGTGGGTCTCCACGCCCAGCCGGAGCAGCCGCAGCCCGTCGTCGAGGTCGTGCTCCCACACCGGTTTGTCGAACGCGAACAGCCGCTCGCCGCCCCAGACGTTGTTGACCAGCACGTCGAGCCGTCCCTGTTCGGCATCGACGCGCTCGGCCAGCGCGCGGACCTGCTCGGGCACCAGGTGGTCGGTCGGCACCGCGATGCCGGTACCGCCCGCGGCGGTGACGAGTTCGGCGGCCTCCTCGATCGTCTCGGGGCGGTCGTACTCCGACCGGTGCTCCGCAGTGGTGCGCCCGGTGACGTACACCGTCGCCCCCGCCGCCCCGAGCTGCACGGCGATCCCCCGCCCGGCGCCCCGGGTGGCCCCGGCGACCAGGGCGATCTTCCCGCGGAGGTCGGGGGTGGTCGATGTGTCCGTCACCGGTTCCATCAAGAAAGTCCTCTTCTGCTCGCGATCCGGTCCCCGTACGCCGTCGGCGCCGACCGGTACCACCATGCTCGCCTCGATGCAGGACAGCGGCTGTCCTACTTCTCGCGGCTCAACGGTTCGCGACCACGTCCACGGTGATCTCCAGGTAGCGCCCCGTCATCCCCTTCGCCTTGGTGACACCGAAGGCGTACCTGTCTGTCCGGGCGGCGCCTCGGGCGGTGATCCGCCCGTTCTCGCAGACGACGGAGCCGATCGTGACGACGACCGGCTGTGTCGTGCCGCAGGCGGTCACCTCTCCCTGCAGGCGGGCGTTCCGGCCGGCCCCCTCCACGCACCGGCTCCGGAAGGTGATCTCGGGATGTCGTGCCACGTCCAGGTAGTCGGCCGACCTGACGTGATCGTCGCGCTGCCGGTTGCCCGACGCGAAGCTGTCCGCCTCGATCGTGACTTCCACCGAGGACTCCTCCGGCGACTCGCCGACGCTGATCCGGCCGTGGCTGACGGCGAACGTCCCTTGGACCGGGAGCAGCCCGAACATGGCCCGCGTGCCGAAGCGGACCGTCGAGGCAACCGGGTCGATCTCGTACACGCCTGCTGTCGGTAAGGACCGCTCGGCGTTGCCTGCTGTCGTCATGCGTGTCATCTCCGGGGGGGTGGCGGATTCCGGTGGCACCGTCAGCCTCTCGCACACCGCCCTGGGGCACCAGCGGGGGCCGGTTGACCCTCGACCTTGTGCAGGGCTCACAGTGCCGGTGTGGAGAACGACATGCGCAGCATCGGTGAGATGGCCCGTGACAGTGGTCTGGGGGTGAGCGCTCTGCGGTTCTACGACCGGTCCGGGGTGCTGGTGCCGGCCTGGGTGGATCCGGTGAGCGCCTATCGCTGGTACGCACCGGGGCAGCTCGACGAGGCACGGCTGCTGGCCCGCCTGCGCCGGGCCGGGATGCCGTTGCCGGACATCCGGCTGGTGCTGGCCAGTTGGTCCGGCGCGGACGCCGATCTGGTCCGGGAGCTCCTCAAGGCGCATCTGCGCCGCCTCGAACAGGGGTTGTCCGACGCCCGCGGCGAGTTCTCCGCGCTCCGAGCACTACTCGATCACCGGGAGAATGCGATGACTTCGCTCCGTACCGCCGCCGTCAGCCTGTCCGCCGCCGCGTCCGAGCTGGCGGCCGCGCTGGACACGGTCCGTTTCGCGGCGAGCACCGACCCCGAGCTGCCGATGCTCGGCGGGGTCCTGTTCGACGTCGAGAGCAAGAGCCTCCACGTCGTGGCCACCGACCGGTACCGGATGGCTGTCGCGCGGGCCGGTGTCTCCGGGCACCAGGGGGGCCGGGTGCAGGTCATCGTGCCCAGCCCGCTCGCCGACGCGATGCGGGCGCTGCTGGACGGCGAGGGGCCCGTGCGGCTGTCCGCCGACGACGGCCGCGTGACCCTGGAGGCCGGGGACAGGCAGGCGTCCGGCCAGTGGCTCGACCATGACTTCCCCGACTACCGTCGTCTCCTCCCCCAGGCGGGCGGGCGTCGGGCCGTCGTCGAGGTCGCGGCCTTCCGCGAGGCCCTGGAGAACGGCCCCGTCCGCACGGGAGAGGCCGGCGCGCCCGAGCTCAGCGTGCTCAAGGTGGAGGGCGACGGCACGGTGACCCTCTGCGCCGACGGTGACGAAGACCCGGACCGCGTCGCCGTCAACCGCCGGTATCTGCTGGACGCCCTGGCCGCAGGGGCCCGGGACCGACTGGTTCTGGAGCTCGGCGCCCCCACCGCGCCGATCGCGCTCCGCCGGCCCGACGACGAGGACGCCTTCTCGATCCTCATGCCGGTCCGTCTGGAGGACTGACGGCCCTTTCAGCGTGTTGCGGGCCGCCCCCTTCGCCCACCGCCGGTCAGATGCAGGCGTCCGGGGCGGTCGCACCAGCGGGACGTCCTGCGCGGTGAAGGTGGAGGAGAGCGAGTCCGCCTCGTCGTAGCGACCCAGGCGGAACCTCGCCAGGCCCCCGCATCCGGCGCTGTCCCGAACCGGATCACCGTCCGGCGGCGGCCGGTCCGTCCGTGGTGACCGCTTCGGCCAGGGCCTCGCGCAGTTCGCCGTACGTCGGGGCGAGGCGGCGCAGGCCGGTCACCACTGTCGCATCGTCCCCGGTCACCAGCGGGTACTGCAGACCGCCCAGGAGCATGGCCTGTGTGCGCAGCAGCCCGGCCGCCTCGTGGTGTCCGCAGTCGGCCAGGGCCGCGGAGGCGTCGGACAGCCGCCGGGCGCCGACGCGAACTGAGAACGCCTCCAGCATCTCCCGCATGTGCGAAGGGAGTTCGCCTGTGGCGATCTGCTCGGCGAGACGCTCCAGCCCCTGAGCGTTGCCGAGGGAGCCGGGGGGCGCCTCACGATCGTCGCGGATGCCGAGCCAGGCCAGGGCCCCCGGCAGCGAGGCGCGCAGAGCCTCCTCCGGGGTCACCTCGCGGCGTCGAGCGAACGACGAGCGAAGCACGAAGGGCTGGTCGATGTAGGCCACCTTCTCGGCCCGCCATGCCTCGAGGAACACCGCCGTCGGCAGCACGGCGTACGGGTGGCCGTGCGGGTCGTGGAAGAGCACCGTGTCCTCGTTCACCGCCAGCACCGTCACATAGTGGTCCGCCCCGACGGCGGAGCCGCTGCCGGGCTGGTGCAGCAGCAGCCCCATGTCCAACGGTCCTGCCAGCGCCGGACCTTGGCCCACCGCTGCCTCGAGTCGCGCAAGCGCCGCGTCGGCGTCCTCGCCTCGGCTTCGCTCACAGGTGCAGCCGAGCAGCTCGATCGCGGCGTCCAGACCGATCTCCGGGTCCCAGCCGAGCGGATCGAACAGCGGCACTTCGTCGGCGATCAGCTGGAATCCGAAGGGGGAACCCGTGAGCACCTCGATGACGGCCGGCGGCGGCGCGCCTTCCCCCAGCGTCATGCAGAGCGAGTTGGAGAAGCAGTACGGACCGGAGCCGACGTAGGAAGTCAACACAACCTCAGGGACTCGCGACGGTGGACTGTCGCCACTGCCGATGCGGGACTTTCACCCTAATGCATGCCGATGACGCGGCAGTTGGAAGAAGGAGCACGCGTCCCCGAAGCGCCCCTCTGCCGGGAGTCGATCTCACCGCCCGCGCGACGCCACGTTCAGGTCCGCGTACAGGATGTGGTGGTCCGAGTAGGGGGTGGGGACGATGTGACGCCTGAGCGGGGCGATGCCTCGCAGGAAGACGTAGTCGAACTTGCTCTGCCAGTCCGTGGTGGGCTCGCAGTCACCCGCCCTCGAGGGGCCGCACCCGGGGTCCGCGTCCGAGGCCAGCTTCCACAACGGGGTGAGTTCGGCGGTGTCCGGCACGGCGTTGAAGTCGCCCAGGACGACGGCTCGGTCGTGCCGGGCCACCTCCTCGGCGAGCGCGGCGGCCTGCTCCGCGCGCACCGCCTCCTGACGCCGCTGGGCGAGGTGGGTGTTGAACACCCGGACCGGACGGTCGCCCACCCGGGTGGTGACCGCCATGTAGCCGCGGTCCTCGGATCCCCCGTCGGCGTACTCCTCGGTGACGGCGTCCGTCATCGGCGCCGCGGACAGGATCGCCTGGCCGTAACCTCCGGGGCTCCACGGCGCTCCCCCGCACCGGCGCCAGTTGTGGAGCACCGCCCCGTACTCCACGTGGTAGACCAGTCCGTGACGGCTTTTCAGATAGCCCCGGATCGTCTCGACGTCCCGCTCGCACGCCTCCTGGAGGCCGACGACCTGCGGGGCGTGGGCGGCGATCTCCGCGGCCTGGTCGACCTCGCTCTCCCCGCAGGGGTTGCACAGGTTCCACGTCATGACCCGGCCGGCCACGGCCTTCCGGGCCGCGACGGCGGGCGACGACGCGGCGAAGGGACCGCCGTCCGGGACGCTCGGACCGACGAGGACCACGCAGGCCGCGATCCCGGCCCCCGCGAAGAGCCACACCCCTCTTCCCCGCGCCATCGCCCCCTCCTCCGTCTCGACACCCAGGGAAGCGGCAGGCGCCTCCCTCCACGAGACTAGTCGATGCCCGACACGGGCTCGACGGACCCGACGGCCACGGCGGCCGAGGTCGGACGTCACCTTCTGCGCACGGTCGCGCACCGTGTGCCGCCGTCGCGCGTCGGCGGCGAGGACGGGGTCCATGGGGCCCGAACGGGGCCGGCCCTCCTTGTCAGTGCCGGATGGCACCATCCGGTCATGAGCGACGAGCCTTTCGACTGGCACGAGTTCCTGGGGCGTTGGCGGGCGGAGTGGGTCCCACGCCTGGACGAGGACATCGAGGACGACGAAGACGAGAAGGACGGCCCGACCGGCGATCCCCTGGGCCGCCCCGGTGCGGACCAGGCGGCGATCACCGCGGCCGAGGAGCGGCTGGGGCGGCGACTGCCGCCGTCGTACCGGGAGTTCCTGGCCGTGAGCGACGGTTGGCGCGTGAACGAGACGGCCGGCGTCTACCAGCTCGGCGGCGTGGCGGACATCGACTGGTTCCAGGACCCGCACGGCATGGCCCCGCTGTACGAGCAGGCACTCGGCGACGACCCGCGCGAGGAGGACGTCCTGCTGGCCGGGATGTGGCGGCGGGCGCTGCGACTGGAGACGGACTCCGACATGTCGAACGCCCTGCTCGACCCGGGCGACAGCGACGAGGACGGCGAGTGGGCGCTCTACGTCTTCAAGGGCTGGAGCGGTGAACTGCCGGACCGTTACCCGTCGTTCCGGGCGTACATGGAGGACATGTACCGCGGGTTCCACTCCGACCGGGCGCAGAGCGCCGGATTCGTGAACGCGACCACCCGCGCCCAGGACGCGCATGTCGAGGAGGCCCGTCTGCTGGCCCTGCGCGGACGGTACGAGGAGGCCCTGCCTCTGCTGGAGGAGGCGATGTCGTTCGGACGGCCGAACAGCCGCGTCCTGCTGAACCAGCTCCGGCATCTGTCGGAACCGCGCACTCCCCAGGACTACGGCACCCTGGTGGCCGACCCCCGGTATCTGCCCGAGATCCTGCCCGTGCAGGCCATGGAGGCGTCGGCACGCGGCGAACGGTGGCCGGGCGGACAAGGCCAGTGGCTCGGGATGATGGCCGCCCGCGGGGTCGACCGGAACACCGCCGAGACCGTGCTGCGCACGATGTCCGACGGGGCCTACCGCTACGCGCCGGGCGGAGCCTGGGGCCGTGCCGTCGCCGAGGCCCGCGAGTCGGCCCGCTGGGGCGCCACCGACACCGCGTGGCGGGCGCTGCGGGACGCGCTTCCCCTCTGGGCGGCGCCCGGGCCCTCGCTGATCGCCCCGGTCGGCCTGCTCGCCGATCCCGTTCTCGGGCCGCTGGTCACCCCGGAACGCGGGCGGGAGATCCTCGCGACTCCGCGGGCCGGGGAGGCGGGACTCACTCCCGATCCGGTGCCCGACCTCGACCCTGCGGGCCTCGCCTGGCTGACGGAGCCCGCCGCGAACCGGCGGCCGTTCCAGGGATACCGCTGTGTCTGGGTCGAGGGCATGGCCCCCGACCGGCTGCCCGCCCTCATCGGCGAGGAAGGCGCCGGACTGAGCGCGCCCACGGATCCGCTCATGGCGTCCTGGCACGCGCCCCGGCCCCACGAGCGGGAGGGCGTGCAACTGTGGGAGGACCGGGCCGTGGTCGCGGTCGGCCGCACCGTCGAAGCGTGGTCCTTCGCCTTCGACGGCCACTCCGACCGCCACCTGAGCCGGCTGTTCCAGTCCCCGGCCTGCGCTGCCTCCGCCTACGGACGTGCGGCGGTGGTGTGGCGCGACCCGAGGAACTCTTCTCCCGGCGGCCGTCCCGCCTCGATCCACTTGTCGCTGGCCGAGCGGGGCGAGGAGCTCTACGCGTTCACCGTGCGCGGTACGGAGATCCAGCGTTCCGGCGCGATACCGGACGCCCTCGACCCGGCGAACTGGTTCAGCCCGGAAGACGACGAACTGGACTGCGAGGCACGCCTGTTGACAGCCCTGCACTCCGAACTGGGCCTGTCACTCCCCCGCTTCGCGCTGACCCGAGGAAGGCTGAGCACCTTCACCACCCGCTCCTGGACCCGGGCCCCGCGAGCGGGCGAGAGCTTCGCCTACGCCACCATCGGTCCCGTACGGCACCAACCCTGAGCCCGTGCCCGGGGAGGGGCGGGCCCGCGCTCTCCCCCGGCCAGGGCGGTCACCAGGACCGGGGGCGCATGAGCACGAGATCGTCTCCCCACGCGTCGAGCACCGCACCGTGTCCCGCTCGTCGAGCCGCCGCCTCGACGAGGGTGAACAGTCGCCGCTGCAGGGGGACGTCGCCTGTCGCGGAGACGCGGTCCACTGCGCTCAGCAGCGCGTCGGTGTCCCAGCCCGGCAGCGGGTACCGGGCCAGTTCCCATTCCAGGTACTTGTTGTAGGGCCGGGGGCGACGGTCCAGGGCGAACAGCAGCTCAAGCAGAAACCGCATGCTGTCGGCCGCGTCGAGACGAGCGGCGAGAGTCTGACCCGACCGGTGGTTCTTGACGGAGCGGTAAAGGGAGTTGGCGTAGGCGTCGAGCCAGCCGCCGGCATCGCTGAACGCCTCGTCGGCGCCCAGCCGGGCCTTGTCGGCGAGGATCCGGGCGATGCCTCCGCCGAGACGGTCGAGCACGACGCGCGCACGGGCCAGGGCATACCTTTCGACGCCGGGCATCCCGGCCGCGCGGAACTCGGTGAGCGTGACGATGACGAGGTCGAGCTCGGCGGTGCGGTGACCCGCGAACCGGGTGAGACCCGTCGACGCGTCATCGGCCAGGACGACGTACAGATCGTGGTCGGAGTCCGGGGTGATCATGCGCTCGTGGGCCCGGGAGCCCTTGAGGACGAGACCGACGACAGCCGGATCAGCGGCGGCGAGGTCGGCGAACACGTCGTAGGTGAGCGGCTGTTCGGCGGTCATGAACTGGATCTCCCGTGGGAGAGAAGGGGCCCCGGCGCGCCCGCCGCCGTCCCCCGGCCAGGCCCCTTCTCAGGGTCAGGTCGAGGGACGGCGGCGGGCTTGCAGGTAGCGGACGCCCTTCATCGCGTAGACGACGGTCATCATCGCGAAGCCGACGAGGCCCAGCCAGAAGAAGGAATCCGCCACGGTGAGGCTCAGCATCATGCCGCCGAAGAGCAGCAGACCGGCAAAGGTGTCCAGCAGATCGAGGAGTGCCTCGGAGCGCAGCGCGGGGTCGGATCGCCGGAACCGGCGGATGACGATGACGAGGGAGAGTGCCTGCAGGACGGCCAGGCAGGTCAGGAGCCAGACGGACCAGTCGGGTATGTCCACGACACCGCACTGTACTGCCCGCCCGGAGTACCGGGGAACGACGGCCCGAGGAAGCCGTGTCCCCAACTCACCTTGCTTCACGGGGTTTGGGTGAGAAGCAAGGTGAGCCGACTCGATCAGCGGGCGCTGCGGCTGTCGGCTTCGGCCTGGGCTATGGCCTCCGCTTCGCCTTCGGCCAGTGCGAGCGCGACGCCGAACGCCTCGGCGATGTGGCCCGCGGCCGACATGACGCGGGCCGTCCCGACGACGGGGGCGATGGCGACGAGGAGGTCCTGCAACTGCTCGACGGTGAACTCGGCCTTGACGGCCGGGGTGACGTGTGCGAGATACGAGATCGCCGGTGCGTCCATCGCCACGAGCGCGGCGACGCGGGCGAGGATGAGCGTCCTGTCGTCCATGTGGCAGCGCTCGACGGAGTCGATCGTCATGGCGGCGATGGTGTCGAGTACGGGGGTCTCGGATGCAGTGGCCATGGCCGGATCACCTTCCGGTGCTGAGGAGAGCTGAACCGCCGGCCGCTGCCCCCACCTCCGGCCGGCCGGCGCTTGCCACTCCAGCGTAGGCATCACCCAGGTGGCGGCGCGCGCCGAGCCGGACGGTCCGCCGCACCGGAAGGGAGCCGAGGGCCCGCGCCGCCCGGCCCCGGGGCGTCCGGGGGCCGGCCGACGACGCCCCCGGCGACCTCGCTCCGGTGCGTCACCGGCGCGCCGCGAGCGGTTCGAGGAAGGTCAGGACCGAGGCGTCCTCCTCGATGAGCGGAGTGAGGGCGGCGTTGAACGGGGCGCCGTAGGGCGCGTTCAGGTGCGCCCGGAAGGCGTCGTCGTCGCGGTAGACCTCGAAGATCCAGAAGGCGCGCGGGGCGGCCGCCTTGGTGTAGACGTCGAAGGTGAGGTTGCCTTCCTCTTCGCGCACCTTCAGGGCGTAGTCCCGGATCAGCCGGGCGACCTCGTCCTCCGCGCCTTCACGGGCGGTGAACTCGGCGAGCAGGGATTTCGTCATGGCTTCGGTGTCCTTCTCGGGTGGCGGGCGATCGGTCGGAGGGGAAGCAGTGGGCGGTGTACGGGCCGTCAGGCGCCGGCGGTGGTCGCCGAGTGCGCCAACTGCTCCTGCCACGGCGGGTTGGGGCCGGCGACCGAGCAGGTCAGAGCGGCGACACGGGCGGCGAAGCGGCAGGCCTGCGCCACGTCGTCGAGGGTGAGGCCGGACAGCCGGCCGCCGAGGGCTCCGCGCACCCCGAGGTGGTGCAGGAGCCCGGCGGTGAAGGAGTCCCCCGCCCCCACCGTGTCGACCACGCGCGTCGTCGTCGCCGGCACCCGCAGCCGTTCGCCGTCGAGGGAGAGCAGCGCGCCGTCGCCGCCCAGCGTGATCACGACGAGCCGTGCCCCCGCGGCATGCCAGGTGTCGCACGCCTGCTCCGGCGTGGTTCCCGGAAGGAGCAGTTCCAGGTCGTCCTGGCTGAGCCGCAGGATGTCGGCGAGGCGGCACCAGTGCGCGAGCCGGTCCCGGTAGACGTCGGGGTGCACGAGCAGCGGCCGGACGTTGGGGTCGATGCTGACGGTGGCCCGGGAGGCGGCGGTCGCCAGGAACTCCTCGACCGCGGCCGCGCCGGGCCGGCGGACCAGCGCGAGCGATCCGGTGTGCACACAGGCCGTCCCGGACAGGTCCACTCGTGCCAACTCGTCCGGGGTCCACTGCCAGTCGGCCGTGTTGTCCGCGTGGAAGGAGAACGCCGCCTGCCCCCGGGCGTCCAGTTCTGCCACGGCCAGCGTGCTGGGCTCGGCCGCCGGGACGGCGTACGACAGGTCCACGCCCGACGCCTCCAGGTGGGTCCGGAAGAGACGGCCGAACACGTCCGAGGACAGACGGGCGACGAACCGCGCCGGGGTGCCCAGCCGGGCCAGGGCCACCGCCGTGTTCGCCGGTCCGCCGCCGGGCAGGACGCGCAGCGCGAGTTCGTTCGCGGCCGGCGCGGGCTCGGTGAAGGCGTCCGCGACGCACTCTCCCAGGACGGTGATCTGAGGCGGTCTCATGGGCTGCTCCTTCTCCGGAGGGACGGGACGACCGGGCGCTTCGCGAAACAGCCGTCGGCCGGTGCGCGGGGAGGCCGCTCACGGACGTTGCCGTTTTGTGACGGGTGCAAGGCATTGACGTTGCCGGGAGAGGGAGTCCATCATCCTCGCCATGCAGTGTCAACGATGACATAAGTCAGCGATGACACCCCGGGGCGGCACGCTCCGGGTTCCCGGTCCCGTGCCGCTCGTCATCCCACAGGAGTGATCATGTCTCGCACCACTCGTCTGCCCTCCTCCCTGATCAGAGCCGCCGCTGCCACGGGTGTCGCGGCCCTCGCCCTGACGGCCTGCGGACCCGGTTCCAGTGCCGGGGCGGGCGCCTCCAGCTCCGGTTCGGGCGACGTCAAGGTCGGTCTGATCACCAAGACCGACACCAACCCGTTCTTCGTGAAGATGAAGGAGGGCGCGGAGAAGACCGCGAAGTCCGAGGGTGTCCAGCTCATGACCGCGGCCGGCAAGTTCGACGGCGACAACGCCGGGCAGGTCACCGCGATCGAGAACATGGTGGCCGCCGGCGTGAAGGGCATCCTGATCACCCCGAGCGACTCCAAGGCGATCGTCCCCGCGATCGAGAAGGCGAAGGCCAAGGGTGTCCTGGTCATCGCCCTGGACACGCCGACCGAGCCGCAGAGCGCGGTCGACGCCCTCTTCGCCACGGACAACCTCAAGGCCGGTGAGCTGATCGGCGAGTACGCCAAGGCCGCGATGAAGGGCAAGACGGCGAAGATCGCCGCCCTCGACCTCGCGCCGGGCGTGTCCGTCGGCGTCCAGCGCCACGACGGCTTCCTGAAGGGCTTCGGCGCCGCCGAGAAGGACGTCGTCTGCGCCCAGGACACCGGCGGCGACCAGTCCAAGGGCCAGACGGCGATGGAGAACTGCCTGCAGAAGTCGCCCGACATCAACGTCGTCTACACCATCAACGAACCGGCCGCCCTGGGCGCGTACACCGCCCTCAAGGCCAAGGGCCGGGAGAAGGACGTCCTGATCGTCTCCGTCGACGGCGGCTGCACCGGCACCCAGGCCGTCAAGGACGGCAAGATCGCCGCCACTTCGCAGCAGTACCCGCTGAAGATGGCCGCCGAGGGCGTCAAGGCCGTCGTGACGTACGCGAAGGACGGCAAGAAGGCCTCCGGCTACACGGACACCGGGGTCACGCTGATCACCGACAAGGCGCAGGCCGGGGTCGCCTCGAAGGACACCGCCTTCGGCCTGGAGAACTGCTGGGGCTGAGGTCCGCCCGAGGACCGTACGAGACAGCCACTCCCCTCAGCGGGGCGGCCGGCCCGACACCTGCCGGACGCGCAGGGACGATCCGCGGTGACGATCCGCGGTGACGGCCGCCCCCCTTGTCCCGGCGACAAGGATCTCTGTCTGATGACAAGGACTTAGGACTTCGCATGACAGCCACGTCCACACCCCCGACCACCTCCTCACCGTACGCGGAGCTCAAAGCGCCGACGACGGCCCGCAGACTGCTCACGGCTCCGACCACCGGCCCCCTGGCCGCGCTCCTCCTGGCCTGCGCCTTCTTCTCCCTGTCGACCGACCAGTTCCTCACCGGCGGGAACTTCTCCCTGATCATCCAGCAGGTGATGGTCGTCGGCACCCTGGCCATCGGGCAGACCCTGATCATCCTCACCGCGGGCATCGACCTGTCCTGCGGCGCCGTGATGGCCTTCGGCAGCATCGTGATCGCCAAGATGGCGGCCGAGGGCACCCTGCCGCCCCTCGCGGCCATCGCGCTGGGCCTGGTCGTCTGCGGCGGATTCGGCCTGCTCAACGGGGTGTTGGTGCAGAAGATCCCGCTGCCGCCGTTCATCGTCACCCTCGGCATGCTCAACGTGGCGTTCGCGCTGACCCACATCTACTCCGAGGAGCAGACGGTCACCAGCCTGCCCGGCCCGCTGACGGCGCTGGGCGAGACGTTCCCCCTCGGCTACACCGATGTGACCTACGGCTCGCTGGTCACCATCGCCCTGTTCCTCCTCCTGGCGTACCTGCTCAGCGGCACCGGCTGGGGCCGGCACGTCTACGCGCTGGGCAACAGCCCGGAAGCGGCGCGGCTCAACGGCATCCGCACCTCCCGGCTGACCATCGGCGTCTACACCGCCGCCGGAGTGCTGTACGGCATCGCCGCGCTGCTGCTCATCTCCCGCACCGGCGTGGGCGACCCGCAGGCGGGACAGACCGACAACCTGGACAGCATCACGGCCGTGGTCCTCGGCGGCACGAGTCTCTTCGGCGGACGCGGCTCGGTCCTCGGCACCTTCATCGGCGTGCTGATCGTGGGCGTCTTCCGCAACGGCCTGCAACTGATGGGCGTCGCCTCGATCTACCAGACCCTGATCACCGGTGTGCTGGTGATCCTCGCGGTGACCGTCGACCAGATCTCCCGGAAGAAGGCCCGATGACCGCCACCGGTTCCCCCACCCCCGTCCTCCAGGCCCGCGGCCTGGTCAAGCGCTACGGCCATGTCACCGCCATCGACGGCGCCGACTTCGATCTGCTGCCGGGCGAGGTCCTCGCCGTCATCGGCGACAACGGAGCCGGCAAGACCAGCCTGATCAAGGCCCTCACCGGCGCCGTGGTCCCCGACGCGGGCGAGATCCGCCTCAACGGCGAGCCCATCGCCTTCTCCGGTCCGCAGAGCGCCCGCGCCCACGGCATCGAGACGGTGTACCAGGACCTCGCCGTGGCCGCCTCCATGGACATCGCCTCGAACATGTTCCTCGGCCGGGAGCTGCGCCGCCCAGGCGTCCTCGGCAACGTCTTCCGGGTGCTGGACAAGAAGCGCATGCGGCAGGAGGCCGCCGAGCACATGGCCGACCTGAAGATCGGTCTGCGCTCGCTCACCCAGGCGGTCGAGACCCTGTCCGGCGGACAGCGGCAGGCCGTCGCGGTGGCCCGTGCCGTCGCCTGGGCCCGCAGCGTCGTCGTCATGGACGAACCCACCGCCGCGCTCGGCGTCAAGGAGTCCGGCCAGGTCCTCGACCTCATCCGCAGGGTCCGCGACAAGGGCATGCCCGTCGTGCTGATCAGCCACAACATGCCCCATGTCTTCGAGATCGCCGACCGGATCCACGTCCATCGGCTGGGCAGGCGCGCCGCCGTGATCAAGCCCTCGGACTACTCCATGGCGGAGGTCGTCGCCATCATGACCGGCGCGCTCACCGTCGACGCGGCTGGGGCTACTGTCGTAGCGGACTCGAAGGCCGCGAAGGCCGCCGGAGTCCAGGCCACCTGACACATCGACACCCGCTCTCACCGATTCCGGCCGAGGCCGAGGCCGGAACACGAGGGCTCACAGGAGACGGTTTCCTTCATGGCAGCGAACCGCCGCCCCACCCTGGCCGACGTCGCCCGAGAAGTCGGCGTCAGCGCCAAGACTGTCTCGCGCGTCCTCAACGAGGACGGACCCGTCTCGGCGCGGACCAGGGAACAGGTGCTCGCCGCGGTGGCCGCGCTGGGCTTCCAGCCGAACCTCATGGCGCGCAACATGCGTGTCGGCGGCCCGGACACCACCATCGGGCTGGTCGTCCCCGACCTCGGCAACCCCTTCTTCGGGGCCGTGGCACGCGGCATCGAGGACAGCGTCCGCGACCGGGGGCTGACCCTGCTCATGGGGTCGTCCGCGGACGACGCCGACCGCGAACGCGCCCTGACGGCGAAGTTCCTCGCCCGGCGCGTCAGCATCCTGATCGTGGTGCCCTCGGTGGGCGCCGACCACTCCCACCTCAAGGCGCAGCGTACGGCAGGCCTGCCCATCGTCTTCCTCGACCGGCCGGGCGTCGGTCTGTCCACGGACAGCATCGTCAGCTCCAACCAGGAGGGGGCCCAGGACGGCGTCGCCCATCTGATCGCCCACGGGCACCGGCGCGTCGGGTTCGTCGGCGACCTGCCCGTCAGGCTGTACACCCGCCGCGAGCGCCTGGCGGGCTACCGTGCGGCGCTTCAGGAAGCGGACATCCCCTACGACCGTTCGCTCGTCGCCAGCGCACACGATCAGCGGGGGGCAGAAGCGGAGACCGCCAGGCTGCTCGACCTGGCCGATCCGCCGACGGCGCTGTTCGCCGGGAACAACATCATGGCGCTCGGGACAGTGGCCGAACTGGCCCGCAGCAAGCGCAAGGAGGTCGCGGTGGTCGCCTTCGACGACGTGTCCCTCGCCGAGGCACTGGAGCCGGCGCTGACGGTCGTCGCGCAGGATCCCGAGGAGATCGGCCGCAGTGCGGTGGCGACCGCCCTGGCCCGTCTCGACGGCGACCGTTCCCGGGCCCGCACCATCACCGTCCCCACCCGGCTGATCGTCCGGGGCTCGGGGGAGCAGCCCGCGCCCACGCGTTGAGGGATCGTCCGCGCCCCCGAACATGACGTCCGGGGAACCCGAAGGGATGAATGCCGGGCGAATCCCGCCTGCCGTCGCGATCTTCCGCTTCACACTGCCACAGGCGGATCCACATCCGTGCTCTGCGGCGGGCCCGCGCGGCACATCGCGTGCCGGCGCCGGCCCGCCGCACATGAGCACGGGCGACGGAGGGGGAAGGGTGGCGCAGCGGCGCACTCCGTTCGGTGACAGAGCCCGTTACTGGTTCGACAACACGCTGGCCCGCGGCGCCTCCGCTCTCGTCGGCTGGATGGCGCTGCTGTGTCTGGCCGTCGTCGTCCCGGCGAGCGCGGTGATGGTGTGGACCGATCCCGACGCGCCGACGGCCCCGATGGACCGGCTGGCGCTCGTGTGGCGGCTCACCGGGGAAACGCTGCGGCTGGGCGGTGCGACGGGCACGCCGCTGCGCGTGACGATGTCGGTGCTGCTCGCGCTGGTCGCCCTGCTGTACGTGTCGACGCTCGTCGGTCTGATCACGACGGCGCTCACGGACCGGCTCACCGCGCTGCGGCGGGGCCGTTCCACCGTGCTCGAAGAGGGACACGCCGTGGTGCTGGGGTGGTCGGAGCAGGTCTTCACGGTGGTGGGCGAGCTGGTGGCCGCCAACCTGAACCAACGGCGGGCGGCGGTCGCGGTGTTGGCGGCCCGTGACAAGACCGCCATGGAGGAGTCCCTGGGCGCGAAGGTGGGGCCCTTCGGCCGTACCCGGCTGATCTGCCGCAGCGGCCCCACCACCGACCCGGCCGTGCTCCGCCTCACCAGTCCGGCCTCGGCGGGTGTCGTGCTGGTCCTGCCCCATGACGAGCCCGACGCGGACGCCGAGGTGGTCAAGACGCTGCTGGCGCTCAGGGCGGCCCTGTCCGGGACGGACAGCCGTCCGCCCGTCGTCGCCGCCGTCCGGGACGACCGCTACCGCTTGGCGGCCTCCCTCGCGGCCGGGCCGGGCGGCGTGATCCTGGAGAGCGACACCGTGACCGCCCGGTTGATCGTCGAGGCCGCGCGCCGCCCCGGGCTGTCCCTGGTCCATCAGGAGCTCCTCGACTTCGCCGGAGACGAGTTCTATCTGATCGCCGAACCGGCCCTGGAGGGTCGCTCGTTCGGCGAGGCGCTGCTGTCGTACCCCACGTCGAGCGTCGTCGGGCTGGTGCGGGAGGGCGCTCCCCTGCTCAATCCGCCGGCGCAGACGACCATCGGCACGGGCGACCTGCTCGTCGTCATCTCCCGTGACGACGACACGGCCTGGACGGCCGACTGCGCGGAGTGGGTCGACAAGGCGGCGATGGCGTCCGGGCCGTCGACGCCCGCGCGGCCGGAGCGGGTTCTCCTGCTGGGCTGGAACCGCCGGGCACCGCTGGTCGTCGATCAGTTGCGCCGCCGATGCCGGCCCGGGTCGGCCGTCGACGTGGTGACGTACGGGGATGCCGCGGGTGCGGCGGCGGCCCGGCAGACGGGCGCGGCGGGGGCGCACGACGAGGCCGGTCCGGCCTTGACGCTGCACCACGGGGACGTCACCCGTCCCGAGACCCTGCACCGTCTGGACGTGCCTTCCTACGACAGTGTGATCGTGCTCGGCCAGGAGCCCGCGCCGGGGCAGCAGCCGGACGACCCCGACAACCGCACGCTCATCACACTTCTGCTGCTGCGCCAGTTGGAGGAGGCGACGGGACGCGAACTGCCGGTCGTCACCGAACTGATCGACGACCGCAACCGGGACCTCGCCCCCGTCGGCCCCGGAGCGGACGTGATCATCAGCGGCAAGCTCATCGGCCTGCTCATGGCGCAGATCTCTCAGAACCGGCACCTGGCAGCGGTGTTCGAGGAACTGTTCTCAGGCGAAGGCGCCGGAATCCGCCTGCGGCCGGCCACCGACTACGTCCTGCCCGACGGGGAGGCGACCTTCGCCACGGTCGTGGCCGCGGCACGCGAGCGCGGCGAGTGCGCCATCGGCTACCGCGGTCACGCCGATTCCGCGACGAGCCCGGGTTACGGCGTGCGGATCAACCCGCCCAAGTCCGAGCGACGCCGCTGGGCGGTCGAGGACGAGGTGGTCGTCGTCGGCGGCGACTGAAGGAGCGCGGTCCTGACGGCCGGCCGCCCAGCGCCCGACAGTCACTTCGTTGATTAGTCACCGTGCTGTTAGCGTGGGCGCATGGCATTGCGGAACGCGGTGATGGCCGCGCTGCTGGAGGGTGAGGCGTCCGGGTACGACCTCGCCAAGGGGTTCGACGCGACGGTCGCCAACTTCTGGATGTCGACGCCCCAGCAGCTCTACCGGGAGCTGGAGCGCATGGAGTCCGAGGGACTCGTCACGGCCCGGGTGGTCGAACAGGAACGCCGGCCCAACAAGCGGCTGTTCTCCCTGACCGAGGCGGGGCACGAGGCCGTCCACGCCTACACCGCCGAGCCGCCGGGCAGGCCCGCGGTGATCCGGGACGAGCTGATGGTCAAGGTGCAGTGCCTGGACGCCGGCGACGCCGACGCCGTCCGCGCGGCCATCACCGAGCGCATGGAGTGGGCCACCGCCAAGCTCGCCCGTTACGAGAGGATCCGGCGGCGCCTGCTGGACGGGCGCTCGGAGGAGGCGTACTTCGCGGAGGCCGAACGCATCGGCCCGTACCTCACCCTGCTGCGAGGGATGTCGTTCGAGCGGGAGAACCTTCAGTGGGGGGACATGGCGCTGCGTCGGCTGGACCAGCGGGCGGGCGCGGGACAGCCCTTGGAGGGCGATTCTCACGCCGCCGGGCAGGCCGAGGGCTAAGGGCTGTCCCGTAATCCCTGGTGGATCAGCGTGCGGCGTCAGATGCGGTGCATCGCAAGGCGGAGGGACGTCCGCATACTGGATGTATGCGGGCGTTCCGACAACGCGGCGAGGTGCCGTAGCTGACGCCGCACGCCCGCCAGGGATTACGGGACAGCCCTTAGAGGGCGATCACGCCGCCGGGGAGGCGTCCCCCGCGGGCGAGGTCACCGGGAGCAGGTCCGGCCGCTTGGCGTGGCGGCCGTCGCCGGAGGAGCGTCCGCGCAGGCGGCGGAGCGCCCAGGGGCCCAGGAAGGCGCCGGCCCAGCGCAGTTCCGCGCCCACGACGTGCAGGCCAGAGGCCCTGGTCACGTCGGCCGCCAGAGGCAGGGTCCAACTGTCGTCGCTGCCGGGGAGGGAGAGCGCCTCGGCGACGGCGGCCGCGATGCGGGCGTGGCCGAGCGGACCGGCATGGAGCCGGTCGGCGCTCCACAGCCGCGGATCGGTGACGACGGGGTGTGCGGCCGTCTCCGCCACGACCACGCCGTGGCGGCCGGCGGCCTCCCGGATGCGCTCGTTCAGGGCGAGGACCCGGCGGCCGATGGGGCGGGCCAGCGGCGTGATGCGTCCGGCGTCGGGGAACGTGAGCGTCGCGACCGTGGCGCCCTGGGCGGTCAGGGCGGCGAACATCGCCTCCAGGTGGCCGGCGACCTCGTCGACGTCGCAGCTCGGCCGCAGCACGTCGTTGACCCCGGCCACCACGGTGGCGAGGTCGGGGCGCATCGCGAGCGCCGGGGCGAGCTGCCCGGCCCGCACTTCGCCGGCTCTCCTGCCGCGTACGGCGAGGTTGGCGTAGAGCAGGCCCGGGCTGTCGCGGGCGATCTGCTCGGCGAGCCGGTCCGCCCAGCCCCTGAGGCCCAGAACGTCATCGCCGTCCCCGAGCCCCTCGGTCTGACTGTCCCCCAGCGCCACGTACCGCTGTATCGCGCCGTCCGACATCGGCTGTCCCATCTCCGTCAATCTCGCCGCCGGCGATTCGGCCGACCGACCAGTGGTCACCGAAGCACCTAGGTGTTTAGTTGACTATGAAGATAACGTCAAACGGACGGCCGCGCACAGTCCGGGCGGCTGGGATTCCGTGAGCGGCACGAAGGCCCGGCACATCGCGTTCGCTAGGGCGTGTTTCGAAAGTCCCGTCTGGCTCGCGACGCCTGGCACGCGCGCTCGCCGCGTTGTCGGGATCGCCCTCGTACGCCCAGTACGAG
>NZ_JBIWPF010000038.1:0-30448 GCF_044768125.1 Streptomyces sp. NPDC101166
GGAGGAACTCCCACTCCTCATCGGACAGTTCATGTCGACGTATCACCCAACCATGATCCACCACTCAAGATCAATTGAAGACACGACCTAGGAGCTTGTTGGCCCGCAGCTTGTCGGGAGAACCCGGGCGTGGTCGGGTGGGGGCGTTCGCCTTGACGACTTTCTCCCCGAGGGCGGTCAGGACCTCGGGAGGGCACGCTCCATGCAGGGCAGGAAAGAGATGTTCCTCCTCAGTCGGGAAGTGTGGGGTCAGCTGAGTGAGCAGGCTGTCGAACCGTGAGTCGTCTTCCGAATCGGTCGGCCAGGAAGCCCTTGTGCTCGACCACCGTCCGCCCCCACGCGGCGAGCTCGGCCGCGAGAGCGGCGGTCAGGGTGGTCTTGCCCGACAGATCCAGGCCGTCGGCGAGGACGCGCATGACGTACCTCCGCGAATTCGGGCCAAGGATGCCCGCCGCGGGGCGGCGGGCAACCGGTCCGGCTCGGGAAGAACCGGAGACAGCGACTTCTGCATCGGTCCGGCCCCGGTATGGAACAGATCACCAGCACAAGCGGGGGTCATGGACATGCTCTGGCGAGTGCTTGTCCTCCCCCCTGCCCAGACTGGTCCGGACCAGAAAGCCGGGGTCCGTGTCCCGCGACGGGGCAACGATGTGCACCCGTTGGGTACCAGGGATACCCACCTCGACGAGTGTCCCGCCGCGGAACATCCACAAACCGAACAGGTCGTCGTCCTCGTCGTGCAACATGACCTGCACGCAGGCGGGCTCGTTCCACGGCAACGACTCCAGGTCCTTGAGCACGCCGCGGCGCCGGTCCCACCGCTCGAACTCGATGTGCCAGCCCCCAATGAACCAGGGGATCTGCACGAAGCAGCCGCGCCAAGTCCGGGCTTCGTCCGGTCGCGTCAGAGGCTCCATCACCTCGTCCTCATGACGCGCCAACACGATGACCTGCGCCATTCTGCTCATGCCCACATGTCACACCGTGCCGGACCCCGAGGCAATCGATTTGACGCCCGGAGCCGTCGGTCCTTCAGTATCCGGCGTCCGCCTCCCCAGACTTCTGGAGCTTCTCCAGCCAGTGCGACAGCACCAGTGCCTCGTCACTCGTGAGCTTGATCGTGACCTGGCCATCACTCATGCACACCCCTACGGCTCAGCCCGTCCTCGACCGCACGAACCTACTGGGCTTGGACCTTGACCAAACACATAGGGGCACCCCCCCGGGGAGCTGGCCCGTCTTGAGCAGGAGACCGCCCGACTGCGACATGCGGTCGACTCCCACGCGACGGTCGCCAGGCCATTGGCGTCCTCATCGCGGCTCAACGGTTGCCGCCGGGTTCGAGATGCTGCACGAGGTCTCCCAGCATCTGAACATCAAACTCCACTCGGTCGCGCAAACCCTGATCCGCTGGGCGCTGTGGGCAGCAGCCGCTGCCGGAGCCGCCCGGCGAGGAACTACATGCCGCGGTGCAGCGTCGCTCACGGCGTGACCCGCCGGAACAGGCTGGTAGGAGGTCAGGCGTTGAGGGCCTGCAGGACGCGGGCGTCGGCGAGTTCTTGTCATCTCCGCGTCCCGTCGCTGAGCCCACGACGATGCCCTTGACGCGCCCGACGACCTCACCCGCGCGGGTAGGTGGCGCAGTACTGGCCACGACCCGGAGGGCGGCAGTCGACTGAGAGTTCGACCGACCGACCGACCGACCGGACGCGCGGCGCGGCCGTGGCTATAGACGCTGGTCCACCCGCTCCACTCGCTCCTCATCCCACGCCGAACCAGTGATTCGAACCTGCGCACCCGGCTCCTTGGGGAATGCTCAGTTGGCCGAAATCATCCTCCCATTCGGAATAACTGCTGTTATCATTTGCAGGAGCGCTCGGTGATCTTGTAATGTTCGAATTTCTATAATTCGTCATCCTTCGCAGGGGGAATCATGACCAAGAGGATAATTGGGCGGCTGAGCTGCGTGGCTGCCGCGACAATCGTGGTCTCAGCAGTTGCAATCCCGGCCAATGCTGAGGCCGCGCCCGGGATCGTGAGCAAGAATGTGTATCGCAACGGCCATTATTTCGGCACCGTCGAGTGGAGTGCCGACCCGAATGGCTCGAACCCCGGTGACGCCCTGAGGGTCTGCGACTACAACGCAGACGGAGCGGGACTCTCGGCCCAGCTCAACCAGGCTGACAAGCACTCCGTCGACACGTTCGGCCATGGCTCACCGTACTGCTCGGGTTGGGGCACGGGAAACCTGCCCGAGGGTGCATCTGTCATCGCAAGTGTCTTTACTGGGAACAGTGAGATCTCCATCTGGTCTGGCGACTTCACATTCACAGCCTGACTGCAATTCCCCACATTCACGTCTGACCGCGCGCAAGCGACCCCATCCAGCGCTTCATCTTGCAGTCGCGCGTGGGTGCGTCGGCGCCCGGCGACCGGTGGACGCTGGAGGGGCACAGCCTGATTCCGCTAGGCCGTGTTTTAGAAGTCCCGGGCGGCTAGCCATTTGGTTAGGTCGCCCGCAATGCGGTCGCTGCTGGTCTGGATCGTGACGTCGTGCTCGCGGCGGACTACCTCGTATCCGCCCTCGTTCAGGACGGCGACGGAGGCGAACCGGGCGGGGTCGTCCTGATCAGGTTGGATGACGACGAACGTGTTGTCACTGTCGTCAGAATCTCGCCAGGGAGCGTGCCGGCAGGGTCGGCGTCGAAGTGGCGCCGTTCAAGGAGGAGTTGCTGCGGGAGCGACTTTGTCTCGCTCCGCCTCAAGCTCAGCGACGTCGCGCTCCACCTCGAGCTCAAGCGACCGCACTCGCGGCATGCTCGGCCGGGCCGAACTCGCCCTGATGAGGCCAGCCGCCGATTTGGTCGACACCTCCCGTGCGGCCCTCGTCGACCAGAACGCCCTGCTGGCCGTGCTGCACGAGGGGCCTGATCGCCGGCGCCGGCGTCGACGTTCTCGAGATCGAGCCGCTGCCGGCCGGCCGCCCGGTGCGCACCGCCCCCGGCTGCTCGCCGCCCCGCACCTCGGCACGTCTCGCAGGCCGGCTACGCGACGTACTGCAGCCACGCTGTCGAGGACGTCCAGGCGTTCCTCGGGGGCGAACCGGTACGCCGGCTCGGCCGGCCGGAGGCGCGGTCGGCCGCCCCACCGGTGGGCAAATCGGTGTCCCTGAGAGCCGTTCGGAGTAAACAATCCGCACGTCAGAGACGGTGTCTGGACGCCATCCGCAGGGGGCGGGTCCAGATCCAGCCGCAAAGGGGGCGAAGCGGGTTACCGGAAGCCATCGCCTCCACTGCGTCCGGATGGCGTTCCCGCAGTTGGAACCGGCGGTGGGGTATCCCGTGCGCGCTGTCCGGACGTATCCGCGGACAGGTCAGACGGCACGTCCGGACATGCTCCTCAATACCCGGCGGCCTGATTCGAGCAATCCTTCTTTCGGGCAGGAGAGGAAACGGGGAAACCCGCAGCTGGCGGAGCTCATTGGCGACGCTCTGACCGTGACCGTGTCCGCCGAGGGCGGTCAGTTCCGGTTCGGCGTCTTAGATCCTGTCATCGGCTAGGGTCTGCTGCGCTCCCCGTGTCGTCTGTGCGTTGCCTGTGACGCCCTCGCCGCTCGCTGCGTTCCCGGCGTCACCGCCGACGGCGAACACTTACACGGCGGCGTCCACTGCTCCGTCGGATTGGTCACCGCGCTGGCCCCGCAGATCGGTTGCGCCGCCGGCATCGCGCTCTCCTGCCGGGTCGTGGCTGCAGGCCGCGCCGTGGAGGACCTTGCCGCCGAGGCCGGCCTGCTCACCATCGGCCGACCGGACACGCTCCTGCGGCTCGAGAACTTCACAGGACGCTCTACCCGACCCGACCCGACCCGCGTCGGCAGCCGCTCCGTGACCCGTGCGCCTTTCGCGCGGTGTCCGTCAACTGAGCGTAGAACGGGGGGGTATCCGGCACGTGGGGAGGCGATGGCAGAGACGCGTTCCAGGCCCGATCCACGGCGAGGGACGCAGCGCGGCGCTGCTGTCGTTTCCGTCGCCGAGGCCGGCCGGGCCCGCACCGCCGTCGCGCCGAGGGACCAGCCACCGGGCGTGTGACGTGGATCACGCGGGAGGGAAAACCGGAAGTGCGGACCCGGCGTCTAGCGGGTGTGAGATCAGTCAGGAAGGCACCGGGCGAGCCGGACGAGGAGCGTCTCGTCCAGCTGGTGGCCACGGGTGACCGCGCGGCGTTCGAAGAGCTGTACCGGCGTACAGCACCGTGGATGGTGCTGCGACTGCGCCGTCGCTGTGCCGACGAGCAGATCGTCGCCGAGGTCATGCAGGAGACGTATCTGGCGGTGTGGCGTGCGGCGGGCGCGTTCGCGGGGACCTCGGTGGGCGGGACGGCTGTCGGATGGCTGTGGACGATCGCGGCCCGCCGCCTCGTCGACGCCTTCCGGCGCAGGGCCCATCATGCCGAGCCGCCGCCGGCCGCCGCTCTCGCCGAGGTGGCGCCCGCCGCCGAGGACGAGGCGCTCGCGGTGACCGTCGGCGGGGACGTCGGTGACGCGCTGCGGCGCCTGGCGCCCGAACTCAGGCAGGTACTGCAGGCCATGGTGCTCGACGGGCTGTCCGTTCGGGAGACCGCCGTGCTGCTCGGGCTGCCCGAGGGCACGGTCAAGACCCGTGCCCGCCGGGCCCGGATCGCGATGAGGAAGGCGCTGACATGAGCGTGGAACACGCGTCGATGCGGATCATCGACGGTTACGCGCGCGGCGGCACGGACCTCGCCGCCGACGAGGTGTGGGCCCTGGAGGCCCATCTGGAGGCGTGCCGGGTCTGCCGTGAGCGGCTGTCCGCGGCCGTCGCGGCGCAGGCGCCGGCCGTGGCGGCGTTGGTCGCCACCGTGTGGTCCGGCCTCGAACCCCAGCTGGCCGTCACGGCCACGATGCCGCACGGACGGCGCTGGCCTGCACGGCTGTCGGCGCGACTGTCGAGGTGGCTGACGCCCACCATGGCGCCGTGGCTGTCCATGGTCGTGGCCGTGACGCTGCTCGCGCTGCTGCTCGACCTGGCCGGTTCCGGCTCCGGCTCCGGCTCCGGCGAGGTGTCGCTGGTGCTGCTGTTCGCGCCGGTCCTGCCGGTGCTCGGCGTCGCGGCGTCGTGGTCGCGCGGTCTGGACCCGGCGTACGAGCTGACGGCGTCGGCGCCCAGGGCCGGGCTCCAACTGGTGCTGCGGCGCACCGCGTCCGTGCTCGCCGTGGTCGTCCCCGCGCTGCTGGTGGGCGGATGGATGACGGGGGTGATGGTGGCCCAGTGGCTGCTGCCCTGTCTGGCCTTCACCTCGACGACCCTGGCGCTCGGCGGTGTCGTCGGCGTGACGCGCGCCGCCGTCACGCTGGCACTGGTGTGGGCCGCCGTGGTCGTGGCGCCGACCGCGGCCGCCGGCCGTACGACCTTCGCCCTGCAAACGGGCGCTCTGCCCGTGTGGGGGCTGGTCCTCACGCTCGGCATCGGTGTCGTGATCGCCCGCAGGGGTGCGTACTGCGTGCTGGGAGCCCATCGATGACCCCCGGAAGGGAACACCACATGACGCCCGCGTTGAACGCGGCCGACATCTCACCGACCGCCTACGCCTGGGAGATCCAGGCCACCGGGCTGAAGGTCAGGGTCGGCAGGAATCGGATGGCTGTCGACGGGCTCGACCTGTCGCTGGGCACCGGCGTGCACGGCCTCCTCGGCCCCAACGGAGCGGGCAAGACCACCCTCATCCGGACGATGGCCACCGTGCTGCGTCCCACCGAGGGCGCCCTGGAACTGCTGGGCGAGTCCGTGGGCGGCCGGGGCGGGCACCGGACGCTGCGCCGCCGGATCGGCTACCTGCCGCAGGAGTTCGGCTACTACAAGCGCTTCACCGTGCGCGAGTTCGTCGAGTACATGGCATGGCTGAAGGAGGTGCCCAAGGCGGACATCCCCGCGGCGGTCCAGCGTGCCGTGGAGCGAGTGGGCCTGGCGGACCGCGCCGACGACAGGATGAAGGCCCTGTCGGGCGGCATGGTGCGCCGGGCCGGCATCGCTCAGGCCATCGTCAACGATCCGTCGATCCTGCTGCTGGACGAACCGACGGCCGGCCTCGACCCCGCGCAGCGGCTGCGGTTCCGCGAGCTGCTGCAGGAACTGGGCCGGGACAGCTGCGTGGTCGTCTCGACCCACTTGGTGGAGGACGTCGCCGCTGCCTGCACCGACGTGGTCCTCTTCGCCGGCGGACGGCTGGTCTTCCAGGGCACTCCCGGCGAGCTGGCCGCCGCGGGCGGTCCGGAGCACGAGGGCGACAGCCCGTCGGAACGCGGCTACTCGGCCCTGCTGCAGGGCCCCGAGCAGGCAAGGGGCGCCTGGTGAACATCCGTGTCCTGCGCATCGAGCTGAAGCGCTCCCTAGCCCCGTGGGCCGGCGCCGTGATCCTGACGACAGCACTGGCGTTCCTGTACTCGATCAACGCCGCGTGGTCGAGGGGCGCCACGGCGTGGACGGCCCAGTGGACGTCCCTGGCCCTGTGGACCCGCAGCCTGCTGTTCTACCTGTGGCCGCTCGCCGTGGGGCTCGGGGCGTTGCAGGGCCTGCGCGACCACCGCTCGAAGATGTCCGAGCTGCTGACCAGCACACCGAGGCCCGCCCGGCACCGCGGGGCCACCATGGCGGGCGCGATGGCGATCGCACTGGTCTCGGCCTTCGCCCTCCTCGTCCTCGTGGGGGCCGTCCAGGTGCTCGGCAACAGCGAGTACACGCACTTCGGATGGCTGCCGATCTCGCTGGTGGGGGCGCTCTTCCTCGTCGCGGGGGCCGTACTGGGCATGGGGGCCGGACGGACTCTGCCCTCCGCACTCACCCCGCCCGCGCTGGCCATGGGCGCCTTCGTCTTCACGGCCCTCATGTACATGTCCTTGGGCCGGACGGAGACGACCACGCCCGGGGGTTTCCCGAGCACGGAGCCGAACCGGGTCTCCCTGCTGTCACCGACGGTGCAGGAGGTGCGCGATGTGTTCGTCACGCTCTCCGCCTCCGTGCACATCGGGCAGACGATCTGGCTGCTGGGCATGGCAGCGACCGGCTTCGCGCTGCTGGTCGCCGCGACCCCGCGCGCCCGGCTGATCGCCCTGACGCCCCTCCTGGCGGGCGCGGCGGCAGCCCTGCTCGTCCTCCCCTCCGACCCGCAGCGGATGTACGTCCTCGACGAGAACGCCGCGGAGCCGGTGTGCGACGGGCCGGTGTGCGTGACGAAGACGCACCAGGCGCGACTCGCCGGCCTGGCCGGCCCCGGCAAGGAGGCGCTGCGTCTGCTCGCCGGCGCCCTCGGCGACCAGGCGCCGGTCTCGGTCCGCGAGAACACCGCCGTCCTGCCGAACGGCGCCACACCGCAGTGGTCCCGCAGCACCGTCCTCTTCGACTTCGACGACGACGGCATCACCGCAGCGCAGGGCGACCAGCTGACCCGGGCCCTGATCGCCAAGGCCATGGTGCCGGGATGCACCCCCGTCGGCTGGAACAGCTCGGGGCAATATGCGGACGCAGCCGCGCAGGCCGTCGCCGTGGGCTGGGTCCTCGGCGATCTCCAACCCCCTCCCGCCACCCTCCCGGCCGGCATGCCCCGCGCGGTCGACGACGAGACCGGCCCGCTGTGGAAGGAACTCACGGCGCTCCCGCGGGCCGAACAGCTCTCACGCATCAACGCGATGCGCGCCGCCGCGCTCTCCTGCGAGAGCGATGCCTTCGACGTGCTGAAAGGCGGTGTGTCCCCGTGAGATGGCTGATGCTGTACGCGCGTTCGCGTCAAGTACCCGCGTCGCTCGCCACCGCGGTGATCACCGCGATGACGGTGGTGGCACTCGCCGGCGACGAGGGCGAGGGCCCCGGTGATCCACGACTGCCCGTGCTGATCCTCATCACGGGGGCGATGGCAGCCTCCGTCGGGCTCAGCGGGCAGGACCTCGCGCTGGACCGGACAGCCGCGATCCGCTGGGCGCCCCGCAGAGCGGCGCACGTGCTGCTCGCCGGCGCAGCCGTCGGCGCGGTGCTGCTGACGGCGCAGACCATGGGCGAGCACACGGCCGCCGCCCTGTTCGTCGTCCGGGACAGCGCGGGCCTCATGGGACTGGCCGCCCTGGGCGCGGCGCTCGCGGGCGGCCGGTACGCATGGACGCTGCCGTTCGCCTGGCTCTCGGCCGCGTTCCTCGCCCCGTCCGCCACCGGTACGCCGATGCAGGTGGCGACCTGGATGCTCCTGCCGCCCGGCACGGCAGCGAGCACCTGGACGGCCCTGCTCCTCACGTTCGCCGGCACCGCGGCCTACGCCTTCGCGGGACCGAGGCGGTAGCGGACGAAGGGGCCGGGGCAGAAGCCCTCACGGTCGACGCCGACGTACTGAAGAACCTGCCGTACGACGTCCCACACCACACCCTCATGTTCGGCGCGCAGACCGCCGGCACCTGACACCCAGCAGCCCCACCGCACAGGTCCCGTCGCCAGACCCGCGCGGCTGGTCCTGCTGCACTGAACTGAATGGTGGACCGCGAGGGACAGACCGCGGACGGCTCGCCACATGCTGGGTCGGCGCGTGGAACAGATCGGCAAGGGAGTCGGCGAAGACCGGCGGGACAGCTGCGGTCTGCGTTGCTTGCGCGCCGGCCCGCTCGGAACGCCTCGGAGAGCTGCACATGGCCCTCGCCCGACACGCCGCCATCTGACGCGTCGGCCACTGGCCGGACGGCGTTGGGCGAGCGCTCCGCTCACGAGGTCGTCCAGGAGGGCAATGCGGACAGTGATCCGTTTACCGACCGCCTCACGCTGCGCGTCTACGACGGCTGGAACCAGAGCTACCGCTGCTTCCCGCTGTGGCTCCTCGCCGTCGCGCAGGTCCGGGAGAACGTGCAGCACTTCGACAGCGGTCCGGGAGGCGTCCTGCCGCCGGCACTGGCTCGGAATATTCATGGGCTCCGACAGCACTGGGCCTTCCCGGCGGGCCGAGCGCGGCGGTGGTCTCAGCGCCAGTCGTCGATCACATACGCGTCGGGGTGGCTGTACCCGGGTTCGTTGGGCCTGTGCATGGTCACGCCCTGCAACCAGGTGCGGAAACCGCGATCGATCATGCGCCGGTAGGCATCCGGGCGGCCAAGGTTCATACCGGCGTCCAGTTGGCCCAGGCCGCGCTCGGCGGCCAGCCCCTCGCACGCGCCGAGCAGTCGCTCGAACCGGCCGGCGGCCTCCGGACCAGGACGTACGGCGCCGAATTTGACGAAGCACACGTCCGCGCCGGCCTCCGACCCGGCTCCACAGTGGCAGACGGCCAAGCCATCGAGCTCGGAGCCAGTGCCATGGAGCAGGATGGTGTCACCGAGCCCCTGCCGTTGCGCGGCCACGATCTCGCGTTCCAGGCTCAGGCCCTCGTACACGACTCCGGTCAGTGCGCGACAGAGACTCAGCGCGTCAGGCCGCTCGGCAGCGGGCAGTTCGCCGTAGAGCACCCGGCCGGGGAATGCGGCACCGTCTGCGACCTGCTTCTTCATGATGGCTGTGAGGAATCGAGGCCAGAAACCGTACCGGCGGTACAGCTCAAGATGCTTGGGACTGTGCGAAAAGGTGAACAGGCCCAGGTGGCGGTTCCCCCATGCGCCGAAGCAGTCCATGACCGGCTCCATCAGACGCCTGCCGATGCCCTGGTCCCACAGATCCGGACGTACGGTCAGCGGTCCGAAAAACCCGACGCTGCCCCAGTCGGTGGCGAAGTTCGATGCCACGACTTCACCCTCGACCGTCGCCGCGAACGCCGCCCGCGGATCGGCCGCCCAGCGCGTACGGACATAGTCGACGGTCCCGAAAGGATCAGGCGCCCCCAGGAAGGTCCCGAAAGCGTCCCCGCAGATCTCATCGGCCCGATCCAGGTCCGCCTCACCCAGCGGGCGGACTGATACTGGGGCCGCTCCACTCTTGTGCTCCGCTGCTGGTGGGGACATCGCTCTCTCCTTCCCACCCCGTTCCATCCCACCACGGTGGTATGCCGCAGGCGAGGTGAACGGCCCGCGACCTGAAGAGCGACTACATCCGGCCGACCCCCATCACCCCTGGCACGGGCGAGGCTTCAGCGCCAGCTGGGGCACCTGCGGTGAGCTGGAGTACTACCCCGTCCCGACCTGGCGGCGTCGTTCCTCGCCGGCCCCGCCGTCCCGTGCAGCGCGCTGATGCTGGGCGGGGATTGCCTCGGCCCGGCTGCGGCTTGTAACCGGCTCACCGCCCGCGAGGTGCGCCGCGAGACCGAGGACGCCGTCTTCGTCGCCTTCGACGTCCCGGCCGGACTGGCCCCCGCCTACCGCTTCACCCCCGGGCAGCACAGCACCCCGAACTGCCAGGTACCGCCGTACCGTCGACCGATGGACCGCAGCAGCGAGATCCGCGAGTTCCTGCGCACCCGCCGGGCCAGGCTCACCCCCGAACAGGCCGGCCTCGCCCCGCACGGCGGCGCCCGCCGCGTACTGGGGCTGCGCCGCGAGGAAGTCGCCCAGCTCGCCGGCGTCGGCGTCGACTACTACATCCGCCTGGGCGGGGCCGCACCCAGGGCGTCTCCCAAACCGTCTTGGAGGCCGTCGCCCGCGCCCTGCAACTGGACGACACCGAACGCGCCCACCTCTTCGACCTCGCCCAGCCCACCACCGCCCGGGCCCGCCGCGGGCGCCCCCGCGCCCCCCAGCGAGTCCACCCGATCCTGTACCGGACCCTGGACTCGCTCAGCGTCCCCGCGGTGGTCCAGGGACGACGCGGCCGCTGCACAGCGTGCTCGCCGCAAACCGGCTCGCCCACGCCCTCTGCACCGACTTCGAAGCCCGTCCCCGCCGCGAACGCAACTTCGCCCGCTACGTCTTCCTGGACGAAGCCGCTCGCACCCTGTACGCCGACTGGGAGAAGGTCGCCGGCGACTGCCTGGCCATGCTGCGCCTGTACGCCGGACGCCATCCCGACGATCCGCAACTCACCGAGCTGATCGGCGAGCTGTCCCTGCACAGCGACATCTTCCGCCGCATGTGGGCCGACCACGACGTCGTCGCCCGCACCACCGGCACCAAACGCCTGCGTCACCCGATCGCCGGCGATCTCACCCTCGACTACCTGGTCCTGGCCATCGAAGGCGACCCCGAACAGACCCTCACCCTCTACACCCCCGAACCCGCTTCCCCTTCCGCCGAAGCTCTGGGCCTTCTCGCCAGCTGGACCGGTACTTCGGCCACCTGGCCGCGCACCCGTGAAGAGAAGACCGACTCAGCCGGCTGGCCACGGGCGGCAAGCACGCTCGTGAGGCACGGACCGCCGACAGCTTCCCCCTGGTTGTGCAGCGCCAGTGCCGGTCGCTGCGCGAAGAGTCGACGAGCGGCGAACTCGACTCCAGCGCGGCCCGCCGCCGCTGCTACGGACACCCGGTCGTGTCCGTCCCGGACCACCTGAGCAGATCGAACGCCACGAAGTGGGCCAGCCCCTCCTCGGCTGCTCGCGGTGCCCCGGCACCGCGGTAGGCCAGCCGGTTCTGCAACTGCTCGAACGCGAGGCGCTCCGCGGCGTCCCATACGACGAGCTCACGGTTTATGTGGGCTACCGCACCTGTCTCATCGGCGGGTCTTTCTCCGAGGGCTCGATCACGGCTGCGCCTGGCCGTGGGCAGTGGCGCCGGATTGTCGGATCCGTGAACTGAGGATCCGGAGCTTCTCTTCGCTGGGGGAGCCGGGGGCGGGTGACCAGACGGTGAGGTGCTGGTCAGGGTCTCCGCTCCAGTAGAAGCTGTCCCAGTCGAGGGTGAGTTCGCCGAGTTCTGGGTGGTGGATGGTCTTGCTGCCGAAGTTCTGGCTGGCGACATGGCGGCTTGCCCACCACTGCCGGAAGAGGGGATAGCCGACCGAGAGTTCGCCGACCAGGTTCGCGAGCCGTGGGTCGCTGGGGTTGTCGACGACCTGCATGCGCAGGAGTGCGACGCCGGTACGGGCCATGCCCTCCCAGTCGTCGTAGAAGTCCTTCATGCGCGGGTCGGCGAACAGCATGCGGACGTAGTTGCGCTCGTGCGGGGCCATCTTGTCGATGTCGATGAGCAGCGCCGCGGCGAGCGGGTTCCAGGCGATGAAGTCGAGGTACTTCCCCACCACGAACGCAGGCGTGAGCGTCAGCTGGTCCAGGAGGCGCTGGATCTGCGGCCGCGCCGGCGCCGGCCGGCGCCTGGGTGAGGGGCGTCGATCGGCCTGTCGGGCGAGCCCTTCGATGTAGGCGCGCTCGACCGGTGTGAGGCGCAGCGTGTGTGCGAGGGCGTCGAGTACCGGCGGGGAGGGTGCCAGACGTCCCTGCTCGATGCGGCTGTAGTAGTCGTGACTGATCGAGGCCTGCGCGGCGACTTCTTGCCGCCGCAGGCCGCTCACCCGCCGTGTGCCAGGGTCTCCCGGCGGCAGGCCGAGCGCGGTCGGGCTGAGTTCGCTGCGGCGGGCCTTCAGGAACTGGCCCAGCTCCTCCAGGTGCGGGTTCTTCGCGCTCACGCTCACGTCTTTCATTGTTCCGCCTGCACAGAACCGCGCTCAGGGCAGAAGGCCCGGGCGCGGTTCTGGCAGAACAAGTCGGGTGGGGCTTGTGGCGAGCGCCTAGACCAGGTGGGTGCGCAGGAACCGCGTCACGTTCGCGACGGCGTTGTCCATCTGAGCGGGCGAGTCGTAGTAGTCGTAGTGGGTTCCGTCGGCCCACACGAGTTCCTTCTCACCCTGGACGCTGTCGTAGAGCCTCTTCGCGCGGTCCGGGAAGGCGGAGCCGTCGGAGTGCACCACCATCGTCGGCGTTGTGATCTTCGGAGCCTGGCTGAGCGCGTCGAGGGCGATCCAGGTGTCCCAGGACGTGACGTCGAATTCGTTCTTGTACTCGGGGACGTTTCCGCGTGCCGGGTTGGTGTAGTAGTCGTATGCGCCGGGCGTCGGGTTGTAGTTGGCGGCCCGCCGGTCGGTTTCGCTGTACACCGGGATGATCGTCGCTTCGCCCGTCTGCTGGAACGTGCGGCGGGCGGCGTCGGCGTCCGCGAGACGCTGGGCGATCCCGTCCTCGCCGTAGGTCAGCTTGAACGTGTCCTCGTCGGCGAGGAAGGCGGCGATCGTCGCGAAGCCCTTCACGCGCGGGTCCTGCGCGGCAAGGTAGGCGCCGTTGCTGGCCGAGGTGCACACGCCGACCATGCCCACGGCATCCACGTACAGCTGCTCGCCGAGGTACGTGACGGCGGCCTGAAGATCGCTCAGCTTCTCGGCCGGAGACTCGAACTGACGCGGCTCGCCGGCGCTCTCTCCGTAGTGGGCGTAGTCGAAGGCCAGCGCGACAAAGCCCTGCTCGGCGAACCTCTGCGCGTAGGCGTTGGGCATCTGCTCCTTCACGGAGGTGAGCGATCCCTGAACGATGAGCGCCTGGTAGTGCCCGCTCTCGTCGAAGCCTTCGGGGGTGAACAGGTCACCCACCAGAGTCAGACCCTCACGATCGAAGCTGATCTTGCGGTTCACGGTTGTTTGCGCCTTCGAGTTGTCGGCATCGGTGGACTTGGAGTTGGTGGTCGCCATCGCGGCGGGGGTGAGCGCGGCGCCTACCGCGACCGCGCCTGCGGTGCCGATCAGGCCCCGCCGCGTAACACGGGGCCTGGGGTGATGGGGCGTGGGGGGAACGGCCATGGGGGCGTCCTTACCTGCCTTACGTCGTAGGTCGTAACGGGGATCACGGTGCCGCGGAAGCGCTGTTGATCTTGCGCTTCCGCACGTACGCCTCCGCGAGCGCCGCCGCTGTACGCAGCGACACCACGAGCGTCCGCCTTGCCGCCGAAACGGACAATGGGAAGAAATTTTCCTAGGCGGCGTTGCGACGGTGCACAGACGGAGCACCGCCTCTTCACCGATGGTTGGAGTGCAGGCCGAAGATGAGGTGTAGGTCGAGATGCCGTCGGACACAACCTTCACCTTCATCAGGCGATGCGGTTTGGCGATGCCATCCCGGGGGGCGAGACACCAGCGGGCGGAGGCACGCCTACAGCACATGACGCCGTCCAGCGCGGTTGCGTCCGGCAACGTGGACGGCGAGGTCGAACGCGGACCGAACTTGATGAGGCCGGGAGGCGTGTCGTATCCCCTGACGCTTTGGGCGGGACGGAACCCCGGACCGGACCTGTCCGGGGTCAGCGGAACTTCCCAGCGCCGGCGAGGCGTCTCTCCGTATATGGAAACTGAACAGACGACCCGGCGTGAAGCCGCCACCGGCGCCGCGGGGTGCCTGGCAGCGGTACTCGGCGCGCTGGCGGGCTTCGTGGTCTGGCTCCCGTACGGCCGGCGGGGCCTCTTCGGCGGTTTCGAGGGCGAGACCAACCCAGACTTGCTCCGGCTGGGCCTGCCGGTCCTGGTGTTCGGCGGGACCGCCGCCGCCCTGGCTGTTGTCGTCGCTGTACGGGGCCGGTGGCGTACCGCGCTCGGACTGGCGGCGGCCGTCGCGGGGCTCGCCTGCTTTGGGTACGGCTTCGATGTCCTGGCCGGTCCGCAGGCGACACGGCACTGCGCGCCGTCCTGCTGAGCTTGCCGTGCTTTTGCTGATCGTTTCAGCATGAGTTGAGCCGCGGGTCCTGTGCTCGACGATCTTGGTCGGCAGGGTGTCCGAGTGCGAGCTGATCTTGTTCCGGACGACCTGGGGGAGCGCGTGGCCCTGCTGCTGCCACCTGCTCCTGCTCCCGAACGGCGCCGCCGTCATCCTGGGCGGTTGCGTGTTCCTGACCGGAGTTGATCGTCGACTTCCACGGAACCCCGCTCGCCGTCACGCTCACCGGCGGCAACCGGCACGACGTCACCCAGCTTCTGCCCCTGATGGACGCCGTCCCATCGATCCGGGGCCTACGAGGACGCCCCCGCCGCAAGCCCCGACGCCTGTACGCCGACCGGGGCTACGACTACGACAAGTACCGCCGCCTGCTGTGGAAGCGCGGCATCAAGCCCGTGATCGCCCGACGCGGCGTCGCCCACGGCTCCGGACTGGGCAAGGTCCGCTGGGTGGTCGAACGTGCCTTCGTCTGGCTGCACCAGTTCAAACGGCTCCGCACCCGCTACGAACGACGCGCCGATTTCCACCAGGGCCTGCTCGAACTGGCTTGCAGCCTCGTATGCCTCCGCCGCCTCCGAACTGCATTCTCAAACGATCAGTAAGCACCACGCCGACATCGACTTCTACGGTGCCCGCACAGTGGCCGGATCGTTCGGTCTTGCTGGGCGCGGTTGAACGGTTGGGCCCTGGTCCTCACGCCGACTGGGCTGGGTGGGGCTGGATGCTGCCGGTTTCAGGTGGGGCGGCGGATGGCCTGTACGGCGGTGTCGTAGAGGTCGAACAGGTCGACCTGTCCGCCCAAACGTACCCATTCCTCGTTGGCTGCCTGCAGGCAGATGATCGCCGCGGCTGCGATCGCGCGGGCTTGCAGAGTTCGGCGGTCGAAGTCGGGCAGCCGCGGCTCGATCAGCGGTGCGAACAGGCCCTGCCAGCGGGCTTGCTTCTCGGCATGCCCGGCGCGCAGGGAATCGTTGCCGAACAGCAGAGTGATGAACTCCAGGCGCCCTTCGGCTGTCATGTCGATCTCCTCGAGCACCTGGAACGCCGCGCGCAGCGCCGTCCAGGCATCCTCGTCGGCCGGGCGCTCCGCGAGGCGCGCGGCGATCAGTTCACCCTGTTCGTCCAGGCCGCTGAGTGCGAGGTCTTCCTTGTTGCGGAAGTAATTGAACAGAGTCCGCCGGGAGACGCCCGCGGCGGCGGCGACCTCGTCGAGGGTCGTGTCGTCGTAGCCCTTGGCGGCGAACAGCTCGATAGCGGTCCGGGCCAGCAGTGATCGAACCACGGAGCGGGTCTGCTCCCGAATGGGTGACGGTTTCTGAGGCATGCACCGATGGTACAACGCTTTACGCAATGCAGTTAGTTGCACTCAGTGCAAAAGCGTGCGTAGAGTGAATGCTATGAGCGACATCGACTACCACCGCCAGACCGTCATCGTCACCGGCGCCAGCTCCGGTCTCGGTGCCGAATTCGCCCGCCAGCTGGCCCGCCGCGGCGCGGACCTCGTGCTGGTGGCCCGGCGGGCGGACCGGCTCGAGAGCCTGGCCGCCGTACTCACCCGCGCCCACGGCGTCACGGCGACCGCCGTCGCCCGCGACCTCGGCCTCCCCGACGCCGGCCGCACGCTGCGCGCCGAACTCGAGTCCCGCGGCATCTTCGCCACCGGGCTGGTCAACAACGCCGGCTTCGGCACCCACGACGCGTTCACCGACGAGGACCCCGACCGCCTGCAGAGCATGATCGCGCTGAACGTCAGCGCGCTGGTCGACCTCAGCCGCGCCTACATCGCCCCGCTGACCTCCGCCGACACCGGCGTCCTGATCAACGTCGCGAGCCTGCTGGGCTTCCAGCCGACCCCCTACCTGAGCGTCTACGGCGCCACCAAGGCCTTCGTCCTCAGCTTCACCGAATCGCTGTGGGAGGAGACCCGCGGCACTGGCCTGCGCGTCCTGGCCGTGTGTCCCGGCGCCACCCAAACCGAGTTCTACGACGTCGCCCACAGCCAGTCCGCCGACTACGGCACGAAGCGGGCCACCCCCGAGCAGGTCGTGACGATCGCCCTCGACACGCTGGACCGCCGATCCGCGCCCCCGTCGGTGGTGACCAACGGCCGGCCGCTCGCCCTCGCCGGCAAATTCCTGCCGCGCCGCTCGATGGTCCGGCTCATGGGCTGGATGGCCCGCCGTCAGCGCCCGCTCCCCGCCGCCCGCACCAACAGCCAAGGAACACGATCATGACCATCGCCGACGCCACCGGACAACCCACCGGCGAGGAGCGCTTCCATGGCTGATCACGACCTCGTCCTCGTCACCGGCGCAGGCGGCATGGGCCGCCTCGTCACAGAGCGACTTCGCGCGCAGAACGTACCGGTCCGCGTCCTGGTGCGCCGCGAGGACGACCGCGCGGCCGAGGTGCGGGCATTGGGCGCCGAGGTCGTCACCGGGGATCTGGCCCGGCCCGAGACGGTGGCGGCCGCGCTCGACGGCGTCCGCCGAACGTACTTCGGTCTCAGTGTGTCCCCGGACCACCTGCTGGCGGCGACCGTCATGGCCACGGTCACGAAGGCGCACGGTGAACTCGACGTGCTGGTGGACATGTCGCAGATGACGGTGTCGCAGATGACCGCCATCAGCACCGCGGAATCCCACCAGCAACGGCTGCACTGGCTGGCGGAGCAGGTGCTGGACTGGTCGGGCCTGCCTGTGGTGCACGTGCGCCCGACGACGTTCCTCGACAATCCGCTGTTCACCGCCCTCGCGGCGCGGTCGATCCGCGAGAACGGCACACTGGCGCTGCCGTTCGGGACCGGACGCACCTCGCCGGTCGCTGCCGACGACGTCGCCCAGGTGGTCGCGACCATCCTGCGCGATCCCGGGGAGCACGCCGGAAAGGTGTACGAGCTGACCGGACCGCGGGCGCTCGACATGAGCGAAGCAGCCCAGGAGTTCTCCAAGGCACTCGACCGGACGGTGACCTATCGGGACGTCCCCCTGCAATGGTGGCGCACAGAGGTACTCGCGAAAGCGGGCCTGCCACAGCACACCGAGCAGCACATCGCGACCATGGCGCAGCTGCACCGCGCGAACCGTTACGACAGGGCGACCAGCGACGTCGAGCGCATCACCGGGAAGCGGCCCCTGACCGTCGAGGAGTTCGTCACGGTCCGCAAGGACTTCTACCTCGGCTGACTGCCGCAGGAATCCCGGAGGAGTGCTCGGGCCGATCCTCGCCACCCGCCGCCTGCCGCTGGCCCTCATCGAAGGGCCACGTCCACCGCGACGTGCACCACTTCCACGCCATCCCCATCGCGGCAGCGGACAATCCCGCACTCAACCGGATCGTCGAGCATCCCCGACTCTATTTCGGCATGGTGCAGCAACATGGCACCCTCGACGCGGGCTACCGGGTGCTGGCCGTGACGGCGGGTGTACCCGCTCGTCGGAGTCCCGTCGGTAGGCGCCGGTTTCACGGCGCAGGTAGGCCTCGATGCGCCGGACGTTGTAACCCCAGCTTCTGGGCGTAGGCGACGGAGTGCGTCTGGTGCCAGGCCAGACCGGTCGGCCGGATGCCGTCCGGAGTGACCGGTGAGTGCAGGCGCGGGTCCACCTCGACGTGGGCCGGTCGACCAGCCAGCTCCCGGGGATCTTCGGGTTGAGCGTCGGGCCCACGAAGTGGTCGGGGGCGGACAGGCCGACGACGAGGCGGGCAGCGGCGACTGGCACTGCGAAGTCCGGTGAGTGGGGCAGGGCGAGCAGCCGGAACGCCCGGCGCTCGGGTTCGCTCAGGCCGTTGTAACTGAGGGCGAAGCTGCCACGGACCTCCCGATCACCTGCCCGAAGTTCGTCGAGGCGGCGGCCTTTGGCACGGTCGATGCAGGGCAGGCTCGCCACCATCCGCCGACCTTGAGGGCGCACCGTCCAACGGTGCTGCGGCCTTCGCCGTCACGCGCTGGCCGGCTGCGGCAAGGCCCCGGGTCGCGCGCAGCGCCTGGGGCCTCGCCCACCAGCCTGACGCCGCGACTTCCTCCCCAGGCCGCGGCCCGGCCTGGTCCACTCACCAGTCGTCGGGTGCGCTGGCCACCCAGGCGATCGGCCGGCCCTCGGTTGCGGCCTCAGTGGAGTTCCTCCATCGAGGTCTCGTGACCGTCGTCCAGGGCGCCGATTCGTCCCCAGCGGCCGTGCTTGCCCGGACGGCATCGGCGGCCCGGGGCCCGTCGGGGCTGGCGGCGCGCAGGCGTGGGGTGGGTCAGTGTGCGGGTGTGGCGGGTACGGTCTTCTTACGGGCGCGGTAGGCGGCGGCTTTGATCTTGTTGCCGCAGGATTCCATGCCGCACCACTGGCGCCGCATGCCCCGGGAGCGGTCGACGTAGACCCGGGTGCAGTCGGGGTTGCCGCATTCCTTCAGCAAGGGTCCGTCCGGTCCGCTGAGCAGTTCGACGGCCTGCCGGGCGACGGTCGCGAGCGCCAGTTCGGGAGTGGCCTCGGTGTGCCGGCCTTTCAGGGTGAGCTGCGGCGTCACGGGGGTTTTGCGTGCGGTGGCGTTGACCACGGCGAGGGCCTCCCGGTCGAACTCCTCGCCGAGGCGGCGGTTGGTGACGAGCCGGTAGATGGCCTCGCGTACGGCCGTTGCCTCGCGGACGTCGTCCTCGTGGCCGGGAGTGATCGTGTCCACCAGTGCGGACTCCAGGTACCAGGCATTCAGTCGTTCCGGCGTCACCAGCATCTCGAACCGGGTCGAGCGCCGGGCGCGCAGGGTGGCCGCGAAGTCGAGGGCCGGGTGCCCGCACACGAAGACATGGTCAAGGTTCACATCACCATATTGGCAGGTGACTTCCAAGGGGCGCAACAATCGTCACCGTTTCAGGTGGTGTCCTTGCGGGGGCGTGCGGCGCCTCGTGAGGTTCCGCGGCGGTCAGGGTCACGGTCGGCCGTATCGGCTTGCCCGCCCCTCCTTGTGGGCCCTGGGCGGTCGGCCGGCGTGCGCCTGTCGGGCGCCCGTGCCTGGGCGGGGATGTCGGCGGTCGCGGGCCCTGTTCGGTCCGCGCGGCCCGAGGGGTACGGCGACGGGCCGCCTCGACGGCACTCCTGCCTGGGTGCCGGACGGTGGGCCGGATCCGGATCTCACCCGGGGATCTCGTCTCCGCCCGCCGCGTCTGTGACTCCTTCGTCCACGGCCAGCGTCGCTCCCGGCCGGGCCCTGCCCGGTCGGCCGGGATGCCCGGTCGGCCGAGCTCGAGCGTGCGGGCCGTTCGTTGTTGACAGCCTTGAGAAGCCCATGCCAGCATCGTCACCAGTTGAACCGGTGACTCCAGAGGGTGCCGGGCAGGACGGGGTTCATACGTTTTCAAGGAGCACACGCCGTGGGGGAATTGCCGAAGCTGATGGCCGGGGGAGCCTCGGACGGCGGGGGATGCTCGGCAGGCTCGATGCGGGGATGCGCACCGGATACGTCAGCCGGGCGTGGGCGGATCGCGGTCACTCGCGGTGGCTTCTGCGCTCACGGCCTGGGTGGAGCACGGGAAGGCGCCCGAGATCTTGTCCGCCGCTCTGGTCGGCGCCGGCGGTCGGCGGGTTGCCCGCAGCCTGTGCGGCTGTCCGCAGGTGTCCCCGTCACGCGATCCGGGCCTCGCCTCCGGTTTCGGCTGAGTCATCCCGCCCCGGCACTGACCGCCGACCGCCGACCGCCGACCGCCGACCGCCGACCGCTGATCGCCGACCGCCGACCATCGGTCACCGCGACTCCATGGCAGGTCAGTCCGAGGCTTCTGTCGGGTTGTCGAGCAGGTTCATGAGTATGTCGTCCCAGTCCAGGGCGTCCATCTCCGCCTCGGCCGGGGTGATCCGGTAGGACGCGTCGAGCCACTGTGCGAGCGGCGCGGCGGGCACTTCGAACAGGGCCTGAACGTCCTGTGACTCCAGCAGCAGCCAGGACGAGGGCCGCTGTCTGTGCTGGGCCGGCCACATCCGTACGTCGCCGCAGCCGCTCATCGACGTCAGTCCTCGGTGCAGGAGCTCGCGGCCGAAGTGCCAGGTGATCCCCGGTCCTCGTTCGGCCTGGAACGCGACCGTGATCACCGCGGGCATGTGCGGGTCGAATCGGAACTCCGCGCGGATCGGCTGCGCGGTGAACTCGTCGAGCATCTGGTCGAGTTGAAGGAACAGTGAAGGCACGAGCTCGGGCGCTGAACGCGCCCGCAGGGGGGATTGGTCTCGATGCATGACGGGAGGTCTCCTCCGTGCGGTGAATTCTGATCCCTTCCCACTCTTCGTCGGCGGGCGGGCCTCGCACATCGGTCAGTTGACGGTCAGGAGAGGGGGGCGAGCGGGGCGGTGAACAAAACACCGGTGTCAGTGCGATGTGGCACAGGTCGATCGTCCGCCCGGCGCCGCACCGCTGACGCCCGGCGCTCACCTGGTGCACGTGGACCTTTCCGCGGGTCCGTTCCGTCTCCTGTCCGGCGGCCGTCGCCGTCGGCAGGGGCGTGCGGATCGGCGGTGCACGAGAGGGCGGGCAGACAGGAATGGATACCTGTCGGCAGGCCCCCTCGGCCGTGAACCCGGCATGGCGCCGTCGACCGTCTCGTGGACGGTGACCGGACGAGGGGAACCGGAGGTCGGCGCCTGGCCGGCCCCGTCGAGAAATTCCGATACATCAACCGAAAGGATTGGCATGCGATCCAGCCTCAGCAGATGGCGGCTCTTGCTCGTCGCGGTCCTCACCGCTTGCGCCGTCACCCTCACGTCCACCGGAGCCTTTGCCGCGGAGCCCGGGGAGAGCAATGGATGGGCGAGGGAGATGGAGAACGGCAGGCCCGCCCAGGCCGACGGTGACATACAGGAGGCGCGTGATCCCCGTACCGGCCAGCTCGTTCAGATATGGCGCGGTTGGAGCGACGACAGCATCTACGTCTCCCTGAACAACAATCAGGTGAGGCTCTGGCCCGCACCCTCGGGAGGGACCAGGCCGGAGACCCGGTCGAATCCGCAGATCATCTTCAACGGCGGCTACTGGTGGGCCTTCCACACTGGCGTGGACAGGCGTGTCTACTATGCGCGCGTCGCGGTGAACGACGGCGTTCTGAGTCTCGGCTCCTGGTTTCAGGTTCCCAACAGCGTGGAGACGCCCAACAATCTGTCTGTGGCGGTCGCCCCGCTGCCCAACAACGGCTGGTATCTGGCCTATCGGGGTGCCAGCAGCGCTGAGCTGTGGGGTGTCTACTACAACGGCCAGAATGGTCAGTGGGATCTTCCGGTGACGGTCCCGGGTGCGACGAGTAACTCGTCACCGGCGATCGCGTGGAGCTCGTTCGGGCAGGCGCTGGTGCTTGTGTATCGGGGTCTGGACGACCGGGTGAATGTAAGGCGCCAGCGTTACGGGAACCCTCGCTGGACGGATTCCGAGATCCTCGGCGGCGTGACCACGGACGCCCAGCCGGCCGTGGCGTTCGCGAACAACGGATTCGGTCAGGTCGCGGTGCGCAGACCGGACACCCGGCTGTCGTTGACCACGGTCAACGAGGTGAACGGTTACTCCGGTTGGTCCAATGAGATCAATGGCTTCACGGCCAGGTACGGCCCCGTTCTCGTCGCTTCTCTCGCGACGATCTATCTGATCGCCACCAGTGGTAACGGCTACGTGTTCTGGAAGCAGTCGCGGCAGTTCTGACCGGCCTCCCGCGGGAGGAGGGAGTCGCCCGTCCCGGGTTCGGGGCGGGCGATTCGCTTTCTCTCACACCCAGTCGTCACCGGCTTGACAGGTGACGCTCGTGGGTGCAGGCTGGCCCTGGCTGCGCCGGCCGGCGGAGCCCGTCCACGGTCGAGGAAGTGGAGGTGGGCCATGGAGCGGAAAGTCGCGATGGACGCCGCGGAGGCGGCACGGCATGTGCGTTTCGGCAAGCTGCCCGAGCGCGTCCGGTTCGAGGACATGACGCAAGTGGTGGAGTCCGCGCCGGACGCCGGGGCGGACTCTGCGTACCAGGACACGGGTGCGTGGCGCACCTTCTCGTGTCTGGCTCTCGATCTGGGCCTGTAGAGACCTGCTTCGAGTGCGAGGGCCGCGTCCGGCTGCCCGGGACCGACGGCGTTTGAGTCATTCGACTGTCGCCGGCGGCCTGTGGCTGAACGATCCTGAGACGGTCGCCCGCCTGCCGGTGCCGGGCGGTCGTCATGCTCGAAGGGGCCAGCCGTGAACCGTACTCCCGTCGTCTTCATCCATGGCGCGTGGCTGCACGCACTGTCCTGGCAGTCATGGGTGGAACGCTTCGCCGGCCGGGGGTTCCTCGCCCTGGCGCCCGGATGGCCGGGGGAGGCCGCCGCTGCGGGGCAGACGCGCACGCCCCCCGAGGCGCTGGCCGGTGTCGGCCTGGAGGTGTTGACGGACCACTACGAGGAGATCGTACGTTCATGTGAGACCGCGCCGGTGATCGTCGGGCACTCGGTCGGAGGCCTCATCGCGCAGCGCCTCCTCGGCGCCGACCTCGGCCGGGCCGCAGTGGCCATCGCACCCGCGCCGATCAACGGCCTTGCCCTGCCCGCCTCGTCGGCGCCGTGGTGGACCCCCGGTCGGACCGGCGGGGCTGAAGGGCTTGTGTCGTTGTCCCCGGGGCAGTTCCACCACGCCTTCGCGAACACGATCACGGCGCAGGAGTCCGGTCGGCTCTTCGAGCGCCATGTCGTTCCGGCGCCGCGTGCGTTGCTCGCCGATCTGGCCGGCGGGGTGGGGAGTCCGTATGCCACGGCGGATGTGGGCAACGCCGGTCGTGGCCCGCTTCTGCTCGTCTCCGGGCAGGAGGACCGGCTGGTGCCCGACTCCGTCACGCGCGCGGTGTACAAGCAGTACGGCGATTCCAGGGCCGTCACCGATCTTAAGCAGTTCGCCGACCGTGCCCACTGTCTGGTCATCGACAGTGGGTGGAGATCGGTCGCCGATCATGTCCTTGGCTGGCTGGACGAGCATGGTCTGGGCGCCCACCGGTCGTGAATGCCGTCGTGTCACGCGTCCTGGTCACAGCCGGGGATCTTGGCCAGCGCGTCGCGGAGGGCGGCGCGGGAGGTGATGCCCAGTTTGGGAAACACCCGGTAGAGGTGTGAACTGACGGTGCGGGGTGAGAGGTGCATGCGTGCGCCGATCTCCTTGTTGGTCAGGCCGCCGGCGGCGAGATCGGCGATCCGGTGCTCCTGCCAGGTCAGGGCCGTGGTGTGTGCCGAGGTGGAGAGGGCGGGCGCACCGGTGGCGCGCAGCTCGGCGCGGGCCCGTTCGGTCCAGGCGGGTGTCCCGAGCCGCTCGAACGTCTCTGCCGCCTGAGTCAGCGAGGGCCGTGCCGCCTTCCTTCCTCGGGTGTGGCGGAGGCGGATGCCGCGGGCGAGGCGGATACGGGCGAGTTCGAAGGGGAAGCGGGCGGCGGCGGGCTGGGTTTCGGCGCGGTCGTACAGGGCTTCGGCGCGGGCCGTGTCGGTGGTGGTCATGGCGAGGGCGCCGTAGGTGATGAGGGCGAGGCGGGGGGAGCGGTCGGGGAGGTTCGCGTCTTGGGCCGCGAGGGCGTGGGCGCGGGCCTGTTGCGTACGGCCGGTGTGCAGTGCTGCTTCGACGAGGTCGAGGAGGGTGCGGGAGGCCTGGTGGGCGTAGGGCTGGAAGGTGCCGGGGGGTGTGATGCCGATGGCGTGGAGGTAGGCGGCTTCGTAGTCGCCTTCGGTGAGGGCGGCGGTGGTCCCGACGGCGTCGGCGATCTGGGTGAGGAAGCCGACGCCTCGGGGCCGGGCCCACGCCTCGACCGTGGCCTGGAGTTCCCGTGCCCGGAGCACCTCGCCGCGCAGGGCGGCCAGCAGCCCCAGGTACGCCTGGGTGTGATGGACGAACAGCGCGTGCCGGTGCGTTGTCGTCAGCTCCAGGCAGCGCCTGCCGGTGTGTTCGGCCTCGTCCCACTCGCCGACGGCGATCTGGTCCAGCATGATCAGGTGCAGCATGGTCATGGCGTCGGCCACGGCCCCCGTCTCCGCCTCCCGGTCCACGGTGCGCTGCAGTTGCGGCCGGCACTGGCTGAGGGTGTCCACGTGGTAGGCGGCCACCCCCAGCCGCGTGACGTCCCACGGCTCCAGGTCGCCAAGGCCGGCGAAGGCGCGTTCCACCCGTTCGTGCACACCGGCGCCGCGGCGTACCACGTCACCCCAGGCGTCCTGGTAGACGCGGGAGTGTGAGGACACCAGGTCGCCCAGGCTGGCCATGAGCTCATGGGTGCGCTGCCAGGAGGCCTCGTCGCTGGCGTACTGATTGATCGCCAGCAGCAGGTCGACCAGGCGGGTGAGGACCTCGTCGGGCTCCCGCAGCCCGCTCTGGCGCATGCTTTCGATCGCCGCGAAGACCTGGCGCTGCGAGGACCGTACGTCCCCGTCCTCGAAGAGCGCGGCGTAGCCCGAAGTGACCACGGAGCTGGGGGAGTTGTCCGTGCCGGTCGGTGTGCCCGAGCGGACCAGCTGCTGGGCTTGGTCCAACTGGCCCGAGTGGCCGGCGATGTAGCCCGCGCTGCCCAGCCGTCTGGACCGCTCCTGGCGGCTTTCGCTCAGTTCCGCGGCCCGGGTCAGCCAGGCCACCGCGGCCTGTGCGCCGCCCCGGCGGGTGGCGGAGTCCGCGGCCGCCTCCAGCGCGGCCGCGACCTCCTCGTCGGGGTCGACGGTCGAGGCGGCCAGGTGGGTGGCCCGCCGTTCCAGGTCGTCGCGGTGTACGTGCGCGAGTACGGCGTGCGCCGCGCGCCGCTCGTTCGGGGTGGCCCTGTGCACGACGGTCGACCGCACCAGGGGGTGGCGGAAGACGAAGTCGCCGGTGAGCGGGTCGATGTCGAGCAGGCCGCAGGCCGCTGCCTCGTCGGCCTCCCTCATGCGGTAGCGAGTGTTCCTGGCGTGGCCGGCCGCCGCACCGGAGCCGACGCCGTCCAGCGCGCCGCGCAGCAGTTCCGCGCGCACGTCGTCGCCGAGAGCTGTGATGCGGGCGCCGTAGACCTGTTGCAGGCGCAGGGGCAACGGGGTGCCGGTGTACCCGAGGAGTTCCTCGGGGGTGCGTCCTGCCCGGTCGCCACGCACGTAGGGCGGCAGTTCCAGCAGGGCGAGCGGGTTGCCCTGGGCCTCGTCCAGGATCAGACGGCGGATCCGGGGGGCCAGCCCGGGGTGGTGCGTGTCCAGGAGTTGTTCGGAGGCCGTCTGCGACAGTGTGGTCACCGGCAGTTGGGGCAGCGCGGCCGTGTCGAATCCCGACGGCACGTCGGAGCGCAGGCCGACGACGAGCTTCACCGAGCTGCCGGTCAGCCGGCGCCCCACGAAACCGCACACCCCGGTGCTGGAGGCGTCCAGCCACTGACCGTCGTCGAGCACCAGCAGCAGGGGTTTGTGCGAAGCCACCAGAGCGAGCAGGTCGAGGACTGCGATGCCGAGGGTCATGACCGACGGGGCGGTGCCCTCGCCTCTGCCGAAGACGACGTCGAAGACACCCCGGTGGGGGTCGTCGAGCCCGTTGATGTGGGGGAGCAGCGGATACAGCAGCTGGTGGAGGCCGGCGAACGGCAGTTGGGACTCGGCCTCGGCCCCGGCGGCTCGGATCACCTGGTGCTGCTGGGCCGTCGCGCGTTCGACGATGTGGTTGAGCAGTGAGCTTTTGCCCACACCTGCGTCCCCGCGCAGGATGAGAGCCCGGCCCTGGGTGGCCGCCACGAACGCCGACAGCACCTCCTGCTCGCGCTCACGGCCGATCAAGGCCTGGACGATCGACTCCACGGTCCCCCCGATCCCTTCACCGCCGAAACGTTCTCGTCCCGGCGCACCGGCGGGCCCGGGCGCCAGGGCGAGGGCACGTCGTCGTCCCCCGTCGCCGGACCGTCCTGGCGGCTCGCCGCCCGTACCTCGGTGTGGTGTGTGTCCCCAGGGCCACACGTCAGGTGTCCGCGTCCGCGACGTGTCCGACGTCCCGCCGCCCGCACCCCACGCACAAGCCTAAAGGGCCCCCGAAGGGCTCGGCGCCCGGCATGACCGGCATGGCTCTTGTCGTACGGTCATCGGCGCATACCGGGGTGAGTCCGGTTTCGGTTGGGGGGCTGCTGTGTGTGTTCTGTGTCGTGGGAGTGGGGTGCTGGTCTGTGCTGGTTTCGGTCAGGTGGTGGGTGCTGTGATGTTCGGTTCGGTCGGCGTTGTTGTGGTGCCGTGGGCGGCTCTGTTGTCGGGTGTGTCGTGGATGTCTGTCTTCTGTCGGCTGGGGCGGGATTGTTCATGGTCGCCGGGTGTTTCGTGGGCGCTGGCGGACGCTTGCGGGTCTGGGCTGTCGTCCGCTCTCGTGTCGATGGTTTCCCTGTGGAGGATGCGCCGGGGAGGGTCTGGCAGGCTCCATGTTGTGGAAGTGCAGGGCGCCTGCCTGTCCGGCGCTACGGGGCGGCGCGGCTGGTCGCCTGCGCCGCCACCGCCCGGGCGCAGGGCCGGCTCTTCGTCGTCCTCGTCGCCACCGTCCCTTCGGGTGACGGCCCTTCGGGTGACGGCGTCGCGGGTGACGGCCCCTCGTCGCCACCGGCCTTTCGGCCACCGTCCTTTCGGGTGACGGCGCTTCGGGCGACGGCGTCGCGGGCGATGGCGCTTCGGGCGACGGCCCCTCGTCGCCACCGGCTCTTCGGGTGACGGCCTCTCGGCCACCGTCCCTTCGGGTGACGGCGCTTCGGGCGATGGCGCTTCGGCCACCGGCCCTTCGGGCGATGGCTCTTCGGCCACCGGCCTTTCGGGTGGCGGCGTCGCGGTGGTGGCGTCGCGGTGGCGGTGAGGGGGTGGCCGGTAAGGCCTTGTGAGAGGGCGTTCGTGCTGCTTGTCTGACGCGGGCTGCTGTGCGCGTGAGTGTCGCAGGGGCACCGGTGTGCCCGCGTGTCGGTTTTCGGTCGGGCTCTGCGGTGCTTTTCTGCGGACCTGGGGGCTGGTTGTGCGGGGCGTCGGGGGAGGGGGGCCGGGCTCGGTGGGCGGTGGGTCTCGCGGTCCTTGGAAGAGGGTCAGCGCACGGTGGTGCGGGCGGCCTGCTCGATCACGTGGGCCACCAGAGGGGGGCGGGAGACGGCGGCCGAGTGGGACTGCGGCGACCTCTGTGGTGTGGGCGTGGGCGCGCTTGGCCATGAAGCGCTGGACGGCGGCCGGGATGTTGAGGTCGCGGGTGGTGACGTCGGCCCAGCTCGGCTTGGTCTTCCGGGCCGCGCCGGTGGCCTTCTCCTCCGGGGCGGCCTGGGCGATGGGCCGCTGTTCGGCGGCCATGAGGGGGGCCTGTCCCGCGGGGACGTCGGCGGCGAACTGGTGGCGGAACCTGTCCTGCGGGATGTACAGGTCGGTGGCGGTGGAGCCGTCCGCCTGCCGGTAGGTGACCGCGTCGAGGGCGTCGGGGAGGGTGGGGCCCGGGTACTTGTCGGTGAGTTCCAGGGCGCTCTCGCACCGGCGCCGACGGTCGGTATTGGCCACCGGGCGAGGAGCGGGTCGGCCGGCCGGCCACGGCGGGCAGCCGACGGCGCTCTCGTCCGAGGGGGAACGGGTTGATGGTTGGGCCGGTGCCCGGGTCCCGGTGGAAGTCGTGGAAGGACTGCAGCACGGTCTCGCAGTGCGCCCGCGTCGTCGCCGCGTACATCAGCCTCGGTCCCGCCCGCCCCGTCACCGAATTCGGTGCCCCCGCCGACGCGCCCGGGCCACCGACCGCACCTTGGTGTCGGCAGTCCGTCGACGCCAGTGCATCCGCACGGGCTTTGGCGCGATCGCCATCCACCGCGCGAAGTCCCTGGCCTCCGCCCGGGCAGCCCGACGCCACTCCACCCCGAGGGCATCCGGGAACCGCCACCACTGCAGCAGATCCATCCCGTAGGAGCGGATCGTCGACGGCGGCCGCGAACACGCCTGTAGCTCGGCGAAGAACGCCGAGACCGGCTCCACCACGTCCCCGGCGGCGTCCGGCGGGGCGTACGGCTGGGCGGGGTCGGCCACCTCGGCCAGGGCACCGGTCTGTGGCAGCACGAAGTTGATCAGATCCCGAGAGGAATCACCCGTCTCAAGCACACCGGCCCCTCCCGGGTTTTCTCGACGGGCGGGCCGACTCCGCCGGCCTTCGTCACTGCCTTGACCGGTGACGAACATGTCATGCGTCAACGTCACTCGTCGAGGTGGTGACACGTGGAGTGGGGCCGGACACCGCGTGCGTGCCCTGAGCCGGCGCGACAAGACGCGGACAGACAAGGTGAGGTGCCACGAGCGACGCCGAGGAGAAGACGCTGCCGGCGGCCGGCTGCTTCTGAGGCAGGCCCGAGCCGATCCGGGCACTGCCCGGTGTGATGCGCACCCGGGGCGGGCTGCAGCGGCCACGGCAAGCCCAACGCCGCAGACCGCGACCACGAAGGCCGAGCCGGAGCACCAGGACCACCTCCGGCGTGACCCGGACGGCTGCACCTGCCCTTTCCCGCGCCCGAACCGGCGCCCGCCCCGGCGCGGCGAGAGCTGAACACCGGGGCGGCCGGGAGGAGGACACCCCTCCCGCCCCCAGGGCCCGCGTCCCTCCCGCCCCCAGGGCCCGCGTCCCTCGCGCCTCGCCCGGGTGCACGCGAACCAGGACCGCTCCTTGGGCACGGGCGCGCAGTGGGACGTCAGAGGCGGTCGGCGTCGACGACGGCCCGGGCGTAGACGCTGGGCGCTTCCTGCGGCAGGTTGTGCCCGACGTCGGCGATGGTGCGGTGCTCGTACGGGCCCGTGAAGTGCTCGCGGTACGTGGACCCGTCGCCCGCCGGGGTGAAGGGGTCGAGCGCCGCGTCCAGGGTGATCGTGGGAACGCCGACGCGAGGCTGGGCCGCGAGCAGCTTCTCGTAGCGGTCGTAGCGGCGCTCACCCTCGATCAGGCCGATGCGCCAGCGGTAGTTGTAGAGCACGATGGCGGCGTAGTCGGGGTTCTTGAAGGCCTCGGCGGTGCGCGCGAAGGTGGCGTCGCCGAAGTCCCAGTTCGGGGAGACCAGGGTCCACACGTAACGGCACAGTGCGAGGCGCTCCTTCTCGTCCTCCATGGCCCTCCTGCCGCGTTCGGTGGCGAAGTACCACTGGTACCACCAATTGCGCTCGACAGCCGGAAGGGCGGGAGAGCGCTGCGCCTTGATGTTCGTGATGAGGTAACCGCTCGTGGAGACAAGGGCCTTGACCCGCTCGGGCCACAGGGCGGCGATGATGTCGGCGGTGCGGGTGCCCCAGTCGAAGCCGGCGAGGACGGCCTTGTCGATCTTCAGGGCGTCCATCAGGGCGATGATGTCGAGCGCGATCGCGGACTGCTCGGCGGTACGGGGGGTGTTGCCGGACAGGAACCGGGTGCTCCCGTGGCCGCGCAGGTAGGGAACGATCACGCGGTACCCCTGGCCGGCGAGGAGTGGGGCGACGTCGACGAAGCTGTGGATGTCGTACGGCCAGCCGTGCAGGAGGACGACGACCGGGCCGTGCGCGGGACCGGTCTCGGCGTAACCGATCTCCAGGACACCCGCCTTGACGTGCTTCAGCGTGCGGAACCCGGTGCGCGCACCGGCGGCAGTGGCGGGCACGGTGGCAGCGGACCCGCCCGGCTCGGGCGCGGCGGGCGCGGCGGATGCGCTGGTCTGCGGGCCGGACAGTGAGACCGCGGCCACGCCGGTGCTCAAGCCCACGGCCTTGCTGAACGTACGCCTGTCGATCATGTGAAACCCTCCGTCGTGCGTTTGCGGTGACCGGCCCGAGCCCGGGAAACCTCCCGCTCCCCTCAGCGGCACGAGCCCGGCGCGCCGAGGTTGTACCGCTGAGGGGAGCGGAACCGGCGGCACACACTCTCGCCCGCCAAAAAGCCCGACACATCAGTCA
>NZ_JBIWPF010000039.1:0-28939 GCF_044768125.1 Streptomyces sp. NPDC101166
TATGTGCTGGACGGGTCGTTGGGTCCGGTTCCGGTGGGTGTGGCGGGGGAGTTGTATCTGGCGGGTGTGCAGCTGGCGCGTGGGTATTGCGGGCGGGCTGGGCTGACGGCTGAGCGGTTCGTGGCCGATCCGTTTCGGGCCGGGGAGCGGATGTATCGCACCGGTGATGTGGTGCGCTGGTCCGCGGGAGGGCAGCTGGAGTATCTGGGCCGGGCGGATGAGCAGGTGAAGATCCGTGGGGTGCGGGTCGAGCCGGGTGAGGTGCAGGCCGTGGTGGCCGGGCATCCGCAGGTGGCGAGGGCGGCGGTGATCGCCCGTGAGGACATCCCCGGAGACACCCGCCTCGTCGCCTACGTCGTAGCGAACCACGGTGTGTCGAAGGACGAACTGATCTCCACCACAACGGAGTTCGCAGCCGCACGGCTGCCCGCGGCGATGGTGCCGTCGTTCGTGGTCGTGCTGGACGAACTGCCGCTCACTGTGAACGGCAAGCTGGACCGCAAGGCCCTGCCGGCTCCGGACTACACGGCGATCGCGGGTGCGGGCCGCGGCCCGGCCACCGTGCGCGAGGAGATTCTGTGCGCCGCGTTCGCCGAAGTCCTGGGACTTGACCGCGTGAGCGTGGACGACGACTTCTTCCGCCTGGGCGGCCACTCCCTGCTCGCCGTCCGCCTCATCGAAATCTTGCGCGGACAAGGCGTCACGGTGTCGGTACGCGCCCTGTTCGACACGCCGACGGCCGAGGGCCTGGCCGCCTCGGACGGCGCCCGGCAGGTGGAGGTCCCCGACAACCTGATCCCGGCCGGAGCGACCGAGATCACGCCCGGGATGCTGCCCCTGGTCGACCTCACGGTCGAGGAGGTGGACCGGATCGTCGCCTCCGTGCACGGAGGCGCGGCGAACGTCGCCGACGTCTACCCGCTGGCCCCGCTCCAGGAAGGCCTGCTCTTCCACCACATCCTCGCCGACGGCGGCGAGGACGCCTACGTCATGCGTGCCGTCCTGGAGCTCGACTCGCGCGACCGGGCGGATGCCTTCACCGACGCCCTCCAGCAGGTGGTGAACCGGCACGACATCTACCGCACCTCGTTCGCCTGGGAGGGGCTGCGCGAGCCGGTCCAGGTCGTCTGGCGCCACGCCACCCTGCCCGTCGAGGAGGTCGACCTCGACCAGTGCGCCGCCGACCCGGTGACCGCGCTCCTGGCCGCCGGCGGCGGCACCATGGATCTCGGCAGTGCGCCGCTCCTGGGCGCCCATGTCGCCGCCGACCCCGCCGGCGACCGTCATCTGGTCCTCGTACGGATGCATCACACGGTCCGCGACCACACCGCGCTGCAGATCGTCCTCGACGAGGTCGAGGCGATCCTCGCCGGGCGCGGCGACGAACTGCCCGAGCCGCTGCCCTTCCGCACCTTTGTCGCCCAGGTGCGCGATGGAGTCGAACGCGCCGACCACGAACGCTACTTCACCGACCTCCTCGGCGACGTCACCGAACCCACCGCCCCCTACGGGGTGACGGACGCGCGCGGCGACGGAGCCGACACCGTCCACGAAGTCGTCCCGTTCGCACCGGAGCTGGACCACAGGCTGCGCACCGTCGCCCAGCGCATGGGCATCAGCACGGCGACCGTCCTGCACGTCGCCTGGGCCCGGGTGCTCGCCGCCGTCAGCGGCCGCGAGGACGTCGTCTTCGGCACGGTGCTCTACGGCCGGCTGAACGCCGGCGCGGGAGCCGACCGGGTGGCCGGCCCCTTCATGAACACCCTTCCGGTCCGCGCCCGCACCGGAGAGCTCGGAGTGCTGGAGGCGCTGTCCGCCCTGCGCGGACAGCTCGCCGAACTCCTCGAACACGAGCACGCACCCCTGGTCGTGGCCCAGCGCGCCAGCGGGGTCACCGGCGACACCCCCCTGTTCACCTCCTTCCTCAACTACCGGCGCAACAACGGCCGGGCCGTGGACGAGGGCATGGAAGGGGTGCGGCTGCTCTCGGTCCGGGAGCGCACCAACTACCCCCTGGTCATCCTGGTCGACGACTACGGCGACCGGACCGAGGTGGCGGTCGACTCCGTCGCCCCCATCGACTCCTACGCGGTCGGCGTGCTCGTCCGCACCGCCACGGACCGGCTGCTTTCCGCCCTGGAGACCACCCTCGACGGCGGCCCCGAGGTGCCGCTCGCGTCGATCGAGGTCCTGTCGGAGGACGAACGGCGCCGGGTGCTGGTCGGTTGGAACGACACGGTGGCCGAGGACCGGTCGGTTTCGGTGCATGAGCTGTTCGAGCGGCAGGTGGTGCGGACGCCGGATGCGGCGGCGATCGTCGCGGAGGGCGTCGAGGTCTCGTACGCGGAGCTGGACGCGCGGGCGAATCGGATCGCGCATTATCTGATCGGTCAGGGCATCGGCGTCGAGTCGGTGGTGGGTCTGTGTCTGCCGCGTGGCGTCGACATGATCGCGGCGATCCTGGGTGTGTGGAAGGCGGGGGCGGGTTATCTGCCGGTGGACCCGGCGCAGCCGACGGAGCGGATCGCGTTCATGCTGCGTGACAGTCGGGCGGCGCTGGCGCTGACGACCGAGGAGATCCTGGACGAGCTGCCGGCGGGGCGTTCGCGTCTGGTCGCCCTCGACGACGCGTTCGTGGAGATGCAGCTCGCGGCGGCCTCGACGGAACGCCCTGAACACCTCGTCCTCCCGCTGTCGCTGGCGTATGTGATCTACACGTCGGGTTCGACGGGCCGGCCCAAGGGTGTGGCGGTCACGCACGGGGGTCTCGCCAACTACTTCGCCTCGGTGCCGGAGCGTCTGGGCTTCGGTGGTGAGGGTGCGCGCTATGCGTTGTTGCAGGCGCAGGCGACGGACCTGGGCAACACGGTGGTGTTCGCCAGCCTGGCGAGCGGCGGTGAGCTGCACATCCTGGACGAGGGCGCGGTCACCGATCCGCAGGCGGTCGCGGCGTACCTCTCCACGCACCGCATCGACCACTTCAAAGCGGTGCCCTCTCACCTGGCCGCTCTGTCGGCGGCGGGTATGGAGGGGGTGCTGCCGGCGCGGTCGCTCGTCCTGGGTGGTGAGGCCGCGTCCCCGGCATGGCTGCGGGAGTTGGTCGCTGCCGCCGGGGCGCGTGAGGTGCACAATCACTACGGCCCCACGGAGACGACGATCGGTGTCGCGACCACGCGGCTCACCGCTGAGAAGGTCGCGGGCGAGACGGTCCCGGTCGGCACCCCGATCGCCAACACCCGTTTCTACCTGCTCGACTCCTGCCTTCAGCCGGTCCCGGTCGGCGTGGTCGCGGACCTGTACGTCTCCGGTGCGGGTCTGGCTCGCGGCTATGTGGGCCGTGAGGCACTGACGGCCGAACGCTTCGTGGCGAATCCCTTCGAGGCGGGGCAGCGGATGTACCGGACGGGTGACCGGGCCAAGTGGACGGCCGACGGTCAGGTGGTCTTCCTCGGAAGGGCGGACGACCAGGTGAAGATCCGCGGCTTCCGTGTCGAGCCCGGCGAGGTCCAGGGCGTGCTGACCAGACATCCGCTGGTCGACCGGGCAGCCGTCATCGCCCGCGAGGACGCCCCCGGCGACCGCAGACTCGTCGCCTACGTCGTCCCCGTCGACCAACACGAGCCGGGAACTGAACTCGCCTCTGTAATACGCCATTTCGCCGGACAGCGGCTGCCGGAGCACATGGTCCCGTCGGCGGTCGTGGTCCTGGACGCGCTGCCGCTGACCGGCAACGGCAAGCTGGACCGCAAGGCCCTGCCCGCACCCGACTTCGCGGCCACCGCCGGCGCGGGCCGCGCGCCGGCCGACATCCGCGAGGAGATCCTCTGCGCGGCTTTCGCCGAAGTCCTCGGCCTGGACCACGTCGGAGTCGACGACGACTTCTTCGAACTCGGCGGCCATTCGCTGGTGGCGGTCCGCCTCATCGAGATGCTGCGCGCACGCGGAGTCCCCGTCTCCGTACGCGCCCTGTTCGACCACCCGACCGCGGCGAGCCTCGCGGCCACCTCCGGTACGCCGCAGGTCGCCGTACCCGACAACCTGATCCCCGTCGGCGCGACCGCCATCACGCCCGAGATGCTCCCTCTGGTCGACCTGACCGAGGACGAACTGGCGGCGGTCGTCGCCACCGTGGACGGCGGCGCTGCCGGCATCGCGGACATCTACCCGCTCGCCCCGCTCCAGGAGGGGCTGCTCTTCCACCACCTCCTCGCCGACGGCGGGGACGACGCGTACGTGATGCCCGCGGTCCTGGAGTTCGACTCCCGGGCACGGCTCGACGCGTTCACCGACGCCCTGCAGCAGGTCGTCGACCGGCACGACATCTACCGCACCTCATACGTCTGGGAAGGGCTGCGCGAGCCGGTGCAGGTGGTACGGCGGCACGCCGAACTGTCCGTCACGGACGTCGTACTCGACCCCGGCACCACCGACCCCGTCGCCGACCTCGTCAAGGCGGGCGGCGCGCGCATGGACCTCGGCACGGCCCCGCTGCTCGACCTGCACCTCGCGGCCGTGCCCGGCACCGTCCGGCCCGAGCGCTGGCTCGCGCTGATCCGGGCCCACCACATGGTCCGCGACGGCACCGCCCTCGAAGTGCTCCTGGAGGAGGTGACGGCGTTCCTCGCCGGGCGAGGCGACACCCTGCCGAAGCCGCTGCCGTTCCGCACCTTCGTCGCCCAGGCACGTGGGGGAGTCGAACGCGCGGAGCACGAGCGCTACTTCGGCGAGCTCCTCGGCGACGTCACCGAACCCACCACCCCCTATGGACTGGCGGACGCGCACGGCGACGGAGCCACCCTGAGCCGGGCCCGTGTCGAGGCGGGTCCCGAGCTGACCATGAGGCTTCGCGAAGTGGCGCGGCGTGCCGGGGTCAGCACGGCGACCGTGCTGCACATCGCCTGGGCCCGGGTGCTCGCCGCCGTCAGCGGCCGCGAGGACGTCGTTTTCGGCACCGTCCTGTTCGGCCGGATGAACGCCGGCGCGGGAGCCGACCGGGTGCCCGGCCCGTTCATCAACACCCTTCCCGTACGCGTCCGCACCGACCGGTCCGGCACTCTCGGCGCGATCACCGCCATGCGCGGTCAGCTCGCCCGCCTCATGGAACACGAGCACGCCCCCCTGACCGTGGCCCAGCAGGCGGCCGGCCTGGACGGCGACGCCCCGCTCTTCACCGCCTGCCTCAACTACCGGCGCAGCATGGGCGAGGACCTCGACGAGCGCTGGAACGCCTCCCTGCCGGGCGTCCGGCTCCTGTTCACCCGCGAACGCACCAACTACCCGCTCTCGCTGCTCGTCGACGACGCCCAGGACAGACTGGAGCTGATCGTCGACGCCGTCGCCCCCGTCGACCCGCACACGGTCGTCACCCTGGTGCACACCACCCTGGACGCCCTGGTGGACGCCGCCGAAAAGGCCCTCGACGGCGCGCCCGACCGGCCGCTGGGCACAGTGCAGGTCCTCGACGGCGCAACGCGGCGCCAAGTGCTCGCCGAGTGGAACGCGACGGAGGCCGACGTGCCGCCCGCCACGGTGCCCGAACTGTTCGCGGCCCGCGTGCGCCTCGCCCCGGACGCGATCGCCGTCGCGGCGGACGACGCCGAACTCACCTACGCCGAACTGGACGCGCGGGCGAACCGTCTCGCCCGGTTCCTGACGGGGCGTGGCGTGGGCCACGAGTCCGTGGTCGCCGTCGTACGCGAACGCGGCATCGACCTGATCGTCACCCTCCTCGGCGTGCTCAAGGCCGGCGGCGCCTACCTGCCCGTCGACCCCGCCTACCCGGCGGAACGCATCGCGTTCATGCTGGCGGAGTCGGGCGCGACGGCCGTGCTCGCCTCGTCCCTGTGCGCGCCCGCCGTCCCGGCCGGCACCGGCGTACCCGTCCTCGTCCTCGACGAGGGGCCGCTCGCGGCGCAGATCGACGCGCTCGACGCCACACCGGTGACCGGAACGGGATTGCGGCCCGCCCACCCCGCGTACATGATCTTCACCTCGGGTTCGACGGGACGCCCCAAGGGCGTGGTCGTCACCCACGAAGGCGTGGCCAGCCTGGTGGCGGCGCAGATCGAACGCTTCGAGGTCGACGCCGACAGCCGCGTCCTGCAGTTCGCCTCGCCCGGCTTCGACGCGGCGACCTGGGAACTGGTCATGGCTCTGTGCTCCGGCGCCCGCCTCGTGGTCGCCCCCGCGGAGACCCTGCTGCCGGGCGGCGGACTCGTCGGCCTCGTCGAACGCCACGGCGTCACCCACGCCACCATGCCGCCCGCCGTGCTGTCCGTACTCGAACCCGAGGACCTCGCCCCCGTCACCACCCTGGTCTCCGCTGGCGAGGCGCTCGGCGGCGAACTCGTCGCCCGCTGGTCGCGCGGCCGCCGCTTCGTGAACGCCTACGGGCCGACCGAGACCACCGTGTGTGCGACGATGTCCGACCCGCTGGGCTCCGACGACGGCGTGCCCCCCATCGGCACCCCGATCACCAACTCCCGGGTGTACGTGCTCGACGGCAGCCTCAACCCGGTGCCGGTCGGCGTCGACGGCGAGCTGTACATCGCGGGCCCCTCACTCGCCCGTGCCTACGTGGGCCGCCCCGCCCTGACCGCGCAGCGATTCGTCGCCTCGCCCTTCGACAAGGCGGGTGCGCGGCTCTACCGCACGGGCGACCGGGTGCGCTGGACGGCCGAGGGCCGGCTCGTCTTCGCCAGCCGTGTCGACGACCAGGTGAAGATCCGCGGCTTCCGTATCGAACCGGGCGAGGTCCAGGCCGCCCTGGCCGCCCACCCCGAGGTCGCCCAGGCGGCCGTGGCGGTCCGCGAGGACACCTCCGGAGGCAAGCGGCTGGTCGGCTACGCCGTCCCGGCCGGCACAGCCGGCCCCGAACTCGTCGAAGAGCTGCACCGGTTCGCCCGGCAACGGCTGCCCGAACACATGGTGCCCTCCGCCCTCGTCCTGCTTGACGCCCTGCCGCTGACACCCAACGGCAAGATCGATCGCGAGGCCCTGCCCGACGAAGGCCCCACCGCGGGCACCGGCCGGGCTCCGGTCACCGAGCGGGAAAAGGCCCTGTGCGCCGCGTTCGCCGACGTACTCGGTGTGGAACGGGTCGGCGTCGACGACGACTTCTTCGCCCTCGGCGGGCACTCCCTGCTCGCCGCCCGCCTCGCCGGCCGTCTGCGCACGGCGCTCGGCGTCGAGGTGTCCCTGCGGGTGCTCCTCAAGGCGCGGACCGTGTCCGCCCTCGAACGACAGCTTGGAAATGTGAGCTCTGCTAGGCCCGCGCTGCGGCCGATGCGTAACCAGGAGGAGTCCTGATGATCCCGTTGTCTTTCGCGCAGCGTCGGCTGTGGCTGATCTCCCAGCTGGAAGGCCCGAGCGCGGTCTACAACATCCGGGTCGCCCAGCGGCTCCGCGGCCCCGTGGACCCGGAAGCGCTCCAGGCGGCCCTGCGAGACGTGATCGGGCGGCACGAAATCCTGCGCACCGTCTACGGCATCGCGGCCGGCGAGCCCTGCCAGCGCGTCCTGCCGGCCGCCCAGCCGGACTGGCGCATGGACTCGCGAGCCATCGACCCCGCCGACCCCGCCGCACTCGACCGGGAGATCGCCGAGGTCGTCGGCCACGCCTTCGACCTGAGCTCCGAGATACCCCTCAAAGCACGGCTGCTGTCCACCGCGCCCGACGAGCACGTGCTCGTCCTGGTCGTCCACCACATCGCGAGCGACGGCTGGTCCATGGGCCCGCTGGCCCGCGACCTGTCCACGGCCTACGCGGCACGGAGCGCCGGCGAGACGCCGGAGTGGACGCCGCTGCCGGTGCAGTACGCGGACTACGCCCTGTGGCAGCGCGAGCTGCTCGGCGACCAGGACGATCCCGAGAGCCTGTTCTCCCGTCAGAGCGCCTACTGGCGCAAGACGCTGGCCGAGGTGCCTGAGGAACTCGAACTTCCCTATGACCGCAGGCGACCGGTCGTGCTCGGCCACACGGGCCACACCATCCCCTTCACCCTGCCGGCCCCACTGCACGCACGCCTGACGCAGCTCGCGCTCGCCGAGGGCGTCACCCTGTTCACCGTGCTGCAGGCGGCCCTCGCCGTCACGCTGCACCGGCTCGGCGCCGGAACCGACGTCCCGATCGGCTCCGTCGACGCCGGCCGCGGCGACGAAGCACTCGACGACCTGATCGGCTTTTTCGTCAGCACCCTCGTGCTGCGCACGGACCTGTCCGGCGACCCGACCTTCCGTGAACTCCTCGCCCGCGTGCAGGAGACGAGCCTGGCGGCACGCGAGCACCAGGACGTCCCCTTCGAGAAGCTGGTCGAAGAGCTCGCCCCCACCCGCTCCCTGGCCCGGCACCCGCTGTTCCAGGTCATGCTCATGCTGCAGAACACCGGCGCCGCCGCGCTGCGACTGCCCGGCATCCGGACCGAGTCGGTGCCCGTCGGCGACTCCTCGGCGAAGTTCGACCTGGAGTTCACCCTCGGCGAGACGTTCGACGAGCAGGGCGCACCCGCCGGCCTGCACGGAACCGTGATCGCGGCCGCCGACCTGTTCGACCCCGAGACCGTCCGTACGATCACCCGCCGCTTCACCCGCGCCGTCGAGGTCCTCGCCGACGCCCCGCAGACCCGCGTCGGCGACCTGCGCCTCCTCGACCAGGCCGAACTGCACCAGGTCCTGCACGAGTGGAACGACACGACGGCCGACACACCCGACGCCACCCTGCCCGACCTGTTCGAGGCACAGGCGGCCCGCACCCCGGACGCGATCGCGCTGATCGACGGCGAGCAGAGCCTCACGTACGCCGAACTCGACGCACGCGCCGAGCAGTTCGCGCGCCTGCTGGACCGGTGCGGCGTCGGCCCCGAGTCGGTCGTGGCCGTGCTGATGGAGCGCGGCGCGGACCTGGTCGCCGCACTGCTCGCGGTGGGCAAGGCGGGTGGCGCCTATCTGCCCATCGACCCCGACTACCCGCACGAGCGCATCGCCCACATGCTGGACGACGCCCGCCCCGTGTGCGTACTGACCACCACCGGCTGCGCCGATGCCGCCGCGCTCGCCGAGGCCCCCGCGGTGACGGTCGACGACCCGGCCCTGCTCACCGCACCCGCCGGCCCCCGCACCGAACCGCTCCCCGGGCGCGCGGCCCTGCTGCCCCGGCATCCCGCCTACGTCATCCACACCTCGGGCTCCACCGGACGCCCCAAGGGCGTGGTCGTCGACCACCGCGCCCTCGTCAACCATCTGCACGCCGTCGCCGAGCACGTCCCGCTCACCGCGCACGACCGCCTGGTGGCCGTGACGACCGTGTCCTTCGACATCGCGGCCCTCGAACTGTTCCTGCCGCTGGTCAACGGCGCCGCCGTCGTCCTGGCCGACCGCGACACCGCCCGCGACCCGAAGGCACTGCTGCACCTGGTGCGCACCAGCGGGGCCACCGCCCTGCAAGCCGTACCGTCCTTGTGGCGGGCGCTGGTCGAGGCCGGCGAATGGCCCGCCTCGGCGCGTGCCCTCGTCGGCGGCGAGGCACTGGCCGAGGAACTCGCCGCACGGCTGCTCGCCCTCGGCATCCGGGCCGTGAACCTGTACGGACCCACCGAGGCCACCATCTGGGCCACCGCCGCCGAGGTCGGCGCCGGGCCCGTCGTCATCGGCCGTCCCTTCGCCAACACCCGTGCCTACGTCCTCGACGAACGGCTGCGGCCCGTCGCACCCGGCACCACGGGAGAGCTCTACCTCGCCGGTGACCAGCTGGCGCGCGGCTACCTCGGCCGGGCCGCCCTGACCGCCGAGCGGTTCGTCGCCTCGCCCTTCGCCGCCGGGCAGCGCCTGTACCGCACCGGGGACCTGGCCCGGCTGCGGCCGGGCGGCGTACTCGAATGCCTGGGCCGCACCGACGGCCAGGTCAAGATCCGCGGCTTCCGGATCGAGACGGGCGAGGTCGAGGCCGTCCTCGAACGCCACGCCCGTGTCGCCCGCGCCGCGGTCGTCGTCCGCGAGGACACCCCGGGCGACGCCCGGCTCGTGGCCTACGCGATCCCCGCGAGTGGAGAGGAGGGAGTGGATGCCGCAGAGCTACGGGCCCACGTGGGCGCGAGCCTACCGGGTTACATGGTGCCAGCTGCGGTTCTGGTGCTGGACGCGCTGCCGCTGACCGCCAACGGCAAGCTCGACCGCAAGGCCCTGCCGGCGCCCGCGTACACCGCGGCCGCGGGCAGGGGCCCGGCCGGTCCGCGCGAGGAACTCCTGTGCGCGATCTTCGCCGACGTACTCGGCCTGGAACAGGTCGGGCCCGACGACGACTTCTTCGCCCTCGGCGGTCACTCGCTGCTCGCCGTCGAACTCATGGGCCGGGCCCGTACCGCCCTGGGCGCCGACCTCGCGGTGCGCGCCCTGTTCCAGAACCCGACCCCGGCCGGACTCGCCGCCGCGGAGGCCGCCCTCCGGGCCGACATCCCGGCCGACTCGATCCTGGCCGACGCGACCGCGGTCACCCCCGAGATGCTGCCGCTGGTCGACTTGACCGCCGACGAACTCGCCACGGTGGCCGCCTCCGTGGACGGCGGCGCCGCGAACATCGCCGACGTCTACCCGCTGACCCCCCTCCAGGAAGGCCTGCTCTTCCACCACCTGCTCGCCGACGGCGGCCAGGACGCCTACCTCCAGCACACCGTGCTGGAGTTCGACTCGCGTGCCCTGCTCGACGCGTTCACGGGCGCCCTGCGCCAGGTGTTCGCGCGCCACGACATCCTGCGCACCGCCTTCGTGTGGGAGGGGCTGCGCGAACCGGTCCAGGTCGTGTGGCGCGACACCACCCTGCCGATCACCGAGATCACCCTCGAAACAGCGCCGGACGACGCGGTGCGGCAGTTGCTCGCCGCGGCCGGCACCACGACGGACCTGACCCGGGCCCCGCTGTTCGACCTGACCATCGCCGACGGCCCGGCGCACGACCGCCCGCTCGCCCTGATCCGCGCCCACCACATGGTGCAGGATCACGAGGCCCTCCAGACCGTACTGAACGAAGTGCGGGCCTTCCTCGACGGGCGCGGCGCCGACCTGCCCGAGCCCGCGCCCTTCCGCGAGTTCGTGGCACGGATCAGGTCCGGCCCCGCACGCGCCGAGCACGAGCGCTACTTCACCGAGCTGCTCGGCGACGTCACCGAACCCACCGCGCCCTACGGACTGACGGACGTACGCGGCGACGGCTCCGCGTCCTCGCGGGCCCGCAGCGACCTGGCGCCGGAGCTCACCGGCCGCCTGCGCCACCTGTCGCGCAAGCTCGGCACGGGCCCGGCGACCATCCTTCACCTCGCCTGGGCCAGGGTCCTCGCCGCCGTCAGCGGCCGCGACGACGTGGTCTTCGGCACCGTCCTGTCCGGCCGCCTCAGCGCCGCCCACGGCACTCGGCCGGCGCCGGGGCCGTACATCAACATGCTTCCCGTGCGGGTCCGCACCGGCGAACTCGGGGCCCTGGCCTCGCTGTCCGCGCTGCGCGAGCAGCTCGCCGAACTGCTGGAGCACGAGCACGCACCGCTCGCCGCAGCCCAGCGGGCCGCCGGCACCACCAGCGACACACCCCTGTTCAGCTCCCTGTTCAACTACCGCCGCGCCACCACCGGTCAGGGCGCCGCCGTCGACGGGATCCGCACCCTCTTCGCCCGGGAGCGGTCCAACTACCCGCTGGCCGTGTCCGTCGACGACGACGGCGAGCGCCTGTCCCTGGCCGTCGACGCGCACACCGAAATCGATCCGCACGAGGTGGCCGCGCTCCTCGAGACCGCCGTGCGCCACCTCCTCGACGCACTGGCCGCCGCCGTCGAAGGCTCCGAGGACCCGCCGCTCAGCGCGATCGGCGTCCTGGACGAGGACCGCAAGCACCGACTGCTGACCGAGTGGAACGACACCGCGGTCGAGGTGGCGCCCACCACGGTGCCCGAGCTGTTCGCGGCCCAAGCCGCCCGCACACCCGAAGCGGTCGCCCTCACCGCCGACGGGGTCAGCCTCACCTTCGCCGAGCTGGACGCACGCGCCAACCGGCTGGCGCGTCTGCTCGTGCGCAGCGGCGTCACACCCGAGTCCGTCGTCGGCGTCTGCCTGGAACGCGGCGCGGGCCCCGTCGTGGCCCTGCTCGCCGTCCTCAAGGCCGGTGCCGTCCATCTGCCCGTCGACCCCGGCTACCCGGCCGACCGCATCGCGTACATGGTCCAGGACGCGGCACCCGTCGTGCTGCTCGCCGACACCGGCACGGCCGGCGTGCTGCCCACCACGGACACTCCCGTGACCATCGTGGACGACGCCGCGTGCGACGGCCTCGACGACGGCCCGCTCGACGTGACGATCCGCCCCGAGCAGTCGGCGTACGTCATCTACACCTCCGGCTCGACCGGTCGCCCCAAGGGCGTCGTCGTCCCACACCGCGGACTGTCCAACCTGGGCGCGTTCCAGCGCGCCGGGGACATCGCCCGCTCGGGTCCCCGGATGCGGGTCGCGCTGACGTACTCCCTGTCCTTCGACGCTTCCTGGGAACTGCTGCTCTGGATGGTCGCGGGGCACGAGCTGGACATCGTCCCCGACGACGTGCGGCGCGACAGCGCGGCACTGGCCCGCTACGCCGAAGACCATCGCATCGACCTGATGGCGCTCACCCCCGCCCAGGCCGGACAACTCCTCGACGAGGGGCTCCTCGACGCGGACGGGCACCGGCCCCGCGCACTGCTTCTCGGCGGTGACGCCGTCGGCGCCGCGCTGTGGGATCGGCTGCGCGCGGCTCAGGGAACACTGGGCCTCAACTTCTACGGCCCCACCGAGGCCACGGTGCACGTGCTGTGCCATGACACCACCCGAGGCGAGCGCCCGCTGATCGGCCGGCCCCTGCCCAACACGCGCGCCTACGTCCTCGACAGCCGCCTCGCCCCCGTTCCCCCAGGTGTCGCCGGAGAGCTGTACGTTTCGGGCGCCGGCCTGGCGCGCGGCTATGCGGGACGGGCCGGTCTGACCGCCGAACGGTTCGTCGCCTCACCCTTCGAACCGGGGCAGCGGATGTACCGCACCTCAGACCTGGTGCGCCAGGACGCGCACGGGAGCTTCGAATATCTCGGCCGCGCCGACGACCAGGTGAAGATCCGGGGGTACCGCATCGAGCCCGGCGAGGTCGAAGCCGTGGCCGCCGCACACCCGGACATCGCGCAGGCGGCGGTCGTCGCCCGCGAGGACGCTCCCGGGGACCGGCGCCTGGTCGCCTACGTCTTGCCGAAGGGCAAGAGCGCCGAAGTGGCGGACAGCGTGAGGGAGTTCATCGCGGAGCGGCTGCCCGAGCACATGGTGCCCGCGGCGGTCGTGGTCCTGGACGCCCTGCCCCTGTCGCCCAGCGGCAAGCTGGACCGCGCAGCTCTGCCCGCGCCCGACTACGCCGCCGGCGGCGGCCGGAGGCCCGCCACGCTCCGCGAGGAACTGCTGTGCGGGGTCTTCGCCGATGTGCTCGGTCTGGAACGGGTCGGGGTCGACGACGACTTCTTCGCCCTCGGCGGCCACTCGCTCCTCGCCACCCGGCTGATCAGCCGGGTGCGCAAGGTGCTCGGCGCGGAAGTCACGCTGCGGACGCTGTTCGACGGACCCACACCGGCGCGCCTCGCGGCCGGGCTCGACAGCGCCGGCGTCGCTCGCACCGCGCTCGCGCCGGAGCCCCGTCCACAGCGGGTCCCGCTTTCCTTCGCCCAGCGCCGGCTGTGGTTCGTCGGCCAGTTGGACGGCCCGGGCGCCACGTACACCATTCCGGTGGCCCTTCGGCTTTCGGGCGCGCTCGACCGACAGGCGCTGGGCGCGGCCCTGTGCGATGTGATCGGGCGTCATGAGGTGCTGCGGACCGTGTTCGAGGCCGCCGACGGCGAGCCGTACCAGCGGATCCTGGACCCGGCAGACCTCGACTGGGGCCCGACCGTGGCGGAGGTGGCCCCTGAGGACCTGGACCGGGCAGTCGCCGACGCATTGGCCCGCCCCTTCGACCTGGCCGTCGAAGTGCCCGTCCGCGCCTGGCTGTTCGGGACGGGACCCGAAGAGCATGTGCTCGTCCTCGCTGTGCACCACATCGCGGGCGACGGCTGGTCGATGGAGCCCCTCGCGCGGGACCTGTCCGTCGCCTACACCGCGCGCCGCGCGGGCGAGGCCCCCGCATGGGAGCCGCTGCCGGTCCAGTACGCGGACTACGCGCTCTGGCAGCGCGAACTCCTCGGCGAGGAGGGCGACACCGAGAGTCTGATTTACCATCAGGTCGCCTACTGGCGTACGCAGCTGGAGGGCGCACCGCAGGAACTGCGGCTGCCGGCCGACCGCGTGCGGCCCGCCGAACCCTCGCACCTGGGCCACAACGTCCCCCTGGTCGTGCCGGCACCGGTCCACGCCCGTCTCGTCGAGGTGGCGCGCGCCGAGGGCGTGACGCCCTTCATGGTCCTGCAGGCCGCGCTCGCGATGCTCCTCTCGCGCCTCGGCGCGGGCACGGACATCCCGATCGGCTCGGCGAACGCGGGCCGTACGGACGAGGCTCTGGACGACCTGGTCGGTTTCTTCATCAACACCCTGGTCATCCGCACCGACCTGACCGGCGACCCGACCTTCCGCGAGGTGCTCGGCCGGGTCCGCGAGACGAGCCTGACCGCCTTCGCCCACCAGGACGTGCCGTTCGAGAAGCTCGTCGAGGAGCTGGCGCCGACGCGTTCGCTGTCCCGGCACCCTTTGTTCCAGGTGATGCTGAAGGTCCAGAACACCGGCGAGGCCGTCCTCGACCTGCCGGGAGTGCGCGCCGCCGGGCTCCCGGCCGGCGCTTCGAGCGCCAAGTTCGACCTGGACGCCTCGGTCTCGGAGGTGTTCGACGCTCAAGGCGCCCCGGCGGGTCTGCGTGGTTCGGTGGTCGCGTCCGCCGATCTCTTCGACGTGGGGACGGCCGAGCGGCTCGTGGCCCGCTGGGTGCGGGCGATCGAGCTGTTGGTGACGGCCCCGCAGTCCCGGTTGAGTGAGATCGAGGTGTTCGACGGGGCTGATCGCGGGCTGTTGGCGGGGTGGAACGACACGTCCGTTCCGGTGGGGGCCGCCTCTCTGCCGGAGTTGTTCGCGGCGCAGGTGGCGCGGACGCCGGAGGCGACCGCTGTGGTGGCGGGTGGGGTGTCGCTGTCGTATGCCGAGTTGGATGTTCGGGCGGACCGTTTGGCGCGGTTCCTCGTGTCGCGGGGCGTGGGTCCGGAGTCGTTGGTCGGTGTCTGTCTGGAGCGGGGGGCCGATCTGATCGTCGCTCTCCTCGCGGTTCTGAAGGCGGGCGGCGCGTATCTGCCGATCGATCCCGCCTATCCGGCTGAGCGGATCGATTACATGCTGGCGGACGCGGCGCCGGTGGTGGTGCTGGCGTCAAGGGGTACGGCCGCGGTGGTGCCGCAGTCGGACGCGGTCACCGTGGTGCTGGACGAGGTGGAGTGGGCGGGCTGTGAGGACGGTCCGCTGGGTGTGGAGGTGCGGCCGGAGCATCCTGCCTATGTGATCTACACGTCGGGTTCGACGGGGCGTCCCAAGGGTGTGGTGGTCACGCATCGGGGTGTGGTGAGTCTGTGTGAGGGTCACGGCCGGACGGTGTTCGGGGGGGCCGGGGGGCGGCTGAGGGTCGCTTTGACGACGTCTGTGTCGTTCGATGCGTCGTGGAATCAGCTGGCGGCTCTGTTCTCGGGTCATGAGCTGCATGTGGCGGACGCCGAGACGTGGCTGGACGCGGGGCGTCTGGTCGCGTGGATGCGCGCGTCGCGGATCGACTTCACCGAGATCACACCTTCCTACCTGCAAGTCCTTCTGGAGGAGGGGTTGTTGGAGGGGGAGTACCGACCGTCGCGTGTGGGCGTGGGCGGTGAGGCTGTGCCGGGCGACTTGTGGCAGAGGCTGCGTGCGGTGGAGGGCGTGGAGGGCTTCAACTTCTACGGCCCGACCGAGGCGACCGTCGACACCGCGATCGCCCGCCTGTCCTCGTCGGCCGACGTCGTGGTCGGCACCCCTGTCCCCAACGCCCGCGTCTTCGTCCTCGACGAGACTCTGCGCCCCGTCCCCGTCGGTGTCCCCGGCGAGTTGTACGTCTCAGGCGCTGGGCTCGCTCGCGCCTACGTCAACCGTCCGGCCCTGACCGCTGAGCGTTTCGTGGCGTCGCCCTTCTCCTCTGCTGGTGGGCGCATGTACCGCTCGGGTGACCGGGTGAAGTGGACGGCCGAGGGCCGGTTGGTGTTCCTGGGCCGTACCGACGATCAGGTCAAGGTCCGTGGTTTCCGGGTCGAGCTGGGCGAGGTCCGGGCCGCTGTCGTCGCGCATCCGCAGGTCGCGCAGGCGGCGGTGGTCGTGCGTGAGGACGTCCCCGGCGACCGCAGGCTCGTCGCGTACGTGGTGAGCACCGGCGAACCGGCTGTTCCCGTCGGGGAGTTCGTCGCGCGCAGTCTTCCGGAGTACATGGTCCCCTCGGCGGTGGTCACGGTCGAGGCGCTGCCGTTGACCGCGAACGGCAAGCTCGACCTCAAGGCCCTGCCCGCCCCGGAGCATGCGGCGGCCCGGGTGGCGCGTGGTCCGTCCAACGCCCGCGAAGAGATCCTGTGCGCCGCGTTCGCCGAGGTCCTGGGCCTGGAGAGCGTCGGCGTGGACGAGGACTTCTTCCACCTCGGCGGCCAGTCACTGCTCGCCATCCGCCTCGTGGCGCTGCTGCGCAAGCAGGGCGTCAACGTCTCGGTGCGAGCCTTCTTCCAGGCTCCGACCCCGGCCGCCCTCGCCCTGGCGGTGGGCGCCGAACAGGTGGTTGTCCCGGCCAACCTGATCCCGGCGGATGCCACGGCCCTCACCCCCGGGATGTTGCCGTTGGTCGACCTGACGGCCGACGAACTGGCCGCCGTCGTCGCCACGGTCGACGGCGGTGCGGCGAACATCGCGGACGTCTATCCGCTGGCCCCGCTCCAGGAGGGCCTGCTCTTCCATCATCTCCTCGCTGACGGCGGGGACGACGCCTACGTCATGCCGACCGTGCTCGAGTTCGATGCCCGCGACCGGCTCGACGCCTTCGCGGACGCGCTGCGGCAGGTCGTGGACCGCCATGACATCTACCGCACCTCCATCGTGTGGGAGGGGCTGCGTGAGCCCGTCCAGGTCGTCTGGCGCCACGCCACCCTGCCCGTCACCGACGTCACCCTCGACCCCGAGGGCGGCGACCCGACCGAGCAGCTCCTGGCCGCCGGCGGTCTGCGCATGGACCTCACCCAGGCCCCGCTGATCCGCATGCACGCCGCCCGGATCCCCGGCAGCGGCCGCTGGCTGGGACTGCTGCGGGCGCACCACGTGGTGCGCGACCACACCGCCCTGGAGATCGTCTTCCGCGAGGTGCAGGCGATCCTCGCTGGCCGCGGCCGGGAGCTGGCGCGGCCGCTGCCCTTCCGCAACTTCGTCGCCCAGACCCGCGGCGCCGTCGCACGCTCCGAGCACGAACGGTACTTCGCCGGCCTGCTCGGCGACGTCACCGAACCCACCGCGCCTTTCGGCGTCGCCGACGTGCGCGGCGACGGCGCGGCGGCGGTACGCGAAGTCGTCCCCTTCGACGCGGAGCTGACGGTGCGGCTGCGGGAGGTCTCCCGGCGTCTGGGCGCCAGCCCGGCCACGGTCATGCACGTCGCCTGGTCCCGTGTCCTCGCCGCGGTCAGCGGCCGCGACGACGTCGTCTTCGGCACCGTCCTGTTCGGCCGGATGAACGCCGGCGAAGGCGCCGACCAGGTCCCCGGCCCCTACATGAACACCCTCCCCGTCCGCGTCCGCACCGACGGACTCGGCGTGCTCACGGCCGTTACCGCGATGCGCGGCCAACTCGCCGAACTCCTCGAACACGAGCACGCCCCCCTCGTCGTGGCCCAGCACGCCAGCGGCATCACCGGCAACACCCCCCTGTTCACCGCCCTGTTCAACTACCGCCACCACACCGACCTGACCGGCGGACGGGCCGCCCGACGCGAACTCGACGGCATCACACTGCGGTTCGCACGTGAACGGGACAACTTCCCGCTCGCACTGTCGGTCGACGACCACGGCGAGAGCATCACCCTGGCCGTGGACGCGGTCGCCCCGGTGGACCCGCGAATGGTCGGCGGCCTGACCGAGACAGCCACCCGCAACCTCGTGGCAGCCCTCGAAACGGCCCTCGAACAGGGCGAGGAAGCGCTCCTGGGCTCCGTGCAGGTGCTGGAGGAGGCTGAGCTGACCAAGATCCTTCAGGACTGGAGCACCACCACGGCCCGGAGGGCGGCGGCACCGGTCGTCGACCTGTTCGCCGAACACGCCGCCCGCACCCCCGACGCGGTGGCGATCGTCACGGAATCGGAGGAACTCACCTACGGCGAACTGGACGCCCGAGCCAACCGGCTCGCGCACCACCTCACCGCTCAGGGCGTCGGGCCCGAGTCCGCGGTGGCGCTGTTCCTGGAACGCGGACCCGAGCTGATGACGGCGGTGCTCGCCGTCCTCAAGGCCGGCGGCGCCTACCTTCCGATCGACCTCGACTACCCCGCCGAGCGCATCGCGTACATCCTGGGCGACGCCCGGCCGATGGCAGTCCTCGCCACCACCGGCACCCGGGGCAAGGTCGCCGGCACGGACGCCGCCGTCATCGTCATCGACGACGATCCGACCCGCGCCGCCCTCGACCGGCAGCCGGCCGAGGCGCCCGACGTCGCCCTGCGCGACGAGCACCCCGCCTACGTCATCTACACCTCGGGCTCCACCGGCCGCCCCAAGGGCGTGGTGCTCACCCACGCCGGATTCGCGAACACCCTCGCGGCCGCCACGGACCGCTTCGGCCCCGGCCCCGGCTCACGCGTGGCGCAGTTCGCGTCGGTGAGCTTCGACGTCTTCTGCCTGGAGTGGGCCCTGGCGCTCACCACCGGCGCGGCCCTCGTGCCCGTGCCGGCGCAGCGCAGACTCGGCAAGGAACTGACGGACTTCCTCGCCCAACAGCGCATCACCCATGCCAGCCTGCCGCCCGCCGTGCTCGCGGGCCTGGAGGACGGGGCGATCTCCCCGGACGTGGTCCTCGAAGTGGGCGGGGAGGCCTGCACCCCGGACCTGGTCGAACGCTGGGCGCGCGGCCGCACCCTGTTCAACACCTACGGCCCGACGGAGACCACCGTCGACGCGACCTACTGGCGCTGCGAGCCGGACGCCGCCCACGTGTCCATCGGCGCCCCCCTCGCCAACACCCGCGCCTACGTTCTGGACGGCTCCCTCTCACCGGTCCCGGTGGGCGCCACCGGCGAGCTGTACGTGGCCGGGCCCGGCCTGGCCCGCGGCTATCTGGGACGTCCGGCGCAGACCGGCGAACGCTTCGTCGCCGACCCCTTCTCCACCACGGGCGAGCGCCTCTACCGCACCGGCGACCTGGTCCGCTGGAACGGCGACGGCCGGATCGAGTACCTGGGCCGTGCGGACGAGCAGGTCAAGATCCGCGGCTTCCGCATCGAACTCGGCGAGATCCGCTCCGTCGCCGTCGCGCATCCGGACGTCGACCGCGCGGCCGTCGTCGTACGCGAGGACACCCCGGGCGACAAGCGGATCGTCGTGTACGTCGTCGCGGCCGCTCACGCCGCACAGGAGCACCTCACGGACCGGGTCGCCGAGTACGCGGCCGAACGCCTGTCCTCCTACATGGTCCCGTCCGCGATCGTGGCCCTGGACGACCTGCCCCTGACCGCGAACGGCAAGCTCGACCACAGAGCCCTGCCCACGCCCGACTACGGCGACGGCGCGGGCCGCGGAAGAGGCCCAGCAGGCCTGCACGAGGAGATCCTCGCCGGGATCTTCGCCCAGGTGCTGGAGCGGCCCTCGGTCGGCGTCGACGACGACTTCTTCGCCATCGGCGGTCACTCGCTGCTCGCGGTCCGGCTCATCAGCCGCATCCGTACCGTCCTCGGCGTCGAGGTGCCCCTGCGCACCCTGTTCGAGGCCCCGACCGTCGCCGCACTCGCGCTGCGCCTCGGCGGCGCTCGGACGGCCCGGGCCGCACTGGCGCCCGTGACCCGCCCCGCACGCACCCCGCTGTCCTTCGCACAGCGCCGACTGTGGTTCATCGGCCAGCTCGAAGGGCCCGGCGCCACCTACAACATCCCCATGGGGCTGCGGCTCACCGGTCGGCTCGACCGACCGGCCCTGATCACCGCGCTGCGGGACGTGATCGGCCGGCACGAGGTGCTGCGCACCCGCTTCCCCGTCGCCGACGGCGAGCCCTACCAGCGGATCGTCGAGCTGGACGACCTGGTCTGGGAGCCGTCCGTGCACACGGTGCGACCCGCCGAACTCGCCGGCGCGGTCGCCGAGGTGGCCGAACACGTCTTCGACCTGGCGGCCGAGGTGCCCATCCGCGCCGCCCTGTTCGAGCTGACACCCGAGGAGCATGTCCTGGTCGTGGTGGTGCACCACATCGCCACCGACGGCTGGTCCACCGGGCCGCTGGCCCGCGACGTGTCCCTCGCCTACGCGGCTCGCTGCGCGGGCCGGGCCCCCGTGTGGCAGCCGCTGCCGGTGCAGTACGCGGACTACGCGCTGTGGCAGCGCGAACTGCTCGGCGACGAACGCGACCACCACAGTGTGATGGGCCGACAGATCGCCTACTGGCGCGAGGCGTTGGCGGGCTCCCCGGAGGAGCTCGAGCTGCCCTTCGACCACACGCGTCCCGCGGTGGCCTCCCACCGCGGCCACAGCGTGCCGGTGGACGTCCCCGCCGAGGTGCACACGCGCCTCGCGCAGGTGGCGCGATCCGAGGGCGTCACCACGTTCATGGTCCTGCAGGCCGCCCTGGCCATCCTGCTCTCCAAGCTGGGCGCGGGCACCGACATCCCCATCGGCTCGCCCAACGCGGGCCGCACCGACGAGGCGCTCGACGGACTGGTCGGCTCCTTCGTGAACACCCTGGTGCTGCGGACCGACCTGTCGGGAGACCCGACGTTCCGTGACGTCCTCGCCCGGGTACGGGAGAGCAGTCTCGCCGCCTTCGCCCACCAGGACGTGCCCTTCGAGCGGCTCGTCGAGGAACTCGCGCCCAGCCGCTCCCTGGCACGGCACGCCCTCTTCCAGGTGATGCTGACCCTGCAGAACACCGCCGAGGCCGTCGTCGACCTGCCGGGCCTGGGCGTCCAAGCCCTCACCACGGGCCCCGCCAAGGCCAAGTTCGACCTGGACGTCATCCTCGGTGAGGTCTTCGACGCCGACGGAGCCCCGGCCGGCGTCCACGGAGAGGTCACCGCGGCGGCCGAGCTGTTCGAGCCCGCCACGGCCGAGCGCGTCGTCGCCGGCCTGACCCGGGTCCTCGACGTCCTCACCGCCGAACCCGGCACCCGGCTCAGCGCGGTCCGCGCCCTCGACGAGACCGAGCAGGACCGGATGCTGGTCGAGTGGAACGACACGGCCGCCGACGTCGCGCCCGCCTCGATCGGCGACCTGTTCGCGGCACACGTGGCCCGCACCCCGGACGCGGTCGCCGTGTCCGAGGGCGCCGCGGAGATCACGTACGCCGAGCTCGACGCACGCGCCCAGCGACTGGCCCATTACCTGGCCGGCCGCGGCGTCGGCCCCGAGTCCGTGGTCGCCGTCTGCCTGGACCGCGGCATCGACCTGATGGTGGCCCTGCTCGGTGTGGTCAAGGCAGGCGGCGCCTATATGCCGCTCGACCCGGACTACCCCGCCGAGCGCATCGCCTACATGCTCGGCGACACGGCCCCCGCCCTCGTCCTCGTGTCAGAGGCCACGGCCGGCAAGGCGTCGGGCCCCGCATGCGACGCGGCCCTGCTGACCTCCGCCCTCACAGCCGACGCGGCATGTGCCGAGGAGGCGGCCGGCCCGGCCCCGCTGCCCGCCCACCCGGCCTACGTCATCTACACCTCCGGCTCGACCGGACGCCCCAAGGGAGTCCTCGTCTCGCACGCCGGTGTCGCCGCACTCGTCGCGGGCCACATCCGCTCGCTGGGAGTCGGACCGGGCTCCCGCGTCGCCCAGTTCGCCTCGGCCGGTTTCGACACCTTCGGCTGGGAATGGCTCATGGCCCTGCTGTCCGGCGCGACGCTCGTCGTCGTGCCGCCCGAGCGGCGCCTGGGCGAAGCCCTGCCCGCCTACCTCACGCAGCAGCGCGTCACCCACGCCACACTGCCGCCCGCGGTCCTCGCCACGCTTGACGAGACCTCGATCGGCACGGACACCGTCCTCGTCATCGCCGGAGAGGCCTGCCCGCCCGACGTGATGGCCCGCTGGGCGCGCGAGCACACACTGTTCAACTCCTACGGACCCACCGAGACGACGGTCGACGCCACCCTGTGGCGGTGCGACCCGCACGCCGACGAGGTCGCCATCGGCACCCCGGTGCTCGACACCCGGGTGTACGTACTCGACGAGTTCCTGGCGCCGGCCCCGATCGGCGTCGCGGGCGAGCTGTACGTCACCGGCGCGGGCCTGGCCCGCGGCTACCTGGGGCGGCCCGGCCTGACAGCCGAGCGGTTCGTCGCCAACCACCTGGCCGGCGACGGCACCCGGCTCTACCGCACCGGCGACCGCGCCAAGTGGACGGCGCAAGGACAGCTCGTCTTCACCGGCCGGACCGACGACCAGGTGAAGATCCGCGGTTTCCGCATCGAACCAGGTGAGGTGTCCGCCGTACTTTCGGAGCACCCTGCCGTCGGCCAGGCCGCCGTGATCGTGCGCGAGGACACCCCCGGCGACAAGCGCCTCGTCGCCTACGTCGTGCCCGCACCGCAGGCCACACCGTGGACGGCGTCCCGCACGGCCTCCCTGCAGGCGCACGCCGCCGAACGACTGCCCGACTACATGGTCCCCTCGGCCGTCATGGCCCTGGACGCGCTGCCGCTGACCGTCAACCGCAAGCTGGACCGCAAAGCCCTGCCCGCCCCCGTCGCCCAGACCCTCGCCGGACCGGCCGACCGCGGTCCCCAGGGCGTGCGCGAACAACTCCTGTGCGGCGTGTTCGCGCAGATCCTCGGTGTGGAAGAAGTGGGAGTCGACGACGACTTCTTCGCCCTCGGCGGGCACTCGCTGCTCGCGGTGCGCCTGGCCAGCCGGGTCCGCGCGGTACTCGGCGTGGACCTCGACATCCGGGTGCTGTTCGACGCCCCGACCGTCTCGGCCCTCGCCGCACGGCTCGACGGAGCCGACGGCGCACGCCCGGCGCTGACGGCCGGGCAGCGCCCCCAGCGGGTGCCCCTGTCGTTCGCCCAGCAACGGCTCTGGTTCATCAGTCAGTTGGAGGGTGCGGGGGCCACCTACAACAGCCCGATCGCCGTGACGACGACGGACGACGTCGACCCGGATGCGCTGAACGACGCCCTGCGCGACGTCATCGGCCGCCACGAGGTGCTGCGCACCGTCTATCCGACGACCGACGGCCAGCCCCACCAGGACGTCCGCCCGCTCGACACGCTCGACTGGCGCGCCGAGGTGCGCACCGTCGCCCCGCAGGACCTCGCCGGCGCCGTCGACGCGGCCTCGGGGCACGCGTTCGACCTGTCGGCGCAGATCCCGATCCGGGCGACGCTCTTCGACACCGGACACGAGCGCGTCCTGCTGGTCGTGGTCCACCACATCGCGAGCGACGGCTGGTCGCTGGCGCCGCTCGCCCGGGACTTCTCCACGGCGTACGCGGCCCGTGTCGAGGGCGAGGCGCCGGCGTGGGAGCCGCTGCCGGTGCAGTACGCGGACTACGCGCTGTGGCAACGCGGGCTGCTCGGCGACGAGAGCGACCCCGACAGCGTCATCAGTCGCCAACTCTCCTACTGGCGCAAGGCGTTGAAGGGCTCGCCGGAGGAGCTGGAGCTGCCCTTCGACCGGCCGCGCCCGGCTGAGGCCTCGCACCGGGGCCACAGTGTCCCGCTCGCCGTTCCCCAGCACGTCCACGCCGAGCTGGTGAAACTGGCCCGTGCGGAGGACGTCACCGTGTTCATGGTGCTGCAGGCCGCCCTGGCCACCCTGCTCTCCAAGCTGGGCGCGGGCACCGACATCCCGATCGGCTCGGCGAACGCCGGCCGGACGGACGAGGCGCTGGACGACCTGGTCGGCTTCTTCATCAACACCCTGGTCCTGCGAACCGATCTGTCCGGCGATCCGACCGTGCGTGAGCTGCTGCACCAGGTGCGCGAGCGGAGTCTGGCGGCGATGGCCCACCAGGACGTGCCGTTCGAGAAGCTGGTGGAGGAGCTGGCCCCGGCCCGCTCCATGGCCCGTCACCCCCTCTTCCAGGTCGTCCTGACGAAGCAGAACACCGTGGAGTCCGGGCTGAACACGGCCGGAGCGCCCGTCACGTGGACCGGGGGCATGTCCACCGGCACCCGCGCGGTGAAGTTCGACCTCGATGTGATGGTGGGGGAGACCTACGACGCCGAAGGCGCCCCGGCGGGCCTTCGCGGCTCGGTGACGGTCGCGACCGACCTGTTCGACCCGGAGTGGGCGAGCCGGATCGCCGAAGCGTGGGCCGCACTTCTGGAGACCCTGACGCGGGACGCGGGCCGACGCCTGAGCTCCGTCGAGGTCCTGTCGGAGGACGAACGGCGCCGGGTGCTGGTCGGTTGGAACGACACGGTGGTCGAGGACCGGCCGGTTTCGGTGCATGAGCTGTTCGAGCGGCAGGTGGTGCGGACGCCGGATGCGGCGGCGATCGTCGCGGAGGGCGTCGAGGTCTCGTACGCGGAGCTGGACGCGCGGGCGAATCGGATCGCGCATTATCTGATCGGTCAGGGCATCGGCGCGGAGTCGGTGGTGGGTCTGTGTCTGCCGCGTGGTGTCGACATGATCGCGGCGATCCTGGGTGTGTGGAAGGCGGGTGCGGGTTATCTGCCGGTCGATCCGGCGCAGCCGACGGAGCGGATCGCGTTCATGCTGCGTGACAGTCGGGCGGCGTTGGCGCTGACGACCGAGGAGATTTTGGACGAGCTGCCGGCGGGGCGTTCGCGTCTGGTCGCTCTCGACGACGCGTTCGTGGAGATGCAGCTCGCGGCGGCCTCGGCGGAGCGCCCAGAGCGCCTAGTTCCCCCGCAGTCGCTGGCGTATGTGATCTACACGTCGGGTTCGACGGGCCGTCCCAAGGGTGTGGCGGTCACGCATGGCGGGCTCGCCAACTACTTCGCCTCGGTGCCGGAGCGTCTCGGTTTCGGTGGTGAGGGTGCGCGCTATGCGCTGTTGCAGGCGCAGGCCACGGACCTGGGCAACACGGTGGTGTTCGCCAGCCTGGCGCACGGTGGTGAGCTGCACATCCTGGACGAGGGCGCGGTCACTGATCCGCAGGCGGTCGCGGCGTACCTCTCCACGCACCGCATCGACCACTTCAAGGCGGTGCCTTCACACCTGGCCGCTCTGTCGGCGGCCGGTATGGAGGGGGTGCTGCCGGCGCGGTCGCTCGTCCTGGGCGGTGAGGCCGCGTCCCCGGCATGGCTGCGGGAGTTGGTCGCTGCCGCCGGGGCGCGTGAGGTGCACAATCACTACGGTCCGACCGAGACGACGATCGGTGTCGCGACCACGCGGCTCACCGCTGAGAAGGTCGCGGGCGAGACGGTCCCGGTCGGCACCCCGATCGCCAACACCCGCTTCTACGTCCTGGACCAGCACCTGCGTCCCGTCGTGCCGGGTGTCGCCGGTGAGCTGTACGTCTCCGGTGCGGGTCTGGCTCGCGGCTATGTGGGCCGTGAGGCCCTGACGGCCGAACGCTTCGTGGCGAACCCCTTCGAGTCGGGGCAGCGGATGTACCGGACGGGCGACCGGGCCAAGTGGACGGCCGACGGTCAGGTGGTCTTCCTCGGGCGGGCCGATGACCAGGTGAAGATCCGGGGTCACCGGATCGAGCCCGGCGAGGTCCAGGGCGTCCTGACCGGACACCCGCTGGTCGACCGGGCAGCCGTCATCGCCCGCGAGGACGCCCCCGGCGACCGCAGACTCGTCGCCTACGTCGTCGCCGACGATCTGGAGCCCCAGGAGAAGCTCCGACTCGCCTCCGACTTGCGGGAGTTCGTCGGTCAGCGACTGCCGGAGCACATGGTCCCGTCCGCGGTCGTGGTCCTGGACACCCTGCCGCTGACCGGCAACGGCAAGCTCGACCGCAAGGCCCTGCCCGCACCCGGCGCCATCACCGCCGGCGGATCCTCCGGCCAGGGGCGGGAGCCCGCCACCCGCGAAGAGCGGGCGCTGTGCGAGGCATTCGCCCAGGTGCTGCGGCTGGAGACGGTTCGCGTCGACGACGACTTCTTCGCCCTGGGCGGTCACTCGCTGCTGGCGACCGAACTCATCATCCAGGTCCGCGCGGCCCTCGATGTGGACGTCGAGATCCGCTCCCTGTTCAACTTCCCCACTCCGGCGGGCCTCGCGGCGCAGCTCGGAACGGAGAAGTCGACCCGCCCGGCCCTGCGCCCGATGCGCAATCGGGAAGCCTCATAGCGCGAACTGCGCGAAAATTCCAGTGCGCGCAACCTGAACAACTGAAAAGTAATTGACAGACGAATCGGCCGCCTCATGAGAGAAATCGAATGAGGCGGCCGAGGCGCGTACGGTGGCGTTCAACTGCCGCCAAGTGTCGGTTGAACGGCCTGAACAACCGTGTCTTAACTGCGTGTTCATGGCTGCCCGCCGGGTTCGTGCCGGCGTGGAGGCGGAACATTGATCGTCGATGGCTGCTGGGTCATAGTGGGTCCCGCCACCCCGGGACGACGCACCGAAATGGTGGCCCCGGCATATCCAGTTCTTCGCAAGCAGGCTCCGCAGAAGCCCTTCAAGGCTCCTGCGGATCTTTATTGAAAAGATTTTTCCCGGATTGAACGGGCTTGGTTCGTCGAAGCCCGGACTCACTGCGCCGGCCTTTCTTCCGTACGGGGGTGAGTGGCGGCAGACGCTTGACAGTCAGCCTGTGCCGACGTTGCGGCAGGGACGAAGCCAGGAAGGTTCCCGATGATTCCGTTGTCATTCGCGCAGCGTCGGTTGTGGTTCATCCAGCAGCTCGAGGGTCCCAGCGCGACGTACAACGTCCCGGTCTCCCTGCGGCTTTCGGGCGCGGTGGACCGGGAGGCGCTGGCAGCGGCACTGCGGGACGTCCTGGAACGCCATGAGGTTCTGCGGACGACGTTCGCCACCGAAGACGGCGAACCCCACCAGCGCATCCACGAGATGGCAGACCTGGACTGGGCGCTGCAGACGGTCGAGCTCCCCGGCTCCTCGACCCCGGCGGACCTGGCCGCGGCGGTCGCGGGCGTCTTCGGGCACGCCTTCGACCTCTCGGCCGAACTCCCCGTGCGCGCATGGCTGTTCTCGGCCGGCCCGGACGAGCACGCACTCGCCCTGGTCGTCCACCACATCGCCAGCGACGGCTGGTCGAAGCGGCCGCTCGCGCAGGACCTGTCCACCGCGTACGCGGCGCGGTGTGCGGGGCGGGCTCCCGGGTGGGAGCCGCTGCCGGTGCAGTACGCGGACTATGCGCTGTGGCAGCGCGAGCTGCTCGGCGACGAGGCGGACCCCGGCAGCGTCGGCGCCCGCCAGATCGCCTACTGGCGCGAGGCACTGGCCGGCGCGCCGGAAGAGCTTGCCCTGCCGTTCGACCACCCCCGGCCGCCCGTCCCCTCCCACAAGGGCCTGAGCGCCCCCTTCACTGTCGCGGCCGATGTCCACGCCCGACTGCGGGACCTGGCGCGAGCCGAGGGGGTGACCACGTTCATGGTGCTTCAGGCGGTGCTCGCCATGACGCTGTCGAAGCTCGGTGCGGGCACCGACATCCCCGTCGGCACCGCGGTCGCCGGCCGCACCGACGTGGCGCTCAGGGACCTGGTCGGCTTCTTCGTGAACACCCTCGTCCTGCGCACGGACCTGTCGGGCGACCCCACGTTCGCGGAGGTCCTCGGCCAGGTGCGGGAGACGAGCCTGGCCGCGATGGCCCACCAGGACGTGCCGTTCGAGAAGCTGGTGGAGGAGCTGGCCCCCACCCGCTCCCTGGCCCGCCACCCTCTCTTCCAGGTCATGCTCTCGGTGGACCATGCCGCCCATGCCGAGGTCGACCTGACAGGAGTACGCGCCGGTTCGCTCGCTGACGTGGCCACCGACGAAGTGGCGGCGAACCTCGGGAAGATCGCGAAGTTCGACCTCGAGATCGCCGTGGACGAGCACGTCGACGCCCACGGCGCTCCCGCCGGACTGCGCGGATCGGTGATCGTCGCCTCCGACCTGTTCGACCAGGACTCGGCCGCCCGGCTCGGCGAGCGGCTCACCCGCGCCCTCACTGCGCTGGTCGCCGACCCCGCCGTGCGGCTGAGCGCACTCGACGTGCTGGACGAGGCCGAACTCGACCGGCTGCTCGTCCAGTGGAACGACACCGAGGTCGGTGTCGACCCCGCCTTCGTCCCGGACCTCTTCGAAGCACACGCGAAGCTGACCCCCGAGGCCGTCGCCGCGGTGTTCGAGGGCACGGAGATGACGTACTCCGAGCTGGACGCCCGCGCGAACCGCCTCGCCTACTACCTCCTCGGACTCGGCGTCGGCCGCGAATCGGTCGTCGGCCTCTGCCTCCCCCGCGGGCTGGACATGCTCGTCGCGATCCTGGCCGTGTGGAAGGCCGGCGGCGCCTACGTGCCTCTGGACCCGGAGTATCCCGAGGAGCGGCTGACGTACATCCTCCGCGACAGCGGCGCCCGAGCCGTGGTCAGCAGTCACGATGCCGCCGACGGCGTGGCCGCCAGGCTCGGCGTCGACCGCGTCGTCTGGCTCGACGACCCCGCCACCGCGACCGGCCTGGAGGGGATGCCGACCGTCGCCCCCTGCCGGACAGCCGAACCCGCTGACCTGGCGTATGTGATCTATACGTCGGGTTCGACGGGGCGGCCGAAGGGTGTGGCGGTGGGTCATGGGGCGTTGGCGAATCTGGTGTCGGTGTTCGC